>MGMS01000032.1 GCA_001796515.1 Chloroflexi bacterium RBG_13_51_36
GCCGCCGGTGCTGAATATCTCGATGCCCAGTTCTTTTAGACCCCGGGCAAAATCGACCACCCCCGATTTATCCGAAACACTGATTATGGCGCGCACCTAGTTGTCTCCGAGAGTCAAACGTGTTTACTTAGTCTAAGATTACTCTCCGCTCCCCCTCCACAATCTCGCCAATCGCGAAGGCTTCGGGAACTGAGGCAACAAAGTCATTGGCGTCTGTGGGCGATAGCACTATTGCCATACCGATGCCCATGTTAAATGTGCGGAACATCTCGTCTTCAGCCACAGGACCAGCCTTCTCTATGATGCGGAACAGTGGCGGCACTTCCCAGCTCGCTTTGTGTATGTGAGCTGCAAATCCCTTCGGCAAAGTACGAGTCAAATTCACAGGCAGACCGCCGCCTGTTATGTGTGCTAGGCCCTTGAGTTTCTTGTTTTGCCATCCTTCTTTTGTCTTCTTCGGCAACCATGGCTTCAATTGCCCCAAATAGCAGCGGTGGGGCTCGAGAAGTGCTGCGCCCAAGGTGTTCCCCAATTCTGGATAGAATCTCTGCAAAGGCGATTTGTCATTATCTAAATTGAACACCGTGCGCACCAGAGAGTAGCCATTGGTGTGCAATCCACTGGACGGTAGCGCAACAATAATATCACCAGGGGCGATTGTGTTGATATCTATTATGGCATCTTCTTCTGCAGCTCCCACAATGAAGCCTACTATGTCAACCTCTCCAGGATAATAGACTCCTGGCATCTCGGCGGTCTCGCCGCCGATGAGGGCGCAGCCAACCTCTAGGCAGGCTTGAGCTAACCCCTGAACAATGGCCTCTACTTGCGTCGGTGCCAACTTCCCCATAGCGATGTAGTCCAAGAAGAACAATGGAATTGCGCCACGTATCAGAATGTCATTAACACTGTGATGAACTAGGTCGAAGCCGAGCGAGCCATAATTGTTCATGGCCGCCGCTATCTTGGTTTTGGTACCGACTCCATCAACACTAGACACTAGGAGAGCCCCCTTGAAACGAAATAGGGCTTTGAACCTTTTGAATCTGGTTGGGTCGAAGAAAAGCCCTAGCTCGTCGTGAAGGGCGAAGACTTGTTTGTTGAACGTGGACTCAGCGAGCTTCCCTATTCTTTCTTTCAAGCTGACAGCTTCCTGAATATCCACACCCGCATCTGCATATGTCTTAGGCACCATCAATACCCTCCGTTTGAATAATGCTTATTATATTATTATATCCAATTCTGCGCAAAACCTGTACCTTCATAGATACGTATTACGTTGGGTCACGTCGGAGGAACAAATCCGCAGGTTGGCTCGGAATACCAGAGCGGAAAGTAGTGCGAGCTTGTCCTGCAATGACTTTTTTTACTTTGTCAGCAAGACTGATGTCTACACCAGAGAGCGCATAGGCCTTTTTAGTGGTCGGCTCCAATGAGGTCCTCCTGGGGAAGGGCTTCCAAGGCCAGCTTATCCATTTCTATTTGGACTGGAATCGGATATTCTCCGGTAAAACAGGCAAGACAGAAGATATCTCTGGGGAGGCCCACAGCCCGAATCAAGCCGTCAAGGCTAAGATATCCCAGCGAATCAGCACCGAGGTGCTCCCTGATTTCCGGGACAGTCTTTCTGGCGGCGATGAGTTCCCATTTGGTAGCCATATCTACTCCAAAGAAGCAGGGGTAGCGGATAGGTGGAGCGCAGATGCGGAGATGAACCTCTGCGGCGCCGGCTTTTCTGAGCATGCCAACCACACGGGGAGTAGTGGTACCGCGGACAATGCTGTCGTCGACGACCACTAGCCTTTTCCCAGCAATTACGCTGGAAAGGGGATTGAATTTCAGTTGGACACCAAGCTCTCGTATCCTTTGTTCAGGCTCAATAAAGGTACGTCCTACATAGCGGTTTTTTAACAGGCATTCGCAATACGGGATTCCTGAGGCATGAGAATAGCCAATGCCGGCGGCAGTTGCCGAATCAGGAACACCCATGGCGAAATCTGCATCGACGGGATATTCTTCGGCCAATATTCTACCCATGGCTTCCCTGGCCGGGTAGAGTAGTTTGCCCTGGATGATGCTGTCGGGACGGGCGAAGTAGATGTACTCAAAGATGCATAAGGCCTTTCTATCGCCTTCCTCCCTAAAGCTGTGAACTCCCTCGTTATCAATAATGAGAATCTCACCGGGCTCGATCTCCCTTATGAATTGGGCACCTATATGGTCCAGGGCGCAGCTTTCCGAGGCAATGCACCATCCGCCGTCAATAGTTCCCAGGCATAGAGGACGAACACCGAAGGGGTCACGAACTCCAATCAGTTTATTCTCAGTTAATATTGCCAAGGAATAAGCTCCCTTGAGGCGGTGCATGGCGTGTCCTATCTTTTCCTGCCAGTTCTGGCCGGGGGAGGCCAGAATCAGCTTGGCGATGACTTCAGAATCACTGCTGGTATGGAACTGATAGCCTCGCTGTTGGAGCTCATCGCGAAGCAGTTTTGCGTTGATGATGTTGCCATTATGTGCGATGGCAATGGTCGATCCCTCCGATTCTGCTATGATGGGCTGGGCATTCATCGGTTTGCTTGACCCTGTAGTGGAGTAGCGATTATGGCCGACGCTGATATGTCCTTGGAGCAAAGCGAGGTCAGTTTCCGTGAATGCCTGCGACACCAAGCCCATACGAGTATGTACCTTCACTCCACTGCCATCGGTGACAGCGATGCCGGCACTCTCCTGGCCACGATGTTGTAAGGCAAACAAGGCAAAAAACGTAGTTTGAGCTACATTTATGCCTGGAGCGTAAACACCAAAAACGCCGCAACTTTCGTGCATAAAAAGTTGCCTTTACTGGCCAATTATAAGGCATCTACCTCTCAAGGTCAATTTCTATACAAGTTTCTTTTGTCGTGATATGATATAGGGCATTATTAAATTAGGGAGTTTGTGATAGTGGATAAAGAAAGAAAAGGAGAAATCATCACCCAGTTTAGACTTAGGGAAAATGATGGCGGGTCTGTCGAGGTCCAGGTCGCTCTGCTTAGCGAGAGGATAAATCGGCTAACGGAACACCTTAAGCTGTATCCTCAGGACCGACACTGTCGGCATGCACTCCATGGAGTGATAGGCAAGCGCAGGCGTTTTCTGGGCTACCTGAACAGAACGGCGCCGGAACGGTATTATTCTCTTATTACCAGATTGAGCTTGAGGGAATAATATGTCTGATGTTTTTGAGCGTTCAGTAGCTGGCAGAACACTTAGCATCCGGGTAGGGGAATTCGCTCACCAAGCCAATGGTGCTGTCACTGTTCAATATGGCAACACGGTTGTCCTGGTTACCGCCTGTTCGAGTTCTGAACCCCGAGAGGGGGTAGATTTTGCTCTACTAACAGTAGACTACGAGGAAAGACTCTATGCCGCGGGTAAAATACCTGGCAGCTTTATCAGACGGGAAGGACGGCCTACTGAGGAAGCGGTCATAACCAGTCGACTCATCGATCGTTCCCTGCGCCCTCTCCTTTCCAAAGAGTTTCATTATGATGTCCAGGTTGTGGCGACGGTGCTATCTGTGGACCAGGAAAATGACCCTGATATTTGTGCCCTTATCGGGGCTTCGGCAGCCTTGACATTATCGGATATCCCGTTCTCCGGTCCCATATCGGCGGTGCACGTCGGCTATCTAAACGATGCTCTAGTCGTGAATCCTCCCTTGGCTCAAATAGAGAATAGCTTGCTCGATTTGATTGTTGCCAGTACTGGTAAAGACATTGTGATGGTGGAAGCGGGCGCAAAAGAGGTTTCCGAAGGAATATTGGTCGAGGCAATCAAGTTAGGACGTGAGGCGAATCGGGAGGTCATTAAACTTCAAGAGGAGATACAGCAAACTCACGGCAAGACCAAGGTAAGAATCGAATCTAAGGAGCTTGCTCCTGAGCTTTTGTCTCAAGTCATCTCCATGCTCGGTGAGAGATTGAGCCGGGTTTTGGAGGAACCAGAGAAGCTGCAAAGAGATAAAGCTTTGACGTCTCTCAGGGAAGAAGTAAAGAGTAAGTTAGTTGAATCTTTCCCGGAGAATGATATCAAGGTTACTTTTGAAACCCAACTTAAAGCTACCGTCAGGGAAAAGATATTGCAGACGAGGCAGCACGTTGATGGTCGCCAGACCAAGGAAATTCGTCCTATCAGCTGTCAAGTTGGCATCCTTCCTCGAACCCATGGTTCGGGATTGTTTGCCCGTGGAGAAACCCAGGTGTTGACTATCACTACTCTGGGGTCTACAAGTCGGGAGCAGCTTCTGGACGGCTTGGGATTGGAAGAAACCAAGCGCTTTATGCATCATTACAATTTTCCTCCCTTTTCTACAGGCGAGGTGAAACGAATAGGAACTACCGGGAGGCGCGAGATAGGCCATGGTGCTTTGGTGGAACGGGCCATTGCACCGGTGTTGCCGTCGGAGGCGGATTTTCCTTACACCATACGCTTGGTTTCCGAGGTACTTAGCTCTCACGGAAGCACGTCCATGGCTAGCGCTTGTGCTTCGACCCTGTCTTTGATGGATGCGGGTGTGCCCGTAAAGGCGCCTGTGGCTGGCATAGCCATGGGTTTGGTTACGGGAAGAGATGGCAGCTATGTCATTTTGACTGACATTGTGGGCATGGAAGACGCCTATGGCGACATGGATTTCAAAGTCGCTGGCACAGCTCGTGGGGTCACGGCTTTGCAGCTTGATATCAAGCTGCAGGGAATAAGCTACGACATTTTGGCTGAAGGTTTGAATCAGGCTCGCGAGGCCAGGCTGGAAATACTGGGGAAGATGGGTCTAGCTATTGATGCTAGTCGCTCTGAACTTAGTCCCTATGCTCCCAGGATGTATGAAATAACGATTGATCAGAGCAAGATTGGGAGCGTCATCGGTCCTGGAGGCAGGATTATCAGGTCTATTATAGAGGAGACCAAAACAACTATAGACATAAAGAATGATGGTAAGGTTCTCGTCGGTTCTCCAAATGAAGAGGCGGCGCAGAAAGCAATCAAAATAATTCAGGACTTGACTCGGGAAGTGGAGCAGGGAGAGATTTACACCGGGAAAGTAACCAGGTTGTTCAATTTTGGGGCCATGGTAGAGATTCTGCCGGGAAAGGAAGGCCTGGTTCATATCAGCGAGCTTGCCGATTATCATGTACCGCAAGTCGAAGACGTGGTCAAAGTGGGGGATGAAATAATGGTGAAGGTCATCGGCATTGACGGTTCCGGCAGGATAAATTTATCGCGCAAAGCAATATTGGAGGGGCTTCCCAACGTCCCTGGCGCCAGAGTCAAGAATTCCTCGGCTCCCGGGGACCATCGTAGGAAATTTGTTCACTCCCGTGAGAGGGATGAACAGCGTGACAGACGCACCAAATAAATTGCTTTGCTGATGGGGGGGGAGAAAGGAACATGGCTGCTTCTTTAGAACCGATAAGAGTGGTGATCAATGGCGCTTTGGGTAGGATGGGGCAAGAGATAACTAAAGCTGTGGTTTGCGAGCCCGGATTAAGGGCAGTAGGCGCCGTAGAAAAGGAAGTAACCCAGCAATACCTCCCTTTGACTGAGGCTCCCGAACTGATACCCCTTTCTTCCGATTTGGACTCGCTCTTGAACAACTGTGATGCGGATGTGGTGGTAGATTTCACTAATGCGGAGGTCTCAATGACAGCCACCCGCGTTGCTACTAGAAGGAAAGTCAACATGGTCATAGGCACCACTGGCCTTTCCCAGGAGAATCTGGCAGAGATTGAAGACCTGTGTCGGAGGCATAAGGTAGGAGCGGTGGTGGCACCCAATTTCTCTGTGGGTGCGGCACTTCTGATACGTCTATCCAAATTGGCTGCCGAGTTTTTTGATCACGCCGAGATTATCGAGATGCATCACGACAAGAAAGCTGATGCTCCTTCGGGGACTGCTATCGCCACGGCCAGAGCAATGTCGCAAGCGCATGGCAAACCATTCACCCATCCGGAAGTTGCACACGAAGTACTCAGCAATACTCGAGGAGGAGAAATGGATGGCATAGCTATCCATAGCTTGAGGTTGCCGGGTTTCATGGCTGGACAAGAAGTTGTATTTAGCGGAACAGGTGAGACTCTTAGCTTACGTCACAATGCCATAAGTCGCGAGTGTTATCTGCCTGGCGTTGTCCTGGCAATCAAGGAAGTGATGAAACGTAAGGGGCTGACTTGCGGGTTGGATGCCCTGCTAAAGATATAGGAAACGTCATGGAAGGATTCAATGTGGCCATTGTCGGCGCTACCGACATTGTGGGGCAGGAAATTGTCAAGGTACTTGAGCAACATAAGTTTCCCGTAGCTTCCATCCAATTGCTGTCGCCCCAGTATTCTTCCGGGGTGAAACTACTCTTCAATCATCAAAGAATCGAAGTTAAGGAAGCGAAACCGGAACTGTTTCGCGATGTTGACATCGCCTTCTTCTCTGTCAGTGCTGATATAAGCCGTAGGTTAGCGCCCTTGGCCGCTGAAACTGGTGCGGTGGTCATTGATGATAGTGGTGCTTTCGATATGAGTTCTACGGTCCCATTGGTAGTCCCCGAAGTCAATCCTGAGGATATGGAATGGCATAAGGGGATAATCGCCAGTCCGAGGTGCTCCACAATCGAAATGGTCGTAGCGCTTCATCCCTTGCACAAGGTCAATCCCATAAAGAGGATTGTGCTGAGCACTTATGAGTCGGTCTCAAGCAGCGGCAGTGCCGCACTGAAAGAAATGACAAATCAGGCACGATTAGTCTTGGAAGGGCGCCGTATTTGTCCTCATGTCTATTCTCATCAAATAGCCTTCAATGTATTGCCGGAGATCGGCGTGTTTTTGGATAACGGATATACCAGGGAGGAACAGAGAATAGCAGAACAGGCGCGGAGGATATGGCATACCGAAAACATAGCTATTTCAGCCACCTGTGTCCGGGTTCCAGTTTGGTTTGGACATAGCCAGGCAGTTACCGTAGAATTCGGTTCACCCATCACTCCTGATGAAGCAAAGAAGATTCTGGCTCAGGCTGCGGGAGTCAGGGTACTTGACGACCCCACCGTCAGTTTCTACCCTCAACCGTGGGCTGCCAGTGGGTCAGACCACGTATTCGTAGGGCGAATCAGAAAAGATGTCTCGCACCCAAACGGACTAGTTATGTGGATAGTGGCTGATAATGTGCGTAAGGGTGCGGCTCTAAACGCTGTGCAGATTGCTGAGACAGGTATAGAGAGGGACTGGGTGGGCGTTAAGCAAAGTCTAGCCAGTTTGAATGAATAAGGCCAGAATCTCCGGAGGCCCCGCGAATTCTTCAGGGAAGCACAGGCTTGGTCGCTTGCTGACAGCCATGGTAACGCCTTTTGATGCTCGGGGTGAGATTGACTATCGACTAGCTGGGAAGCTCGCGTTGTCTTTGCTGGATTCGGGTAGCGATGGATTGGTGGTCTCGGGCACCACCGGCGAGTGCCCCACTTTGAACATGGAAGAGAAATTGCGGCTTTTCGCCGAAATAAAATCAGTAGTAGGCGACCGTGGAGCAGTGGTTGCCGGCACAGGCAACTACGACACCAAAGAAAGCCAGGAGTTGACCAAGGAAGCGGAAAAGATCGGGGTTGATGCTTGTCTCTTGGTAGTTCCCTACTACAATCGGCCGACCCAGCAAGGATTATGGGAACATTTCAAAACCATTGCCCGGAGTACTACCTTGCCTTGCATCATCTACAATGTGCCGTCACGTACGGTCACCAATCTTGCTGCTGATACGCTAATCAAACTGAGCCAGATTGATAACATCATGGGTGTGAAGGAGGCCAGCGGTAATTTCGGACAGATAGCTGAGATTATTCAGGGGGTCAGGGAAGATTTCCTCGTCTACAGTGGTAACGACAGCGATACCCTCCACATACTGACTCTGGGTGGTTACGGCGTGATTAGTGTTGCCTCTCACCTGGTAGGAATCCAGATAAAGAACATGATAGAGAAGTTCCTCAACGGCAAACATGGAGAAGCAGCCAAGATTCACAGACACTTATTATCTCTGGTGAATGCCCTGTTTATTGTTTCCAATCCAGTACCTGTTAAGTGGGCACTGAACTATCTAGGTTTTCCGGTGGGTAAACCTCGCTTGCCTCTGGTTGAGCCTGATGAAAAATCGGCCGATCTCATAAAGACAACACTGAAGAACTATAAGATAGATCTGCCTATTTCTGGATAGATTGCAGGTCCTGATTCCTAAGCTCCAAACGAATCCAAATATCTAAACTCAAATACCAAAAGCGTTGTGGTAGTTTGTGTTTTGATGAGAGGGGTTAATCTCCGCTTTCTAACGTTTAGTATTTCGCACTGCGGATTTCGGATTTCTTTCAATGATTTCCGTCCTATCTGGTCCTACGGAAACGAGATTGATGGGACAAGAAAGGAGGTCTTCAAGGCGGGACACGTAATTGCTAGCCTCAGAGGGCAGCTTCTCGAAACTTCGGGCCTGATTTATTGATTCTTGCCAGCCGTCCAATTTCTCGTAGACAGGTCGGCATTTTTCTAACACGGAGATGTCGCTAGGGAAGGAAGTCAGAAGCTGGCCTTCGAATCTGTAGGCGGTGCATACTTTAATTGAGGCGAAACCATCGTAGATATCGAGGTGAGTTAGAGCTATGTCGCTAAGGCCATTTATTTGAACACTGAAGCGGCCTGCCACGGCATCGAACCAGCCGCATCTTCGTGGCCTTCCTGTGGTAGCGCCGTACTCGCCGGCCTTTTCGCGTATTAGGTCACCAGTTTTGTCTTTAAGTTCTGTGGGCATGGGTCCGGCACCCACTCTGGTGTTATACGCCTTAAATATGCCCAGCACACGGTCAATTCCCCGTGGCCCCAGACCCGCTCCGACGCAGCTTGCCCCGGCCAGTGGTGAAGATGAGGTCACATAGGGATAGGTGCCAAAATCAGGGTCAAGCAAGGCTCCCTGCGCACCTTCCAGTAAAACCAGCTGCCCCTTTGCCGCCGCTTCGCGAATCATGGAACTGGTTTCCCGGACGAAAGGGACGAGCCGCTCCCCATAGTGGCAATATTGCTGGTAGATCTCATCCAGGGATAGGGGCGAAGCTCGATACACTTTGGTCAGGATAATATTCTTCAGTTCCAGGGCAGACTTCAGGCGACTCATGAATACGCCCTTATTTAACAAATCTCCGGCACGAATTCCAATACGGGCTACTTTGTCAGCAAAGACAGGTCCGATTCCTCTGAGCGTGGTACCCAATGCGCCTTTACTGCGCCTTTCTTCTTCCAGTTTGTCGAGTATGGTGTGATAGGGCATGATCAAGTGAGCGCGGTCACTTATGAAGAGGCGACTTATGCCGATACTATGGCTTTGTAGGTCATCTATTTCTTGAAGGAGTACTGCCGGGTTAATAGCCACGCCATTGCCGATAATACAGGTTACTTGGGGATAAAAAATGCCCGAAGGGACGAGATGCAGACGGAACTTGCCATAAGGGTTGATCACAGTGTGGCCAGCATTATCTCCCCCGGAGAAGCGAGCCACTATCTTCGCTTTCTCAGCTAACAGGTCAATTATCTTTCCTTTGCCTTCGTCACCCCACTGCCCTCCCACTATAGCTACAACGGACACCTAATCTCCTTTAACTTTTCCTTGCTTCCATACGTAAACCAGCCTTTGAATCACCGTAATAACGACAAAGACCGCCAGAATACATAGAGCAATGAGAATCTGATTTATCAATAAACCTATTGCTAATACTATAACCCGTTCTGCTCTAGTAAACAAGCCAACCTGGCATTGCCAACCGACGCCTTCTGCCCGAGCCCTTATATAGCTGATCAGGAAGGAACCAATCAAAACCACAATAATAAGCATGATTTCTAGACTGGCCTCTTCTTGTGGCGCATACCAGATCAAGAGGCCACAAAGAGTCGCCGCTTCGGAAATGCGGTCAACTGTTGAATCCAGGACGGCGCCAAACTTCGTACTTTGTTTGGTGAAGCGAGCCAAAGCTCCGTCAAGAAGGTCGAACAAGCCTGAAACCAGGACCAAAACCCCACCGAGAACAAAGTGCCCTGTAGCGATAACATAGGCTGCAACCATGCTCAGAGCCAGATTGATAAAGGTAAGAGCATTGGGAGTTATCCCACTTCTGCCAAGAATCTCGACTATGGGATTAGCGATTCGGTAGGCTAGACTCCGTCGAATATCCGTCAAATTCATTGAGCTCTTCCCACTAGTTTAGTATTCCTATCTTGCCAAGAGATTTGACCACTCCCTGCAGCTGCTCCTCATCGTTCCATTCGCCGATTTCACAGACTCTTATGATTCCAGCCGGCAAATACTCGGCCACCATTTCCCAATTCATATTTCCCTTTCCCGGTCCTTGGTGATCGGAGATGCCGCGGATATCGTACAAGTGGACTCCGCCCATCCTGTCTTTGAACCGTGAAAGCCATTCTTCATGCGAGGCAAATCCGAGAAGCTGTTGCACTTCAGCACGTCCTACGTCATGCCAGTAGCCAATCAGACTCTCTGATACTTCGTTAAGTAGTTCTGCCATCTCACCCATATTCGGTATCTCGTTGAAGTGGAATCTGGTCTCGAGCCCCAGTATTATACCCTTTTGCTGGCTATATTCACCAAGCTCTTGAAGACTTGTTCTTGCTGTATCAAGGCAAGGAGGAGCCTGGAAAATGCGCTGGTGAACTAACTTCTCTTTAACCTTGCTATATTCTTGGGTTTGCGTGTAGCCTCCGTCGTGAAGCTTATATAACCTGTCCTGCAAGCTCAGATCGACTGGCACTTCACCCATATGAAGGACAACGGCCTGAGCACCTACGTTTGCCGCAAGGTCTATTGTTCTCTTGGTGAAGCTAACAGCCTCTATTCGCTCGCTCCCATTCAGAGAACTTAAAGAAAGGTTATTCGTGGGGATTCCTCTGGATGATAATAGTGACGGACAGGGAGAGTGAATGCTTGAGATAGGAGCTGCGGTCTTGATAAGTTCATCGAACATTTCTGGGGAAATTGAGGTATTTGCCTCTATATGAGTGAAGCCCAATTCTCTAGCTTTGGTGGCAAATTCCGCCATGTGGCTAAATCTACCTTTGGCCCACATGGTGGAGAGGGAAACTTGGGGTAACCTGCTACCTCTGGCTTGTGCCAGACTCAAAGTCTGGCCCTGGTCTCGTAGCCTACGTTGCTTAAAGCTGGCATTATTGCCACGAGAGTGACTTATCCCTTGACCTCGATTGGGTGCAGTTCAGGCAAGCAGACGGGCCCTTCATGCTCTTGTCCCGTGATAAATGCTTCGGTTCTTATACGAGCTTCCTCATCGGAATACTGAATTGGCGGAGATTTCATAAAATAGGCTGCCGGACCCACTATGGTCCCGCCTAAGCCGCGGTCAAGGGCTAGTTTGCAGCATCTTATGGCATCAATAACTACGCCGGCTGAATTCGGGCTATCCCATACTTCCAGCTTCAGTTCTAGCTTTAGAGGTACATCGCCGAAGGTACGACCTTCCATCTGAAGGTAACAGAATTTGCGGTCATCTAGCCAGGGCACGTAATCGCTAGGACCGATGTGGATGTTGTCATGACCGATGTCGTAGTCTAGCTGTGAGGTAACAGCGTTTGTCTTGGAAATCTTCTTGGACTCGAGGCGCTCTCGTTCCAGCATATTTAAGAAATCGGTATTGCCGCCAAAGTTTAGCTGGTAGGTTCGCTCCAGTTTAACACCGCGGTCGCGAAAGAGTTTGGTTAGTATTCTGTGAGTAATTGTAGCGCCTACTTGGGACTTAATATCATCGCCGATGACAGGCAATCCTCGCTCAGCAAACCTGCCCTGCCAATAGCTTTCACGGCCAATGAAAACAGGCATGCAGTTGATTAAGCCGCAGCCGGCAGTCAACACTTGTTCTACATACCATTTTGTCGCCTCCTCGCTTCCTACTGGCAGATAATTGAGCACGACATCAGTTTCGGTCTTCTTGAGTATGTCTACAATATTGGCGGTCGGGCCGGGCGCCTTGGTGATAATCTGAGACAGATACTTGCCCAATCCATCGTGGGTCATACCCCGCTCAACTCGGACGCCTGTCTTAGGCACGTCACAGAATTTAATAGTATTATTCGGTTTGGTGAAAATAGCCTGAGCTAAATCCTTGCCCACTTTATTTTTGTCAATATCAAATGCAGCCACAAAATTGATGTCAGATATGTGATATCCTCCCAGGTTGACATGCATTAGTCCGGGGATGAATTCATCTTCTTTGGCATCCTTGTAGTAATGAACTCCTTGGACTAAAGATGAGGCGCAGTTACCGACGCCTACTATGGCCACGTTTATTGGTTCCATTCTCACCTCCTTTGTCGCGGTGCAGACTATTACGGGAGCTAATTTTATGATCTTCGTCAGTGTTTAGCTCACTGATCAATTTGAGTAATCTCGCCCCTCGCTCGATAGAATCATCATAGTGGAAACTAAGCTGCGGCATCTGTCTTAATCCTAAGTGCGCCGCAAGTTCTTTGCGTAAGAATCCTGAAGCTTTGTTAAAGCCTGCCAGCAAATCCTCTTTGTTTGTTTCGGTCTCCAGGGTGCTAACGTACACCTTGGCATACTGAAGGTCAGGAGAAAGGACGACTTCCGTCACCGAGACAAACTTGCTTAGTCTGGGGTCATTAACCTGACGCTCGAGCAGTCCAGAGATTTCTCGCTGGATCAGTTTGCCTGTTCGTTCACTTCGCCTGCTCACTTGAATCGCCCCTCCGGGAAGCGCAGTTAGCTTATCCTTTCCCTTCTATAGGATTCGATGATATCGCCAATCTGAAAATCTATGGTCCCCTCTACACCCAGGCCACATTCGAGACCGGCAGAGACTTCGGCGACGTCTTCTTTAAAACGTTTTAGGCTGGAGATCCGAGAGCTACCGATGACTTTGTTTTGGCGCAATACTTTGACTTGGGCATCTCTTGATATCCTCCCTTCCACGACGTAGACGCCCGCCACTTTGCCCATCTTACCGCGAGGGAAGACAGCCCTTACCTCACCACGCCCGCTGAGTACTTCAGCATAAGTGGGCTCAAGCATCCCCTTCAGTGCCTTGTCCACGTCTTCTATTAGCTTATAGATTACATCATAGTGTTGGATGCTCACCCCTTCCGCATCAGCTAACTGTGTCGTTCCAGGTGAGGTGGGAGTATTGAAACCGATGATAATGCCATTCGAGGCTGAAGCCAGAAGCACATCACTCTCTGTGATGCTCCCGCTAGCAGTGTGGATGACTCTTGCCTTTGTCTTCTCTGTGCCCAACTTTTCTATGGAGTTCTTTATGGGTTCAATGCTGCCCTCGACATCTGTCTTCAGAACTATGTTGAGTTCCTTTATTCGCCCCTCGCTTATTTGGCTGGAGAGAGTACTCAAACTGAGTGTAAGACGCGGTCTAGGATATTTTTGTTTTTCAACAATGCTTCGTGCTTCACGTTCGTCGGGAAGCACAATGAAATGGTCTCCCGCTGTTGCCACTTCATTTAAGCCGAGGACTTCCACCGGGGCAGAAGGTTCAGCCTTGTGAACTCGCTTTCCTGTATCATCGAACATGGCTTTTATTTTCCCCCAGGCGCTGCCAGCCGCCACAACGTCGCCTCGCTTAAGGGTGCCCTTCTGGACAAGAAGGGTAGCCAAAGGACCCTTGGTTTTATCGAGCTTGGCCTCGATGATTACCCCTTCCGCAGCGCTGTCAGGATCGGCTTTCAGTTCCAGTATGTCGGCAACCAAGAATAGGTTTTCCAACAAATCGGATATTCCCTTTCCTTGCTTGGCTGATATCGGTACACAGACCGTATCGCCACCCCACTCTTCAATAACCAGACCCAAATCGACAAGTTGTTGTTTTACACGCTCGGGATTAGCATCAGCTTTGTCAGTCTTATTGAGTGCCACTACTATGGGCACCTTGGCAGCCTTGGCGTGGTCTATAGCTTCTATAGTCTGGGGCATAACACCGTCATCAGCGGCCACCACCAAGGTTACAATATCAGTAACTTGTGTCCCCCGGGCTCGCATGGCAGTGAAGGCCTCGTGTCCCGGCGTATCCAGAAAAGTGATCTTGCGTTCGTTCACCAGTGCCTGGTAGGCACCAATATGCTGAGTGATTGCTCCTGCCTCGCGAGCAGTTACATTGGTCTTTCTGATGACATCGAGAAGGGTGGTTTTGCCGTGGTCAACATGTCCCATGACGGTAACTACCGGAGGGCGAACCGGCAGTTTTCCTTTTCCCTTCCCCTTTTCCTTTCGGGAAGGCGCCGCTTTGCGGTCTTTTGCTGCTTTGGCATCATAGCCAAAATCTGCGGCTGTCGCGCTTGCAGTGGCAAAGTCGATGCTCTGGTTAACGTTGGCCATCATGCCCCTGCGCATGAGTTGTTTGATTACTCTGGTGGGCTCTGCTTTTAATAGGTCGGCCAGTTGCTTCACAGTTATGGAAGGCGGAAGCTCAACTTGGGGTGGGCCTTTTTTCGATCCTTGCTTACTGTCGTCCAAGTTCAGCTTTCCTCCAGGTTACGGCCGTACTCGCGTAGGGCTTGTCGATTGTCATCACGAAGTCTTGTTCGCAGAGCATAATCCAGTCGATCCTTCCTCAACGCTGACTCCCAGCAGGTTTTTTGGGGACATAAGTAAGCACCTCTGCCCGGCTTCTTCGCAAGTACATCTATCTCCACAATGCCCTTCTCTGTCTTCACCAAGCGAATCAGAGCTTTCTTTCCCCTAACCTGTCGACAAGCTATGCAGGTGCGCTGAGGTAGATTCTTACTGTTCACTGTCATCATCTATGACATCAATAAGATGTTCGTCTTCCTTTCTATACTTTACCACCTTTCCCTTTCTCTTGCCTTTGGTTTCACTCTTTGTCTTGTCTGGCGCCTTTGCTTTTGATGTCCCTACCAGGATATCTTCAGCAAAGCGAATGTGTTTATCTACGGCCTTCTCAGATGGAGCTTCTAAGATGGCTGGAATCTCAATCGACTCTTCCTCTTCAATCTCCTCAGCCGGCTCTGCTTCAACTGGCTTCCTTCCCTTAACTTCACGGGGAATCGCTGGCTCAACAATCTCTGGCTCTTGTACAGCAGCCTTTTCCGCCTCAATAGCAGAGACGCTCTTGATGTCTATTCTCCAGCCCGTGAGTTTCGCCGCTAGTCTGGCGTTTTGTCCTTCTTTGCCTATAGCCAGGGAAAGCTGCTTATCAGGAACGACCACGGTAGCTGTGTTCGTTTGTTCATCGGTCTTGATATTTGATACTTGAGCGGGGCTAAGAGCGTTAGCGATAAACACCCCGGGGTCGGGATGCCATTGGATTACGTCTATTTTTTCGCCATTTAATTCATTGATGATACTCTGGAGCCTGATGCCCCGCGGGCCGAGACAGGAACCCACAGGATCAACGTTTTCCTGCACGGTTGCCACTGCCACTTTGGTCCTATGTCCAGCCTCGCGGGCCAGGCCCTTCAATTCCACGATCCCGTTATGAACCTCGGGAATCTCCAGCTCAAAGAGGCCACGTATCAGGTTAGGATGAGAGCGAGACACTATTACTTGAGGCTCTTTGTCCCTCTGAACCATCTCAATAAGATAGAACTTGAGCCGCTGCCCTCTGTAATAGTGCTCACTAGGAACCTGCTCACCCACAGGAAGTATCGCTTCTATCCTGTTCAGTCTGACATAGATTCGTTTAGGTTCGATGAACTGAATTGATCCACTAACAACCTTGCCTTCCCGGTCGGTGAACTCTTCATAGACAATGCGGTGTTCCGCCTCCCGCAAGCGTTGGAGAACCACTTGTTTTGCCGCCTGAACAGCGATACGGCCAATATTCTGGGGTGTGCATTCTATGCTTATTACATCAGCAAGTTGTGCTGTGGCTCTCAGCTTTCGAGCTTCTTTGATGGAGATTTCGTGATTCGGATTGGTGACTGACTCGACTACAGCTTTTTGGATATAGAAATTGATCTCGCCGCTCTCAGGGTTGACTTTTACCAGCACGTCCTGTTCCAGGGCAGACATGCTTTTTTTATATGCTGAGGCCAGCGCTGATTCCAGGGCAGCCAGGACTACTTCCTTCGGCAAGTTCCGCTCCGCCGAAAGCTGAGTGATCGCAGCCTTAAGCTCTGTTTTCATCTTCCCGTTCCCCTTTGGTTTCTTGCATCTAGTAAAAAGGTGGGTCAACCCCACCTTGAGTTGCGTATATTTCCTCTAATTTACCATATTCAGGCCGAAAATGCAAAAGACTGACTAAATAGCTTATAATGGGCAATTAATCAGTTCGGGAGAAGACATGTTAGCTCTGGAAGGTGTCAAGATTCTGGATTTATCGAGGTTGGTTCCGGGTGCATTCTGCACCATGCTCCTGGGAGATATGGGAGCGGAGGTGGTCAAAATCGAAGCGCCGGGGGTAACCGGGATTGGCAGCTCACCGGGAGCAGTCTCAAGGGGAGAAAATAGCAGGGCAGCGGCCTACTATGCCCCGGATCGCAACAAGAAAAGCATCGTGGTCAACCTGAAGTCGGAGGCGGGACGGGAAATATTTTATCGGCTTTGCCGTGGCGCAGATGTCATTGTCGAGGGTTTCAGACCCGGAGTAGCCAAACGCTTGAAGATAGACTACGAGACTATAAACAAGCTGAATCCCAGGATCATTTACTGCTCGCTTAGCGGTTATGGCCAGGACGGGCCTTATCATGCCTTTCCCGGACATGATGTTAACTATATAGCTATGGCCGGCGTGCTGGGCTTGATTGGGTCCAGCGAAAGACCTCCAGCCATCCCCTTGAATCTGGTTGCCGACTTCGCGGGAGCTGCATTGTATGGAGCTTTGGGCATTTCAATAGCTTTGGTGGCCCGAAACAAGACGGGCAAAGGACAGTATGTGGATGTGGCCTACATGGATGGAGCAATATCGCTCATGACCTGGTTCAACTGCGGTCACTTTTTCGACGGCTCAACGTTGAAGAGGGGTGAATCATGGCTGCATGGTGCCTATCCCTATTACGGAGTATACGAGACCAAGGACGGTAAATATATTACCATCGGCTGCCTCGAGCCACATTTCTGGGAAAATCTGTGCCGATTTCTGGGCAAGGAAGAATATATTCCATATCACTTCGCCCTGGAGCACACATTTCATAAACCGGAGAACGAGAAGTGGGATGAAATCCGCTCTTTCCTAAGGCAGATTTTCCTCACCAGGACAAGAGACGAATGGTTTGACTTGTTAATTCGCAATGATGTACCGGCTGGCAAGGTCTATACGCCGGACGAGGTCTTTGGTGACCCCCAGGTGCTTCATCGCCAGATGGTGATAGAGGTGGAACACCCTGCTTTGGGCAAGATCAAGCAGGTTGGCATAGCTCCTAAGCTCTCAAACACACCAGGCAGGGTGAGAAGCCTACCTCCACTGGCGGGGGAGCATACCGATGAAATATTGCAGGGATTGGGCTACAAACGACAGGAGATTGAGAATCTACGACAGGAAGGCGTAGTATGTTGAAGGAGTTGGATTATGAGCGAAGAATGTATTTTTTGTCGAATTGTTGCCGGTGAGCTGCCTGCCGACATAGTCTATAAAGATGAAGATTTCCTAGCTTTCAGGGACATCATGCCTAAAGCACCTACACACGTACTCATTATACCCAAGGCCCATACTGCATCTGTGGGTGAACTTACCGATGGGCAACAAGAGCTGGCCGGACGTCTGATAATCCTGGCTAAGAATCTGGCCAAGAAAGAAGGCATAGCGGGGAAAGGTTATCGCCTGGTAATAAACTGTGGCCCTGAAGGAGGACAGGTGGTGCCTCATCTTCATCTTCACCTCCTTGGCGGCAGGCAGATGGATGCCAGGCTCGGCTAGAAATTACAGAGATCTCAGTTTGTCTATTAACTCTTCCACCGCCTCATCCGGAGTAGATGCGCCGGCGGTAATACCGATCTGGCGCTTACGGGCTAGCCAGGAAGACTTGACTTCGTCGGCTGTTTCCACCGAATGGGTTTCCACGAGAGCAGAACATATTTCAACAAGGTGCCGGGTATTGGCACTGTTACTTCCGCCTATCACTATCATGAGTTGACTCTTGCGAGCTAATGCCAGGGCAGCCTCCTGTTGACTCTGTGTCACTTGACATAAAGTATTAACGAGGCGTATTTCCTCAATCTCAGGTCCCACTTGCCCCATAACCTCTCTGACAAATTCCATAAAGGCGGGCTGGGTCTGAGTTGTCTGGGAGATGATGCCCAGACGTGACGATGTTTTTACCGTTCTGGCTATCTGCTTGATGTCGAGGGCAGCCATGCCTTTGTCCGCTGCCCAACCCAATAGTCCTTTGACCTCAGAGTGCTCTGCATCTCCGAATATGATGACGTCGAAACCAGCTTCGGACAATTCCCTGGCTGCGTTTTGAGCTTTGCGAACTATCGGACAGGTAGTGTCAATGACACGGATGCGACGGGTCTTAATCTCGGATAACACCGCCGGGCTTGTACCGTGAGTGGTGATGGCCAGAATTCTGCCCTGGGCCTGGTCGAGATGGCTTATAGGCTTCACTCCCAGGTTGGCCAGGTCCTCCACCAGCAGGCGGTTGTGCGCTACGGGTCCCAGTGTTTCTATTTCTCCGTACTTGGTGGCTGCCTCCTTCAGCAGCTTGATGGCCCGCCTAACGCCAAAGCACAGGCCTAGCTTCTCGGCCTTCTCAATCTTCATGTTTCTCATACGCGCCCTGATATTCGGGCGGCAGTAGAGCAGCGATTTCGCTCATCAGCTTCGTGGTCAATAACTGCATTTGTGATTTACTGATCCTATTGTTGGCTGGAGGTAGCTTGAATGGCTTGCCAATCCTGACGACTATACGGGGGCGTTTCCATAGCCAGCTTATGCCGTGAACCCTGTCTGTGCCGACCACGCCGACGGGAAGCAGGGGGACGTCTGCTTTCGAGGCTATGACTGCGGAGCCCGGCTTGCCTCTTCTGAGCTTGCCGTCGTGGCTTCTGCCGCCCTCCGGGAACATTCCCAGAATCAGTCCTTCGTCCAGTGCCTTCCTGGCGCCCTCGAGTATCCTTTGTTTCTCTCCCACCTTACCATCACGTTGCAGGGGCAGAGACCCCGCCCAGCGGAGCCAGAGCCGCAGGAAGAGAGAGTGAAACAGTTCCTGTTTGGCCACGAAGGTAATCCATCGCGGAAAACCAAATACGAGAAGAATCGGGTCGATGACATGCACATGGTTGGCCACCAAAATCACTGGCCCGGTCAACGGTACGTTTTCTCTTCCCTCGACCTTCCAGGAGAAACAGATGTTGAGCAAAGGTCTCAATACGACCAGGACAATCTTTTGAGAGAGGGTCAGGGGCTTGCCGCTAGAGTACATATTTTGTCTACAACTTGCTCCAGGCTAAGGTTCTCCGTATTGATTATTATGGCATCTTCCGCCGGTTTCAGCGGCGAGATGGCTCTATTGATGTCCATCTCATCGCGCTTTTTCAGATCGGCCAGGACGGTTTCCAGGCTCGAATTCTCCCCCCGTCTTGACAGCTCTAGGTGGCGGCGCCTAGCTCTTTCTTCGGTGGAGGCGGTGAGAAAAATCTTCAGTTCCGCCCAGGGCAAGACCACGGTGCCGATGTCTCTGCCGGCCATCACCACCTTTCCTCGCTGCGCTAACTTGCGCTGCTCCGATACCATCGCCTGGCGCACTTCGGCCACTTTTGCCGCCACGGCAACCAGTCTCTCTATTTCAGGGGAGAGTAACCTGGATGAGACGTCTTCCCCATCAATGAAGACTGAGAGGACACCTTCTTTCGAGGGCACGAAATTGAATTCAGTGGCAGTGACCAGCTCACAAAGTTTTCCCTTATCCTCTGCCGAAACGCCTGATTTGAGCACCTTCCAGGTAAACGCCCGGTAAATCATGCCGGTGTCGAAGAAAACATAGCCTAATTTTTTTGCTAGCAGTGAGCCGACGCTGCTCTTGCCGACTGCCACAGGGCCGTCTAAAGCGATTAGCGGTGGTTTCAAATTTCCCTCCATAATATCATTCCACGCTAGGCTGTCAAGCTTCTCACACCAAGGAGTTTGGCAAGAGCCGGTGGCGTGTCAGAAATGATTGACGTGATTATACTAGAAAACTCCTTTCGCTGGTGGTTCGATAGACCGTCAAGTCTCAGGAATAACACCACCGCTCAAGGGGTTGCCTTCGTCGCGGATTCCGTTTAAAATAACTTTCCTCGTAACGAGTTTAATTCGGGAGGAGGAGTTCATATGGGCAGAGTTGTCGACCGGTTGAAGGAACTGAAGAACAAAGAGAAAAAGCTAAAAGCCCTGGGAGGTCCGGAGCGGATAGAGAAGCAGCACAAATCGGGGAAATCGACTGCCCGGGAGAGGCTTGACCTGTTTTTTGACCCTGGCAGCTTTCACGAGCTCGATTTGTTTGTTCAGCACCGGGCCACGCTTTTCGGCATGGACAAAGTCGTCGTCCCTGCCGAAGGGGTTATCACCGGATACGGGACGGTGAACGGTCGCCCCGTATGTGCTTTTTCCCAGGACTTCACCTCCATGGGAGGGACGCTGGGCGAGATGCATGCCAAAAAGATATGCAAGGTAATGGACCTGGCCATGAAGTGCGGCGTCCCCATAGTAGGCTTCAATGACTCAGGTGGTGCCCGGATCCAGGAGGGAGTCGATGCCCTTTCGGGCTACGGTCAGATATTCTTCCGGAATTCCGCAGCCTCGGGGGTTATTCCTCAGGTCTCAGCAATCATGGGGCCCACTGCCGGAGGGGCAGTCTATTCACCCGCCATGACCGACTGGGTGTTCATGGTAAAGGGGACAAGCTATATGCACATCACCGGCCCGGCAGTTATCAAACAGGTCACCGGAGAGGAAATCACCTCCGAGGAGCTGGGCGGCGCCATTACTCATGCCACCAGGAGCGGCGTCTGCCATTTCGCCTGCGATAGCGATGCCCAGGCTATCGAATTCATCAAGAAACTTCTGGGTTACCTCCCTTCTAGTAATGAGGAAGACCCCCCTTCGATGGAGCCTGCAGATAAACCGGACCGCGTTGATCCTGCTCTCGACACCATCATCCCGGATGAGCCCAGCAGGGTCTACGATATGAGGGATGTCATTACATCCATTGTGGATAACGGCGAAATACTCGAGCCCCATCATCATTATGCTCAGAACGCTATTATTTGCTTTGCCCGGTTTAACGGTAAACCGGTGGGCATTATCGCCAATCAACCGATGCACCTTGCCGGATGTCTTGACGTCAATGCCGCGGATAAAATTACCCGGTTCATCAGGTTCTGCGATGCTTTTAACATCCCGTTGCTCACCATTGCCGACGTCCCCGGTTACCTGCCGGGTAAGGACCAGGAATGGCTGGGAATAATAAGGCACGGGGCCAAGGTTCTGTG
>MGMS01000033.1 GCA_001796515.1 Chloroflexi bacterium RBG_13_51_36
CCCGATATCGAATTACCAGAGAGCAAAAGAAGTCCCTCAAGGAAGGCATCCAGAAGGTCTTGACCGAAATTGCCGTGCCGGTGGGGATCGGGGTGGGAGGGAAAATCCTAAGCACGAAATTCTAAGCCCCTTCAACTTTGTTCAGGACAGACCTGAACAAACCCAAATGTCAAAATCCAAATGCTTAAATGTCAAAGCCAACGCTTTTTGTCACTGGGGTTTTGGGCTTGATTTGGCATTTAGGCTTTGTCATTTGATATTGCGTAGAGCCTAGATTTCAGGATTTAGGGATCTATTCTAGCTGAAAGCTGATAACTGACAACTGATAACTAGTAATGGAGCTAAGACCTTATCAACTGGAGGTGGCGCGGGCTGCCATGAACTCCATCCAGCAAGGACTGGGACTGACCCTTTCTGTGGAGATTGCCAGGCAGGGGGGCAAGAATGAGCTTTCCGCACATCTGGAAGTCCTGCTGCTAACGCTGCATATGGCCCGTGGGGGCACTCTCATAAAGTGCTCCCCGACCTTCAAGCCTCAAACCATTATCTCCATGGAAAGATTAAAACAGAGGCTGGACGATTACTGTTTTGACGGCATTTATCGTCCCCAGATGGGCTATATTATCCAGCTTGGCAACGCCAAAGCCATCTTTCTGTCGGCTGAGGGCTCCTCCTCCGTGGTGGGGCACACCGCTGACATACTTCTGGAGATCGATGAATCGCAAGACGTTGGCAAGGAAAAGTACAGCCGGGAATTCCGCCCCATGGGTTCCGCCGCCAACGTGACCACGATCCTTTATGGGACTACCTGGAATGATGACACCTTGCTGGAAGAGGTGAAGCAGGCTAATCTGGAACTGGAAAGGAAGGACGGCATCAGGCGCCACTTCAGATATGATTGGCAGGAGGTCGGCCGGTGCAATCCTGACTATGTTAAGTTTGTTGAAGCTGAACGGCAAAGACTGGGCGAAGAGCATCCGTTGTTCAGGACTCAATATGCTTTATTGCCAATCAAACACGGTGGAGGCTTCCTATCGCGGCAGCAAATAGCCCTGCTGATGGGAGAACACCACAGGCAATCGCATCCTGATGGGAAAAGGACTTACATCGCTGGCGTGGACCTGGCCGGGGAATGTGAGACAGGAATGGCAGGGGAGAGTGCTCTTAACAATAACAGGGCGAAAGGATGTGATTCCACAGTGATCACCATTGCCGAACTGGATGCGGCTGACTCGGCGCAGCCTGTGTTGAAGGTTGCGGAGCAATACCGGTGGACGGGAACGCCCCATAGCCAGCTTTATACCCAGATGATAGAAATTCTCAGGAATGTCTGGAACTGCCACAGGATAGTGGTGGATGCCACCGGCATCGGTCAGCCTGTGGCCAGCTTTCTCAAAAAGGAGTTGGGAAGCAAAGTCATCCCGTTCGTCATGACCTCCAGGAGCAAGTCCGACATGGGTTTCGAGCTGTTGTCCTTGGTCAATTCCGGGAGACTGAAACTCTATGAACAGGATGGCTCACCGGAATATCAACAAACCTTGTTCGAGCTGGAGAGGGCCAGGGCACAATATCGCCCGAACCAGACGATGAACTTCTATGTCGCTCCTCACGAGGGACATGATGATTTCCTCATGAGCCTGGCCCTGGTGGTTCAGGCCGCCAAAGGAGTGAGCCCCAGAGAAGCCAGAGGTCGTCTCAGGGAAAGCTAGGCTGGTCTCCAAATGCAAATATTCGACGTGTGGTACCTTAAGTAGGGGTCTCTGTTTCCATCTCCCCCTTAAGGTAAGGGGGATAGAAGGGGGTTATGAGCGTTTCCCGGCTTCCTCTTTAATCCTTTGCCCGACCCCTCCAATATTCTGCAGCGCATCATTATTCCAGAACCTTATCACGCGAATGTTCAGTTCCTGCAGATAGCTGTCGCGCTGAGCATCATGTTCTTGGCCGTGTAAATCTGCATGTTGTCCTCCGTCAACTTCGACCGCCAATCTTCGTTCAGGACAGTAAAAGTCAAGGATATATGGGCCTATGCTGTATTGTCTGAAGAACTTGAGACCCACCATCTGTCTGTTTCGTAATATGCTCCACAGTTCTCGTTCAGCATCGGTGGTGTTCTTCCTCAGATGGCATCGGTCTACTTTTGCACTCGGGTCGTTATAGAGGTGGTTGCTCATAACTCCCCTAACCCCTCTTATCTTAAGAGGGGGGAATTTCGGAAACGCTTAAATGACGCCAGCGTGTTCATCCTCGCGCACGATGTGCCTCACTCCAACGTGGGCAGGTCCTTGCCCAGCTCAGCCAGGGACTCAATTTTCTTCTTAGTTTCCTCCAGCTGTCCTTTGTGCTCGTGCGCGTACTTTGTGGCTTGCTCGTAGAAGTCTTTTATCCTGGGCACGAAAGACAGCTGGGATAATATCAGGGCAACGTCGACAAAGTGCTTTTCTCCTGGAAAATCGCCGCCGCGAATCAGGGCATTGGGCGCCAGCTCCTTGATATACTCGCTGATGCTCTTGACCATGTCCATATTCAGCTCTTTTTCCGGACCGGATATGATGTATATAGATTTGCCGGCATCCTTGGGATCGCAGGTGAGAGAAAGGTCGGAGATGGTGGCGTCCAAAGCCTGTGTCCCCCTGAAGCTTTCCAGAGCCTTGTCGCGGAAAGTCTTCTTCCTTATCTCCCACGGGAAACGGAATGAAGGAAGCTCAGTCCTGCCCAGGCCAAAGGCGGTCCATCCCTCCAGGCTGGCGATTATGTCGCCGCCATCTACCGTCCGCGACCCCACATACTTGGCTCTGGTCACCTCCCCGGCACACATCAAGTCGTAGAATGGCTCGGCAATCATCCTGTTTATTCTGTCTATGTTGCTGACGAGGCTGGCATCTTTCCTCACGTACCTCTGGTTATCGGCGAGAAAAACGGCATCCACTATATCGTACGTGGATTTAAGACAGGTAGCCGTGTTATACGTGCTCCTGGACTCCGAGGTCTGCTCATGCTCGAAAGGCAAGACCACCAGGGCATAAACCGGCTTGCTGATGTATCTGTCCTTGACCGCTCTGGCTATTATAGGCAGCGAGCCCGAGCCGGTGCCGCCGGCAGCGCCGGCTATCAGCAGAAAGGCGTGTGTCTCGTAAAACTGTGGACTGGCTTTCACGGCATCCAGGACCTTATCGCTGTCAGCCTTGGCCAGTTGAGCTCCAAGCTCGTTTATCTTGCCTACGCCGTGTCCCAGGGTCTGGCGAAGGCCAATGAGCACCCGGTGCCTGAAGTCGTTCTTGACGAATCTCAGTCCGGTCAGGTCCGCCTGGTCTGTATTCACGGCGATGACGGTGGGAGCAATAGTGGCCTTGCGCTGAGCGCGCGCCTTGAAATTTAGCCTGGCAAAATGGTCAGCAATCCGGCAGCCACACTGCCCGAGTCCAATAACTGTTAACTTCATTTTTCCCTCCGTAAGGGGTCAATTCTATTTTTTCGGGCTTCTTGTGCGTGCCTGACGTCTGTGAAGAAAAATAGAGTTGACCCCATTTTTAGTAATAGTATATTCTTTTCCTGATGATGAAGAAGTAGATGAGTGTGCCGATGACCGCCACTCCTGCCACGACGATGAGAATGAATGCCCACAGAGGCAGTATGCCGGCGCGGAAGGAGTAGACTGCGCTCCAGTTACCCGCGTTCCCTGCTCTATCTACAGCTCGCACAACCCAGTAGTAGGTGCCAGAAGGCAAGGCGTCTTCCCTCTGCAGCGTGTAGTTCGTTCCGACTATGTCTGTATTTGACACTCTGGGGTCGACGAGTCCAGCCGCCGTGACATTGGCGCTGGTTGCTATCTGCAGGTTATAGCGCACTCCGCTCTCGTCGGATACTTCCGACCATTCGAACGTCGGTCTCACGCTGCCTATGAATCCCGTCCTTTCCCCCTCGGGCGGGGAAATGAGTTCCGGTATGCCTGGAGGGTCTGACTCCACGGTGAAGATGGCAGTGGCATTATTCCCGGCAGCATCTTGGGTCGTCACGGTTCGCTGGCCATGCTGGCTCTCGGGCACAGGAAAACTTGCTTCGAAGCTGCCCTCATCGTTGGTGGTGGCAGTTGCTTTCTGGATTCCGTCATACTCTATAACCACATTCTTGTCGGTGGGAAAGCCACCGCCGGTGACGGTCAGGTCCGTGCCCACATGTCCTTCGTCGGGGGACAGCACTAGACCAGGCTCTATCTCGAAGCTGATCACGTTAATGTCTTCTTGTGAGGTGAATTCTCCCTCGGCAGTGACGTCATAGGTGCCTTTAGGCCTCTCGGGTACCTCGAAGTCTTGCTGCCAGTAGCCTGTCTCGTCGGCCCTGATTTCCGTTTCCACTTCCTGTCCGTCGAATAGTATAGTGATGTCCCTCTCGTTAATCGCAAATCCGCCGCCCGTTGCAGTTATGCTATCGCCCGGGCTGCCCGATGATTCAGCCAGGCTTATCCCCGGCGCTACCTCGAAGAAGGCGTCCTCGACGTGAGGGAGGCTGCTGAGGTTGCCCCTAGCATCCAGCTTATGGTTCCCCCTGGCGGAAGCAGGAATCAGGAAACTCCGCGACCACCAACCGTCATCGTTAGCCACCATATTCTCTGCTATCAATTCAAAGTCGCCATCGAGGTAATACCTCAACTCTATGCCTTCCTCTTCCTCGGCAAAACCATGTCCTTGGACGGTGACGTTGGTGCCCACAGGCCCCTCATCGGGGCTGACTGTCAGCCCCGGCTTCACCGTGAAGTCCTCAGAGGCAATCAAGTCATTGTCATCCTCGGCGCGTACCTCGTGGTCCCCTGTGTAACTCTCGGGTACAACAAAATCCACGTCGAAATCTCCACCGTCGTCAGTCTCGGCCTCGACTACCCAGGTTCTGGTACCGTTCTGGTAATAGTAGATGTCAACCCACCTGTCCGGCGTAAAATTACCGCCATAGACGGTGATCTCCTCCCCGGGAACACCGATGTGCGGGGAAAGGTTGATAAATGGACCAATAGCTTGTACGGGCGCAGCCGGCAGGGCTACGGCTACAAGACAGATTACGAGAATAACCAGCAGTTGAGACAGCCAGCGCATTTGACCAACCTCCTTTTTGGTATTATAAAGGAAAACGCCGCGCTTTTCTATACGTCGTTGCGAGCGAAGCGTGGCAATCCCCTGCCTCACCGAGATTGCTTCGTCGCTGTGCTCCTCGCAACGACAGAGGAGGGAATAATTGCTTCGTCCCGATTCATCGGGACTGGCAATGACAGAACTGGAGTGTCGTTGCCAGGCGGTTTCGCCCTGACAAGCCGGGGCTCGCAAATGTAGTGCGACCTTTTAAGGTCGTGCCGACGACTGCCCGAGGCTAAAGCCTCGCACTACACTTCCGAATTCCGGAATCCGTATAGTCAGGCTCTTGTTTCCCTCTTAAGATAAGAGGAAATCAAAGGGGGCCATGGTTGCCGGGGAGCATTTACTCGTAACTCCCCTGGCCCCTCTTATCCTAAGAGGGGGAAACTGTCGGCGCTCACGGTCTCGGAGAAGTGAAGCTTCTGACTTCTGATTCCTGACCCCTGGTCCCTGACCCCTAACCCCTAACCCCTAACCCCTGATCCCTGCTTCTCCTACCAGCGGTCGTAGTAGATGCCTCGTCTCCTGACCGCGGCGCGAATCAGGAGAGCAAAGAGCGCCACTGCTGCCGCGATGGCGGCAATGAATCCCCATAAGGGCAGGAGCCCGGCACGGAAGGAGCCGGCCACGGTCCAATCGCTCTCGTTCTCGGCTCCATCCGCGGCCCGCACCCTCCAGTAGTAGCTGCCATTAGGCAGGGCGTCTTTCTCTTCCAGCGTATAGTCCGTTTCGGTCAAACCTGCAACCGAGACTATTACGGAGGAGGCGGCGAAATCACCGGTGGTCGCTATTTGCAGACTATAGCGAACTCCACTGTCATCGGATACCTCAGACCATTCGAACGTCGGTATGGCATCGCCTATAAGTCCGAATCTGCTCCCGTTGGACGGCGAAATGAGGTCTGGCCTGTCCGGGGCTTCCGATTCCATGATGAAGATGGCATTGGAATGGTTCTCTCCACTGTATCCGGCAGCTACTAAGTGTTCGCCGTGCTGGCTCTCAGGCACGACGAAACTCGTTTGAAAGTCGCCGTTCTCGTCAGTTTCGGTTGTCGTTATCACGCTGCCGTCATACATGATATCCACATCTGTGCTGGCGGCAAATCCATTTCCCGTGACCGTCACGTCCATGCCCACGTGCCCTTCGGTAGGGGACAATACGATATCGGACTCTATCTCGAAGTTGATTGCGACAATATCTTCGGTCTTGGTCGCCTGTCCTTCGGCGGTGACGCTATACTCGCGTGCGGCCACGTCAGGCACCTGGAAGCTGGCCTGCCACTCGCCCTTGGCGCTGGCCTTGATACCTGTGACCACGGCCTCTCCCTCAAACAGTAT
The DNA here is from genome assembly GCA_001796515.1 of Chloroflexi bacterium RBG_13_51_36. GTDB lineage: Bacteria > Chloroflexota > Dehalococcoidia > GIF9 > AB-539-J10 > RBG-13-51-36. The sequence goes on from MGMS01000033.1 coordinate 6,458, forward strand.
CTTGATGTCCTTCTCATTAGCCCCGAATCTGCTGCCGGTCATAGTTATCGTGTCGCCCACGCTGCCCGATGATTTGTCTAGGCTTATCTCCGCTGTTACTCTGAACATGGTCTCCTCGACCTTGTAAAGGTTGGTCTCAGCGCCCTGGGCGCTTATCTTATGTTCTCCCCTGCTGGAAGATGGAATCTGGAAACTTGTTTCCCAGCTGCCCTGGGCATTGGCCTCGATGTTCCTTTCTATCGTCTCGGAGCTATCACCGCTGTAGTACATCAACTCGATGCCCTGTTCATTCCTGGCAAACCCCAGGCCGCTCACAGTGACCGTGGTGCCCACGGGGCCTTTTTCGGGGCTTATTACCAGTCCCGGCCTCACGGTGAAGTAAGTATCTACTTTTGGAATTCCTACGTGGGCCAGCACCTGGTAGTGCCCGGTACAGCCCTCGGGGACGATGAAAGTGAGTGTGAAGTCTCCGCCGGTATCGGTTCTACCCGTGGCTACCAGGTCGCCGTCATAGTAGATGTCCGCAAGCACGAGGTCGGAGAAACCCTGACCGTAGATGGTGACATTTGTACCGGGGAGCCCTGAACTGGGGAAGAGTTCGATGCTCCAGGGTACGCATACGGCCTGTGCGGGCGCAGACGGCAGGGCAACAGCCACAAGACAGATTACGAGAATAACCAGCAGTTGAGATAGCCAGCGCATCGGACTACTCCAATATTATAGCAAAAATTTCGCCGAAAAGAAAGGCGGAGACAAGCCCCACCACCCCAGCCATCCCCCTTAAGATAAGGGGGACAAGAGGGGGTTATGAGCGTCGCCGATATATCCATTCATAACTCACCTGGCCTCTCTTATCTTAAGAGAGGGACTCTGAAATAAGAAAGGGGGCGACTCTGAGTCGCCCCCTTTCCAAATCACCTTTTCCTCGCCCTCTCAGGGAGAGGATTCAGGTGAGGGTATCCTTATACCCGACGAGTCCTGAAGATAAGGACTATAACCACAATCACCAGGACTGCGCCAATGGCGATAACTACCCAGACCCAGAATGGAGTTGGCTCCGGTTCTGGTTCAACCGGTTCCGACGCCTGAGTCAACGTGCGGAAGGTGCCTACGGAACTTATGGCTATTGCCGTGCCGTCCTTGTAGGCGGTCACCTGCCAGTAGTGGGTGGTGTCGTAGTCCAGGGTCTTGGTGCACCCGTAAGCGGTGCTGGTCAAGCCGGTCTTGCTTTCGATGGGGGCAGATAGGTCAGCATTCTCGGACAGCACCCAGTCGAACTCATCCGCAGATGCCAGCAGGTTCCAGCTGAAGCCCAGGCCAATTCTGGCCATTCCGGTGGTTCCCGGTTCAGGGGACACCAGGTGGATGGTAGCAGAGCTGGCAGTGGGCGAAATCGTGAAGCTCTGGGGCTCGGACCACCAGCTGTAGATATCTTGACAGGTCTCCGCTTGGACGGTCCTGACTTTCCAGTAGTATGTAGTCTCAGGCAGGAACCATCCTTCCTCCATCCATTCACTGGGGGTCAGCGGCGCCGAAGGCTCAACGATCCAGCTGTAATAGTCGGTGAAGTCCTCGTCCGTGGCAGTCATTATCTCGTAGCAGCAGGCATCGCACAGGCGGTCCCACTTGACAAGAAACGGCGCGTTCTCGCATTCGCAAGCACTGGTGGGGACAACAAAGCCGTCAACCGGAGATGTTAGCTCGACAGCCTTCTTGGCGTAGCAGTCCTCGAATGTCCAGACTGCCCCATATTCACCGTCCACCATGTCGTAGGCATCATAGGATTCATCGACGTCGTAGCCGTCGACGACGAACAGCTTGCTGTTGCTGTCGGAGGTCAGGCAGCCGCAAATCTTGAGCGCATGCGGCACCATGTAGAATAACTCGTCACCGTCGAGTCCCCAGGTGAGGTAGTTCCACTCGGCCTCTCCGACGCCGCAGCAGAGCTCCGTGATAGGAGTCAGACAGCGGGCCACGCCGCTGTGCCAGCACATGTCATAACCGTCAACATCATAGTAGTCGCATTCACAGTTATCACAGTTGCCAAGCTCTTCTGGCACCCGCGTGTAGTAGCTGGCGTAGAGAACGCCGCCGGTCTCAGGGCTGGTGTAGGGGTTGGAGGGACTGGGCCTGTCGAGTACCAGGCCGGTATAGTTGTAGGGTTTAGCATCAGTCCTGTGCCATAGCTCGGGATCGGCGCCAATGACCCAGAGGTAGATGCCGTTGTCGTAGTAGGCGTGAGCCAAGGCGGCGTAGATTGTGTCGTTGGTGTCGAAGTAGGTGTCAAAAGCCACAGTGACACGGACATTGTCATTACCATTGGTAGGAGTGGGGATGTCTTCCAGCGCGGTGAATGTCTCACCGCCATCGTCGGAGTGACCCACATCCGCGTTCCGGCCGCCGACAAGTATGTCCTCGCCGTGAACGGCGATGGTCCAACCATCGTCAACCTTGGCGTCCACAGAATCTGTCCAGGTAAGGGAAGCGCCATGGTCGTCGGACATGGCCACGCCGCCATCCCAATCCAGGGCATAGATGGTGGCCTCGTCTTTCGCTGCCAGGTCCACGATTTCGTCTATTCCACCGGCAGCGGAGCTTCTCGTCTTCCAGCAGGCCAGGGTTTCCAGCTCGTTCCAGTATATGGTGTCGGTCATGCGGTCAACGAGATAGACGGTCATGCCGTCGGTTTCCTCGGGGGCCAGCCTGAGCAGGCCGCGTTCCATATCAAATGGCATGAGGTCAGTGTTGTCACCCAGGAGCGGGCCGCACCAGGTCCTCAGCCAGTGGCCGCTGTATTCGCTGAATCCGGCCTCGGGGAAGGTGTCGGCATACACCCAGACGCTGTCGCAGTAAATGTAGCGCACGTCATAGTAGCCGCCCCCCAAATCATATGTGATCACACAGTCCCACGGTGCAAAACTAGGGTCAGGCACGTTATATGCCCAGATGTCTTCAGCAACGGTGACCAGCATGGTCTTGTTGCAGTCGGGCGATACGGCGACGTCCGACACGTAGCTGATGTAAGTGTCAATCAGGCTGAGTTGGTTCCAGGTGTCTCCGTCGTCGAAGCTCACCGACCAGGCGTCCTCGTCACCGTCCTCGACATAGTCGTGGAGGGCAACGGCGTAAGCCTTGTCGTCGCTGACATAGGACACCGCCATGGACGTTCGCCCGGTGGGCGGCTTGCAGGCCTCGTCCCACTCCAGACAGCAGATTTCCATATTGGCGATGCCGTCATTGCGGTAGACCTGGACACCCTCGCAGCAGGGTTTAATTATGTCGAGCCAATCCAGATCGTATGGCTGTGAGTAGGCCAGCACGCCGGCGATGGCCTTACCTTCGGCTATGGTGCCCCAGTAGGATACATTGGTCAGCCAGGGTGTGTCCGCTATCTGCGTGTCCACGGCGTCAACAGCCCCGTTTCTCACACGCAGTATCTCGCCGGCTGAATAGCCTACGCCGGGAGCGGTTTCAGTGTAGTAGTTCGTCCAGACCCAGGCGTATCTGTAATCCGCGTCGGTGCCAGAATAGTCCTCGGGCAGGACTACGCCGGCTATTCCACGGCCGTCATCGCCCGCAAGAAATGTCGGGATGTACACATCCTCTTTTACCAGCACGGCGTCCTCGAAATCGCCAGCCAGGTTCCAGTTCCCGGTGGTTGCCCCCCAGGCGCCGGACTGCAGGTGGATAGCTCCATACTCGTACCCACCGGGCCCAGGCCCGTAACCACAGAAGGTCACAGCCAGGATGGTCCTGTCCGCTCCCCAGTCGGGGGAGAAGATGATGTCGGTAACAAGGTATGAGACGTATCCCAGTCCCATAAGGTCAGGGTTAAATCCCGCTCCAGTGTCGTCGTCCCAGCCCTCATACTCGGTGGTGTCGCGCCATGGGCCGGGCGCATCTCCGGTAACGGTGCAGCGGAAAAGGGCGCTGGAGCCGTCCCAATCCATGCCGGCGATGGCGACGTCGCGCTTGCCGGCGGCTTCGTAGGAGACGGCCAGGTCGGACACATCGTCCGCGTCGTCGAAGTAGACGCCGGCTTCTTCAACTTCGCCGGTGTCCATGAAATTATCGCCGCCGTCGGTGGAGATAAACACATGCAGGTAATAAGCGGGCGACATGCCACCATCATAGTCGTACCACCAGAGGGCGACAGCCACGAAGTCGGGGTCCACCCAGTCGGTGCCGACCAGTACCAGTTCATCTATTTCGTCTTGGTCTTCATCGAACAGCTCCGCCTCTGCCTCGGCTTCCACTTCGTCAGTGATGTCCTTCCAGGTGGCGGCGCCGTCCTCGGACTTCAACAGACGGTAATCTTCATTGGCCCAGTCTTCATCATAGCCATACACGAGGGCGTAGGCCACGTCTCCACCGGAAGCCAGGGCATAATCTATGATTTCGCTTTCGGGTGTCAGGACAAAGTCGTCCATAGTAGGAGTAGAGACTCTATCCCACTCTGCGCAGACGTCGGCCGTGCAGTCACCACCCACCTTCTGGGCAGGAGCCGCTGCAATAAACAGACTGATGGCCAGTGCTGCGGCGATGAGCATATACATCACCCTCACCGGCCAAGCTCTTGCTTGAATCATTATTTTATTTCCTCCTTATTGGTATCCAACTTATTATCACTCTCGCCCGAGTTCGACTCCTCGAGGCTCGAGCCGTTGGAAGCATTTTTCTTCAGTAAACCTTGTTTTAAGCCCGCCTCATTTCAGGCTGCCCTTTGTCTTGCTCTGTGGTGCGACCCTTCAGGGTCGTGCTCTTTGTTCTCTTGCACGAGGCTAAAGCCTCGCACTACGTTTCGCAATTAGCTTCTGCCCGGGCCAGGCCGTTTTGTTCCCCCTGGCGAATCCTTTGATGACTCCCCTGGCCCCTCTGGTCCTTCGACTTCGCTCAGGACATATCCTAAGAGGGGGATGGAGGACAAGGGCGATTCGCTTCGGGATTGTGCCATGGGCATCACCTCCTTTCTGTTTCTTCGCTATATCTAAATATTCAGTTGTTAACGTTCCTCTCCATTCCCAGCCAACAACGCAAACAACAACCACCCGCTTTACGGGTTTCTAATACTTTAAAACCATTATGTCTATTTTGTCAATAGGTAAATTGGGTAATCTGCCAAAATAGCTTTAGCTTTTATTATAGCCGCCGGCTTTCCTTTGTCAATAGACCTGACATGCCGAGGTATCATGCGCCCCGCATGCGCCACGCCGCTGAACAAAAACAAATGCCAAAGTCCAGCTGCCGTTTCCCCCTTAAGACAAGCACCATTTCTTATCTCCCCCTTAAGGTAAGGGGGAGATATAAAGGGGGTTATGGCCGCTGGGGAGCATTCACTCGTAACTCCCCTTGCCCCTCTTATCCTAAGAGGGGGACACCTTGTAGTGTGACCCTTAAGGGTCGTGCTGTGTTGGCGTTGGCCCCTCCTGTCATTGCGAGGCTGACTGGGTCAGCCGAAGCAATCTCGTGGGGTTGCAGAGAATGGAGATTGCCGCGCGGAGTTCACCTTGAGCCCGGGTAGATTCTTCGCTTCCCCTTCGCTCCACTCAGGGCTTCGGCTCACCAGAATGACAGGAGACGAAGAGCTCGCAATGACGTGCGGTAGTGCCCGGCGGCGAAGCGACAAACTGTTTCCTCTCCCTGGATGGGAGAGGATTGAGGCGAGGGTGAAATGAGACAAAATCGCCTTGCCCTTATAGAACAAGTGTGCTAATTTATGTGTGATGTCGATAATTCAGATTGTCATTCTGAGCCCCGACTTGTCGGGGCGAAGAATCCAGAGACCCTTCGTCTTTGTTATCACTCAGACTGAGGGTGACAAATACAAAAAAGGCTGATATGGAAGAAAGGTTGCCCTGGGACTTACTGCCCGAGGAATTTCCCTACGAGGACAGGGGCTGTGACCTCTTTCCCTCCTGTCTTAGCTGTCCGTTTCCTGATTGCCTTGAAGAAGAGCCCTGGGGAAAGGCGAAGTTCTTGAAACACCGGCGGGCCGAGAGGATGCGGGAATTGAAGAAGGGAGGGAAAAGCGTGAAGGAGATCGCCCGCATATTTGAAGTGAGCACGAGAACGGTACAGAGATGGCTGAAGGTGGTGGAGGTGGCGGAGGTGGCTTCGCAAAACTAGAAATCAAAAACCAAAATGACACGTCAAAATTAAAAAGTGAATTTTTGGGTTTTGCTCTGTAATTTTGATCTTTGAATTGTTTTTGGATATGGCTGACTTTACCCCCGTTTCTTTGAACCGCATGGACACGGCCCGCCTGGCCGCCTACCGCACCAACCTCGATTTCTACAACGGCAGCCAGTGGCAGCAAACATCACGCAACCGCCAGCTCGTCTTCAACTACGCCAAGGTCTCCATAGACAAGATCACCAGTTTCCTTATGCAGGGACCGGGCTTTGCCTGCTATCCCGCCGGCCCCTTGTCATTGCGAGGAGCGGAGCGACGAAGCAATCTCGAAAACGAAGAGGCCCGTGTCAGAAGGGTGGAGCAGCTCCTCCGCCAGGTCTATGAGGACAACGACCTTCAACAGCTGGATTACGAGACCGAGATCGACGCCGCCATCCTGGGCGACGGCTGTTATAAGGTGATATGGGATACCGATGAGAAACGGGTCCGGGTCACTGCCCCCGATGTGTCGGGGGTCTTCGCCTGGTGGTTGGGAGACGACATGTCGAGAGTCTGGAGAGTCGCTTCCCGGTACACGCTCACGAGGGACGAAGTGCAGATGCTCTACAGCGGTGTCATCGTCGGCGCTTCGCCTCTCGTCATTGCGAGCCCTTTGCCTCCTGTCATTCTGGTGAGCCGAAGCCCTGAGTGGAGCGAAGGGGAAGCGAAGAATCTACCCGGGCTCAAGGTGAACTCCGCGAAGCAACCTCAGGGGATTGCCACGTCGCCCCGATTGGTCGGGGCTCCTCGCAATGACAAGGTCGTGGTAACCGAGCTCTGGACCGCCAGGGACTTCCAGCTCTATCTCGACAACGACCTTATCGACTCCAGGCCCAATCCCTACGGATTTATACCGTTTATCATCTTTCCCAATGTCAAGAAGCCCAAGCAGTTCTGGGGCGAATCCGACATTCCCATTCTGGTTCAGCCGCAGCGGGAGCTTAATAGAGCTCTGAGTCAGCTATCCAGGATATTGGAGCTCTCCGGAAACCCCATTGCCGTCCTGGAGAACGTCGCCTCAGCCGAGGACATCAAGGTCCAGCCCGGCGCCCTGTGGACCATCCCCGAGGATGCTAAGGCCTATCTTCTGGACTTGCTGCAGGGCGGCGGAGTGCGGTTGCATGTTGACTATATCGATTTGCTGTACCGGTCCCTGCACGATATCTCCGAGTTGCCCAGGGCAGCCTGGGGAGGAGTGGAGAGAGATCTCTCCGGGTCAGCTCTAAGAATCGAGCTCGGCAGCCTCATCCAGAAGGTCATCAGGAAACGGACCATCAGGACAAACGTGTATCACCGGCGAAACGCCATGGTTCTGCGGCTCGCTGAGAAGTACATGGGTGAGAACTTCGAGGGAGTTAATCACCGCGTAGTATGGGGCCAGGTCCTGCCGCAGGACGCAGACCGCCAGGCCCAGACCGAGCAGCTCCTGGTCCAGGCGGGAGTCCACAGCCGGCGGACAGCCATGGACGAGATGGGGGTCCAGGACCCCGACGAGGAGTTCACCCGCTGGCTCGAGGAAAGAAAGAAAATCCTGGAAATGAACAGGGAGTTTAAGGCACCATCCACACGCAGCGGAACGAGGGAGAGAGTGATTGCCGCGGACATGGAAGTGCCTGAGTAATGACTCGCCCCCTTGTCATTGCGAGCCCTGAACTCGGTGAAGGGCGAAGCAATCTCAAGAGGAATAGGAGAAATGTATGGAAAACGAAAACAAGGAAACTCAAACAACTCAACAAACTCAAGGAACCCAGGAAACTCAAGGAACTCTTGAGACAGCCCTGGCCCAGAAGGACGCCCTTATCGCTGCCCTCCAATCTCAGCTAAGCGAAGCGAAGCAAGCCACAGAGTCATTGCGAGCCGAAGGCGTGGCAATCTCAGCAGCCCACTCCAAAGCGGTGTCGAGGTACCTCGATGCCGTTAAGCTCGCCAACCCGACCATCCCCGGCGACGTCATCGCCGGCAGCACCATCGACGAGATCGACGCCTCAGTCAGCAAGGCCTTATCCATCGCCACTGCAGTTAAGGCCAACCTCGAAGCCCGGGCCAGGGAAGCTAAAGTGCCGGCCGGAGCTCCCGCCAGGGGCGAGATATCCCTCGAGGGACTATCCCCCCGGGAAAAGATCGCCGTCGGAATCCAACAGGGAAGTCAAAGATAGAAATGCAAAAGGCAAAAATACAGAGCAAAAATCAAACGTCTTACATTTTGCCTTGTCATTTTGGTCTTTTATCTTTGATTTTTGATTTTGAACAGGAGGAACTATGTCAATAACCTTAACCGAAGCCAGCAAGCTCGCTACCGATATCCTCTTGAAGGGTATCATCGAGACCATCGTCAAGGACAGCCCCATCCTGGAGAAACTGCCCTTCATTCAGATCACAGGCAATAGTCTGAAGTACAACCGGGAGAAGACCCTCCCCACCGCCGCCTGGTATGCACCGGTCACCGGCACCTGGGCAGCCAGCCCGCCCACGTTCGAGCAAGTGTCAGCTTCCCTGTGCGTCCTGGGAGTGGACGCCGATGTGGACAACTTCCTGAAGTCCACCAGGTCCAACGTCCAGGACCTGGAGGCGGCCTGCATCGAGCTGGCCGCAAAGTCCGTCAGGCAGGAGTTTGAGAACGTCTTCCTCAACGGAGACATAACTGTGGACGCCAACCAGTACAACGGCCTCTATAAGACCATGAAAGGCACGGCCTGGGCGGCCAGCACCGCCTACGCCCTGGGAGACGTGGTAGTGCCTACGGCCGGCCTGGAGAACGGATTCCGCTACGAGTGCACCACCGCCGGCACGTCGGGAGCCTCAGCTCCCACCTGGTCAACCGTAGAGGGCGGCACCACCACCGACAACACCGTTACCTGGACGACCCGATTCGGCTGCCACCTGGGCTCGGGCGCCAATGGAGCCACACTTTCCTTAACCAACCTGGATAAGCTCATCGACCTGGTCAGGGGAGGCAAGCCCGACCTCATCTTGATGAGCCGCCGGTCCCGGAGGAAGATCGTCAACCTGGCCAGGGCCTCCGGCACCAACCTCCTAATCGGGGAAGGGGCACTGGGGCAGGTCGTCGAGTACTACAACGGCATACCCGTGGCCATCTCCGACTGGGTCAAGGACAACTACACGGTCGGCTCGTCCTCGGATTGCTCCGCCGTCTTTGCCTTCCAGATGGGAGAGGGAGCAGTCGCCGGCCTGACCAGCCCGGAGATGCTGCAGATCGAGCGCCTTGGCTCCCTGGAGACCAAGGACGCCTCACGTACCCGCATCAAGTGGTACGTCAGCATGGCCGACTTCTCCTACGTCAAGTGCGCCATGCTCACGGGAGTGAGAGACTAATGACTGAGCCAGGCAGGATTGCGATTCCAGATCCCCCTCTAAAGGTAAGAGGGGCTAGGGGAGTTATGACACGCACCTTCCCGTTCGGGGCGTGGCAACCTCCTGGCGTGGCCGTTTCACCTCCTTTCTCCGTTTCGAGGCGGGAGGGGGAACCCGACCCCCTCCCTATCCTCCAAAGAGAAATGTAGAAAGCAAAATGCAAAATGCAAAAATACAGAGTAAAAATCAAAAGTTTTACATTTTGAGTTGTCATTTTGATTTTTGATGTTTAACTTTTGATTTCTTTGAAGGGACTGATATGAACCTGACCGAAATGAGAGCCAGGGTCCGGGAGGACCTGCAGGACACCGACAGCCTTAATTACCGCTGGACGAACGACGAGGTCGACGGCGCCATCGACAGGGTAGTCATGGAGTACTCCCTCCAGGCCCCCATCCAGCAGCAGACCGATATCGCCACCACCGACGGAGACACCGAGCTCGACATTTCATCCCTCACAGGCCTCATCAAAATCGAGTCCGTCGAGTTTCCGATCGGCGAGTCCCCGAAGCACCTGCAGCACTTCGACTACTGGGCCGGCAAGCTCTACATGCAGGGCGAAGGAGACGGCACCGACGCCAGGGTCAGATGGCTCAAGAAGCACACCCTCAGCGCCGACTCAACCACCATCCCGGCCGAGCACGAGGAAATCATCGTCCTGGGCGCCACCGGTTACCTGGCCATGTCGGCATCGGCCAACACAGTAGACAGGGCCTTTATCGCCGGCCGCTACGGCACCATCAGCTACAAGGCCTGGGGCATAGAGCGCCTGAAACGCTACGACCAGCAGCTCCGGCAAATCGCACAGGCCAACCGAGTAGTCCTGAGACAGCTCTATACGGAAGATTAAAACGCAAAGCGCAAAAACACAGAGCAAAAGTCAAAAAATTTTACATTTTAATCTGTTATTCTGATTTTTGACTTTTAAGGTTTGATTTATGTTAGAGATAGCCACCCTCAAAACCTACGACGGGGTCAACCACCGGGCCGGCGTCCAGTTCGCCGGATCCCTCACGACCTATCTCGATGGTGTCTCCGTTTCTGTCTCTATCCCTCCTTCGGCCCTGATCATCGGCAACCGCGTTATCCTGGCCATCCCCGGCGGCAACCCTAAAGACGCCTGCGTCATCGCCACCTGGCCGGAAGGCAGCCCTGGCGGGGGTATGGAAGTCCACGGCAACGAGTACCACGGTCCCGACTTCGCCCCGGATGCCAGCGTCTATAAGGTAGTCAACACCCCTGTTACCTACACCATCGGGAGCGGGCAGGACTATGCCACCGTGGCGGCTGCCGCTGCAGCCCTCCGCTCCCTTATACTCGAGGCGGATATCACCCTGAAGCTGATGGAGAATGTAACCGAGACCTCACTTGTCGAGATTATCGGCCAGGTCTCTATGGGCGGGATGCTGCGAATTGAGCTGAATGGCAAAACCTGGACCTTGTCCGGAGATTTGTTCCCCAAGGTCTTTATCGGCGGGCTGGCCAACGTCGTTTTCCAGACGGAAACCGCGTCAGGTGGTATTATTGACATACAGCACCCCAGCCCCTCGGGCAAAATCCCGTTCAGGTTGCGCCAAATGGCTTTCAGCCGCCTATCCTGGACAAATCCCATAACCATCAACCTCAACAGCCTGGCTTTTACCGCCTTTATGCAGCTACTCGACAACTCGTCCGGATACGCCCACGACAACGTCATCCTGCAGAACTACGGGAGCCTGACCTACACGCTGAGGCTGGATTTGCTGAGCCGCTTCACGTTTAACTTCGCCTTCCCCGGCCCCTGGCTGATTAACGGCGGCGGCATGATCCTTGATCAAAACGGCGACATCTGGACTAAGAAAGGAAAAGTGACGTGACAGAGGAGGAACGATGAACAAATTAAAAGAAGCACTCGCCTCACTGTCATCGCGAGCGAAGCGTGGCAATCTCAAACATAAGGAGACACCGATGACCAGAGTAAAAGACGCCATCTCAACAAACTATAAGGAGGGCCTGCCCAAAGAGGCCTTCGCCATTGTCGGAGATCCCGACGACCCCGGTACCTGGAAGATTCCCCATCATACCAGGGCCATTCTCCGGGCCAGGGGACGCCTCGATATCGAGAAGACCGTGGACTGGGACCGCATGCCGGCAGCAGTGGCAGCCTTGAGCCCCGGAGGATACCGCGGTGAAAGGGTCCAGGCCTCCGCCGAGGACATCATCAAGGCCGCCCGCCACTTGGCCGGGCATTATGAGGCAGCCGGCAAGTCCGTCCCCGACACTTTGGGAGCCCTGATCTGACATGTTATCGACATGTCATTGCGAGCCCCGATTTATCGGGGCGTGGCAATCTCTTATCAAAACAGGGGAGTCAACGAACCCTGGGAGTATAAGGAGTCGTCGAAAGCGATTCAGGAGCTCCCTTGAGCCTCCCAGGGCCATAGCATAAGGAGCAAACATGGCAGAGACAGGTAAACCATCTAACCAACAAACCATCAAACCATCTAACCCCGAGCTGATCAACGTCTTCACGGAGCTATTCCGCGCCGTCGCCCGGCCGGCCATCACCATCATCTTCGCCGTCGTGATAGCCCAGGTCGTTGTCGAGGGCATCGACATCCCGCAGTGGTTCCTCGGCCTGGCCATCCCCTGCATTACCTGGTGGTTCGCCGAGCGAACCGTGGGCCACATCAAGGGGAAGAATGGCGGCTAGGAGGAAAACATGCAGAGAAGAATCAGGACACAGCAAGTAATAGACTGCCCCAAGGAAAAGAGGGTTGTTCCGCTCCACGCTCTTGCAGCAGGCGCAAATCACGACCAGTTCACGTGCTGGCAGTGCCCCAACCACGTGAAGCACACCTGCAAGTACGTGACCTGCAAATACGAGGAGCCACCGCACTGACCCATGTTCAAGTGGTTCAACCCGCGCAACTTCCTCGATACTTACCAGGAGTGGCACGCCCTGGTCGAGGGATTCTGTGAGGTAATGTGCCCATGGCCGGCCAGACACCCGCTCACCGGCCAGCTCCTGGACGACCTCCAGGCCGACCATCACTACTACATGTTCGGTCGCGCCCTGGGCATCCTGGCCTGGCTCACTATAGGTTGTGTCATCAAAGTGCTGCTTTTCTAACTCAACAAACTCAATGAACACATGAGAACTCTATCAACTACTTTACTCGCCGCCCAGAAGAAGGCGGTCCGCCTTCCTTACATCGAAGCCCTGGTCTATGACTACGAGGCTGGCATAAAGAGGTTGTCATGGACACGGCTCTACACCGGCTCCGAGCTCGACAGCCATCACGGCATCGCCTTCGACGGCCAGGGCTCCATGCACCGCATCCGGGCCGCCGCCGGCAATATTCTCTATCGCCAGAAAATCACCAACCCCGGCCCGAGCTCCGACTACTCTCAGTGGACGCAACTCGCCGCCGACTGCGCCGGTCCCTGTGCTATCGCCGCTTATGGCGCCAAGGTCTATATCTTCTACAGGACCACTGGCAACGTCCTCTGGAAATACTACTCCCATGACTACGGCCAGACCTGGAATAACGCTCAGCTCGTCGCCTACGCCGATGTCCTCTCCCTGGCTGCCTGTTGGTGGTCCACCGGTAACACCGTCGTCTGCTTCGCCCTCAAATCTAACCAGCTCAATGGTATTACCCTGGATACCTCCACCCAGACCGCCACTCAGCACACCTGGCCTGATCCTACTCACCCCTTGCTCGATACCTACGGCATAGGAGCCACTTACAACGCCGCCCTCCAGCAGTGCGAAGTAGTCATCGCAGGGAAGGAGTCCGACTCCCCCTATAACCACTACGACCTGTTCAGGACGAAGTTCTCCAACACCTACAACTTCCTGGCCCTGGAGAGCTTCCTTATGGCCCCCGATGGGGAGGATGTCACCTACGAGTACCCCGACTGCCATTTACCCCTGACACCTGAGACCTACGAAACCACTCGCGTCACCGCGGCGGAGAAATTCGCCGGCACAACCGCCTACACCCGCCCCCTTACCTGTCACATGGTCAAGGGCACCTACTGGTCCGACACCACCTTCACCGAGCCTAAGCCCTTCCTAGATATCGCCCCCTCTTATGGCTTACGCCTAACAACTGACACCTCTTACTGGTGGCTGGAGAGGCCCTCCGGAGTCTGGAGAGCCACCCGGGCAGCAGCGGATCCCCTGGTCCTGACCACCGACGCCCCCTCCGGCCGTATCGTCTCCCTCACTCACCGCCAGTCCCTGACCCCTGACACCTGGTCCCTGCTTCTCACCCTCGACAACTCCCGGGGCCAGTACGCTTCGCCTGGGGAGGGGGCACTCGCTTCGCTTCGCTTCCGCGCCGAAATCGTATTGAAGCTGGGCTATAAGACCACGGCCGGCAGCGAGACCTCCGAGGCCGGCACCTACTGGATAGACGGCTGGGAGTACTCTACAACTCAACAAACTCAACCAACCCTGACACTCTTCTGCCTCGACGGCTGGGGCCTGGCACAGAGGTGGACAGCCCGCTACCAGATGCGCTGGAACAAGGACGACGTCAACCCCAGGTCCGTCTGGCAAATCCTGTACCAGCTCCTGGCCAGGGTGGGCATCCACCTCACCAACGAGCCCGCCAAGCCCCAGTCCTCCGCCGTCAACAACTTCTACCCCGACCTCGTCCTCGACCCGGGCACTCAAGGAACTCAAGCACTCAATAGACTCCTCTCCTTCGTCCCCGACGGCCTCGTCTTCCGTGGTCAGGAAGCCTTCACCAAGAACCCGCTGGCCAATGAGGCCAGCTCCTATTCCTACGGCGCAGGCGTGGCCGACCACCCCATCGCCACAGGCCAGTATAACCACGCAGTCACCCTGTCCCGTTCCCGTGCCCTGGGAAGGGACGACTCCGACAACCGTATCCTCGAGGAAGCCCTCGACTGGGATTTGCTATCCCTGGGTATAGACACCCTGGAACAGGCCTACGACCCCAACCTCCAGACGGCCACCAGGGCCCAGGAGAGGGCCGACGCCATCCTCAGAGAGGCGTCATTGCGAGCGAAGCGCAGCAATCTCGTCGTCCCGACGAACGTCGGCCAGGAGCTCCTCGATGTCGTCGAGGTCACCGACGCCCGCTGCGGTATCGACCAGAAGAAGTATAGAGTCCTGGCTATCGAGACCGACTACGACCGTCGCGTGGCTAGGTACGACCAGATCCTGACCCTTGGGGCCCCATAAAAAGGGGTCAACTCTATTTTTGTCCTCCTGCACGGGGGATGCTGCTGGCGAAATCCCAAGCTAGCCCATGGAATTCGACGGCGCGGCAAGCCCATCTGAACAAGGAAAAAATAGAGTTGACCCCTTTTTAGCGAATTAATGCTTGTTTAAGCTCGTTGAGCCTCGGCGCAAAGGTTTCAATGAGCCCCTGTCTGGCCGACTGTGATTGAGAGCCGGCTTCGATATTGGCAACATCCACTGCGCTTCCGGAGATTCTCAATTTGTGCAATGTTTCCCTGTGGTCGCCTTCCAGGTCCTGTCTTATCTTTTGTTCCGCTTCTTCATACTCTTGAATAAGCCGGCTTATTTCTTCTGCCTTCGGCTGCAATTCAGGCCCCAGGCTGCTTACGGCCTCGACTACCTTTTTGAGTCTGTCTATCCCCTGGGCAGGCGTAAACTCGATAGCCTTCGCCAGGTGCTCGACTACGGCCTGTTTCACTATGTCCCTTTCCTTTTCTTCGTACTTGTTTAGCTCCCCGGTCATATCTATCTCTTGGGGACCATCCAGCCATTTTTGTGCCAGCGCTTGACCGATCTGGCCATGCCTTTGTCTTTCCTGCCGTTCCTTTTCCTCGGCTGACAGGCCGCCCAATCTATTCGCCCTCTCTTGAGCGATTTCCCAGGAACTTTTTAGCTCACTCATAGGCCCAGGACTCTAAGACTGAATTGGGGAATCGGGATTCACTCTTGCTGACTACCGGCTACCGAATTCTCCCCCTTTTTGGATTAGGAATGCATTTTAGCCTATAATACTTGGAGGTTCAACAGAGTGTGAGGTTATAGCTATGATTTACTATCAATCCGTGAAGCTGACGGAGTATTTCTATTGCTATGTATGGCAAGGTCGAGGAAATAACTGCAATGCCATTCTCTGGCCCTCGGTCTTGAGGGGCGAGCATCCGCACGTACTGGTCGATCCTGGACATGTCAGGAATGAGCTTGGCGAGCCCTGTTTTGACTCGCTGGCTCAGGCTATGGAGAAGGACGGCTTCAAGGTGAAGGACATCGGGCTGGTGATTGGCACTCACAGCCATCCCGACCATATTGAAGCTGCCGATTTGGTCGTGGAAAAAAGTGGTGCTCTGTTTACTCTGTCGCGTGAAGAGGATGAATTCTATCGCACTATGGGGAAGACGTTCTTTCAGATGTTTGGTAGTAAGCCGCCGCAGGTCAGTCCCTTCTTTTATCTGAAGGAAGGCGATTTGTCTATGGGGGCCAAAGACAACAAGATGGCGGTCAAGGTCTTCGTTACCCCGGGACATTCTCCCGGTTCTGTTTCCCTTTATCTGGAGCAGGATAAGATATTGATAACGGGCGACGTGATCTTTGCCGGCAGCATGGGCAGGACCGATTTCCCCGGTGGCAGCCCTTCCCTGCTGCGTAAGAGCATCGATGAGTTGTCTCAGCTTGATGTGGAATACCTTGTTCCCGGTCATAGCACCGAAATGGGCAACATAGTTGCCGGCAAGGACAAAGTAAAGCGCAACTTCTATACAGCCAAGATGTTTATTTAGATATAATCAAATGCCATAACGCTAATAGTGATGGAATTAGTATGGAGACGAATGACAGAATAAAATATGCTCTGGAGCACACGGAATTAGTCCGGGCGCCGCAGCAACACCTGGCCACTTTCGGCAGTTCTGTCATCGATTATTACGTTGTCACTGAACTCGTGGGAAATGTCAGCGTGGTGCGGGACGGCAAGGTAATTGCGGAAAGGCCCAAAATCGTCACTCCCGCTTACCTGGTCAATGTGGAAGGCTTCAGCGAGCAGGCCAAGAAATACATAGCCATGATGGCCCGGGAGCGCCCTTATGAATCGGGCGTTTTCTACCGGTATAAGAACGAACCCAAGGGGATGAACGTCGTCTCCGAGCCCATGGGGCAGGTGATAGGCAAGCTCAGCTCTCAAATTGAGGAGGGGCAGAACCCCTTAAGCACCATAATCAAGGGGGTGGAGGAACTATGGGACGTGTCTTTGCTCATGTTCATCTATGAGCTAACTACACGATCGGTTGGCCCCAATGTAGCTGAATTCAGTCGTAGGGGCTTTCTGGATATGGATGCCGGTGGTGTGCCACAGGGTGCCCGAGACTACATCGAAGAGCTTTTCGAGCAAGCAAGTCGCAACCTTTCCCGGGCCCCGGAGTTGGTGATGGAGCTAAACCGCTGGGGTCTATTCCCGGAATATCAAGACCGTTTCTTTGCACTGTTCAGAAGAAAGTGAGCCCGCTCTGGTTTTGCATAAAGTTTGCTGGATGGTCACGCGCAACCTACAGAGATTAGATCCTAAATCCTGAACAAATTCGAAATCCTAATTTCAAAATCCAAAGCCTTCATGTTTTTGGTCATTAGAATTTGGGACTTTGATATTGTTTAGCATTTCGTATTTAGTGCTTAGGATTTGTTATATTCGAGGTCTGAGGCGTGAAGAAATCCTTTCTTTCACGGTTAGGATGGACTACATCAGTCCCAGGTACCAGGTTAGTATATTGCTTCCCCAGAGCAATGTTACCATGGCGGCGAGGGCAAGAAAGGGACCGAAGGGAATCGTCTCCCGTCGTTGTCTCCTTTTTGCTGTCACCAGAGCCACGGCTACAATGCCGCCGGCGATAGCCGCCATAATGACGGCAACCAATACCAGAGGAAAGCCGGTAGCCAGGCCAATCAAAGCAGCGAGCTTGACATCTCCCCAGCCCATGCCACCACGGGAGACTAGGGCAATCAAGAGGAATATAACAAAACCGATGGCTCCGCCTATGGCAGCGTTGGCAACCCGCATACCCATAGACTCATTAAGCCAGGGCCAGGGATATAAAGACAGGAGCAAGGCCACTATCATGCCGGGATAAACCACCTTGTTTAGAATGAGCCCGTGCTCCAGGTCGATGACGAAGATTATGATGAATAGACAGGCATAGAAAGCCATGAAGCCGAGCTCTGCGCGCAAGCCGTAATGCCATGCCAAAAGAGCGAAGATCACGCCCGTGGCCAGCTCCACCCAGAACACCCTCCGGGGTATAGGGGCCTGGCAGTACCGGCAGCGACCGTGAAGCCTGAGGTAGCTAAATACGGGGATGTTGTCTTTAGCGGCTAGCTTGTGCTGGCAAGCTTCGCAATGGGACGGTGGAAGTACAATGGACTTGTTCTGAGGCAGGCGGTCGATGCACACGTTAAGGAAGCTGCCTATCGCCAGACCCAGAAGGGCGAATAAGATTATCAAGACTATTTCCACGGGTGCTTATTGTGGACGTATGATACCCCGAAGTCAATAGTCAGTAGGTACTGGTGCCAGGCTTAGCTTCTTCTGTGGTTATGACTCTCTCCCCTTGTGCGTGAGAGACAGAATAAGGGCAGAAGCCACCCGCAGCTAGATCCTCTCTCTTCCTAGGATGGGGTTTATGCGAGATTGTGCAGAAGGCTATGATATGGCTGCCGCAAATCGGAGTGAGTCAGCATGTCAGCGAAGTATTATGTTGGCTGCAGTGGCTGGCATTACGAACACTGGCGAGGGCTTTACTACCCCGCAGGATTGGCCAAGGCGAAATGGTTGTCATTCTACGCTCAGCAGTTCAATACTGTGGAGCTCAACAGCAGTTTTTATCGTCTGCCTTCACAGAAAGCTTTCACCACCTGGCGAGAATCCACACCCGGCAACTTCCTTTTTGCTGTTAAAGTGAGCCGGTTCATCACGCACATAAAAAAGTTAAGGAATTCAGGTTTCGCGGTGGAGAATTTCCTGTTTCTGGCGACTCTTCTGGGAGGGAAGCTAGGTCCTTTGTTATACCAACTGCCGCCCAGCATGAAGCGTAACGATGAACTGTTACAGAGTTTCTTGTCTTCATTACCACCGGAGTATCAGCACGTAATTGAGTTTCGCCATAAATCATGGATATACGATGCCGTGTTCGATATGCTACGAAGGCACAATATTGGGTTATGCGTTTTTGACATGCCTGGCTTCAGCTGTCCCCTGGTTGCTACCAGTGACTTTGCCTATGTCCGTTTTCACGGCAGCGAAGGTCTGTATTCCAGTTGTTACTCTACCGAAGAGCTTTCCCGATGGGCACAAAAAATTGCCCGGTTGGGGCAAAGCGTCGAAGCCACCTATATCTATTTTAATAACGATGCCCAGGCATTTGCGGTTGAGAACGCTATGACGTTGAGGAGTCTTCTAAAGACTGTTTGACCTTCTGGGCCACGGCCAGGTTCAGGCCTTCCGTCCGCCCGAGTTCCTCCAAAGAAGCTCGCCGAATAGCTTCAATCGAGCCGAACTTTCTGAGCAAGGCCTTCTTTCGCCTCGGTCCGATGCCGGGGACGTCATCCAGAGCGGAAGACATGGCTTCCCTGTGACGCAACTTCTTGTGGTAAGTTATGGCGAAGCGATGGGCTTCATCTCGGGCTCTCTGCAGCACATGGAGGGCGGGAGAGTCTTTGGCCATACGAACTGGCTTTGCGTCGTCGGGTATGAATACCTCCTCGTTTTCTTTGGCCAGGCTGGCCATGGGGACAGAGTCCAGTCCCAGTTCCTGCCTAACCTCCAGGCCGGCGTTAAGTTGCCCTCTGCCGCCGTCAATGAGGACAAGGTCGGGAGGGATTCCCCAGGCATCTTCACCCGTCAGACCTCGCTTAAACCTGCGCCTTAAGGTTTCCTGAATCATGGCATAATCGTCGGCGCCAGCCACAGTTTTGATGCGGAAGCGGCGATAATGTGCCGGCTTGGGACGGCCTTTTTCCAGGACAACCATGCTGCTGACAGCGAAAGCGCCTTGAATGTTAGAGACGTCATAACATTCTATTCTTTCGGGCAACTCGGGCAGATGCAATCTGTCTTTTAGCTCTTGCAAACCGGAATCCACAACATTGGCCCTCATCTCTCTAAACTGGGCAAGCTGTAAGCCCTGGGCGGCATTCTCGGCTGCCGTGTCCACCAGCTTTTTCTTGGCTCCTCGCTGCGGCACTTGAAGATTTACCTTGCCCCCTCTCTGCCGTCCGAGCCATTCGGAGAGCATCTGCGGCTCGTCTACAGGGTGCTGAAGCAATATCAGTGGTGGAATATAGGAAGCAGAAGCATAGTATTGTTTCACAAAACTGGTCATTACTTGCGGGGCAGACTCGCCCTGGATGCCTTCCATAATAAAATGGCCGTGGCCTGCAAGCTTACTATTGCGAATAGAAGAGAGTTCGACACAAGCCTGCACTCCATCCTGTGCCAGGCTAATGACATCCTTGTCCCCCTTTAGCTTCATCGCAATCCTCTGCCCCTCTATGACTGCTTCTATGGCCTCTATTTGGTCGCGTAGCAAAGCTGCCCTCTCAAATTGAAGCTGCTGCGCTGCAGCCTTCATCTTGGTGTTTAATTCGCGTAGAATGAGTTCCTGTTTCCCCTGAAGAAACAGGATGACCTCGTTTATCACGTCACGGTATTCCTGTTTTTCCACTGCCCCGACGCATGGCCCAAGACATTGGTGGATGTAATAGTCGAGACAGGGCCGCTTGTCGTTGCCGTCGATGCGCTTGCTGCAACTGCGGTAGGGAAAGATCTTCTTTATCAACCTCAGAGTCTTGCGTACTGAGCCGGCATCGGCGAAGGGTCCGAAGTACCTGGCTTTGTCTTTTTGGACCCGGCGGGTGATGCAGACACGAGGCCAATCTTCTTTAATGTCTATCTTCAGGTACGGAAAAGTCTTGCTGTCTTTAAGGCTCGCATTGTACCTGGGAGTATATCTCTTTATCATGTCGCATTCCAGGATGAGTGCCTCTTGCTCAGAATTGGTAACTACGAACTCGAAATCCTGTATTCTGGACACTAGTTGCTGAGTCTTGGGTGGCAGGTTGGAAGGAGTGCCAAAATAACTCCTGACCCGGTTGTTCAGGCTAGCAGCCTTGCCAACGTAGATAACCTTACCTGTTTTGTCCTTAAGCAGATAGACTCCAGGCTTTGCTGGCAGAGTGCCTAATTGTTCGGGTTTCACGGCAAATCCATTGTAGCAATTGGCTTGCGTGGAGGCAAAATAGTTTGCATTATGTTAGAATAGCGGTGATGAAGCCGGATATCGATGCCTTTCTTCAACATTTGGCCCGAGGGAAAGGCTATTCTCAAAACACCGTGGCTGCGTATCGCAACGACTTAACTCAAATGGCAGCCTTTGTTGCGGCAGAGCAGGCAAAGGGCATAATCACAACCTATGACGGGCTCCTGAAGAGCTATTTGCTCAAACTCAGGGAAAAGAGATACTCTGTGGCAACAACAGCTCGCAAAGTGGCGTCGGTCAAATCATTCTTCAAATTCATGGTTGATTCCGGGAGAATGAAGGAGA
This sequence comes from Chloroflexi bacterium RBG_13_51_36, assembly GCA_001796515.1. Lineage (GTDB taxonomy): Bacteria > Chloroflexota > Dehalococcoidia > GIF9 > AB-539-J10 > RBG-13-51-36. The sequence goes on from MGMS01000033.1 coordinate 27,563, forward strand.
ATCCAACAAAGAATTTGCCCTCTCCTCAAGTCAGAAGGCACGCACTCAATTTCCTATCTCCCTCCGAGTACCAGAAGTTGCTTGCCGAGGCTGCAAAACTGCCTACCCCGGAAGCCAAGAGAGATACAGTAATGCTGGAGTTGCTTTATGCCACCGGTGTACGCATAAGTGAATTAGTGTCATTGAATGTCAGGAATATTGATCTGGAGCAGAATTCTGTTCATATTGATTCCAAGAGACAGGTCCCTTTTGACCATCGCCTAAACTTGATTCTGGGAAGGTTTCTCAGAAGTGATAGACTGGATTTATTGTACGACGAGAAAGAGGAAGCCCTATTTCTTAACCGACGTGGTAAGAGGCTGACCCGGCAGGGGTTCTGGCAGATTATCAAGGCGTATGCCTCCAGGGCAGGGCTGGGTGGCAAGGTTACACCGCAAACCTTGCGTCATAGCTTTGCCAGGCGCAAATTACAGAACGGCGTCGAGCTTCCTCAACTTCAGCATCTTCTGGGGCACGCATATATTTCCAGCACAAGAGTCTATAAACAATCTGCACCAAGGAGAGGATGATGGCGAAAAAATCGCGACGTGCTAAAGCTAAATATCGGGCTACGGTTGCGAAACCGGTGCCGGAGAACCCTGCGCAACAGCTTGGCCCGCTGCCTGCTAAGGTACAATCGCCAACCCGAGTATCTCCAAAATCCCAGGATTTGGCCAGCCGCTATCAATATGTTATACCCGAAGTGAAGCGCATCGCCATCATTGCCGGCTCGATAATTCTGGTGCTCATAGTCCTGTCTTTTCTTCTCCGTTGACTTCGAGATTCCCAGCTGGTGAACTGTGGTGGATTTAGAGCGGGCCAAAGAGAGTCTATTCAGCTATCTTGACCACGAAATCGCGGACAAGCGCGTAGTTGAGGCTATGAGGCGTGTTCCCCGTGAAGCCTTCGTTCCACCGGAGCAATTCAATGCTGCTTATGACGATAGGCCGTTGAGCATCGGATTTGGCCAAACGATTTCCCAGCCGTTGATTGTGGGTCTGATGGTGGCGGCTTTGGAACTCAAGGGGAATGAGAAGGTGCTGGAACTGGGTACCGGTAGCGGGTATGAGGCTGCGATATTAGCCGAACTGGCTCAGAGAGTGATTACCGTAGAGTGTGTACCTGAATTGGCGGAATCGGCTGAGCAGGTTCTCGATAAGCTTGGTTACTCCAACATTGAAGTCCACGTAGCCGGTAAGACTCTGGGGTGGCCAAAGGGGGCGCCCTACGACGCTGTTATTGTTTCTGCTGGTGCCCCTAGCGTGCCTGAAGTCCTTTTGGAGCAGCTAACCTGGCACGGCCGATTGGTAATCCCTGTGGGCTCGAGATGGCAGCAAGAGTTACTCAAAGTCACCAGGCTTAGGAAGGGTAACAGGACAGAGAACCTGGGCGGCTGTTATTTCGTACCGCTGATTGGCGAAGGTGCCTGGGAGAAGTAAAAAGGCGAACGAAACTGCAACAGAACTCAGTTGGAAACATTGACTGTGGAATAGGCAGACCATATAATCCATAAACCAGAGACTTCACAGAGAAACTAAACTCCATTGGGGCCAGCTAATTGTCGCCATCAACCCACGTGAGAAGGAAGGTGTGAGGGTCTCAAGATTTCTCCGTCGCCCCCGGGGCGGCAACCTCAGAGTGAAGAAGGGAATCATCGAACAACCATGGTGGATAATAGGAGATGACATGAAAAACAGGAACACCCTCATGCGAGCTTTTATCCTTATGATCTTGATGTTCAGCGTAATTCTTCCTGGCTCGGTAGCGGCAACCACATTGACGCCTGTGTCCCTGCCGGACAGCTATGTGATTGGTCATTTGGCAGCTGGTAGCTCCAGCCTTGCTTCGGCAACGGCGTCAAATATGTCTCAGGGACAAGTCACGCCCATGATTGCCGCCGGCGGCTATCATACGGTGGGACTTAAGTCTGACGGTACTGTGATTGCTCACGGACACAATAGTTCCAAACAATGCAATGTCGGCGATTGGGGGGGCATTATTCAGATTGCGGCGGGCGGCTATCACACGGTGGGACTTAAGTCTGACGGCACCATGGTTGTGGTAGGGGACAACACCTATGGTCAGTGCAATGTCGGCAACTGGACGGACATCGTCCAGATTGCGGCGGGCGGCTATCATACAGCGGGGCTCAAGTCCGACGGCACCGTGGTCGCCGTGGGGAACGACGATTACGGGCAGTGTGATGTCGATGGTTGGAAGGGTATCATCCAGGTTGCAGGAGGCGTCTATCATACTGTGGGGCTTAAGTCGAACGGCATCGTGGTTGCCGTGGGATATAACGAGGAAGGTCAGTGCGATGTCGGCGACTTCAGGAATATTATCCAGTTGGGCGCAGGCTATGGTCACACGGTAGGGCTTAAATCTGATGGCACTATCGTCGCTATGGGAAGCAATGAGTACGGGCAGTGCGATGTGGGTAATTGGACGGATGTCATCCAGGTTGCGGTGGGTGCCGATCACACGGTCGGGCTCAAATCCGACGGCACCGTGGTTGCCGTGGGGGACGATGGATACGATCAATGCGATGTCGACGGTTGGACGGACATCATCCAGGTCGCCGCGGGTTATGGTCACACTCTGGGATTCGGGGCCGATGGTAGCGTGGTCGCCGTGGGATGGCACTACTTCGGGCAGTGCGATGTGGATGGTTGGGGAGACGTAAAGCAGATAGCCACGGGCTACGGTCACACTGTGGGATTTGAGGCTGATGGTACGGTCATCGCTACGGGCTACAACAACAATGGTCAATGTGATGTGGGAAACTGGACGGACATCATCCAGGTGACCGCGGGCTACGTGCACACGGTGGGACTTAAGTCTGACGGCACCGTGGTTGCCGTGGGCTGGAACCACTTCGGTCAATGCGATGTCGGCGACTGGGCGGACATCATTGAAGTCGCTGCCGGTGGCTATCAAACAGTAGGGCTTAAAGCTGGTGGCACTGTGGTTGCCGTAGGAAACAACGCCTACGGTCAATGTGATGTGGGAAACTGGACGGATATCATCCACATTGCCACGGGCTATGGTCACACGGTGGGGCTTAGGGTGGATGGGACAGTGATCGGTGTGGGGAACAATGAGATCGGACAGTATAACGTCGGCGACTGGCTGGACATCATCCAGGTCGGTGTGGGCTGGGGTCATACAGTGGGGCGTAAGGCTGATGGTACCGTGGTGGCTGTAGGATATAACGACTACGGTCAGTGTAATGTCACCGGCTGGACGGACATCGTCCATGTTGCCGCAGGCTACGGTCACACGGTGGGGGTCGAGGCAGACGGCACGGTGGTCGCCGTGGGATTGAACGACGATGGGCAATGTGACACTGACGACTGGACAGACATCGTGCAGGCTGCGGCAGGCAGCTACCACACAGCGGGGCTTAGGGCCGATGGCCCGGTGGTCGCCGCGGGCCTTGAAGTCGGACTTGCTGAATGGAATCTGGGCGATGCTGCTCTCTACCTTATCGCCTCCAGTACCGGTGGTGGCGAGGTAACCCGGCCCGGAGAGGGGACTTTCTCATATTATCCTGGGAGGGTAATCAACGTGGTAGCCAGGCCCGAGGATGGCTATCGCTTTGTCAACTGGACTGGCGATGTGGGCACCGTTGCTAATGTTAATGCAGCTCAAACTGCCGTTACTGTGGACAACAACTGTGTCATTATGGCCAACTTTGAAGAGACCCCCCCAATCAATTGGGCCCTTATTGGTGGGATCATAGGAGCAGTGGTAATAGCGGGGCTGGTGATTTTTCTTCTGCGCAAGAGAAGGGCTGCCGAGACCAAAAGAGACTGAACTGAGCATTTTCGTCTGCCGCCACCCATGAAGGCGGAGGTACGATTACGTTGTCGTTGCATGCCGCCTTCCTTTTCCTGTCATTGCGAACACCTGAAAGGTGTGCGGCAATCTCAGCGCCTCCACGCTGTGATGTGGCTGTGGGCAAATGGATTGAGCCGTCAAGGTTTCTGTGGCTGGGGGATGGATGCAGCAAACTTGGTAGTGTTGGAAGTGAAAAGTCGTGAAAATTACCGCATTGTGCGTTAAAATAGCAGGTCTTGGCTGATAACAAAGAGAAAGGAGAGAAGTTAGAGCATGGACATTGTTGAAGCTATTAATCAGAGGAAAAGCGTTCGGGCTTTTAAGTCCGACCCTGTACCCAGAGAAATTCTGAAGGAGATTATGGAGCCGGCTTTGCGGGCTCCCTCCTGGGGAAATACTCAGCCGTGGGAATTCGCCATAGCGACCGGAAAGAAGTTGGAAGAGATAAGGCAAGCCTTTGCTGGAAAGGCAGCAGCGGCAGAAGAAGACAATCCCGACATCCCTCGTCCTCGAGAATTCCCCCAGCCTTACGATACTCGTTACCGTGCTATAGGCAGGAAAGTTCTGGAGATGAAGGGGATAAGCAGGGAAGATAAAGAAAAGAGGAAGCGGTGGGTCTTGCAGGGCCTGAGATTGTTCGAAGCTCCGTGCGCCATCTACATCTACATTGACCGCTCTTTCTATCAGCAGGGCGACGGATTAAATATCTGGCCTTTGTTTGACTGCGGCTTGGTGGCTGAGAACATTATGCTACTCGCTACCAGGTACGGACTGGGAACCATTGCTCAAATACAGGCTGTTGTGTATCCTGACGCATTAAGGAAGGCGCTGGAAATACCGGACTCCAAAGTGATAGTGCTGGGAATAGCCGTGGGCTACCCTGATTGGGACGACCCTGTGAATCAGTTCCGCTCCGAAAGAGAACCGCTGGACAATGTGAGCACCTGGCACGGCTTTGATTAAAAGATACAAAAGGTATGTCCCTTAACTATTGACAAGGTGAACAGGTAGTGGGCCTAGGCCTTCAGCATCTCTTTCTTTCTGAGCACCTTCTCCGCATCCTTCTTGGCACCGACCTTCTGGAAGATGGCAAGTGCTTCATCCAGGTCCTCATGCGCCTTGTCCCGGTCTCCCTTGCCGCCGCGAGCCAGGTACATCAGGCCACGCTTATAAAGGGTCCTGGCTTCGTCCCAGGGGAGCTGGTATTGCTTGTTGATTTGAATGGCCTTATCGAAGGACTCGGCTGCCGTCCCCCAGTCCCGCTGCGCTGTGGCCAGCATACCTCTGGCCAGATACATGGGTGCAGGCAGGCCATACCAGTTCTGCCCGGGCTTCATAAGCTCGAAACCTCTGTCCACATATTCCGCCGCCTTGTCAGGCTGGCCCATCTTCAAGTAAAGCTCGGCCAGCACCGGAAGCACCCACAGCTCAAACAGAACGTTACCTCCGTTCCGGCAGATTTCCAGGCTCCTCAACAGGAATTCCTCAGCTTTGGGATAGTTTTCCAACTCCAGGTTGAGGCTGCCCAGAACAAGACAGCAAGCGCCCACAGCAGCAAGGTCGTTCCTGTCCTGTTGGACGGCTATTGCCCATTCCAGATATTCTCTGGCCTTGTCCCATTCTCCCTGGCGCAGACAGTGAAGCCCAATGCCGGCAGTATCTTCGAAATGGCAGCCTGCCAGCGTTTGACTCTCTAGTGTCTGCACTGCCTGACAGGCCTGCTGCGCCTTGGTAACCTCACCGGATAGCGCATATATCAGTGTCAGCGGGCGCCTTAGGAAGCCCTCAAAGAAGAGGCCAGTCTTTGATGTCTCAGGAAGAGCCTTCTCCCCCCATGCCCTGGCCCTGGGGATGTCCCGCACCAGGGCCAAGCTGAGGGTAAGCTGTTGGCTCAGCATCGCGAGAGGAAGCGGACTTCCCTTCTTGACTACCGGGTCCCAGATATTCTCGTTGTAGGCTATCCCCTCATCTATCAGCCCGGTATAAGTCAAGGCAATGCCCAGGCTGGAGGCTGCCTTCAAGCGTATGCCCATGGGCACACCCAGCCTGTCAAACAATTCCACAGCCCTCTGGGCCCAAGCCAAGGCGGTACCAGGCTGACCGCGGTGTAGGTATAGATGTGCCGTTCGCTGATAGACTTCTCCCTTCTCTATATCGTCAGGATCTTTCTCAACAATGGCGGCAATGGCCTCCAAATGCTTAAGCGCCTTGTCTTCCTTGGCCCCATCCCAAGCTCCGCTCATGTATAGTAGCTGGATAAGCATGTGCATACGGAACACATTTTGTTTGTCGCCCAGCTTCTCGTAGATTTCCAGCGCCGACTCAGCATAGCCGAGGGCAGCATCATTATCCTGTTGTGATGAACAGACGACGGCGAGATTCTTCAATATCTCCGCCTTCTTGGCAGGCTGTTCTTCCATTATTACCCCCTTTTCTCCATCAGCTTCAGGGCGGTTTCATAGTACTTCCTCGCCTGGTCCCAGGCGAACAGCATGGCTGCTTTATCCCCGGCCTTCTGAGCGTAGTCAACAGCCTTGGAGAGGTCATTCCCCTCAAGAAAATGGTATGCCAGCGCTTCCAGACGGTTGTCTATCTTCCTGGCATATACTTTCTCCACCGCCTCTCCCACCTTCAGATGGTGTCTTCTCCTTCGGACAGAACTGATGCCTTCATAGAGCACATCTCTGAGCTGGGTGTCGGCGAACGCGTAGACTTCCTCCCCCAAGATGTGCCGGGCGACCACGAGGCGGACCTGCAAGCACTTATCAATCATGTCTATCAATCGGTTTTCATCCAAGCCAGTAACCTCTCTTAGCACCGGGAAACTGAACTCTCTGCCAATCACCGCCGCCGCACTTAAGACGTGGCAGGATTCTTCATCAAGGCACTCCAGCCTCTTCTCGAGTACCTCCTTTATGCCTCGAGGGACATGTACATCAGAAAGGTCCTTGATACCCCAGCCCCTTTCCACCGGGTAGACTGCTCCTTCTTCGACCAAAGAGCGTAATACTTCCTCGACAAAGAAAGGATTGCCTTCGGTCTTGCCATAGACCAGGTCGGGCAGCTCGCTGGGAACTTTCTCGCCGAACGTCTGTCTGATCATTTGAAGAACATGATCTAAGGTCAGTCGCTTTAAGGGAAGCGCATAAGACAGCCTCTCCCGGTTTATTTCAGCAACAGAGCGAGAGAGGGAGCGCTGATCTTCTAACTCCAGGTCACGATAAGCACCCACCACCAGGAGGTGCTCAGCGGTGATGGCACGCGCCATGTGGTGTAAAAGCTCCATCGAGGCATCATCAAACCATTGCAGGTCATCCAAGAACAGCACAAGGGGGGACTCCTTGGAGATGTTGACAAAGAACTGAGTAACCGCCTCGTAGAGGCGGACATGCTGTTGTACAGATGGTGCTGGCGCTGCAGGTGGGATGGTGCCTAACTTTTCGCCAAGCTCAGGCACTAGTTTTGCCAGCTCTGTGGCAAAGGCGCCCACGGCTTTGAACACAAGAAGCGGTGGTGCCCAGCGGGCATATTCCTTAATGATATTGCTCCAGGGCTGGTAGGGGACAGCTCCCTCGCGCTCGTAACCGCTGCCCATGAAACACTGGGCACCTCGAAGTTTGGCATAGCTTCTCAGTTCATAAGCCAGTCTGGTCTTACCAATGCCCGCCTCTCCGGTGATAAAGACCAGGCTTCCTTCACTCCTTAAGGTCGCATCCAGGCGTGCTCTGAGGATTTTTATTTCCTGTTCCCGGTCCACCAGTGCCTGAGCCCATCGCGGCTCCGGCGTGGGCATTCTTTCAGTCGCTTTCTCCTCGGTTGACACGCCTACAGGCGCCGGTCTAGCCTCCTCCTCCTTCACAGACTTGAGAGCCTGGAAAAGCTCACTGGCTGACTGGTAGCGCTGGTCGGGGTCTTTGGCAAGAAGCTTGAGAATGATCTGCTCCAGGGCTGCTGGAATCTCCGGGGCCAGTTTTCGGGGCATCATAGGTAGGTCGTTGATATGGCTGAAAATGACTTTAACCGGGTCATCTCCGTGGAAGGGAGGCTTGCCAGTGACCATCTCATAAAGAACGCAGCCCAAAGAATAGAGGTCTGACTTAGTATCGGAGCGCTTTCCCAGGGCCTGCTCGGGAGGCAAATAGGCAGGGGTCCCTACTATCACACCTCTCTGTGTAAGATTGGGTCCACCCAATGCTCTGGCCAGGCCGAAGTCCATCAGCTTGGGCAGCCCCACGGAGGTGATCATGATGTTGTCCGGCTTGATGTCTCGGTGGAGGATGCCATGAGAATGCGCGTATTCCAGTGCCTGGCAGACCTGGCTGCCGATCCTGAGCGTCGTAGCGGCATCACAGCGTGCACCAGGTCGAGAGCGGATCAAACCGCTCAGGTTAGGGCCATGAACGAACTCCAGGATGAGGTAATGACTCTCGCCCTCTTGGCCGATGTCGTATATGGCGACAATACTAGGATGAGAAAGGCCAGCGGTGGCCTTGGCTTCCTGTTCAAAGCGGGCAAAGGACTCCTGGTCAAGGCCTTCGCCCTTAATGACTTTAATGGCTACGGTGCGGCCGAGCCTGGTGTCCTCAGCCTTGAAGACA
>MGMS01000034.1 GCA_001796515.1 Chloroflexi bacterium RBG_13_51_36
CTTCCTGCCTGGTTGGCCAGTGCGCCTTGCGTAGCTCAGTCACTACGTCAACAAAGAAACTGAACCTTGACTTCTTGGCCGGAGCGGACTTGGTATTCCCTTTCTTCGCGTTAGTCGTCATGAGTTACTTTGTTTCTTTGTGCATAGTATAGCCACGACAATGAGGGCAATACTTGTTCAATTCCAGCCGCTGCGAGTCATTCTTCTTGTTCTTTGTCGTGGTATATGTTCTCCGCTGACATTGACTGCAAGCTAGATGGATAATTACACGTAAATCGCCCTTCTTTTTAGCCACGTCTATTCAAAAGTCTGCAAAACGCGAAGTAGTCGATATCTAGGCAATAATCTTGCTGATTACGCCGGCCCCGACTGTCCTGCCCCCTTCCCTGATGGCAAAGCGTAACCCTTCCTCCATCGCTACAGGGTAGATGGTCTTAATCTTCATGTGGGCCAGACTATCACCGGGCATAGCCATTTCCACGCCCTCGGGAAGATTTATTTCACCTGTAACGTCCAGAGTTCTGATATAAAACTGGGGCTTATAGCCATTGAAGAAAGGTGTATGTCTGCCGCCTTCCTCCTTGGTCAAGATATACACTTCGACTTCGGCCTCGGTATGAGGTTTGACTGAACCTGGCGCCGCCAGAACCTGACCGCGTTCTATTTCATCCCGTTCTACGCCCCGTAATAGGAGCCCGATGGCATCACCCGGCTCTGCCCCGTTCATGGTCTTATGGAACATCTCCAGGCTAGTCACTACCGTCTTCTTCGTCTCCTTTAATCCTATTATCTCCACTTCATCACCACCTTTCACCACCCCGCGTTCCACTCGGCCTGTAGGCACGGTCCCTCGTCCTTTGATGCTGAACACATCTTCTACCGGCATCAAGAAGGGTTTGTCTTTTTCCCTCTTGGGCATGGGAATATAGGTGTCTATGGCATCCAGCAACTTCCATATTGGGCCACACCATTGGCAGTCCCTTTTTCCACAGCCGCATTCCAGCGACTTAAGAGCACTCACCCGCACGACGGGAACATCATCTCCAGGGAACTGGTACTTTTTCAATAGGTCCCGAACCTCCATCTCCACCAGATCCAACAACTCCGGGTCATCTACCAGGTCCACCTTATTCAGAGCTACCATTATGCGAGGAACCTGCACCTGCCGGGCCAGAAGGATGTGCTCTCTGGTCTGTGGCATAGGCCCGTCATCGGCGGCAACCACCAGAACAGCTCCATCCATCTGAGCAGCTCCAGTTATCATATTCTTGATATAGTCGGCATGCCCCGGACAGTCAACGTGGCAATAATGGCGCTTGTCAGTCTCGTACTCGATATGGGAAATAGCAATTGTCAGCCCACGGGCTTTCTCTTCAGGAGCATTATCGATTGAATCATATGCCCGGAATTCTGCAAGGCCTGATTTAGATAATACCTGGGTCATGGCTGCAGTCAGTGTGGTTTTCCCATGGTCGACATGCCCTATAGTGCCTACATTGAGATGTGGCTTAACACGCTCATAAACTTTCTTAGCCATTTTCTAACCTCCTTCTACTTTAAAGCCCACAACCAGATTCGAACTGGTGACCCCGTTCTTACCAAGAACGTGCTCTACCTACTGAGCTATGTGGGCAAGTATGCATGAAATTATATTTTAAGTCAACTTGGGTGAAGAGTCAACCAAATATAGCTTTTCTACTTTAGAACCTGATGTACATGTTCAACTGGCAGATTAGCGGAGAGATTTTAAGGAATGCTTTTGAGAAAGTCAAGCAGGAGGCCTGAAAGGTGCCGAGCATAGCTGAAGTTGATGTGGTTGATGCTGCTCGGTACATCGGAAAGTATCTGCATACGCAGTCGTTCCGTGTGCGCAAGTACATTATGAGCGGTGGTTGGGTGTTCCCCGGCTGGATAGAATTCTCCCAGTGATTTAGAGGTGAGTTTGGTGATTATCCGCCAAGGGACATGTTGATTGAGTTAGGCAAGATGAGTAAGGCGGAGCGTGAAGACAATACGCTGTTTGGGCTCTATTTGTGGGAGAAAAACAGGAATAGGTCTTGAGATAAAAGTGAATTGGCGGACAGTCTATTACCAACAATAGCTTGGATTGTTACCTCTGGTGTAACAATCTAGCGTTTTGTTGCTCCGTAACTCTATAGTATGTCGTGGACACCCCACGGCAACGTCTTGACACTCTTGGGAAGGCTGGTATAATGTGAATAGGGTCAATATCTTTTGAATCTAAAAAAGGAGGCAGCATGTTTGGTTTGAGCAAAATAGTTTTAGGTATTATAGCCATTGTTGCCGGTATACTTATACTCATATTTCCTCATTTACTGGCATGGATAATCGGAATTTTCCTCATAGTCTGGGGCATACTCACAATGTTGGGCAAGAAATAGTAGGGTTAACACTCTTCATTTTAGAAAGGAGGTAAAACTCTAATGCCAGCAATTACGTTTCCAGCTTTAGGTCTATGGGTGGGGATAGCAAGCCTTATTTTCGGCGTTATTGTTATGATTTTCCCCAAGATACTGAATTATTTGATTGGTATCTACCTTATCATCATCGGCATAATGGCTATTGTAGCGTACCTCAGGTAAAGAGGACTCTGGTGGTACTGAGTTAGCCACCGATAAATAGTGTTTTGCTTGTGCCTTGCATAGCACAGAGCGTCATTATCAGGGAGGCTTGTATAATACCAAACAGGCCCACCTTGCTGGGCAGCTAGGTGAGTAGTGCCGATAAGCAAAAGGAGGTCAATATGTTAAGGTTGCTCGTGATTATTGGTGTTATCCTAGTGATTGTGTGGTTGCTGGGTCTACTTCTTCACTTCATAGCAGGTCCGCTCCTCTGGATTTTACTTGTGATTGGAGTCATCTTGCTGATTGTCTGGCTGGTGCCGCGAGTAAGAAGATAGAGATTAGCCTTAACACCTGAATATAACGGAAAAGATATCTGGACCACAGACGGGTAACGGATTTCCGGTGGTGGCAATGAAATACGTGAAAACTGAAGTGATTGACGTGCTCGATTCATAGGTGTTATGCTCACTCAAGAAGAAGGCAAGCGGTCGCTGCCTTTTCTACTAGCTATATGGGGTTCAGGTGGTCGGAGGTTCAAAGTGTCGAATCCTATATATGATTATAATGAATATATGATGCTGCGTCTGATAGTGGTTATGCCACGTTCTTATCAGGAACGAGGTTATTGACAAGTATTTGTGAAACGATGTGATAGGCCGGGGTAAGCGACTGCAATGAGAAAAGCAGCAGGTATTGTGTTGACGATTTATGGTGCGGCATCGCTGTTCTTTGGTGTCGGTGGCCTACTTTCGGAGTTTCGTCATATTAGCGAGCCCGTTCTTATTATATTGTTTCTGGTTGTTTTTAATGCATTTATTATTACTGGTGGGGTCTTTTGCCTTAAGAGGAAATATTGGAAGCTATGCTTCGCTTCGGCTTTGCTCGCCGTTTTAATGATGATTTATTGGATTTATGGGTTCACGCGTTTCCGTTTCCCCCCTCCTTTATTCCCTCCTTACTTAGCTTCGTATCTTTTGGTTCTAATCATTACGGGGACTCTCCCAATAATATTCGTTTGTCTCAGGAGAAGCGAGTGGCAAGACATTTCGGGTTGACTGGGCCTTTATCAAGGCTACCCCGTTCCTATCCGGAACGAGGCTATTGTGACAGGTACCTGTGTCCAGATATAATGAGGTTTGGGAGGTCATATCAGGCATGGAAAATCTAAAGATAGGACTTCTTGGGATAGGTGCGTTGGGGTTTATCGCAGGAGTGGCCTTGCAGGACATGATAACTGTGATTGGGTCTGTCCTTTTTACCTGTGTTGCTGCCATTGTGGTCTTTGGGGCTGGCGACTGAGGTCATGATAGTTGGCCTGATGGTAACTAGGTCACGCTCTTAGCAAGAAGAAGGGGGGCGATGAAGAGGAAGATTGTACTCATTGTAGTAGCTGTTCTTGTGGTTGTAGGTGGGGTTGTTGTAGGCGTACGTGCGTCGCCGTATAGGATATACCGGTCTTACATCAAGGATGTGGAGGTTTTTGCGGACCAATACTCACCGCCAGGGTATCATCTGCGAGTTGTAGCCGGGGGACCTAATACCTGCTGGAAACCTTGGAAGTATTCTGTGGTGCGTTTTGGCAATATAGTTGTTGTGGATGCTATCGCCCTGTTTCATCGGGATAGGGACTGCGGTCAGGCGTTCACCTGGGAAGTGAAGGTCTTCCATCTTGGCAGGTGTTTCGTCCCTGGCATGAAATATGTGCTGGTAGTCAACGGTGAGGTGGAGAGTTTCATAGCTGGAGAGTGTGAGGTCAAGCCGATGAGGTAGTTCGTTGTTTAGATATGGTCGTGTTGAGGCTACGATAATATGTCTGATGGTGGTCATGCGACGTTCTTATCAAGAACGTGCTCTATCTACCGAGCTATGCGGGCCTCTTTGCACTTTGGAAAGTGGAGGGGGTAGGATTCGAACCCACGCAGCCCGAACGGGCGGCAGATTTACAGTCTGCTCCGATTAACCACTCCGGCACCCCTCCGTGATGTAACTCTATCACAAAATGTTTGAAAAACCTAGCCCGAGAGGGGAGTCGAACCCACCAACCTACCGATTACAAATCGGTTGCTCTACCATTGAGCTACTCGGGCGAGCTCTAGCTACAATTTCGGCTCAATAGTATAGCTAAGGGCAGGTCCCCTGTCAACCCGGAGACAGTCAGTGGCGACCTCTTGTTGCATTGTCCAAACGAATCATGCTACATTATGCTGGTTTTCCTAGTTAATATCGTATAGAATTGTATCCATGATAGAGAATGCTTTGTTAAAACAATTGCTGGAAGCGGGCGCTCATTTTGGCCACCACACCAGTTACTGGCACCCCAAAGCGAAGAAATATATCTTCACCCAGCGCAATAGTATCCACATCATAGATTTGGAGCAGACAGTCACCATGCTGGAAAGAGCCTCTACGTTCGTGCAAGATTTAGCCGCTCGAGGGCAGAGTATTCTTTTTGTCGGCACCAAAAAACAGGCGCAGCAGACTATAGAGGAAGAGGCTGTGCGGTGTGGTATGAGCTATGTCAATCAAAGATGGCTGGGCGGTATGTTAACGAACTTTGCCGTCATACAAGCTCGGATTGACCATTTGGTTCGCCTGGAGAATAAAAAGGACAAAGGAGAGCTCGACCGCTTGCCTAAGAAAGAGCGGGTGAAGATAGAAAAGGAAATCTCTCACCTGAATACTCAAATGGGAGGGTTCAAGGAAATGACTACCCTTCCCGGAGCCCTATTTATCGCTGATCCCATCAAGGACAAAATTGCCTTTGCTGAGGCCAAAAGATTGGCCATACCCGTAATCGCCATTTCGGATACCAACTGCAATCCCGACGGCATCGACTATCCCATTCCAGCCAATGATGACGCAGTCAAGGCGATCAAATTGATTTGCAGCAAGATAGCTGATGCCATAGTTAGAGGAAAAACTGAAGCGTTTTCCGGAGAGGCAGGAGCTACCAAATCAGCTGCCAAAGCAGAGCATGAAGAATCTCTTGAAATCCTGGGTTCCTATACCTTTGAGCCGGGGAAGCCAGGTGGATCAGAGGAGCCAAAGGGGCCAGAAGGAGAAATTGCATCTCCATGAAGATATCAGTTGAAGCAGTAAAAGAGTTGAGAAAGAGAACCAATGTAGGCATAGCCGACTGTAACAAGGCTCTATCGGAGATGGGCGGCGATATGGAGAAGGCAATCGAGTTCTTGAAACAGCGCGGGATAACAATTGCCGAGAAAAAGAAGGACGAGGCTGTATGCGAAGGTGTAATAGAAACTTACGTTCACCATACCAGACGCATTGGAACATTAGTGGAACTGAACTGCGAAACCGATTTTGTGGCTCGCACTGCTGAATTCAAAGAACTTGCGCACGACCTGGCCATGCAGGTAGCGGCAACAGCGCCACAATTCCTCACCGCTGACAAGATGCCACCAGAAGTAGAGGAGGACCCGCAAGCCGTTTGTCTTCTCAGCCAGCCTTTCATCAAAGACCCCACCAAGACGGTACAAGAAGTTATTGCCGAGACAATCGCTAAAGTAGGCGAAAACATAAAAGTACGTAGGTTTGCCAGGTTTGAGCTTGGTGTTGATCACTAAGCCATGTTAGATGAGTTATTCGCTGAACTAAACTCCAGAATGCAGAAGGCCGTGGATGGCCTAGCTAAAGAGTTCGCTACCATTCGTGCCGGCCGTGCCACTCCGGCGTTGCTTGACAACATCGTGGTCGACTACCAGGGCACAACCATGCCACTGTATCAACTTGCCACCCTGTCTGTACCTGAAGCTAACTTAATCATCATTCAACCCTGGGACCGCACGTCGCTGCGTGACATTGAAAGAGCCATTCTCACAGCCAACATCGGCCTTAACCCCGCTAACGATGGTAATATAATTCGGGTGATCATCCCCCCTCTCAGTGAGGAGCGGCGCAAGGAGCTGGTCAAGTTCGTGTCCAAGAAGGTGGAAGAGCGGCGGATCGCCATACGCAACATACGGAGAGATGGCATTGAGAAACTGAGGGAGATGGCGAAGAATAAAGAAATATCGGAAGACGAACTCAAAAACAATACTAAGAAGATCGACCAGCTTACAGAGGTTTGCGTGGAGAAAGTGACTGAACTGGGACAGCGCAAGGAAGATGAAATACGGGAGATATAGCTTAGCCCCAAGAGGCTTCGGGCTTTCTTGAGACCCTGCTGAATTTGTTCCAATCGCAGCCCTCTGACACTCCGTCCGAGAGTCTTTCGCCACTGATTAGAGCGACACGTCAGACGTGACGCTTTCTGAAGAAATCCGCTGACGAGACTGGATACTAGCCAGCCTATTACCTCGCAAAAGCTGCTAAAATAGACTTATGCTCAGGCACAGGGTGATTACCGCCGCTGTGGGCATTCCCGTCATCATCTTTGCCATCTGGTTTGGTGACCCCTGGTTCACTGTCCTCATAGCCGCAGCGGCATTAGCCGGCGCCTATGAGTTCTACCATATGGCCAATTTTGACAGGAGAGAGCCCCTGCTTTATTTAGGTTTGCTATGGACGCTGGCACTCGTCTTAAGTTCTCAGTATAAGAGCCCCGATGTCTTGCCCATAGTTGTCACTGCCGTTATGTTGATTTCCCTAATCTCTCTCTTATATCGCCGATCGGGAGAAGAAGCGTTCCGTAACTGGGCATGGACAATTGTGGGTGCCCTCTATGTAGGCTGGATGCTCAGCTATTGGCTGCGTTTGCGCGGTCTGGAGTATGGTCAGAACTGGGTTTACCTTGCTATGCTCACTACGTTCGCCAACGATACAGGCGCCTATTTCATTGGAAGGGCAACGGGCAAACATAAGCTGGCACCAAAGATTAGCCCGGCCAAAACCCGGGAAGGAGCGGCAGGAGGCTTGATATGTGCCATTGTGGCCGCTGTCGTCATAGGGACTGTTCTTAAGATGATTTCCCCTAAGCTGGGATCTCCTTTTGTTTTTCAATACTGGCAAATCATACTCCTGGCAGTTCTGGTCAGCCTATTCGCCCAGATCGGCGACCTCGTGGAATCCTTGCTTAAGCGCAACACGGGGGCAAAAGAATCAGGTAATCTGCTGCCGGGCCACGGTGGTATCCTTGACCGCTTCGATAGCCTCATCTTCGTCGGTGCGGTGATATACTATTACGTACTATGGGTGATGTAAAAAGGGTAGCCGTCCTGGGCTCGACAGGCTCCATAGGGCGACAGGCTCTAGATGTAATCCATACCCTGCCTCACGAATTAAGAGTAGTAGCTCTGACCGGCAACAAGAATCTCGAGCTTCTGGAAAGGCAAATCCGGGAATTCAAGCCCACAATGTTTTGTTCCTCAATCAAACTTGACGTTAGCTACGGCGGGGAGTTCTTGCCGGCGGAAGAAATAGCCAGTCATCCCGAGGTCGACCTCGTTATCGTGGCCACTGCCGGCAAAGCCGGACTGCGCCCCACTCTGGCGGCTTTACGGGCCGGCAAGACAGTTACGCTGGCCAGCAAAGAAGTATTGGTGATGGCCGGCGAAGTTGTCGTTCGTGAAGCCAGCCTCCATAAGGGTCAAATTCTGCCAATTGATAGCGAGCATAGCGCCATCTGGCAATGCTTGCAGGGGGAGGAAAGTAAACCCCAAAGGCTTTTTCTCACTGCCTCGGGCGGGCCTTTCTATCACTATTCTCAGTCACAATTGGCCGAGGTAACTCCAGAGCAAGCTCTTCAACATCCTGTATGGCAGATGGGGAAAAAGGTAACCATAGACTCGGCCACGCTTATGAACAAAGGACTGGAGGTCATCGAAGCTCATTGGCTTTTCTCCTTCCCCTTTGATAGTATTGAAATACTAATTCATCGCCAGTCTATCGTTCATTCCATGGTGGAATTTGTGGATGGTTCCCTGAAAGCTCAGCTTAGCTGGCCTGATATGAGGCTGCCCATTCAATATGCTCTTTCTTACCCGCAGAGATGGTCCAATTCAGAACTTCCCCGCCTTGATTGGAATAGAATCCAGTCTCTGAGCTTTGAGCCCGTAGACTACGATAGATTTCCCTGCCTCAAACTGGCCGTGGAGGCCGGGAAATCAGGCGGGACTTACCCGGCAGTGCTTTGCGCTGCCGATGAAATAGCTGTAGACCTTTTTCTCAGCCGAAGGATAAGTTTCACCGATATAGGCAAAATAGTACAGGAGACTCTGGAGCGACATCAGAACATCACCCAGCCATCCCTGGAAGAGATATTGGCTGCTGACAACTGGGCAAGGGAATGCGTTATGCACCTTTGCCAGGGTCAGAACAGAAAACATGAGGGAAGAGACAATCCCAAGGCGAAGACATAAAAGATGAGCGTCGCGATAATCATTATCCTTTTCCTCGTAACTCTATTCGTAGCGATTTATCTCCACGAATTGGGACACTTCATTGCTTCTAAACGTGCCGGAGTGAAGGTGGAGGAGTTCGGCATAGGCCTGCCTCCACGAATTTTCGGCATTAAACGAGGCGAGACGATATATTCACTTAATGCCATACCCATAGGAGCTTTTGTTAGGGCTGCCGGAGAAAATGACCCCACAGTACCCCGAAGTCTGGCTGGCAAGGGACCGTGGACCAGGCTAGGTATCTATGCTGCCGGTCCGCTGGTCAACGTATTTCTGGCTTTTGTTCTCCTCAGTGCTTTTCTTGCACTCCCCTATTCGTTCATTACCGGCAATGGGCTCATGGTGCATTCTGTCGCAGTGAACTCCTCCGCGGAGGAAGCGGGCATTGAGCCGGGGGATATAATTCTCAGCGTAGACGGACAACCTGTCCATAGGTGGGGAGATATGCAGGACATGGTAAATTCAGCTGAAGAGGGGGCCCAAGTGACTCTGCTTCTGTCAAGGAACGGACACGAAGTGCAAGCCACGGTTAAGCCGAAACTCGACCCAGAATTGCAGCGACGAATAATTGGTGTCTTGCTTTGCTGGAATATGTTGACTCAAGTGGACGAAAGTTCGCCGGCCTATGAAGCTGGCATTAGAACTGGCGATACCATTCTGAGCATCGATGGGCAGCCTGTGTACAATGATGAGAGTATGTCCAGCGCCCTGCGTTCCGTTGCAGAAGGTGAAGAAATAAAGCTGGTCTTGCTCCCGAGTGGAGAGACTCAGGAGACAAAGGAAATCTCTCTGATGCAGAGCGGTTCCGGAACATTGCCCGGTGTGGAGCTACGATGGGTGGACGGGGCCCATACTGAACAAGAGCGGCAGCCTGTGTCCAGGGCAGTTTATTCGGGGGCAAGGTATATCATCTACATGCCTGTGCTCATTGTAGAGGCTATCCCGACAATCATAAGACGCCCCGACTTGGCCCTGATAGGGCCGATAGGCGCTGGTCAACTAACGGTGGAGGTAGTGCGCTCGTCTGGCTTCAGCAACATACTATTTATGGGCGGCATCATCAGCCTGGGTCTTGGGATATTCAATCTCTTCCCCGTCCCTCCTCTGGACGGAGGAGGCATGCTGGTCGCGCTCATCGAAGGCTTCAGACACGGGAGACGCCTCTCCCCGAGGAAGGTGCGTTTAGCCCACTATATTGGCACTGCTTTTCTGATCACACTTATGGTCCTGGTAATGTTCAGTGACCTCTATCGTCTAATCAGCGGCGGGGGTTTTGGACTGTGACACGTCGAACCTCTAAACCATTGAGAATTGGCAAGGTAACTGTCGGTGGCAATGCCCCCATCGCGGTGCAGTCTATGACCAAGACCGATACCCGTGATATTCGAGCCACTGTAAACCAGGTCAAGGAGTTAGAGGACTGCGGTTGTGAAATTGTGCGAGTGGCAGTTCCCGACAAGGAAGCGGCCGAAAGCCTGGCAGCGATAAAAAAGAGTGTTTCACTACCTCTTATTGCTGATATACATTTTGACTATCGCCTGGCTCTGGCTGCGCTAGGGGCTGGTGTTGACGGGCTTCGCCTCAACCCCGGCAACATAGGAGACAAAGAGCAGATTGCCAAGGTAGTAGCTGCTGCCAAAGAAAGGAGCGTGCCTATCCGCATCGGGATAAATGCCGGCAGCTTGCCGGCCGATTTTCAGCCTAAGGCTCCAATGGCTAAGCGTATGGTCAAAATGGCATTAGAGCAGATAAGGCTTATGGAAAGTCTGGACTTCGATCTAATCAAGGTGTCGCTCAAGGCCTTCGATGTTCCCACCACCATTCGAGCTTATCAAATGATTGCCGATAAAATACCCTATCCTCTGCATTTGGGTATTACTGAGGCCGGGCTTCCGCGCACGGGAGCCGTACGTAGTGCTACAGGCATTGGCATACTTCTCTATCAGGGAATCGGCGATACCGTACGCGTTTCGCTAAGTGCTCATCCCTGTGAGGAAGTATTCGTCGCTTACGAAATTCTGAAAAGCCTGGGACTGCGTCAGCGAGGTCCGACTCTGGTGAGCTGCCCTTCCTGCGGCCGGGCTGAAGTTGATATCATTGCCCTGGCCGAGGCAGTGAGCAAGCGCCTGGGAAAAATAACCGCACCCATCAGGGTGGCAGTCATGGGCTGTGTGGTCAACGGCCCTGGTGAAGCCAGGGATGCCGACGTCGGTATTGCCTGTGGCAAGGGCAAAGGTGCTATATTTAGGAAAGGAAGTATCATCAATACCGTGAATGAGAAGGACTTGTTGGAAGCCCTGATTGCAGAGGCAGAACGGATTGAGCAAGCTCTCGGCTGTGGCATAGGATAACGCGGAGCCACCGTGAACTTCAGTCAAGAGATTTATGAAGGAGGAAATGAGAGATGGAAGAGTATCCGATAACCGTAGGGGTTAAATACGCAGAGAGGCTTTCGAGATTGACCACCTTCTTCCGATTCTTCATGGCCATACCTCATTACGTTGTCCTATACTTCCTCGGTATAGCGGCAGGAGTTGTAGTATTCATTTCGTGGTG
>MGMS01000035.1 GCA_001796515.1 Chloroflexi bacterium RBG_13_51_36
CCTCCCACCCGAGGAAGGAAAAGGACTGGAGAAATCAGTCAAGAAACACAGCCTTGATCTTGTTTATCTTCTCAGCCCGGCTAGCACCGAAGAACGCATCAGACTGGTGACCAACAGGTCGACTGGCTTCATCTACCTGGTTTCACTGACGGGTGTCACTGGAACCAGAAATAGGCTCCCCGAGCAACTGGAAAGCTTCGTATCAAGTGTGAGAGAAGGGACCGAGAAGCCTCTCTGCGTCGGCTTTGGTGTCTCAACACCCGAGCAAGCGCGGAGAGTGGGCAAGGTAGCTGATGGCGTCATTGTGGGCAGCCGTATCATACAGTTGCTCAACCAGGATAAATCACTCAGAAACGCCCGCTCTTTTGTCAAATCTCTGAGAGAGGCCTTATTGTAGAAGGAGGTCAATATGTAGGGTACTCAACTTGAGATGCAAGCCGAATTAGGAAGGAGGATAAATGGATACAAAGGTTATATTAACCGAAAAAGAGATGCCCACTCGTTGGTACAATATTCAAGCCGACCTCCCCGCGCCTTTGCCGCCGCTCCGGCATCCGGCGACAAAAGAGCCCACGCGCCTGCCCCCTCCCCTCTTCCCCGAAGCCCTGAACGAACAAGAGTTCAGCAAGGAAAGATGGATTGAGATTCCGGAGGAAATTCAGGAGGTTTATAAATTATGGCGACCCACCCCTTTGATAAGAGCTCACCGCCTGGAGAAGGCGCTGGGAACCCCAGCCAGGATTTACTACAAGTACGAAGGGGTGAGCCCGGCCGGCAGCCATAAGCCCAACACCGCTGTAGCCCAGGCTTACTACAACAAGAAAGAGGGCGTTAAACGACTAACTACCGAGACCGGTGCTGGTCAATGGGGCAGCGCTCTGGCTATGGGCTGTATGTTCTTGGGTCTTGAGTGCAAGGTCTATATGGTCAAGGCAAGCTATTACCAGAAACCGTATCGCCGGGTAATGATGGAGACCTGGGGAGCCAAGGTAGTACCCAGCCCCAGCCAGGAAACTGAGATAGGAAGAAAGATCTTCAAGGATGACCCTGATTGCACTGGAAGCCTGGGAATCGCTATCAGCGAGGCCTGTGAGGAGGCTTTTGCCCGCGACGACACCAAGTATTCTTTGGGCAGCGTGCTGAACCACGTCCTGATGCACCAGACCATAATAGGACAGGAAGCCAAAAAGCAGCTCGAAAAGATCGATGTTTACCCGGACATGATCGTGGGCTGCATTGGTGGCGGCTCCAATTTCGCTGGGACTTTTCTACCTTTCGTCACAGACAAGATTAAGGGAAAGAAGCCCAAGCTTCAGATTATCTGTGTCGAGCCCCAGGCTTGTCCCACGGTCACCAAAGGCCCCTATGCCTGGGACTACGGTGATGTGGCTGGGTTGGCGCCAATTGCCCTGATGTACACACTGGGACACAGCTTCGTCCCGCCTCCAGTCCATGCCGGTGGATTAAGGTACCACGGCATGGCGCCTATTGTATGCCATCTTCATAAGCTGGGTTTCATAGAGGCACGTGCCGAGTATCAGATCCCCGTTTTCAAAGCGGCGGTGCAATTCGCTCGCGCCGAAGGCATCATACCGGCACCGGAGCCATCTCATGCCATCAAGGTTGTCATTGATGAAGCTTTGAAGTGTAAGGAATCAGGAGAGAAGAAGGATATTCTCCTAGCCCTGAGCGGCCACGGGCACTTCGACCTGGGTGCCTATGATGAGTACTTATCAGGCAGGCTCCAGGATTACGAATATCCCAAGGAGATGGTAGAGAAGGCTTTGGCCGACTTACCGAAGGTAACATGAAACAATGGCTGGCGCCATGGTCAGAAATGTCGCCGTGGCGCCAGTTCTGAATATTTGCCCGAAGAAGAGAATAGGTTCACTCCGCGGGTGGCGGTTACAGGGTGATCTTCATGTCTTCGTAGCCCAGGCTTATGTCAGCTTCCAGTTCCTGAGCCACCTGAGCTACTTCTTCCTTTATCTCCTGCTCATAGGGATTCCCAATATGAACGACAATGACGCGAGGTAAATGCCCCTTGAGTCGGCGAAATTGTGTGAGTTCCTCTTTCAGAAGCCTTGGGCAAAGATGACCAGCCTTCTTGAGCCAGTCTTCGTACTTGTCGGGGCCGGAGACTTCCGTAACAAGCAGTTGCGGAGAAACATGCTGCCAGCAGTCTGATATTGCCACTGTAGTGTCGCCGGTGTAGAACAGGCTTTTGCCGTCCGAAGAGGTGATTTGATAGCCAACTGCAGGCGCGGAATGCTTCACCGGCACTGCCAAAACATCATACCCGGCAATGGCTTTTCTGCTGTGAGGCTCGATAGCCTCAAGTATGAGAGTCGGTTTCTCTTTGCTGGGATATTCAAAAAAATTGGTATACAACTTGCCCTCAAGAAGACAGTCAGCGACAATATCCAGCGTCTGACGCAGACCATAAACCGCCAATTGCTTTCGCCAGTAATAGCCGGCGTTAGCAGCCAGGGTAACCAGGTCACGGGTGTGGTCGAAGTGGTGATGGGTAAGCAGAACGGTTTCTATCTTCTTCTGTTCGGGCAGAGAGAGGGCAGAGGTGAGTCCACCGGCATCTACAACCAAAACACCATCAATTAATAGAGATGTTAGTCGTGCCCCTTTTACCTCAGCTAGATGGGCACCCAGGATCTGGACTTCCACTTTACTGGCTGTCTATGACTCTCTCAGTAGCACCAAAGAATTTCTGCCATTGAGCTAATTCTTCAGCCAGAATCTGACGACCCTTCTCGGTCAATTGGTAGCATCTGCGCTTCTGCTTAGAAATCTGCTGCCACGTACTGGACACAAGCCCTCTCTTCTCCAAACGGCGTAATGCCGAGTAAAGAGTGCTTGCTGTAAGATTGAAATAGCCTTCGCTCCTGCGCTCCAGCTCTCTGGAAATCTCGTAGCCGTGTATGGGCACCAATTCGTCTATAATGAACAACAACAAAGGCTCCACAACGCCCCGCAACGATTGATACAGATAAGACCGAGACATAGCCTTCTCAGTATACCATTTCTCGAAAATAAAAACATCTTGATTTGAATCGACGCGCCCCAATATGTGAATACGTATTCAACCCTCCTAACGTGTCACTCAGCTATAAATTGACTACTGAGACTCTTTCTTCCCCTCCTGGCTGCAAAACCTGAGAACCTCAGCAAAATTATTGATTTTCGTCAGGTTATTGCTTTCCACAAAGCCGTCATAGGTGAGGTTAATCCACGGTTTGCGATAGATGGCACTGAACTTCTCGGACATGGCAGCCACGATTCCACCGGGCATACAGCCATGGGGCATTACCGATATCACACCGGCAAACTCAGGATTCTCCATCCATTCGATGCCGCTACCGATACTGAGAACTGCCTCACTTCCGCATCTCGGGGAAAGCCAGTGGCTTGTTTGCGCCAGCAGCTTTCCCGTTGAGGGCTCTTTCTCATCAATCAGTTTCTCGAAGTGTTTGATTACGGTGTGCTCGTCATGCTCCCAGACGCGCTTTATCGTGTAGCTAATCAACGCCTTCAGGAATTTGCGGTCCCTGACAGCGTCTTCAACATGCCTGTAGAAGATATATTTCATCCACTCACTGATCGAAGAAACGACGACCTCGAGCCCGGCTTTTTCGCACTCTTTGACCATGTCCTGGTTGCTGAATCTGTTGGAGCGCAGAAATATTTCGCCGTTAATGCCCACCAGAGGTCTGCGGGGCAAGTCCGGGTCAATCAGAGACTTGAAATCAGAAGTGGCCCGGCGCAGGACGTCATCGAAACCTTCTTTCTTACGAACGCAACCGACAACTCTGCCAAGATATTCGTCAAACAGTTCGTCTGCCGAGCCTGGCCGCTTTTCATAGGGGCGGGTGTGCCAGAGCGACCTCTGGAGATAGTCAACAGCCACGCAGCCCTTCCAGGCGAGGCGGGCAAACCCAGGGCTGATTTCTGTGTCCCGATACGCATTATTCGACACAGTGGTCCGTATGGGAAGGGCAAAGCCCACATCGTCAAGTATCTTGATTTGTTCCAGCGCGTATTTCCCAAAGCGACAGGGACCGTACGCCCCGGCCATAACTGCTTCGACATTTTTCAGGTCGGTACCGTCTTCGTAACAGAACCTCAGAAAGTCGCCCAGAGTTACCCGGTAAGGCAAACATTCCACGCCCGATGTTATCTTATCAGCATACAATAGGTTGCGTTCATTGGCTTCAGGAAGCACCCTTGCCCTGAAGCCGCTGCCCTCTAGAAGCGCAGCTACAAGCTCAATGTGCGGCGCCATCCTGGGAATAATAAAAATCTTCGTGTTATCAATGACGGGCGGAAATGCTTTTCGATAGACATCTTCTTTACTTGGCGCTTCTTGCTTTCCGGCAGAACGGGCAAATCCTTGAATGGTGTCGACGAAGGCTTCCAGGCGAGTAACGAGGCCAGCCTCGGCGGCATGTTCATCTATTTCCAGTTGTCCCAGAGGCTTGCCTCCCATGATATCTTCCACAAGGTGGAGGATGAAGGAGTTAGGGCCGCATCCAAAGTTCGTTAGCCACAATCCATACAGCTGCGGGTCGGAGGCCGTTATAGCCGCAGCAGCCACATACTTATTCTCATAGTACCAGTAAGGACGGTCGGAGTAATCCTTGGCATTCACGGACTCCAGGGGCAAAAAGTCCAGCGGTATGGGAACCACCCCAAGCTGAGCGAGCTTCTCTGCTATGCCTAGATTTGCCCCGGCATCCTGCGACATATAAGACCTGGCTAGGAGGACCACGCCCAACTGGTCACTTCGGCGCAGCTGCCCCAACAGCTCCCGACCCAGCACCGCCTGGTCGGACTCAAACCTCCGCTGAGATTCAATGCCCGTCATGGCTGCTTCTTTCCCTTTCTTTCCGCTGAACCCCATCTTCACGGCGACATCCGCAAGGTTCTTGACAACATCGTCATCGCCCCGACTGAAATCAATTATGGGTATTAGTAGCCGTTCGCCAAAGCCCAGCACATTGCGTATAATGAACGGAGAGGCCTGGACCAAAGGACAGGAGTATTTCTGGTTCGCATCACTGTCCTTTCTACCCAGACGAATGGCACAGGGGTAGAGGACATAATCCACATCCTTAAGCATTGCCGCATGCCCATGGAGAAGCTTGACCGGGAAACAACTGTCGGTGTAGCCCAACTCGATAGCCTGCTCCATGATTTCGTTGTTGGTCTGGCTGGAAAGTACAACCTTGGCATCCAGTGCGTTGAGGAAACCGATGAGCAGCGGAGCGTAGTCATACACCAGAAGTCCTCTGGGGATGCCCACCTTGGGTCCTGTGCCGGAATCCTTCTTGTACTCCCGGAACAGCAATTGCTCCCGCTTATCGAAGAAGGTTTCTTTCTTGGCGTGGCTGGCTATGGCATCGTACTTATCACACCTGCTGCCATAGAAACTGGCCTCTTCACCGGGCATCTCCATCCGGGTGATAGTGCAATTGTTGTCACAACCTTTACAGACGAACGTAGTAAGCTTGCACTCTCTGTCCACGACCTCTCGAAAGCCTTTGAATTTCGATCTCTGGTCAGCCACGGCCTCCTTGGCCAGCAGGGCTGCGCCTATGGCGCCGCTGACCTCCTTGTGCTCAGGCACGGTCAACTTCTTCCCTTCCAGCTGGCGGTGGAAGGCGGAGACTACAGCCTGATTGTAGAATACCGCTCCCGTGAGGATAACCTTGTCCCCCAGCCTTCTGTGTTCTACCACCTTGGAGAGATAGTTCTTGGCTATGGAATTGGCCAGGCTGGCCGTGATTATTTCCAGGGGCACTCCTTCCTGCTGTGCCGAAGCCACTGCCTGGCCCATGAACGCCGCACACCTCGTCCCTAAGTCAATAGTGTGAGGAGCAGTAAATGCCAGGTCGGCAAATTGACCACTGGTGACGGAAACCCCCAACATCTCAGCCAGCTCATCAATGAAGCTTCCTGTCCCGGCGGCACAGGCTTTGTTCATGTGATAGTCCACGACAATGCCATTTCTTTTGATGACCAGCTTGGAGTCCTGCCCACCGATCTCGATAATGTCGGCTTCAGTGTCTACCTCGGCAGCAGCTCTGGTCTGTGCCGTTATCTCGTTTTTGATCAGGTCTGCCCCGATGAAACCACCGACCAGATATCTACCCGAGCCAGTAACGCCAACACCAGCTATCCTGACTTTGTCTGCGCCCTCCCCAAGCAAGTTTCTGAAGACTTGTCTGACAGCGTCAACCGGCCTGCCCGCGGTCATCAGATAGTTCTTCGCCAGCACTCGTTTGCCTGTCTCATCAAGTATCACGGCCTTGGTGCTGGTGGAGCCCACGTCAACCCCGAGGTAGCCGACACATTTTTCTTCTATCCTCTGCCCGTCTTTCTTATCCTGAACGCCAACGATCTCCAGTCTAGGCATCTCAAAATAGCGCTGCTTGACATCGATCTCCGGCAGGATGACTCCTTGAGAAGTCTTCCCTATAGAAAGCAACGCTGAACCCAGGGACTCCATGTGGAGATAGTCGGGAGGAATGATTACCTCAACCGGATGCCCGTTCCTGGCAGAAATCATGTCGTTGAGCGATTTGGCCACGGCGGGATTGGCAGCCACACCGCCCACAAAGTATACGGGCTCCTGAAAAGTTCCTTTTTTCAGAGAAGCCACCATTCGAGCCACGCTTTCGCAAAGTGCGTAGAGCATGGCGTCCAGCGGGACGCCCTTCTGCTGGAGGTGAATGAGGTCGGTCTTGGCAAAGACGCTGCACCGGGCGGCTATCCTGGGTGCGGTGCCCTCAAATTTGAGCGCCAGGCTGGCGAAGTCCTCCATGCTGATGCCAATCCGGTATGCCTGTTGCTCCAGGAATCTTCCTGTGCCTGCGGCACAAAGTGGATTCGATGCTACCTTCCACGGCTTCTTCAAGCCATCTTCAAGCTCTATCACTAATGTGCTCTGTCCGCCGATTTGTATGATAGTTCTGACGTCGGGGCAACGATGGAGCAGCCCGGAAGCAATGGCCAGTGAGCTACTGTGTTCCGCCCAGCCCAACTCTTTGGGGATAACACCTTTGCCCGAGCCAGATACGCCAGCGGCGATAACCTCTTTGAGATTGAACTTCTCGTTCAGTCTGGCGATGAGCGAACTGACGGCGGCTCTGGGACTGGCAGTCACCTTTTCGGTGTCGAACTGCACGACCCTGCCATTCTCATCTAGGAGAGCCAGCTTAGCATTGACTGAGCCAATATCTACGCCTAAGTAGTAACCCATTTTCCGGCGTTCAATTGTAGCAAAAAACACACTTTCTTCAAAGGACATCTCATCTCCCTTGACGGGAGAGGACTAAGGAGAGGGTGATGAAAAACCTACCAAGTTACGTCTCTTCATTTTGCCATTGCTGGCAACCGGACAGGTGCGCGGCAATCCCCAGGATTACCTCACCGCCCTGGGCAGCGTAGCACCGATGGTCCCATTCGCCTTGAGGCGTATTCCAGTATTTGAACGCCGCCTCGTCGCCCATATGGCCACCGCCACTGCAGCCAGTACCACCAGTGCCGCTACGGCTCCCTTCTCGGCCGGAGAAGTGTTGACGACTATGGTGCTCATGGCTATGGCAGGCAACAGTGCAACCCTCACCAGCGACCCTGCGCCGGGATGTTCACTTATGAACTCGGCTACCGGCGGACTCACTCTGTAGTAGAAGTCCACCAGGGCTCGTCCTGCCGGGTTGGTCAGCATAAACCCGTCTCTGAACTCGCGCAAAACCTGTATTTCCTCGGCCATAGGAGTGCCGGATACGGCGGTGGCGATGAAACACAACCCGCCTCCGCTGAAATTAGCTGTGATACTATACGGCATGTCCATTGTGATGGTGGTCGAGGCAGCATAGACATCAAAAATAGTGTCAACATCGCCCGACCATCTGATAAACTCGTGGCCTTCGTCAGGTTGAGCAACAAGGGTGACCTTCTCCCCGAGGGAATAATACTTTGTCCCTTCGCCCGGCACGATTACTGAGCCGCCGCTGGTACTGGATATGATTAACTGCTCCGTGGCCTCGGGATACAGCCAGTCAAATAAGGCAGTGATTGAGTAGGAGGCGTTCATGGTGACGGTGGTCGAAGCAGCGTAAATATCAGCGATAGTACTTACGTTGCCGGTCCACTTCAGAAATTTGTAGCCTTCGTCTGGCTCAGCCGCAATGGGAACGGTTGTGTTCGCGGCATAGACAAAATTCCCCTCACCTGGGGTAGTTACCGTGCCGCCTTCAGTGCTGGAGGTAGTGAGGCGATACCAGCCGGGGTCCAGTTCGAAGTCGGCGGTGACGGAATAGGAGGCATTCATGGTGATGGTAGTTGCAGGTGCAGTGACATTCCCGACGGTGCTCACATCACCAGTCCATTCCGCAAAGTGGCAGTGTGTCTCATTTACGGCAACAAGGCCCACCGTCGCGTTGGCAGCATATACAAAAATCCCTTCACCCGGGGTAGCTACCGAGCCGCCCAGAGTGCTGGAAACGATCAGGCCGTACCAACCGGGGTCCAGCTCAAATTCGGCAGTAATTGAGTAAGAGCCGTTCATGGTGATGGCGGTCGAGGCAGCATAGCGATTGCCGATGGTGCCCACGTCCCCAGTCCATTCTACAAAGTGGTAGTGTTCAGCGGGCACAGCCACGAGGTTGACAACAGTCCCGGGATCGTAGAAGTGCCTCCCCTCGTTGGGGGTGGTTGAACCGCCAGGGGTTCCGGAGATAGTCAGGCTATACTGACCTTCCGTAGGTTCAAGAGCGATACCGAGCCCATCGATAATGTGCTGTGCCTTGCAGATGACCGCACTGTCCGCAGAGCCGGCAAAAAGCAGCCCCACGAACTTTCCATTCTTGTCCACTGCCGAGCCAGAATCGCCTGGACCTGCAAAGGACCAGTTCTCTTGTTCTACAGTAATCTGGTCCTCGAAGTAGGCCCACTCGTCGCCATAGTAAACCCTGACAGAGACATTAGTGTGAAGCACTTCGGCCGTAGTCACGCCGGTCGTCCGCCCGGATTTTCGCACCGTGTTCCCTTCGGAGACATTGGTCCAGTCTTGAATCCAATAATCGCCTGTCTCGGAGAACTGCCGGCCAGGAGATGCCTCAACTCCGTAATCAATGCTGCCTATAGCAGCATCTGCATAGTTCGGTACGCCAGGGTCAAAGCTAATAGGTATATATGCCTCGAGTTCTCCCACTCGCTCATCCGGCGGTCTGCCTCCGTCGCCGGTTCCAGGCTGGAGGATGGGTGTTCCTGTGGGGAGAAACGCACCCGTCTCCGGGTTCATAGCGATAACGTGAGCGTTGGATAGAACCTTGTCATCATAGGTGATCATGCCCAGAGTTCCAGAGTACTGGTATATGGCTTGCCCCTTGGTGACGTAGGCTGACAGGCTTGTCCCGCCTACTAAAGGCCTGACCACTGCTTTCCTCTCATCGCTAACGTCAATCAAGGGCTCCGCTACCTGAGTTGAAAATGCCTGTATCTTCCCGGTAACTTCCGTCCGCACCTTGTAGCCGTCAAAGGAACGAGGCATTTTCTGCTTCGCCTGTTCATCCTCGACAAAGAGGATTACCTCGCCTTCATTCTCGGAGTGTGTGATGCCCACGAAAGCTGCCCCGGCCTGAGACAGAAGTTCCTGTTCCAGGGCTTTTCTGGCTTCCCCGAGTGACTTTCCATGACCGGGGTTGGCGCCCGCCAAAGCAGATACAGAGCTAAAAAGCAGCGCCCCGACAACGACCAGCACTAAGAACAGTGGAATTATCTTTTCTTTCTTCATCTCTAGTGTTACCTCGAACAGCCCATAGTATAGCATCACATCGTGGCTAACCGTTAATTCGGGATTCGCCCCGGAATTTCATTCGCATCCGGCAGACAAATTAGCATGTCGCTAACGGCGGAGTCACCCGGAGTTCAAGGGGAATTATGATTTGGCCTGATTACACCTAGTGTTGACACCATTATAGAGCCGGGGCCACACCACAGAAAGAGCAATTCGCGTGATGCAGCCCCCGGTTCGAGTTAACTCATCTGAACCTGCCTTGTGTTTCTTATCAGATCTTCCCTTTCTTCAAGGTCCCAGTGGGCTCGAACGATTTGATACTATACTTCTTGGCAAGGTCCTCGCATATCTTAGCCAATTTGTCGTATCCTATGCTCTTTCCGAGCTGGAAAGGACCAAAGGCCGAACCGCCGCCGTTTACCATGGCCTTGTCGATTTCCTCCGCATTCTTGACCACTCCGCCCTCGAGCAGTTTCGTCGCCTCGTTGACCTGAATGGCAATCAACAAGGTGGGATCGAAATCCTCTTTCGCCTTGGACAAGTCTATCTCTGGCCTGCCCTTGGACCAGTCAAAAATGCCCTTGCCTGTCTTCTTCCCCAGCGTACCAGCATCAATCTTGGCTTTCAACCAGCTGGGTGGTGCATAGTCGCGAGAAAGTTTCTCAGCAAAATAAAGGGCGCTGTGATAGGCAACGTCCAGACCTACATAATCCATCAGCTCATACGGCCCCATAGGCATACCTATCTTTCTCATCTTGGCATCGATTTCCATAGGGGCGGCCTCGCCTTTCTCTAATATGAGGTTAAGTAGAATGGCAGTCGGCGCCTGGATCCGGTTATACACAAACCCGATAGAGTCCTTCTCAACCCTGACTGGCGCCTTGTTCATCTTCAGCGCCAGATTGTATGCCACCTGCATCGTCTCCTCGCTCGTCTTTCCTCCCTTTGTGACCTCGACCAGCTTCATCAGGACCGCCGGGTTAAAGAAATGAAACCCGACGACCTGCCCCGGCCTGCTGGTAACCGCAGCGATCTCCGTGATGCTCATATTGGAGGTATTGGAAGCCAGTATGGCATGCTTAGGAGCGGCTTTGTCCAGTGCCTGGAAAACCTGCTTCTTGAGGTCCATAATCTCGGGAACTGCCTCGATAACAAAATCAGCGTCCTTAACGGACTCGGCGATATCAACAAAGGTCTTGATATTAGCCAGCATCGCCTTTTGGTTATCGGCAGTGATTTTTTGCTTTTCCACGAGCTTGTCCAAGCTCCCCTTAATCCTGGATAGCCCTTTGTCGACAAACCTCTGCTCAATATCTCGCATTGCCACCTTGTAACCGGCAAGCAGCGCCACCTCGGCAATGCCATGCCCCATATCCCCGGCCCCCATCACTGCAACCTTCTTGACGTCTTCAACTTTCATATTGGAAAACCTCCTTCTATTCTATACTTTCGCCCAAGAAGCTACTCTCCGGTGAAGACCGGCTCTCGCTTCTGGATGAAGGCTATCGCGCCTTCCATGGCGTCCTTCGTCTTGCTTACTCGCTGCGAGCCTTCCAGTTCTATTTTCACGCCCTGGTCGGTGGTGGCCTCAAGTCCGCGGGTCACTGCATCGAGGATTATCTGGACGGCAATCGGAGCCTTCCTTGACAGCGTATTCGCGAGCTCCTTAGCATCATTCATCAACTGTCCCGGCTGAGATACTCTGGTTACGAGACCGATGCTCAAAGCTTCGGGGGCATGGACTCTCGTGCCCAGTAGAAGCATCTCAAGCGCCTTGGTCTTACCCACCAGCCTGGGCAACCGTTGAGTGCCACCCCACCCAGGTATAATACCCCGGTCAATTTCTGGTTGCCCCATCACCACTTGCTCGGAGTTGAGCATTATCCTGAAGTGACACGCCATCGCCAGCTCACAACCGCCACCAAGGGCGAAGCCGTTTATAGCAGCAATAACGGGCTTGGTGTACTTCTCGATACGGCCGAACACCTCCTGCCCCCGTGACATAGCCTTCTCGCCATCGGGCGTCCCGGCTGTTTTTAAGTCAAAGCCGGCTGAAAATCCCCTTTCGCCGGCTCCGGTGATGATTGTAGCCCTCACCGCCTTATCCTTTTCCCACTTGGCCAACACCTCATCCAGCTCATTAAGCACAGCTAGATTTATCGGATTCGCCGGTGGCCGATTCAAGGTGATTAGGCCAACATTCTCCTCTTGCCCCACGATTAAATTCTCATAAGCCATGAGATCCTCCTTGTTTTGAGATTTTTTGACGGCGCTACGATTCTTCTAATATCGGTATGCCACCTCCTTTCAATCAACTAGCTCGCAAACCGTCGTACCGATGGAAACAGCCAGATTTTAACAGCCACAGAGGTGCCTCGTCAATAAGCAAAAATACAGTGTGCCTTTTCGAGAATCCCAGCTTGTGACGCGGCCCTCCTGCGTGGTTTGGTCATCCAGAAGCAGGTTTTGACAATTAGTTTGGAGGCGAAGTCGGATTGCCAAAAACCGTGAATCGAGAATAGAATACACTCAAGAAGTAAGCTTGATTGAGACCAATCAACCATGGACACAAAATGAGCCGTACGATAATCCTGGGCATTGGCAATCGGCTGGGCGGCGATGACGCCGCCGGCCCTGCTGTGGTTGACAGGCTTAACCAGAGGCGACAGAGAGCCGGAGCTCCCCTCTCCACCGACATTATGGCCATAGACGCCGGCACCGCTCCGGAAAGCTATACCTCGGTTATCCGTCAGCACCAGCCTGACTTGCTGATACTGGTAGATGCCGCCGATATGGGTTTGCCAGCCGGGGCTCTGCGCGTAATCCCACCCAAGAAAATCAGCGTGTTATCCTTTTCCACCCACCACATGCCCCTCTCCATGTTCATATCTTATGTAGAGGAATCTTGCGGAAAGGTCCTGCTTATTGGAGTGCAGCCTGAGCGAACAGAGATGGGCGGGCCCATTTCCAAAGCGGTGCGCAAAAGCATGATGGAATTAGTCGAGGCTATTCTGGAAGGACAGGTAGCTGAGATTCCATTGCTGGAGTAAGTAGCTAGTCTTGCTGGGCTGTCGTCTCCGCGCCTTCGCCGTCTGATTTCTTTCTTTTCTTCGCGCCCGGCAGCTCACCGCTGTCAACTACCACCAGCTCGTCGGCATACTTGTCGTAGTTGGCGAGCAGAAACTCCTCCGTCATGGCCAGCGTATTCACCGGGCAAACATCAACGCACTGAGCGCAGAAACAACAACGTGAGACGAATATCTTGACCTTCTTCTCTTCGGGTAGCCACTCGATGGCTCTGGTGGGGCATATCTTGTAGCACTGCTGGCAACCTGTGCAGTTCTCGCGGTCATAAGCGATTTTTCCCCGGAACCCGGGCGGCACCGGCACCGGCGGAATCAACTTCAGTTCGCCTTTGGTAACGCCGTCCAGGAATTGAATGGTTGATGCCGGGGCGTACTTCGCCGGAAACAAATTCGTCGCCGGATTCAGAAAGAGCTGTTTTAATATCGTTTTTGCTGCTTCAAACATCTTCGCTACACCATCAAATCGGCTGCTACCAGTATCAACCCGACCAGACCGATAACGGTCAGGGCTATTATATAGACCCAGCTTGCCTGACTTATCTTAAATCGTGCCATCGCCGTACGTATCAGAGATATACTGACAAACATCACAACAAACACCTTGACCAGAAAGAATAAGCCCTCTACTATGCCAGAGGGGACTGGCCCACCAACTCCAACTAGAGGAGAGAGGTTATATGGGATGAATAGGGCCACTACCAACGCTGACACTGCAAAAGCCTTGATTATGTCGGCGACGTAGAACAAACACAGGTTTCTGCCCGAATACTCAACCAGTATTCCACCAGCGATTTCAGTCTCGGCCTCGGCCATATCAAATGGCACCTTGGCACCTTTGCCGGATGTAGCCACCAGGAGAGCAAATAGCAGAATCAGCGAGCCAATTACTCCCAGTGGGCCAACCAGGCTCCATATAGGATGTTCGGCAATCGTAGAAAACATAAAGGGATTGGCGGCGGTAACCTGACCGATGCGCCAGCCCAGTGAGACTACAGACACTGCCAAGGGAAACTCAAGGCTCATCAAGAGAACCATCTCCCGCTGTGCGCCCACGGTGGCATATGGCGAACTGGATGCAAAACCGCCTGCGGCAAGAGCCAGAGACGGTAGTATCAATAAGTAGACTACCAGTAGTGCATCACCAAATCCTGGTACACCATCAAATCCACCTAGAAGCGCCGGCTGCCCAAACATAGGTATGTAGAGCAATAGTAGAGCCGAAGTTATCAGACAGATGAATGGGGCTGCCTTAAACAGCCATTGGACAGCACCATCAGGTATGATGCTCTCTTTCATCATCAGCTTTTGGACGTCTCGGAAGGGCTGCACTATGGGAGGCCCCACCCTCCCCTGCATATGCGCCACCAGCTTGCGGTCAATACCACGGTAGAGCATACTGAAAACGCCGCCGACGAGCACCATTAGGGCGGATCCAAAAATGATAACCACAAAGTTCATAGTTGCAGTTCCTTCGTCTTTTCTATGGAAAGTTGGTGGAGTCTCTCATAGTCCATCACCGACTTCCGGCCGACGGCTCTGTCCGTTACCACAACTCGGTTGGTGCAGGACATGCAAGGGTCAAGCGAGGCAAAGGTAATAGGCACGTCGGCAATCTGCATGCCTTTGAGTATAGTGGGAACCGACATCAGGTTAACATAGGTGGGCGCCCTCACCTTCCAGGTAGCCAATGTCTCCCTCCCGGCTTCCATACGAACATAATGTACGACCTCACCCCTGGGCGCCTCGGCACGCCCGATACCTTCACCCTCTGCCTTGGTCAGCGTCTTGAGAAGGACGGCTATCTTTGGCTGTGCCAGTAATGGACCAGGTGGCATTTTCTCCATACACTGCTCGATGATTTCAATCGACTGCTTAACCTCCAGTAATCGAACGATAATCCGGTCATACACATCGCCGACTACAGTGCCCGTGAGGATATCGGGAGTAATGGCTTTAACATCGAGGTCGGCATAGGCAGCGTAGGGCTGGTCCTGCCTCACATCTTTGGGGACGCCGCTTGCCCTACCTGATGGTCCACATGTGAGCAATTTCAACGCATCTTCCCTCTTCAGGATGCCCACATTTTTTGTCCGCATCCGTATCGTCTTGTCGTCCAGGAATACCTTTTTTAGCTGGTCAAATATGCTCTTATAGTAGTCCAGCGATTGTCTAATCCTGGGAAATTGCTCTTCGGTAATATCTCTCCGCACGCCACCAATTTGGAACATAGCCTTGGTGACCCGGTTTCCGGTCACATATTCAATTAAATCCATTATTTCTTCTCTGACCCGCCAAGCAAGATGAAAAATAGTGTCAAAGCCTATCTCGTGAGCGGCAACCCCTGCCCACAACAGGTGGGAGTGTATGCGCTCCATTTCAGCGGTAATCGCCCTTATATAGTCAGCACGCGGCGGTGGAGTGATTCCGGTGGCGTGCTCGACAGCCATAACAAATGAGAACGGGTGACAAATGTTGCAGATGCCACATATCCGTTCCGCTGTGTAGATGCTCTGGATAGGGTTATTTCTATTCATACCGAGCCACTCGATACCGCGGTGAACCTGTCCCACAAAGACATCCGCATCCACAATCTCTTCACCATCAACGGTGAGAGCAAGCCGAATCGGTTCCTTCAGCGCTGGATGAATTGGACCTACAGGGATGGTAAAGGTCGCCTTTTCCGTCTCACCAACTGCCATTCTCTTTATCCCTTTTTATCCTTTCCTTTCGGTTTTCTCCCCGGCAGTACTCTCAGTAGTTTCTCCGGTCCGGTCTCGTCCTTTCGCCAGGGATAGATGCCTTCCGGCACGTTCTCCGTGATGAACAATCTCCTTCCGTCCGGTATGTCCACTACCTCCACTCCCATCATCTCCTGAGTCTCCCGCTCAGTGAATATGGCTCCGGGGATGAGGTCGGTAATCGTGGGTATCGTCAGGTCATTCTTAGGCAGCTTCACCCGCAGCCCCAGGCTCAACTCCTGCAGGTGATAGCCATAGTAGATGGTGAAGTGGTAGATGAGCTCTACCTCGGTGCCCAGATCGCTCGAGGAGATAATGGCCAGGTGCGGGTATTCCTGGAGGCGACAGATATGCTCAACAGCGTGACGGAAGGCGCTCTTTTTCACTTCGATCCAGAGACTTCGGAACTTATTCTTCTTGACGGCTACCTCGCACTCACGGATTGAGCCGCCAAAGAAGCCATCCCCCAGTTCTGTAACGAAACTGTCGATGATTGCCTGCGGGGTGAGTTTTTCCATTAAGCCACTCCCTGCTTGGCCGACTTTTCCAGCTTTACCCACGCCATGGCCACCCCGTGAATGATGGCCTCCGGCCGTGGCGGGCATCCCGGGACATAGACATCCACCGGTATAATCTGGTCTATCGGTCCCGCCAGACTATACGATTCGTGGAATACATCTCCTTCTATGCCACAATTGCCGACCGCCATGACCAGCTTGGGGTCAGGCGTTTGTTCGTATATACGCTTTGTTCTTGCCACCATCTGCCTGACCACCGGACCCGTCACCAGCAATACGTCGGCATGGCGCGGCGAGCCCACCAGCTTGATACCAAAGCGCTCGGCATCGTAGCGGGGTGTAAGCACGGCCAAAATCTCGATATCACACCCGTTACACGAGCCCGTGTTGAGATGATAGACCCACAATGCTCTTTTGAATGCCGTTAAGCTCAAATCTCTCTCCTATACTTCAGCTCAGATTATCTGACCAGCCCAGCCACAACTAGTATTATGGCACTTACCACCGTGACAGCTACGAACCAGAGCATATAGTCATTTACTATTCCAGTATGGATCCTTAGCATCTGCTTATAGTATTCCTTGAGCGTTTCAAAGAATCCCCAGTATATGTTGCCTACCCTTATGTGGCGTTCCCCTGCTTCGGGAACCTCTTCCCCGGAGAGAAAGATCCGTGCTTGATCCGTATCCTTCTTATATCCCTTCTGCCCACTTCTCCTGAAGAAGTAGACCATTATCGCCACTACTAGAAAAACAATAATCCAGATGAGAGGATTCCAGAAAGTGTAACCAGATTCAAAGATGAACGTCATGGTACAGCTCCCATAACCGCGTTGATATATGCTCCGTGGTCTATCAAAGCATCGGCAGCAGGATGCAGTGCCCAACTGACAATTAGCGATGGAAACAGAGTAATCAAGACAATGCCCGCGGCCAGTATCACCATGCCGATTATCATAGACTTCGGAACCTCTTTCCCTCCTTTGTACTCGGGCAGTTCTGCCCCCATAAACGCCGAATGGAAAGCCTTGGTGAAGGATGCCAGAGTCAGAATCGAGACTATTATACCTACTATAGTAAGGATCGGATTGAAACGGAATACAGACTCATAAATGAGTATTTTTGATGAAAATCCGTTAAGAGGAGGAATACCGGATATCGACAGGGTTCCAATTATGTACAATACAGTAGTCCACTTCATCTTGTGGGCCAAGCCACCCATTTTGGCAAGGTCTCTGGTACCGGTGTAGTAGAACAGCGCACCACCGGTAAAGAATAGAAGTGGCTTATACATGGCGTGATTCAAGATATGGAAAATACCTCCCGTCATAGCGTCTCTACCATAGGCTAGAAGTGCCGGGGTGCCCAAAACGGCCAGCCCTACACCTACTCCGACCCACATATACCCAAGCTGAGATATAGCATGGTAGGACATGAAGCGCATGACGTCTTTTTGATAGACAGCCATGGTAACTCCAACAAACATAGTCAGTAGTCCAAGGATTATTATTATCCAACCCACCACAAGCCCGTCTATCACACCTCCATACAGCGTAAAGCAAACTCTGAATGCAGCGTACATGCACGCGTGGCTTGTTATTACCAGCATGCCAGTTATGCTCGCCGGGGCAACGGAATAGGCATCGGGGAACCACAGATGTAAGGGTACCATCCCCGTTTTCATAGCAAACGCTATCAAAAACAGGGCTAAGGCTATCTTGTCCAGCGTGGTATATTGAATTGCCTGGGCGAGAAACGCCATATTCAGCGAGTTATACTGGGCGTAAAGTATGCCGGTCCCAAGTAGGACCATCAGCCCGGCAACGGCAGATACAACTATGTACTTGAACGCGCCCTCCTGGGTATCGCCAAACCTGTTCCTGAAACCTATCAGTGCCCCGCCGGCAATAGAAGCTATCTCCAAGAAGACAAACAAATTGAATAAGTCACCCGTGAGCATCATCCCAAAGCCGCCAGCCACCATAAGTAATAGGAGCGTAAAGAACCTAATCTGCCCCGTCTCACTCGCTATATGAGAAAAAGAATATATAGCCGCCGCCAGGGACACAATTGCCCAAATTATGCCGAAGAATATGGACATGCCATCCACTTCCAGGATTATCCGCACCGGGAACATAAATCCTGTGGGCTCAGTAAGGCCAGGAGCAGTTGCACCAAGAGTATAGACGCGGATGCCAGTGATGGAGATATCTCTGGCCAGAGCAAAAACCAGAAAGGCCGTAAATGCCAGACTGCCTACTACCAGTGCCTTTCTGGCTTTGTCGCCCCTCATACCTATTAGCGGTGTTAAGAACGCTGCCACCAGAGGTATGGCTATAATCAAAATGGGGGCCTGAGCTAGTAGACTGGCCAAATCACTATCCTTTCATCCTTCTAGACTTTTCTGAATCCAGGCTTCCGGTATGGCGGTATATGCGTATCACCATGGTCAGCATCAAGGCCAAGACTGCCACGCTGATAACGATACTGGTCAGGGTGAGTGCCTGAGGTACGGGCAAGACCATTGGCCCTGGTGGCACATTGGTATAAATAGGAGCGTTCCCTCCTACCCGGTAGCCCAGCGCCACCAGAAACAGATTGACTCCCGAAGCCATCATGGCAATGCCCATGATCAGCTTGATCAAATTCCTCTTGAATATGATTATGAAAAAAGCTATCCCGATCAGCAGTGCCGCCGCCAGAAAGGGAAAGTTCAGGGGCATGTAGTCCATTATTCTTCCATCTCCTCGCCGCTGGAGAACAGCGCCATAGCCAAAACCACTGCCGACAGGCCGGCTACTACCTTTATACCCACGGCCCAGTTCATCAGGGGAACAACCCCTCCCGTCCAGACATCCCCTGGATTAGCACCGGTAGGAGGAACGTGGCCGAAGATTGGCGTGCCCACCAGCACGTTATAGAAGAAGGTAGTCGCTATCCCGGCAAAAGCCAGGGCGGCAAAGATCAAGGCCCCGGTGCTTTCCATTATTGATAAACCACTCTCACGCAGCGATTTCTTAAGCTCCTTGGCGTTGAAGGCCACCAGCAACATAACCACACCGGAAACGATCACCGCACCACCCTGAAAGCCTCCACCAGGCGTAAGCTGTCCGTGTGCAATGACATACAACCCAAAGATAAGAATAAACACGATAAGCTGGTTGGCCGTGGTGCGGACTATCTTCGACAGCATCAGGACTCATCCTCCTTGCGTTTCGCTGTTCGTAACAGAAGCAGCACCCCGGTCACTGCTGTGAACAGTATCGTGGCTTCCCCCAGCGTATCAAATCCGCGGTAGTCAAACACCACCGATGCTACCACGTTGTTGTTTGAGGTTTCTGCTTGGGCGTTATCAATTATGTAATCGTCCATTTCAGACGGAGATGGGTAGCCAAAGGGGTGAATAAGAGCGACCACCCCCCACACCAAAAAACCTACTAGCACAAGCAACAAAATCAGACCCACAACCTTTCTCATGTTCACTCCATACGCTTGGTCGCCCTGATAGTGATGATGAAGATGGCTGCCGTCACAGCCGCCCCGATTCCTGCTTCGGCCATGGCCACATCGGGAGCCTTCAGAAGATAGAACTCCAACGCCAGCAGCAGACTAAGCACAGCCAGCACAACCACTGAATAAAGGAGGTCTCGAAATACGGCGACGAGCACGGCACAGGCAACCAGTGCCACCGATATTATGATTTGCAGGACTCCAGTTTCAATCATTTTCCTTCTTTTCTAGGTCATCCACTACCGCCCTGGCAGGCTTTTCTCCACTGCGATGCGCCGCCCGGGCCATCGCATGAGCGCCGGTGGCATTGGTGACCATCAGCGCCACCAGCGCCAGCAGCGAATGTATGGTCATTATAGATTGCGGAGAGTGAGTTCCCTCCACTGCCCACATTCCGGCAGACTGCATCACTACGGCCAGGATTAAGAAGATCGAGCCAAAGGTCGTGCATTTAGTTGCGGCATGAAGTCTGGTATACACGTCGGGAAAACGGTGAAGACCGAACGCCCCGACGTAGTTGAAGAAGAGACCAATTCCTATAAACACGTAGGTTGCTACGTTCAGCGCGGTCACTAAAACTTATCTCCCTGAATATATTTGGCTACATACAGTGTCATGGCAAACGAGAGCAAAGCATACACAATGGCGACATCAACAAAAACCACCTCGTTGAACGACATGGCCAAAATGACCAAACTGGTCACCACCAGAGTGTTGGCGGTGTCAAACGCCACCAGCCTCGTCGGCGCCCCGGGTCCTATAAAGATACGCACAATGATGATGACAAGGCATGCGGCCATAGCTATCATTACCGCAAGCCAGTTGATCATCCCGCGATTCTCCTCGCCCAGTCAGGAAAACTGCCGCATATCGGATGGTAGTCTCTCGGCATGTCCTTGAGCACCTCGGGATCAACATTTATCCAGTGTACATACAGTTCATTGGTTTCCGGCCTCACATCGACGCTCAGTGTTCCCGGCGTAAGGGTGATGGAGTTGGCCAGAATGGTAAGTGACATGTCATTCTTCAATTTGGGATCTATCTTCACGATAGCCGGATTAATCCGCCCGGTAATTACGCGGTAGGCAACGTCAATATTGGCCCGGGCCATGGCCCAGACAAAGGGGAACAGATAGACGAGGAAGATAAACCACCGCTTCGGGTTCAGCATGCGCAGGTCTTTGCCGATGAACCGGTTCCTGAGCACGGCACCGACCACCACAGCGAGCACTGCCCCGATGATGAGTTCGGCGGTACTCCATAAAGCAACGGTGCCGCTACCAATGGTGAGAAGAAGATAGACCAGGTAAGCGACGACTGTAGTAATTAGAAACTCCATGGCTTATGGGTGCTATTTATAGATTATCATCGAAACATTTGTCAAGACCCTTCTCTTTCACCCTTATACGAAGACGGAATATCAGGTAGTTGTCTTGGTTGTGTTTGACGCCCTTAAGCCGATGACATCTGCAGTGTGTATGTAACTTCTAACGCTTTCCGGCATTGGCTTTCACTTGTTCCGATATCCAAGAACACCATTTCTCTATCCCCTTGCCGGTCTTGCTCGAGAGTTCGAAAATTTGGACTTCAGGATTCAGTGCTGTGATGGAACGGCGGAAGGCGGTGATATCGAAATCTACATAAGGAAGAAGGTCCATCTTATTCATTACCACGGCGTCGGCATCGGCAAATATCAAGGGATATTTAATGGGCTTGTCATCCCCTTCAGGGAGGCTCGAGACCACCACTCTTTTATGTTCTCCCAAGGTGAATTCAGCAGGG
>MGMS01000036.1 GCA_001796515.1 Chloroflexi bacterium RBG_13_51_36
GCTGGCAATGCTCACCGACATCGGAGGCTTATATACTGCCGACCCCCATTATAATCCCCAGGCTCAACTTATTCGCAGGGTGGATAAAATTGACGCCGAAGTCAAACGCATGGCTTGCGACACCGCCAGCCGGCAGGGGACTGGTGGTATGGCCACCAAGGTTGAAGCAGCCAGGCTAGCTACATCGTCAGGTGTAAACGTAGCCGTTGCCGACGGGCGGGAACCCGACATTCTCGTGAGGATTAGCCAGGGAGACGATATAGGCACTCTCTTCCCTGCGCAGGTGTGTAAGATGGAGAGCAGGAAGAGGTGGATGCTCAGCGGACTGGCTTCCAAGGGCAAAATCACGGTGGATAAAGGCGCTGTCTCAGCCCTCAAGGAACACAAAAAGAGCCTGCTCCCTGCTGGAGTCACAAAAGCGGACGGCAAGTTTCAGCGCGGCGATATTGTGGATATCCTTGACGACAAGGGTAAAAACATTGGCTATGGTATCGCCAACTACAGCTCCTCTGACCTGGCTAGCATCGGAGGGAAGCACTCCGATACGATCGGGAGCCTCCTCGGCTACGATTACGGTGACGAAGTGGTTCACAGGAACAATATGGTGATAGTGTGAACAGCGGGGAGTAGAAATCATGAAATCAGCCATAAGAGAACTGGAGGAAAAGGGAAAGGCGGCTAAGGCAGCTTCCAGGAAGCTGGCTTTCCTTTCTAGGGAAATAAAGAATAAGGCCTTGCTGAATATTGCTGACGCTCTCATTGACAGGCTGAATGAAATCCTGATTGCCAACAAGACTGACTATGAAAAGGCTAAAGCTTCAGGGATGAGCGAGGCGATGCTGGACAGGCTAATGCTTTCGCCGTCTCGCCTAGAAGGCATAGCTCAGGACGTGAAGACTGTAGCGGCACTGCCCGACCCCGTGGGCGAGGTGTTCGAGGAGCGAACTCTACCTAATGGCTTAAAGATAAGCAAGAAGCGAGTGCCTCTGGGAGTTATCGGGGCGATATACGAGAGCCGCCCCAATGTTACCATAGACATATCAAGCCTGTGTCTCAAATCAGGCAACGCCGTCATCCTGCGCGGCGGTAAGGAGGCGATGAATTCCAATCGCGCTTTAGCCAAGGTAGCTCAAGAGGCCTGCGACCAAGCTGGCGTACCTCAGGGAGCCATCCAATTCATCGAGTCCACGGAGCGGGCTCTGGTGAAACATATGCTCAAGATGAAGGGCATAATCGACTTGATGATTCCCCGTGGCGGCGCCGACTTGATAAAGCTCGTCTCGGAAAACGCCGCTATGCCGGTAGTTACCGGCGGGATAGGCGTCTGCCATACCTACGTAGATAAGAGCGCCGATGTAGATAAGGCGGTGGCTATCACCTATAACGCCAAAGTCCAGCGTCCTACCGTGTGCAACGCCCTGGATTGCATCCTGGTCCATAGTCAGATTGCCCCGGCTTACCTG
Organism: Chloroflexi bacterium RBG_13_51_36; assembly: GCA_001796515.1. Lineage (GTDB taxonomy): Bacteria > Chloroflexota > Dehalococcoidia > GIF9 > AB-539-J10 > RBG-13-51-36. The sequence continues at coordinate 1,464 of MGMS01000036.1, forward strand.
CCCGCTGTTGCCAAAGAGTGGGCCAGAGCCGGAGTGGAGATGCACTGCGACAAGCGAGCCATGGCTATTCTTAAGGCCAACGATGTCATTCTGACCCTGAACGCAGTGAAGGGGAAGAATCTCTTAGTCCCGGCAAAAGACGACGACTGGGGGAAGGAATACCTGTCACTGAAGGCTGCCATCAAGGTGGTTGACTCTCTGGATGAAGCTTTAGAGCATATCGAGAGATATGGCTCGGGGCACTCCGAAGCTATCGTCACCGAAGACTACTCCGCAGCAACACGGTTTCTCGATGAAGTGGATGCCGCCTGTGTCTATGCTAACGCCAGCACTCGCTTCACCGACGGAGCGCAGTTTGGCCTGGGCGCCGAGATAGGCATAAGCACACAGAAATTCCACGCCCGTGGCCCTATGGCATTGAAGGAGCTAACCAGCTACAAGTGGGTTATCCGGGGCACCGGCCAGGTCCGCCCTTAGTCTGCCTCTTGTTATTAAGCCAAAAACATCACGACGGCGAGCCGTGTATTCTTAAGAATTCGCCCCGGGAAAGCCAGACCGCCTTAACCTCCACGGATTTGCCAGAACCGGTATACCTCTTGAGCCAGGGGATGCTTTGAGACCGCATCAGTGCGGTGATGTGGAGTCGAGCCAGCTTTATCCTCAGGGTGTTCGGCAAATCCACGACCTGGAATCCTAACCGACTAGCTTGAGTCTGGAAGGCGGTCCAACCATACACTGCCACGATGCTCCCATATTTTCCATCGGCTACTTCCCTGGCCAGGAGCTGCAAGCCCTCCTTCAAGTAGGAGATGAATCCCCGTGGGAAAACCCTCCTCCCCGACTCCGACCTTGACCCCCGTTTCTCACTAATCCACGCATTATTGAAGTGCAGTTTGATGACAGGGTCACCAGGCTTAACCTCACAGCCGTCTTCCAGCTTGACAGGACGACCCTTGTGACGTTTCACCTCGACGCAGATGATGCTGTCTTTCCCGAGAGGCTTGACACCAAGAGCCGTGGCGTGGACTCTGTTTATGACAGGCAACAGGGCCCGTATGATAGCTACCAGAAGGGGTGCCATATATCGTTCTGAAAACTCATCTTCACTGCCCAATCAGGCAGCGTATGCATACGTAGCCAGCCGAAACATCTGGCAATCCAGTCACCCACGATGTGCCGCCGCTGCGTCGGACGAATTTACGTTGGAGATGATGTTCTTCCACTTCCCCATATGACGGGAGCGGTCTTCCAGCGCGGTCACCAACTCCACGCGAATGGAGGGGCGGTCAACGCCCAGGGCATCTAACTTCCGTGCCATCTGTTCCTGGACGCTACCAGCTACGTGTCCATTCCCTTCGTCGAACATCAGGCGCAGGCAGACACCATCCGGTTCATGGACCACCTGGTACTGCCGTATCTCGGCATAGCTTTCCAGAACGTTCCAGAAATGGACAGGATGGACGGCAACCTTTCTCCCCTCTCGACCGCGGAGATAGAGAACATCATCATTCCTCCCGTTGATGGCCAGAACACGTCGGAACGGTTGGCCGCACGGGCACGGCTCAGGAGCCAGTACCATCATGTCAGATATTTCATAGCGAATGACCGGCTGAGTGAAGCCGAAGAGACTGGTAAATAGAATCTTGTGTCCCAGAGTCCCGTCGGGCACAGGGTGGTTATTCTCATCTACTACCTCAATAATGCCCAAATCTTCGAAGACGTGCATCCCCTGGCCGGGGTTGCACTCCATGGCGCGCAGGCCTTCCTGAGTGCCGTAGATGTCAAACACCGAACTTTTCGGCCAGGCAGCCTGGAGCTGCTTCCTCAATTCGCCGGTCAGCGGTTCGCCGCCACCGGCGATTATAGATGGATTGATACGCAAGTACCCTTGAAGCTGCTCCGTCACAAGCAGCCCCAGCATGGACGGAAAACACCGGAGCACGTGGGGTTGGAGGTAATTCAACCGCTGGACCAGCTCTTCCACAAGAGCGGTAGCCGGCAGCACGTGATAACGGTAAAGACCGGTATCCATGCTCAGAGGGAGGCGATAGCTATCATGCAGAGGACTGTGGGAACCAATGGTAACTATCGTCGGACGTCTCAGTGAGAAGGGAACCACTCCCATCATGCTTGCAATCCGCATGCTTGTCGCTTCCTGAATGCTCCATTCTTTTCGATTAAATACCACTACCGTTTTCAGCCCGGAGCTGCCTGCCGTAGTAAGCACACGATACTGACCAAGGTAATACTCGTCTCCGGAGATATGGGCCATGTGCTCTTGCAGTTGAGAGAGACGCAACCGGGGGTCGGTGACGATTTGGTCGAATTGTTTCATGTAGGTCTTCTTGTCCAGGATAGGGAAATCCTGAAGACTATAGGGCGGACCCAGCCGGTGAGTGCTGCGGAACTCGCGGTAAAAGGGAGACTTCTGAGTTACCCAATCAAGAAGATTGGCCAGCCGCCGCTGCTGTAACTCCTCAAGCCTGGCTCGGGGCCAGCATTCATGCTTTATTAGCGCTTGCCGGTAAATGATCGCCCGGGCCAGATCCCCCAGGCGACGCACCGTATGCGGTTCTTTCATTCAGCATAACCCTCGAATCACCTTCGAGAGCCTGACTAACTCCACCGTCCCCCATCTCTCCATCGGCTCCAGGTAATCCTCGGTTTTCAGAAGATACATCGCAATACTAGGTACTTTGGATTATAGACTGGTGCGTATTCGTTGTCAAGTGCGCCGGGAATCTTCTGCAAAGAGCAGCAGGCGGAACTATCAGCCAGGGCTAGTCTTTCTTCTCGGGAAAGCCTGGTAAAGGATTGCCGAAATACACTTTGGTATGAGGCCAGGGTATTTCTATGCCCTCGGCATCGAAAGCCTTTTTGAGGCGAAGTCTCAACTCCCCCATCACCGCCCACTGCTGTATCGGCTTAACATCTCCCAGAATCTTGATGTCTATTCCGGAGTCGCCCAGATTGTCAATCCTCTCCACCTTGGGAGGCTTAATAATTCTGTCGCGCCAGTTTTCATCCCTGGCTAGTTCCTGGCCTATCCGGTTTATCACACTTATGGCGTGGTCGAGGTCGGTGCCGTAGCCCACCGACACATTAAGATTGACCCTGGAAAAGTGCCTGGTAAAGTTGCTGGCTGTCTTGATCTCGCCGTTGGGCACATGATGGACTATGCCATCCAAGTCGCGGAGCACAGTCTTTCTCAAAGTTATTTCCTCTACCAGTCCGCCGATATCGGCCACCCTGACTACGTCACCCACCCTGTACTGGTTTTCTAGAATGATGAAGATACCGGCAATGAGATCTCTTATCAGGTACTGAGCGCCGAAGCCGATGGCTACGCCGGCGATGCCGAAGCCAGCCAGGACCGGCGCGACGGCCACTCCCACTTCATCCAGAATCATCATTATGGCAACTATGATAATTAATACCCGCCCCATCCCCTTGAAGATAGATATAAGGGTATTCGTCCTTTTCTCCAATCCCTCTTTGCTTTCCTTATACTTGGTCCGGGCTACGCTGCGGCGCACAATAGGCGGGAGAGACTTATTTAAGGCGAACCACAGCACGGCTCCCACTACTACTATGATAAGGATCAGGATGCCATGGGTTATCAACCAATTGACTACGGTGGCCCAATTAAGTTCCGGCATCTTCTATCTCCGTTGCTCTGCATTTTCCGCATGGACTAACTCTGTATTATTTTAAAGATGATTTGGCTTTCTGTATAGCTGCTGTGCTCTTATCAGGGCCGGTTCAGTGCCATCCTTCTCACGCAGGCAGGAGACTCGAACTTACTGCGATCTGTAGTTTATCTTCGGATTGGCCCTAGCGAAAGCTAATACTGACTATCGCCGACCTGCAGCTCGTAAGAACTCATTCTCTTCAATTTCAAGGTGCTTGAGGATATCGGAAAGCAGATAGGGGCTAACGGTTTTGGCTGGATGAATCGGGATAAGAGCTCTGCGACAATCTTGATGGTGAAATATAGCGTGACCACCCTTTTGACGAATCTTTTCAAACCCTAATGTTTGAAGACCCTTAACCACTTCCCTGACTTTAAGGGGAGGTAGCCCTGTCATATAGCCACAGTGACCTTCTTTATGTCAAGTTCCTCCGGTATTTCCTCACCCCGTTCTTTTCGGCATTCAAGGCAGAGTTCAAGCACTTCCTTGATGTTAGACAGACACTCGTCGTATGTTTCGCCCTGAGCCTTGGCTTCTGGCAGCAAAGGACAACTGGCTATATAGAACCCATCGGGTGCCTTTCTCATGATGACGCTATATTCCATTCTTGTTTCCGCTCGCCCTGATTATAGCACAGTGGTGTAGGAGCGACTTGCTCCCCGAGCAGGATTCGAAATAACTCATATTCGTCCTTCTACCCTTCGATGACCTCTTTGGTGCTGGGAATCCGGCCCATAATGCGCTCGTCAACACGGGTGGCTGAGTCCAGGGCCCTGGCCAGGGCTTTGAATAAGGCTTCGGCTTTGTGGTGGTCGTTGATGCCGCTGAGCACTTTGGCGTGGAGATTGATTTTGGCTTCGGAAGCAAGCGAGACCAGAAAATGGCGGACTAAATCAGCGTCCAGGTCGCCTATATTGGCTTCATCAAAGTCCGCCTCGATTGTGCTATAGACCCTGCCCCCGATATCTACGGCCACCATTGCCAGAGATTCATCCATAGGCACGACGGCATGTGCCATACGAACAATGCCCTGTTTTTCTTTCAATGCTTGCTTAAAGGCTTTGCCCAGTGAGATAGCCACATCTTCAACTACGTGGTGCTGGTCGGGGCCCGAGGCTGAGATTCTTATGTCAAATACCCCATGCTGGGCTAGCTGGGTAAGGAGGTGGTCGAACATCCTTATGCCGGTGGTGACTTGAGACTGTCCGCTGCCGTCAATGTTGAGCTCTGTTCTGACGGTTGTCTCGGCAGTCTCACGAACTACTTTTGCCTTTCTTTCAGCCATGTTTAACCTCCAATATCTTATTCCACCCTCACCTTAATCCTCTCCCCTCTAGGGAGAGAAAAGTGGTCAGGACTATTTCGCCTTCCTTTCATCACGAGATTGCTTCTTCTTCGCTTCACTCAGAGTCGCAATGACTGGTAGGGTTTTAAGTGCCTCAATTAAGGCATCGGTATCCTCAGGTCTGCCCACGCTAATGCGCAGACAGTTCTTCAGTCGCGGAGTATCAAAATAGCGAACAAAAATGCCTTTCTTCCTCAGTCCTTGCCAGATTTCTTTGGCGAGATTCTTCGGTCGCTTTGCTCCCTCAGAATGACAAGGCAGAGAGTAGCTCAGCGAGCAAAGAATAAAATTAGCCTGGGAGGGGTACGGCTTCAGCCAATCCAGTTCCTTCAGTTTGCCAAATAATCTCTGCCGTTCCGCAACTATCCTGGCGACGTTGGCACGAAGATACTCCATATCGGCCAGGGAAGCCAGTACCGCGGCCTGGGCTGCGGCATTGATGTTATAGGGCGGTTTAATCTTCATCAGATAATCGGCAGCATCTACAGGGAAAAATCCGTAGCCTATCCTTAAGCCAGCCAGCCCGGCCCATTTGCTGAAGGTGCGCAAAACTACCAGATTAGGGTAAGAGGGTACCGAATCAGCCACGGTTGCATTACTGAACTCAAAATAGGCTTCGTCCACGACAACGATCTTGCCTGTATCGATGAGTTCCATAATTTCCTTCTTGGTGCTGCTGTTGCCGGTAGGGTTATTCGGCGAGGCAACAAAGATGACTTTCGTTTGTCTGGTCAATCCCTTCTTCATGCTGGACACATCGAGGGCAAAATCCTCCGTCCGGGGCACGTCAACGATTCTGCCCCCGCAAATATCGGTGCTGAACGGGTACATGCCGAACGTCGGTGGACAGTTGATGACTTCTTCTCCAGGCTCGAGGAAAAGCCTGAGGACAAGGTCAATAAGCTCATCGCTGCCCATGCCGCAAACAATGTGCCGGCGTCCCAAGCCGGTATACTCTTCTAAAGCCTTCCGAAGCTCCCTCTGCTCTGGGTCAGGATAATTATGATAGTAGGGATAAGCAGCCAGAGCTTGATAGACTCTGGGGGAACAGCCATAGGGGTTCTCATTACCATCGAGCTTCACTACTTTGTCCACAGGCAATTCGGCTCGCCGGCTTAGAACCTCTGTGGGCTCGATAGGAGCGTAGCTCTTCATGGTCACGAGCTCAGGCCTGATGAGTTTTTTGATGTCCATTTCAACCTAGACCAAAAGTCAAAAATAAGAAATCAAAATGACAAATTACAATGCAAATACTTTTGCTCTGTATTTTTGCCTCTTGCATTTTAATCTTTCATTTAGCTCTCGTCCTTCTTTTCACCGCCTGGGCATGAGCATCGAGCCCTTCAGCTTCAGCTATTACCATAGCAGCTTTGCTCAGTTTTCGCATAGCAGTCTTATCCAGAGCGATGACATTGGTGACCTTCAGGAAGTCCGCAACGCCCAGAGGAGAACCGAAACGAGCACTGCCTCCAGTGGGCAGTACATGGCTGGGACCGGCAACATAATCGCCGAGAACAACAGGCGAATTCTCGCCTACAAGAATACAGCCGGCATTGTGAATTTTGCGGACCAAAGCTGAAGGGTTGGACGTCATAATGGAGAGGTGCTCCGGGGCAAAGAGGTTGACCAACTCCACAGCCTCGTCCATGTCGCCGACAAGCACAAGCATTCCTGCATCAATGGCCTTTTTGATAACAGAGCGCCGTTTCAATTTCCTCAACTGTATCTGAATCTCCTCGTCTACTCGCTTGACCAGGTTGGCCGAGGTGGTGATTAAGACTGCCGAAGCCAAGGGGTCATGTTCAGCCTGAGCCAGGAGGTCGGCGGCACAAAGGGCGGGACTGGCCTTCTCATCGGCGATAATCACTATCTCGCTGGGACCTTCAAGACCATCGATATCCACCGTGCCATAGACCATTTTCTTGGCCAGGGTCACGAAGATGTTCCCGGGACCGCAAATCTTATCCACTCTGGGTATTGATTCGGTACCAAAAGCCAGTGCCGCAATTGCCTGAGCACCGCCAAGCTTAAAGATGCGGTCAACCTTGGCAATATCGGCGGCGGCCAATGTCGGGGCAGGAATCTTGCCATCCTTACCCGGCGGCGAAACCATAATGGTTTCCTCGACGCCGGCCACTCTGGCTGGTATGGCCATCATCAAGACCGTGGATGGGTAGGCAGCGCTGCCACCAGGCACATACAAGCCAACCCTTTGTAAGGGCAGAACCTGTCGCCCCAGATACCTGTCAACAGGAATTAAGCCGATCTTTTGTTCACAGGCAACATGGAAGTCCCGTATTCTCCCGGCTGCGAACTCGAGAGCCGAGATAATCTCCTTATCTATAATCCTATGAGCGGCGACAACTTCCCGTCTATCTACTTCCAGAGAGTCCAGTCTCACTCCATCCAGTTCCTCGGTGTAATCAAAGAGAGCTTTGTCACCTTCATCACGAACATCGCCAACGATACGGTCGACCGCTTTCTGAACTGAAAGAAAGACTCTCTTCGTTTGCGGCGCCAGCCCTTGTGACGCGGCAAAAGGCTCCCAGAAATTCTCCCTGGCCAGCAATTGTCTTGCTTTGTTGAATCCTCTAACCTTTTTCATATCACTAAAACCAAACATTAAGAATTAAAGATCAAAATGACAAATTAAAATGTAGACCTTTTTTGCTTCACCTTTGTATTTTTGCCTTCTGCATTTTGATTTTTGATCTGCTTTAGCCCCCTCGCAATTTCTGTGTCAGAAACTCTATTCTCTCTTTCTTACGGGAAGATGCCAGGCTATCCTTATTGGCAATTAGACATGCCGACGATTGGAAGAGCACATCAAGAACCTTCAACCTGTGCTGCTCCAGAGTCTTTCCTGTCTGAGTGTTATCAATGAGCATATCGGCATCCTCGGGCAAAAAAGCCTCGCTCGCCCCCCAGGTTGGAATCAGCCTATATGGATTAATGTGATTGTCCCGAAGATACCTATCGGCAATATTTATATACTCCGAGGCCACTTTCAGAGGGGCCCCGACTACACTGGGGCTTCGCTGGACAAGTGACCTCAACTCATCAATGTCATTCACGGGCATTTCCTGGCTCACTGCAGCGACAATTTTGACGGTGCCGAAGCCGAGAGCAAACAATTTCTTCACCGGGCTTGAAGGGAAGCGACACAGGTGTTCCAGCAGCCAATCTTCCCCGGTGATGGCCAGGTCGAAATTACCGTTAGCCACCTGCAGAGGCATATCCTGAGGTCTGATTACTTTGATTCCCAGCCAGTCCAAATCAGCGGCGGGTCGGCGGCTCACTACCTCTTCAGAATACCCCTGAAGTGCCAGGCCAGCTCGCTTCAGGAACTGTGCCGCAGGTATTTGCTGGTGGCCATCGGGTAGAGCCAGATTGATTTCCCTTGCCTGCCACGACGGACAAAGGATCTTCATATCCTTACAGATATCAAGCTCTTGTTCCATCGATGTCTGCGGCTCGGTGCCGAGCTGGGAGTCAAAACACGTCAATATCTGGCTCAAATCCTTGTTCTCCAGGCTTTCCCGATTAGCTACCAGAAAGGCCGTAACAGGCAGCAACTTCTCGAGGGGAATTAAGCCTTGAGCTGCTATGTGTGCCCTGCCTATTCCCCAGAGCACCACCAGATCGGCATTCTCCGGCGGATAAGCCTCGGCAGCTCCCCATACCGGGAAAATCCTGAACTTCCTCATTCTGAGGTTCAAGGCAAAAGCCTCGGCCAGATTAGGATACTCGCTCACTATACGACAATCATTTTTCCGGACTGATAAGTCATTTAGATTGGTTATTCCTACCTGAGCACTGGTAGCCGCGTGTATACTGCCCTGCCCGTAGTTTAGACTTGCCACTTTTACCAGAGCTCCCGTGGGATACTTCACCAGGTATTCCTCAATCCAATCCGCACCGCAGATACCAAGGTCGTAATTGCCAACGGCCACCTGAATGGGAATATCTTTTTCCTGAAGTATTTTGGCGGAAAGGTTAGAAAAGGTTGCCGAGCGAAGGCGATACTGTTTTGCTCTGTCGCTATAACCGTCGAATCCCAGACCTATCCCGGCAAGCAAGTCAGCCGTCGACGATAGAAACCTGCCCTTAGGGAGGGCGAACTTGACACATTGATGTTTCAGTTGAGTGATAATCATTATTCTGCCCTGTCTAATTCATCCATCTGCCTTGCCATGTTGGGATTCTTCTTTCTGTAGAGGTTCGCAAATGCGCCATCTTCCTCCATTTTCATGATAGGCCCCAATATTCTGTTGTACTCTTCCTCATACCGATGTGCTTCCGATGGCACTTCTTTATAAACAATATATAAAGCCAATGCCCTGATTGAATCGGGCGGGTCAAGTACTGAAAATAATCGGGTTTCCGCAGCAGTAATCATACTAAGCATTTCCTTCTCATCTTTTGGCGAAAGCCCATATTCCCGCGTTATGCCAGATAGCGGATTTTGTCCGAGCCGCTTCCTAGCCTCAAATCTTCTAAGAAGAGTAGTGGCTAAATAGAAATGTTCATCTTCACCGAGCCGTTCGCTCCTAACTTTCCAATAGGTTTTTTCATTAGCCTTTATGATGTCCTCGGCTAATGCTTTGTCGCTAAAAAGACTTTTGAAAGATCCCATGCATTTGTTAAATGGTCAAAATGCTGTCCAACGGCCTCTCATTTCGTGCCTATTATGTCAATAATCTCTGCCAGAGAAGCCACTTCTCGCCGCCGCTTCCGTACACAGTCCCTGAGCACAAACGGAGAAGGCTCTTTGCCAGAAACCGAGATGACCCACCTATAATCGGACTTTTCTCGTCCCGTGAAGCTAAGCTCTGCGGCGTGTCCGGCGTCACGAAGCGATTCCGCTACAGCAAAGCATGTCCTCACCACTTCCGGAGTCAATACCTTACCTTTAACCAGGATGCCGGATTCGCCTCTTTTCTCCTTCTCCAACGGAAGCAATTTCATTATGTGGTCCACATATAAGGCAAATCCACAGGCGGGGACCTCTTTGCCATTCATAAGGGGCACGAGCCTATCATATCTGCCTCCGCCGCCTATCCTCTCTCTCGAGCTCACAAACTGAAAGCAGATTCCGGTATAGTACTCAAATCCGTGTATGGCTGTGATATCGATTTCATAGCTGCAGCCCAGATCATCCAGTAATTCGGTGACCTCTATGAAGTCCTTCAGGCTGGACATGAAATCCCGCGAAGCCTTGGGGAATGAAGCTCTGACATTGTGTAGAAAGCTGCTTGATTTCCCTTTGAGGCTCAACAATGAAGCCATGAGCCTGGCGATTTCGGGGCGGGCGGATTTCACCTTGGTCAATGCCTGCCAGTCTCCCTCCAGAATGCGGCTTGTCATTTTAGCTTCCTCAGCGGGGCTGAGCCTGAATTCCTTGAGCAACGCCTTCACCAGGCCGGCGTGCGATAATCGCAGCTCAACATTCTTGATGCCCAGCCTGCGGATGACCTCTTCAGCCAGTAGAATTGTCTCCACATCCGCAGCAAATTTGGCTCCCCCGAAAAACTCCGCACCACATTGCCATCTCTCCCTGTTCTCTTTCCCGGTACCTTCAAAAGCGAATATGTCGGTCACATAGAAAAGCCTGGCCAATTCCTGGTCACCCAGGTTCTCAATATAGAGCCTGGCTACAGGAATAGTGCCATCCGGCCTCAAGACGATGCGCTCGCCGCTCCAGCCATCCCAATCGAGAAACGAATATACCTTCCCTAACATGCCTGGAGTAAGCGTTCCCGTAGCTGTAAACAAATAGAGATATTCCAGGGTCGGTGTCCTCACCTCCTGGTATCCCCAGTTATGACAACAGCTCCGGAAGGTATCTTCAACACGGCGAAAGCGCAGCATATCCGCAGGCAGCAAATCCTGCATGCCTTTACATTTCTGGTTCTTCATACTTGGGGTATTCTACACTAAGCTGTTCGCAGCTTCAACGACAAACCTGAGTTTCTGTGGCTTTCCACTTCTATGCTTTGAGTTCCAGTCCATCAAAATGGCCTGGGCCAGCCAGCCTATGCAGCCTTCATAAAATACGATATTCTAAAGCACTGAGGCTGAATACTGGCGAATACTAGACCATTTAGCCAGTCAAGCCCGAACACAGAAGATTGAAGCAGGTTAGGCCAATCAATCTTACTTCCGGTCAGTACAACTAAATAACTTATTCATAATCGGCTTTATTGGTGTGGTGTCCCTAGAATTCAGGACAGATTAAGCGGAGCGGAATAGTGCAACATTTTTCGGCTTTCCGCATTTCAGTAATATAGGAATGAGAACCAACATAAACCGGAACTCACCTCTGCTGATTACTGGCTTGGGCTTGCTTGTCGTCACCATCATACTCGGATGTATGACGCCAACTTCGACAGCAACATACACACCTATCACCCTTGACCAATATTCATCCACCGTTGTCTCTGACAATGGCCTGAGCCTCACTCTATCGTTAAACTCAACGACCTATAACCAGGGAGAACAGATTACCGTAGCCATTCATGAAAAGAACACCCTTGCAATAGAAAACAACATCCGCGCAGCCAATAGATGGGCAATTCAAGGTCTAAGGCTGGGCCCCTGCCGCACGGTTTATCCTTTTGGGATATCGATCCTGCAGGGATATTACGACGCAAAAGACATTGGTGCCATCACTCCGCTTCAGCTTTTTGACCCGAACGCAACGTATAGTTGCCCAGTGTATATGGCTGCTGTTTCCTATAATTTTCAGCCCCGCAGTGATGTCGCCACTATCTATACCGGCTACGGCTCCAAGCCGTGGTCAACCAATATGACCGCCAAGGTCACATCGGCCGGATTTTGGACAGGTAGCCGCCCAGACGCGACCTTCAGCAACTTCACCCCTGGCGTCTATACCGTAGTCGGAGGCGATGAGTGGGGTGCATTGGTCATACTCCATTTTACTGTCTCATGAGGTAGCTAGAAAGCTAACCTGCGGCTGACCAATACAGTATCCCTCAGTTTATGCAGCCTGTCTACAACGACATTCATTAAAGTGCGAAGGCTAAATACTGGCGAATATAAGGCCATTGGGCCAATCAAGCCTGCCGTTCACGATGAGGAGAATTTGCTTGACATCAGTGGAATCGGTCATAATATGGAGAGAGGGAATCTGATTCCTACAAACTTGAGGGTAATGTGAGATGTTGAGAACCTGGCTCAGGATTTTCTTTCTTGTTTTTCTTGTGATTCCCATAGCTGCGGGCATAGGAGGCATCCTGGTGGCTGCCGCTGGCCCTAGCACTGTGGAAATCCTGACCGTGGATGGCACAATTGTGCCCGTGATAGCCGACTATATTGACCGGGGCATCAGTCAGGCTGAGAAGGATGGCGCTACTGTCTGCATAATCGAGCTAAATACCCCCGGCGGGCTTCTGGACTCAACCGAGAAGATAGTCCAGAAAATTATGAATGCCGATGTGCCCATCGTGGTTTACGTCTCGCCCAAAGGTGCCTGGGCTGCCTCAGCAGGAACCTTCATTACCCTATCCGCTAATATAGCGGCGATGACGCCGGGCACGACTATCGGCGCTGCTCATCCCGTAACTACTGGAGGAGAGAATATATCAGAAGACCAGATGAAAAAAATAGTCGAGTTCTCGGCTAAGTGGATGCGGACCATAGCTGAAGAACGCGGCCGCAATATGGAAGAGGCTGAGTTAGCAGTCACACAAAGCAAATCATTCACGGACGTTGATGCGCTGGGAAATAACCTCATCGACCTGCGAGCCGAGAATCTGGCGGACCTTATTTCCCAAATCAATGGCTGGAATGTCACTTTAGCCAGCGGCGAGGAAGTTACCATCGATACTACGAACTACGATTCAACCAGAAACGAAATGAATGCCGTCGAGAGATTCCTGCAAGCCATCAGCGACCCCAACATTGCGTATATCCTCCTTAGCCTGGCTAGCATAGGGCTAATTGTCGAGATTTCCAACCCGGGTCTGGTTTTCCCCGGGGTGGCTGGCGGCATTAGCCTGTTACTGGCGTTTTACTCCCTGGGAGTGCTTAATGCTTACTGGGGAGGCATAGGACTCATTTTACTTGCCGTGGGACTTTTTATCGCCGAGTACTTTACCACTAGTTTTGGGCTGTTAACTGCGGGAGGCGTAATATCACTGGTTGCAGGCTCGCTGATTTTGTTCACCCACAGCCCGGGCATAGAGGTAGATTGGAGGCTAATTGTCGGGGTTGCAGTAGGTTTTACCGCCTTTGCTGTCTTTGTCCTCGGCGCAATTATCCGCGGGCAACGACGACGCAAAGCTACCGGGCCCGAGGGAATGATCGGGACAGTCGCCGTAGCCAAGACACCACTCGACCCCACAGGCACGGTTCTCGCCGAAGGAGAATTGTGGACGGCAGCGTCGGAGGGCGGCAGGGTGACACGCGGTGAAGAGGTGATAATAACCAGAGTGGAGGGATTGAAACTATGGGTGGCAAAGAAGCCAAAAGAATAGGGAGGTGATACCGTGGAAATAACAGGCCCGATTATCGTAGCCATAGTTCTTGCCGCCGCTTTTGTCGGTTTCGTTGTCTATGCCATCGTAGAAGGCCAGAAGCGCAAACTCTCGGCTGGCGTAGAGGAGATGATAGGAAAGGAAGCCGTAGTGCGAACGACCCTCAGTCCCAAGGGCACGGTTCTGGCTGAAGGAGAGTTATGGACAGCCATAGCTGAAGATAGTACAATAGAAGCCGGAGAGGAGGTGATAATAACCAAAACCGCAGGATTAACACTGTGGGTGACCAGAAAATCTGAAGAAAAGGAGCAAAAATGAACATATTCATTTATGTTGTTATCGCAGTAGTAGTAATAATACTTCTACAGGCAGCCATCAAAGTCGTCCGAGAGTATGAAAGAGTGGGCGTCTTCCGACTGGGCCGATTCGTAGGTCTGAGAGGGCCAGGTTTGGTGTTGATAATACCTTTCATTGAGAACGTGCGGAAAGTTGACCTGCGGGTGGTCACAATGGACGTCCCCCAGCAAGAGTGCATCACTGTGGACAACGTTACTGTCAGAGTTGACGCCGTGGTTTACTTCCGAGTGGTCAATGCTGCAGATGCCATTCTCAAGGTGCTGGACTATATCAAGGCAACGTCGCTGCTTGCTCAGACCACTTTGCGAAATGTTGTCGGACAATCTACGCTGGATGAGTTACTGGGCCAGCGCGACCGACTTAACGAAAAGGTAAAGACGACGGTAGACGAAGGCACCGATCCTTGGGGTGTGAAAGTGAGCATGGTAGAGGTTAAGGATGTACAGCTGCCGCAGACAATGCAGAGGGCGATGGCCGCCCAGGCTGAAGCTGAGCGAGACAGAAGAGCCAAGGTAGTCCATGCCGAGGGTGAAGCCCAGGCGGCAGAGAAATTAGCCGAGGCTGCTAAAGTTATCTCCAGCCAGCCATCAGCTCTCCAGCTTCGCTATTTACAGACATTGACCGCCATTTCCACAGAGAAGACCAGCATTATCGTATTCCCTCTGCCCGTGGATTTGCTGGCTGCCGTGTTGGAGAAGGCTAGCAGGCCAGAGAAAGGTAAATAGTACGACAAAATCTGCGTCAGTCGGGATTAAATAAGGACATGCCAAATCTGGGCGGAGGGTCCAGCGGCAGTTCAGATCTTGATGCGAATGCTAAATCCTCCGCGGGCAGGGGTTATGCCTGTGCCTAAGAAGGCTCCATCGGGCAAATCTTCCTAACTCAGGGGGTAGCTATGGCCAATAAAACCAAGCAGGAATGGCATGATACCACATTGGCTCCGGCTTTGAAGCGCGCCGCCGAGCGTCAGGATAAGTTTGAGACCAGCTCTGGCGCGGAGATCGACACCGTCTACACATCGGAGGACCTGCCAGAATTCGATCATGTTCGAGACCTGGGCTACCCCGGGGAGTATCCATTTACGCGAGGCGTCCAACCGAATATGTATCGGGGCAGAATATGGACAATACGTCAATACGCTGGCTTTGGTACCGCTGAGGAAACTAATCAAAGATATCGTTATCTCTTGGAGCAAGGCCAGACCGGCCTGAGCATAGCCTTCGACCTTCCCACTCAAATTGGCTATGATTCTGACCATCCCCTGGCTAGAGGAGAGGTAGGCAAGGTCGGTGTTGCCATAGACAGCCTTCGGGATATGGAGATTCTGTTCCAGGATATACCTCTGGATAAGGTGAGCACCTCCATGACCATAAACGCTACCGCACCGATTCTCCTGGCCATGTATATTGTCCTGGGCAAGAGACAAAGAGTTGAGTCCACCGAACTAAACGGCACTACTCAAAATGACATACTCAAGGAGTACATCGCCCGGGGCACCCATATCTTCCCACCCCGTCCGTCCATGAGGTTGGCCACTGATATATTTGCTTATTGTGCCAAGCATGTCCCCCGATGGAATACCATCAGCATCAGTGGTTACCATATACGAGAAGCTGGTTCCACCGCGGCCCAAGAAATTGGCTTCACCCTGGCCGACGGTATTGCCTATGTTCAGGCGGCTATTGATGCCGGGCTTGATGTAGATACATTCGCTCCCAGACTATCATTCTTCTTCAATAGCCACATCAACTTCCTTGAAGAAATTGCCAAGTTTAGAGCGGCACGACGCCTCTGGGCGAAGGTCATGAGAGAGAGGTTCGAGGCCAAAGACTCACGTTCCTGGATGCTTCGCTTCCACACTCAGACCGCGGGATGCAGCCTCACCGCACAGCAGCCGCACAATAATATTGTGCGGACAGCCCTGGAAGCTTTGGCGGCGACCTTAGGAGGAACTCAATCGCTGCACACTAACTCTTTCGACGAAGCTTACGCTCCACCCTCTGAAGAAGCAGTAACCATAGCCGTGCGGACTCAGCAAATATTGGGCTACGAGAGTGACATTGCTCATGTTGTTGACCCACTTGGCGGCTCCTACTACATAGAGCATCTAACCGACAGCCTGGAAAAGGAAGCCGCTGAGTATATCTCCAAGATTGACAGTATTGGTGGTGCCGTAGCTGCTATAGAGCAAGGATATCAACAGAGAGAAATTCAGGACTCATCTTACCGCTACCAGAAAGAAATCGAGAGCGGAAAACGCACCGTGGTAGGGGTAAACAGGTTCGTCTCTCCTTATCCCAAAATAGTGGGGTTGCTGCGAGTGAAGCCCGAGGTGGAGAAAAGACAGAGGGAGAGGACTGCCCAGGTCAGGAAAGACAGGGACAACGCCAAAGCCAAGCAGGCGCTCAAGCGTTTGGAGGACGTGGCCCGAAGCAAGGACAATACCATGCCAGCTTTTCTTGAATGTGTGGATGCCTACGCCACCGAGGGTGAGATATGTGATGTACTGCGCAAGGTTTTTGGCACTCAGAAGGAATTCCTGGTCTTTTGAGAGAGAGCCTTCCGGATCTATGGGACCAGCTTCTAAGGAGGTGAAATGGCCAAACAAGTTGACCACATCGGTATTTTAGTCAGCAATCTCGATGAAGCGATAAAGCTTTACAGGGATTGCTTCGGCGCTGAGGTCGGCAAGACCGAGACCCTCTCGGAGCGCGGAGTTAAGGCAGCCATCCTCTCTTTGGCCCAGGGTGCCAACCTAGAACTCCTGGAACCACTTCCCGGCAGCAATATGGCAAAGGTCCTGGAGAAAAGGGGCGAGGGCCTTCACCACATAACTTTTGAGGTTGACAATGTAGATAAGGAGCTCAGCCATCTAGCCGAAAAGGGAATAGAACTAATTGATAAGAAAGCCCGCCCCGGCTTCGAGGGCCTGGTGGCTTTCATTCACCCCAAATCACTCAGAGGGGTGCTTGTTGAGCTTTGTCAGAAAGCCTAGAAGGAGCGGACTATGAGCAAGGGTAGGATTCGTGTTCTGCTAGCCAAGCCTGGTTTAGACGGGCATGACCGGGGTGCCAAAGTAGTAGCCAGAGCTCTGCGTGATGCCGGCATGGAGGTAATCTATACCGGTATCCGACAGACTCCCGAGATGATTGTCGAGGCAGCTATTCAGGAGGATGTGGATGTCATCGGGCTGAGCATTCTTTCGGGAGCTCATCTGGAGCTCTTCGCACCAATCATACAAGGCTTAAAGAAGAAAGGCAGAGAAGACGTCCTGGTCATCGCTGGCGGCATAATACCCGAAGATGATGTTCCCGCCTTGCAACAAACGGGCGTAAAAGCCATCTTTGGGCCGGGCACCTCCACAGGAGATATCATCAAGTTTATCCAGAATGAAATGACCCAGCGCTCAACACGCTGACTGCTAGGCAACGCCAATAAGGTCGGCGAGGTTCTCCACTCCTTTGTCCACCATGAAACGCTCTATCCCCTCCAGTATCGTGAGACAGATGTCGGGACTGGTCAGGCAAGCTGCGCCGATCTGTACAGCCGTAGCCCCCGCCATAATGAACTCCAGAGCATCCTCGGCACAGGTGATGCCCCCGCACCCTACCACCGGGATATGCGCCACCCTGGCTGCCTCGAACACCATATAAAGAGCCACAGGCTTGACGGCGGGACCAGAAAGTCCGCCTGCAATATTCCCTAAGCGTGGTTTCCTTCGGTCTATATCAATTGCCATGCCCTTCAATGTGTTAATCAGGGATATGGCATCAGCTCCAGCCTCTTCTACGGCTGAAGCGATTCCCTTGAGATCGGTTACATTGGGACTCAACTTGACGATAACCGGTAAGGTAGTGACAGCTTTAGTTGCCGAAGTCACCCGAGCGGCAAGCCTGGGGTCCGTACCAAATTCCATCCCACCCGCGGAAATATTTGGGCAACTGATATTCAGCTCAATGCCGCTGACCCCGGGTACACCCTCCAATTTGCTGGCCACAGCCACATATTCATCTACCGTCTCCCCGGCCACATTAACGATAACCGGAACCTGCCATTCTGCCCATAGCGGCGCTTTCTCCTTAATCAGGGCGTCGACGCCGATATTCTCCAGACCCACCGAATTAAGCAGACCATCAGTAGTTTCCACCAGCCGTGGTTGCTCATTTCCCCTTCTGGGTCT
>MGMS01000037.1 GCA_001796515.1 Chloroflexi bacterium RBG_13_51_36
AGACCATCACCCGCAGTTTAGGCATAGACGGTGAGAGAAACTTGGTCAGCTTATATCTATAATGCTTCCTGGTCCAAATGATTATCACTTCTTCATCCTCGTTCACCCTTCTTTCCTTGAAAGCCGCCCACAAATGCTGGAAGTCCATCTTGTGGGTTATGTATCCTGTTATGTTCCTCCCGAGCTTTTCGCACTCCAGGGTAAGCGATGCATACGGCATAGTTCTGCTCATAGTGTGGACCTTGCCAGTTGCGTCTATGATTGAGCCTAAAGTGCTAAAAGCACTCACGCGGCACAGCTCTCCGTCAATCTGGTTCCACTCACTATCTTTCCAAAGCACAATCTCAGATTTGTTGTGGCTCATGCTCATTTTGCCGCGCAGTAATATTCCTATTTATGGTACCGGTTTGTCAATGATTCTCCCGGGGTCCGCTTACAGACTGAAGCTAGAATCTTGGCATTATTTTGGCGTCAAAGTGTCTGGAACGGGCCGGGATATGATGGGACTTCAAGAAGAAAACGGGGTCCTGAAGATTAACGCAAAAGCTCTATTTGGTACGTGCGGCGACCTTTTGGGACATCTGAACCTAGAATCCGAAGACTGGTGTCTCTGAGTTGAACAACACTGACTCTTGTGCAACTTAGCCTTGACAGTTTTGGGAACTGTATCTTGGAAAGGGGTGCGCACGCCAAACTAGCACAGAGCTAACAGAGTTTCTACGATTTCTCTGCGCTATTATCCAGCAAGTCCAGAAACCCGGCTTCGCTGAGGGTCTTTGTACCCAACTTCTCTGCTTTAGCCAGCTTGGAGCCAGGATCAATGCCCACCACCACATAAGACGTCTTCTTTGTGACGTCCGAGCCGGCTTTGCCACCGAGAGCCTTTATTTTCGCCTCTGCTTCTGAGCGAGAGAATGATGCTCAAAGATAAGCGCCGGTTTCAGTAGGCTGGCAGTACCGTAGTGTGGCTAATTGAATCAGGGCATTCGGCGACTTGCGGCTGAGCGGACTATATTAGCCACTATCTGGACTTAACGATCCAGAATATTTTATTTTTGAAAGGCTGCGTAAACTGCGCTAACTTGAATTTCCCCCCGAAGATGAGAATTAAAGCGGAGAATCTTTGCCGTGTTCTTGAGAGAGGCGTTCACGCTCACGGTTTTTGCGCATATATCTGCTTAGTCGATGCATACCATATCCGCCAGCAGCACCGCCTAAGGACTCAGCAAATTTCTGCCACAAAGGCATATCGCTCAAGACGAAAGCCGCAATCACCAATGACAACGCTGCCGCCAATCCTGCGGACATCATGCCATTCGCTACCTTCCTTCGCTTTTCTGATAATTTCCAAACACGTGTCAAAGTACCACCCCATAAAATAAGGACAAGTGCTATGAACATCAAAGAGGTCACCAATCCGATCGTCTCAACTTCCCATATGGCAAAGAAGATGTAAAACGGAGTTACGACAATCGCAACAAATAGGTAGAATTTCTGACGAGGGCTTTTCTTAGCCACATTGTCCTTTGCAGTTTTGGCGTATCCAGACAACCGTCCGGCTGTTAGCCCGAAGAACATCAGCACAGTTACTGCGGTGCCAACTATTAGTAGTATATCTCTCCACATCTGCTCGCTAATTATAGCATTTGGGAATATCATTAATGGCGAGCTATTCTCGGACTCCACTAATCTAGCGAGTGGTATAATTAGGATTACGATGACTGGAATACTTAATGAGTAGTCCAGCCACCAGATTTGGAGGAATAAAAGATGATTGAGATCAAAGAATTGCTGGCCCCATGTGCCACAATATTCGGCTTATTGTTTGCCATATTTGCATTTCTACTACCCCAGGCGTTAAACCGCTATAGCCAGACAAGAACCATGTTGTCGAAAGTGGAAGTGCCAGATAGCATTAGGAAAGACCGGAAATTCAAGATAGGGGTTTTGGGTCATACTTTGTTGTTAAGCTTTGTAAGCCTCTATTCGCTTACAGTCGGTGCGATATACTGTCCTATTTTGTTGAATAGAGTCGTGCGATACTACTTAGGTTCACAAGCTCATTCCGTGAATGAAATACTAAGTAACTTCAGCGAGCTCACGTGGCTTCTGATAATCCTCGGTGGCATCACTTTAACGACAGCACCAGTGATGCTGGTGCATGACTTTTTTATTAGTGAGAAGTATCCTACGCTGGTTAAGGTATACACTAAGGATGTCCTTAGCATAAGAGCAACAGATAAAGAAGTGAGTAGCTTGCTGCCGGAAGCCCACACGCTATTCGATCAAGGGAAATACCTTGAATCCATCCTTTACAGCACAGCAGCTTTAGAATACGCAATCAGAAATAGGCTGGGTGTGTCACCACAGCATGGCTGGAGCAATCTCATGGATATAATACCCCAAAAGATGGGGACACTAAATGCTGAGAAACTACGCAGGATTAGACAAATAAGAAACATTGCAGTGCATCCGACACCTAACACGTCTATCACGGAGAAGGAATCCAAGGAGGTATTGGAGGCCTCAACTGACTTGATAATACAGCTAGAACAAGCGTAACTCACAGGATGAATAGTCTCTAATATTTCAACTGCGAGCTAATACACCACAGCTCAAATCTTTGTGTCTGATGAAGTAGTAAAGTCTAGCTTTTTCAAGGAACTAGCTTGTTCTTGAGCAACTTGCACTGATGAGTAACTAGCATGAAAGTCATCGTAGCTTCTTCTTCATTCGAAATGACTTCGGGATGAGCTATCGCATTTCTTCTTTCCTTTAGATTGTATAGGGGGGATATTTCCTTTGGTCTAGTTGGCTCGGGGAATTCTTTATCGAGCATATTGAGGACTTGGCCAAACGTTACATCGCCGATCGACTTATTAGTATGCTTTTCATACCATCTCCTTAATACACTCTCTATCGTTCTTAGAGCCATGAATTCGGCTGAAGTAAAGTTATTCGACAATAAACATTGTGTAGCTTCATTCAGTCCTTCTTGCTCTAGAGGAATTAGCATATTCCATTCCTCCTCTGCTAGGAACGACCTAGCGCCTGTAATTAGCTTGTCAATATCCAAGTGTGCTTGAGGGCGGCAGAGAATCCATTTTTTTAGAACCATTTCTATTTGCCCACGCCATTTAGCAACTGCTGGCTGCAGTATGTGATAATGTTCTTCCTTGATGGGCTCCTCTTGCTTCTTATATTCGTTATCGTAAGCTGTATGGTAATAACTAGCTCCATCTCCAATAAACTGTAGGTCTCCTTTACTTTTGTAGTCGGACAGTACTTCCAAACAGATGCGGGGAATACCCCAAGGGACGGAAGACTGCAACGAGCAATCCAGCCGTCCGAGCCAAAATCCCAGTTCGTATAGGTCAGTAGCGTCCAGATTCACCTTTTGCGTCATTTTGATTGCCTTCCCATCAAAGTGTTCCAGACAAATTATATGCCCAAATAACTTTAGATTCCATGCTTAGGAACTTCCGTCTTGGACTTAACAAACTCAAAGCCAAGTTAGAGCGTTGCAGCCCAATAAGGCTAGCAAATGCAATTCCGATAAACTCAGAATTAACAGAGTTTCTATAATTTGCCTGTGGCCTTATTCAGCATCTCCAGAAACTCGGCTTCGTTGAGCGTCTTTATTCCCAACTTCTCCGCTTTGGCCGACTTGGAGCCAGGGTCGGCACCCACCACTACGTAAGAAGTCTTCCTGGTAACATCCGAGCCGGCTTTGCCACCGAGAGCCTTTATTCTGGCTTCTGCTTCGGGACGGGAGAGGGATTCCAGCTTCCCGGTCAAGACAAATTCCAGTCCGGCTAAGGGGAGGGAGGAGACAAGCTCCTCCCCTACAGTCCTGGGTTTTTCGAGCTTTACTCCGGCCTTCCGCAGCTTCTCGATAATCTGCCTGTTTCTTTCCTGTCTGAAAAAGGCAATGATGCTTTGGGCTATCCTGGGGCCGATGGATGGGATGGACAACAGGTCTTCTTCGCTGGCTTTGGCTAGAGCGTCTATGCTGTCGAAATGCTGCGCCAGCAGTTCGGCATACTGGTCACCGACGTGGGTGATTCCCAGAGCAAACAGAACACGGGCAACGGGCCTGTTCTTACTCTTTTCGATGGATTTGAGCACATTGGAGGCGCTCTTATCTGCCATTCTTTCCAGACTGAGAAGTTGCTCTTTGGTGAGGTAGTACAAATCGGCAGCATCCTTGATTAAGCCGGCCTCGAACAAAGCCTGGCATAGCTTGTCACCCACGCCGTCTATATCCATGGCCCCGCGGCTGACGAAGTGCTTGATTCTCTCCAGGGCTTGAGAGGGGCAGGCGGCATTCGTGCAGCGGTGCATAGCCTCGCCTTCGGGCTTTATGACCTCGCTGCCACACACAGGGCAGCGGGCGGGCATGTGGAAGATTTTCTCCTTGCCGGTGCGGCGGCTGACTATAGGCTCGACAATCTCGGGGATGACTTCACCAGCCCGCTGCACCACGACCCAGTCTCCAATCCTGAGGTCCTTACGATGAATGTCTTCCTCGTTATGCAGCGCCGCTGAACTGATGGTCACACCGCCCACTCGGACCGGCTCTAGAATAGCATAGGGGTTAAGGCTTCCCGTCCTGCCCACATTTATGCCAATATCAATAAGCTTCGTGGTGCCCTGGACGGCGGGAAACTTATAAGCAATAGCCCATCTGGGCTCGTGAGCGACAGTGCCCAGCTCTTGCTGGAAGGCAATAGAATCGATCTTGGCTAC
The DNA here is from genome assembly GCA_001796515.1 of Chloroflexi bacterium RBG_13_51_36. GTDB lineage: Bacteria > Chloroflexota > Dehalococcoidia > GIF9 > AB-539-J10 > RBG-13-51-36. Next base: position 4,750 of record MGMS01000037.1, read on the forward strand.
TATGCCATCAGCCTCATAAGGGATTTTCTCCCGGCTTTGTCCCCAGTCCCGATGATATTTCTCCACTTCATCGAGTGAATGAACTAGTGCGATATTGGGGTTTATCTTGAAGCCCAATGACTTGAGATATTGCATAATTTCCCAGTGAGTGTCGGGCACGGTCTTACCTTCAGCCCAACCTAGCCCATAAACGAATATGTCGAGAGGACGCCGGGCGGTAATGCCGGAATCGAGCTGCCTTACCGAGCCGGCAGCGGCATTCCTGGGATTGGCAAAAAGGGGCAGCCCCTCCTTCGCCCTCTCTTCGTTGAGTCTTTTGAAACCAGCCTTGGGAAGGTAAACTTCGCCTCGAACCTCAAATCTGGGGGGTGCCTCTTTGGGTACAGAAAGGGGAATGCTCCTGATGGTTTTCAGGTTCTGCGTGATGTTCTCGCCCCGGTAGCCGTCTCCCCTGGTTGCCCCGGTGACGAGAAGGCCGTCAACGTAGGTCAAAGCCACCGCCAACCCGTCGATTTTGGGCTCGCAGACAATGTCGAACTCACGCCTGCCCAACACGTTGCTCACTCTCTTATGCCAGGCGGTCAGTTCCTCGTAGGAGAAAGCATTGGCCAGGCTCAACAAGGGGTCACGGTGTTCGACAACCCCAAATGCCTCTACAGGAGGCGCTCCGATCCTTTGCGTCGGCGAGTCGGGAGTGACAAGCTCGGGATGCTCAGCCTCAAGCCCCCTGAGCTCCTTCATCAGGTCGTCGTACTCAGCATCGCTGATTTCGGGGCTGTCCAGCACGTAGTAGCGGCGATTATGGTAGTTGATCGTCTTCCGCAGCTCTTCTACCGTTTGCTTTGGCTTAGCTATGTCCCCCATAGGATTGGCCCTACTTACAGTATAACATAGCTACGGTGAACGACCGGGTGACGGATTAGGTCATCTGAATGATTCCACACGGGAGATCAGTAACATAGCTGCAAATCCAGGGTGTCAATAGACGGAACGGTCAAGGACTTCAACTTGACCTTCAGTCTGAACATTTAGCTAGAAATCATAGAGGACCATAGTCAACTGAGCTACCGGTCTCGCTTATTTCCTGATTCAGCCGACTTGACACAAACATGTCCAGGTGTTACAGTATTATAGAAGTTTCTAAAGTCTTATATTGCTAAATAACTAGGTTCAGATGCAAGACCAGATTTACGAATACCACGCAGAGATGTGCCAGGTCTTTTCACACGCTAAACGACTCGAGGTAATAGATGTTTTGCGAGACGGAGAAATGTCTGTGACTGAACTGGCGCATAAACTGGGATTGACCGTGGGAAACTTATCGCAGCATCTGTCAATGATGAAAGAGCGTCATATCCTCCTGTCGCGGAAGGAAGGGAATATGGTCTACTATCGAGTAGCTAATCCTAAGCTTATTCGATGCTTCGATATGCTGCGGGAAGTGCTATTTGAACAAATCAGGCAAGATGCAGCGCTTATTGAAGCCAGGACCAGATGATCCTAATTAATCAACGGGGTGGCTGAGTCGGACAGATCAGGCACCTTCAGATTATAGACATCGAATAGCGGCCGACATACTGAGTAGCGCAAAGGAGATAGGAGAATGAAACTAGGAATAATCCTTAATAGCAATGACCCTGAAACGGCATGGAACGCCTTGCGGCTTGGTAATACGGCTCTAGGCGCCGGGCATGAGGTAAGTCTATTCCTTATGGGAAGCGGTGTGGAGATCGAAGAAATCAGAAGCGAGAAATTCAATGTGGCTCAGGTTCTGGGCAATTTCGCTAAGAGTAAAGGAAACCTCCATGCTTGCGGGAGCTGTCTGAAAGTCAGGCAGCAGGAGGCCGGGGTATGCCCCGTATCTACCATGTTGCGGCTAGTAGAGATTATTGCCGATTCAGACAAGGTAGTCACTTTTGGGTAGCCGAAGGAGCAAAGGACAGCCGACATTAGTTAGCTGCAAAGGGATAGATAGTCAATGCCAAAAACGATAGCCTTGATAGATTACAGTAGGTGCGGCCCTGAGTATTGCGACAGTGGAATGTGCAATGCAGTATCGGCCTGTCCCTATGAACTTCTTGTGCAGGAGACAGCCTATGAAGCACCGATGCCTCGCCCATCCCTGCCATCCCTGTGCCAGGGTTGTGCAAAATGTGTGGTGGCCTGTCCATCAAAAGCGGTACAGCTAAATTGAACTAACGGAGTGGTTGGGCTCCGCTGTGATTTTGATTATGGAGGAAAAGGTCAAACTATGAAGCTATTGATGTTCCACGCAGAAGAATTTTGGTACAGGCCGTTTTGGCCTGACAAACCAGAAGCGGCCAAGACAACATTATCTGTCTGCTTGGTGGTGTTCATTCATGTCGAAGAGGCAGATAAAGAAAAAGTGGAAGTTGTCGATAAGGCTGTCGGTAATATCAGGTGGCTTTCAAACAAGAATAAGGTCGAGAACGTTGTTCTGCACTCGTTTGCCCACTTATCCAGCAGCAAGTCTGACCCGGAGACAGCCAGCGAAATAACTCAAAAAATAGCGGAGAAGCTTAAGAAGGGATTGAACGTCCACACCGTGCCATCAGGCCAGTTCTACGAGTTTTCTATTCACGTACTGGGTCCATCGCTGGCAAAGGTGTTCAAGGAGGTGTGATTGCCGTATTGTATTTTGCCATTGGCGACTCCGCGTTGGGGTAATAGATATTAAAGCTGAAAGGCAAACTGCGGAGGCTACCCAGGGGAGCTGCTGCCTACTTGTTTCTCCCGTACGGGCAGATATAAACGCATATACCGCAAGCCTTGTGCCGGGTCTGCTCTCGTTTCTGTAGATAATCGTGACATGCCTCAGCATCGAATATTTCGCTCCGCGGTCCGGGCTTATCGAAAGCCTGCCCCGTGAAGGCATGGGCCGGACAGCCTGTCACACATGTGTCGCAGTCGCGACACATCTCATCCAGAGACGTTCCCGCCTCTAATGGAGCATCCGTGAGCACCGTGCCCCACCTCACGCGGGGACCGTGTTCCGGCGTAATGAGCAAGGCGCTCTTGCCAATCCATCCCAGCCCGGCCAGATGCGCTGCCAGTTTGTGGGAGAGCACACCTGTAAGCCTGGTCCTGTCCACTGTTTGGGATGCCGGGACAACGAAAGCTCGAAAGCCGGCTTCATCCAGGGATTGGGCCAGCATTAGAGAGATTGAGTCTATGCGAGGATTTATGATTCGATACACATAGTGCCAGTAGGTATTGAGGGCGGCAATATTCTTATGATAGGCCAGCGTATCTACAATGCCGTCTGCTAGAATGAAGCCGTGAGAGAGAGCTCGGGGAAACTGCGCCAGAAATTCTCCTCCCTGGTCGGAGATATATTGTCTGGCTGGAGCAAGGTCGGCTATGCCGAAGTAGGTTGTCCCCATATCCTTAGCCAGAGATTCTAGCTTCCCTCTGAGAGTTGCTTTGCCCTTGTCTTTCATAGCTAATTCCTGTGTCGAAGTATAGCATAGCCAAGGCAAGAGCGAGCGGGTAGGCCCGCCTGTGCAATGACAAATTGCAGAGCCCAAATGCCAAATCAAGCCCAAAGCACAAATGAGCAAGGCTTAATAACTCCCCTAGCCCCTCTTACCTTAAGAGGGGGATTCAGAGGTTGCCACGTCCTTCTGCTGAAGGACTCGCAATGACGCGAGGTCCAGGTCCGTGATATTTGCTATAATCAACGGAGATTTACGGAAATGGGATAGAGCACAAGTCAGAAGGAGGAGGACAAGACATGGCTACGAAACCAGTTGTAATCAGGTTCTTTGCCCCGGTGATTGATGCCACAGTAAATACTCTGATGAGCGCGGTCGACCAGAAGATGAAGCAAGGGATAAAGGATTTCATTCTTCTTATCTCTTCGCCGGGCGGATCCGTTATTCATGGTCTAAGCGCATATAACTATTTGAAGGGATTGCCCGCTTCCATAACTACGCACAATTTCGGCAGCGTGGATTCCATAGGCATCGTCCTGTACTGTGCGGGTTCGCAGAGGCTGTCGGTGCCGCAGGCGAGATTCCTGTTTCATGGCGTTAATGTCCAGTTCAGGGGGGAACAGAATCTGGATGAGAAGCTGCTGGAGGAAAGGTTAAAGGGGTTGAGGATTGACATGGAGAACATCGCCAAGGTAATCTCGGCCAATACCGGGAAAAGCGCGAAGGATGTTACCGACGCCATGATTGAGAGGATAACTTTGAATCCGGAAGAGGCGCAGTCGTGGGGCCTGGTACATGAAATCAAGTCGAAGCTATTCGAAGAGGGCAGTGAAGTGATTGCCATACAATTCCAGCAGCAACCGCAGCAGCTGCCGAAGGTGTCGCATTAGCCGGAACGCGTGTTCCCCGACTTGGCGGGGCGCGGCAAGCCCCGCCCGTGAATGCATGGGTCTCGACTCCTCAGGTCCAAATAAATCCAAATATCAAAATCCAAATGACAATTCAAATCCAAATGCCTAAATGTCAAAAGTAATTGTTTCCGTCATTGGGATTTTGAGCTTGATTTGACATTCGAGCCTTGTCATTTGTCATTGTTCAGCATTCGGGATTCCCTTTCGGAGATTGCGGAGCCCGTTCCGAGCGTAAGCGAGGAATCCCGCTCCTCGCAATGACAAAAAAGAAGTGTCACTAAGGTACTGAATGAGGACAAGGGCTTTACGATATACCTCTTATTGCGATATACTTTTCGCCAGATTTTCCGGAGGCAGAGATGAATATTAAGCAAGCCCTGGAGGAGACTGCCGGCCAAATACCACACAAAGAAGCCCTTGTTCTTGATACTCAAAGGATTACCTACGGGGAACTGAACGAGAATTCTAACAGAGTAGCCAATGCCCTCCTGGAACTGGGGATGAAAAAGGGTACCCATGTGGCCATCTTGATGTCCCATAGCCCAGAGTGGGTAGTCAATTATTTCGGGGTGATTAAGGGTGGTGGCATAGCCGTGCTGCTTAACACTGCGCTTAAAGCACCCGAACTTGATTCTTTGCTGCGGGACTCCGACTCGGAAATCCTGATAACGGAGAAGAGATTCTCCCGGATGCTTGCCGCAGTTTTGCCTCACATTCCTTTGCTGGAACGCGTACTTGAGGTTGATGCAGCTTCCTACGCCAGTATGATAGCCAGAAGTTCTCCCTTACCGCCGGCCATAGATATAAAAGGCGATAATGAAGCAACTATATTCTACACCTCCGGCGTACTGGGGAAACAGAAGGGCGTAGTACATACGCATGCCTCCATTATGGGGACTCCCCCAATAGTCTCCGCAGGCATACAACGGAAAAGAGAAGATGTCATCATAGACCTTGTTCCTTTTACGTATCTTTATGGCTTATTCGAGGTTCTTTTTGGCTCGATTATCGTAGGCTCCACCGTCGTGCTTATCCCTAATTTCACTGCCAGAGCTGTCCTGGAGACTGCGGAGAAAGAGAAAGGGACAATCATCTTTGGCGTTCCTGCCATGTACAATGCCCTGGCTATGGTGCGCGATGAAGTACTGGCAAGATATGACCTGAGTTCACTGCGATTGGTTGTCAGCGCGGGAGCAAAATCCTTTCCCAGGCTAATGGAGACTTTGGAGGACAAGTTCGGACTATCCCTTTATGAAGTGTACGGTCTCACGGAAGCTTCGGCTGTTTCCATAAGCACCTCGAAGAGCCGTAAACTGGGGACTGTCGGCAAGCCAATCTGCCGCCTCAAGATACTGGATGACAGCGGCCAGGAAGTTCCCCGTGGTGAGATCGGGGAAGCTGTGTTCAATGCCCCCTGGGTGATGAAAGGATACTACAAAGCTCCTGAACTCACGGCTCAAGTCCTTAGGGATGGGTGGTTTTACACCGGTGATTTAGTGAGAATGGATGAGGAGGGCTACGTGGAGTATGTAGAAAAGAAGTCGTTCATAATAGTCACATCTTCCGGACTTAAGATTGGTCCGTCGGAAGTCGAATTCGTGCTGCTGAGCCATCCCAGTGTAGCTGAGGCAGCCTATGTAGGCATTAACGATGGTTACGGGGGACAGATCCCCACGGCGTTCGTAGTGCTTAAAGAGGGACAACGCGCCACGGCAAAAGAGCTGTCTGACCTCTGCTGCAAAAACTTTGCTGATTTCAAGCTCCCCAAGAGAATTGAATTTGTAGATAGCATACCAAAAACTAGCTCGGGGAAAGTATCGAGAGGAAAGCTCAAAGAGAGAGGGTTGCCCCGGAACTGACTCGAAGAGTCTTGCATTTCTTGTGATTTCGAGCCCCCACTCATCGGGGCGCGGCAATCTTGTGGTTGGATCCCAATTCCGATTGTCGCGCACTGCACGGATCAGCGTATTGTGTGGTCGCTGTCTTGTGGTCTTCATTTAGTGATATACTCAATGTAGTTTGACGCCGACTGGGGGGGAGGACAGCTACGAACAATCAAACACATCGGTTCAAGGTAGGGAGTTTTCATTGCATAGCCGTCAGCGACGGTGCATTCAGGTACGCCCCTCCCATTTTCCC
>MGMS01000038.1 GCA_001796515.1 Chloroflexi bacterium RBG_13_51_36
AATACCCTTGCCGCCCTCTCCTAGCTTCTTTGTGACCTTGTACCTGCCGCCCTGGAATGATTCAAACACCACTCGTCTCCTGACACCGTTAGCGAGTCCAGCCGCTCGAACTTATGAGCAATTGCTGCATGATCGATACAATCATACTCGTGGGTGAATATGGAGTCAATAATGGCTGACCCGGCATGCTGACAACTTCATTAGAAGATAGACTAACGCAAGAAGTGCCCCCAAGGGGATTCGGACCCCTGATCTTCAGCTTGAAAGGCTGATGTCCTAGGCCTCTAGACGATGGGGGCAGCGTCAAGCATTTTACGGATAAATGGCTAAATGTGCAAGGTCTGACTGAAATATAGTCAGCTTCGGCTTGCCAACAACTCGGGTATGAGGTATGATGTGGCGGTTGTTATGCGCACAAACGGGTAGTCTTAAACTGAAAGGAATTGCCAGAAAGCACCAAGAACATGGACTGTCGCGTTTGCTCTATACGATAGCGGCGCTTTAACTACTTAGTTCTGGAAAGGATGACTCTCGCGGTCAATGTATGTGACTCAAAAGGAGGGTTGACAAGCATGGCGAAAGAGATAGACAAAGCTGCCTCGCGAATTGAAGAAGTGATTGATGAAGCCAGTGGTAAGGCGTATTTGCCTCCTTGTCAGGTCCGCTGTCCTCTTAAGATAGATATTCAACGCAATCACGTTATGATTTCATGCCTTCCCCTGGATGAGCGGGAGGCCTCCAGCCAGATATTGAAGATAGGGGACGAAGTCTATGACCAAAACCCGCTATTTCCCATAGTCTGCGGCTACATTTGCGGGCTTTGCGAAAAAGAGTGCAACTATAAAGACCAAACCGGAGCAGTGAGAAGAATACAGCTTTTGCGATTTATCGCCGAGCATTATCTGCCCTATCTGAAAACAAAACCATCTTATCCTCCTCCCACCAGGGAAAAGGTGGCGATGGTCGGAGGAGGACCGGCAAGCCTGATGTGTGCTTATACATTGAGCAAGAAGGGTTACCATGTCGCTATGGTGGAGGGGCGTTCGGATTTAGGGGGTGCTCTGAGATTAATTCCTCGATATCGGCTTCCCAAAAATATATTGGATGATACTGTGGATAATTTGGTAAGGATTGCTCGTATAGATGTCAAAGATGTTAGGTTCGAGCCCACAATGGGAGATTGGGCGAAAACGATGGACGATCTCAGAAAAGAAGGTTACCGGGCCATATTCATTGCTACCGGCACCCCGTTTCCAAGACGCCTTAGATTCGAGGGAAAACTTGTGGGGGGAGCAGACCTGGAAGGAGTCATGTTTGGTTTGAATCTCCTCTCTGACGTCAACCAAGGGAAGGTGCATCCTCGGCTCTTTGAGGACAGAAGGGTGATAGTAATTGGAGGCGGCAACGTAGCTTTTGATACAGCAAGAACCGCCCGACGGCTCGGCGGAAAAGTCACCCTCGTGTGCCTGGAGAATGGGGACAAGTCTTCTAAAGATGGGATACCGGCTGATGTCGAAGAAATTGAGGGCGCTACTGAAGAAGGGGTGAAAATTGTCTACTCCCGGGGTGTGGAAGAGATAATCGGTGAGGACGGCAAATTCCGGAAGATAAAGTGCCCACGGTGCACATCGGTCTACAACGACGTGGGATACAGAGGATTCAATCCCAGGTTTGATAAGAGTGACGTGATATATCTTGAGGGCGATGTGCTACTCGTCACCATCGGGCAAACTTGGCCGAGAACACCCTTCCGGCAAGTGGGTCTACTGGATGAGAGAGACAGGATTGACGTCGACCCCATTACTTTGATGAGCAATCGCCAAGAGGGGATTTTCATTGGAGGCGATGTCAGGCGGGTTGGCTTTGCCGCAGAGGCAATGAAAGAAGGGGTCATAGCTGCCGAATCTATCGACCGCTACCTGAAAGGTGAGGACCTTAAGAAAGGCAGAGAGAAGGAGTATGAGAAAGCAGGTATTCCCAGGGCCAAAGAGTACAAGCCTCAACCCGAGCTCAAATGGTCGTCAGCCAGAGAGAGGATAAACTTCGAACCTTTTGAGAAGGGATTTACCCTGGAGGAGGCGGTGGAAGAATCCAGCAGATGCCTATACTGTGGCCCGTGTAAGAGTTGTAAAGCGTGCGTGATGCTAGACCTTCAGATTGAGATACCAGATATTGAGGTCAATCGAGACATATGCAGTGGATGTGGGGTTTGTGTTCTTGTATGTAGCTATGATGCCATCAAATTAGAAAAATCTGAAGATCGAGCTGTGGCAGTTATAGATGACCGCAGGTGCAAGCGATGCGGAGTGTGTGTTGCCGCCTGCCCCAGTGCGGCAATTACCCTTGAACACAGCGTTGACGAGGAAGTCATGGCTGAAATCGAGAGTGTGTTGGCGTAGATTTAACTGGATATTGCATTCCTCAGGAATCGTCTTATAAACTGACCCCAGGCGGATTCTGATATTAGATTGTGCGGGGTTTGTATGTCAAAGGCAGCAAAGCAGTCCCTCAAGTCAGCTTCCATTAGTGTCAGGGGCATTGTCCAGGGCGTCGGTTTCCGGCCTTTTGTCTATGGACTGGCCGTCAAACACAACCTGAAAGGCTGGGTCTATAACACGTCGGAGGATGTCAGGATTGAGGTAGAAGGTTCAGCAGAGGCCATTAAGCAGTTTGAGCGAGAACTCAAGACAAAACCTCCACCGCTGGCTCACATCGAAGATACAACTGTTGAGTATCATAGCCCTGTCGGTTACAAGAACTTTGAAATTCGAAAGAGTCAGGCTCAGACAGGAAAATACCAGCTCGTTTCTCCGGATGTTGCTACCTGCCAGGCTTGCCTTGACGAGTTACTGAATCCTGAAGACCGCCGCTACCGCTATCCCTTTACCAACTGCACGAACTGTGGGCCACGCTTCACCATAATTGAAAGCATGCCCTATGACCGGCCCCGGACCACCATGCGTCATTTTCAGATGTGCCCTCAGTGTCAGGCGGAATATGATAATCCCTTGGACCGCCGCTTCCATGCCCAACCAAATGCCTGCCCGAAATGTGGTCCTCAGATCCAACTAGTTGATGACAGAGGCAATGTGGTAACCAAATCGAATCCTATAACGGAGGCCAGTGAGTTCCTTAAGGAAGGGAAAATTGTGGCCGTTAAGGGCTTGGGAGGTTTTCTCCTAGCTTGCGATGCCACGAACGGTACCGCAGTTAAAACGCTACGGCAGAGGAAGAATCGCCCCTCAAAGCCCCTTGCCATTATGGTTGCTACTGTCGACGAAGCTCGAAGGCATTGCTATGTCTCGCCAGAGGAAGAAAGATTGCTTACCTCACCTCAAAGCCCTATCGTGCTCATGAAATGGAAAAAGAATTCGTCTGTATCTCGGGAGGTAGCGCCAAACTTGAGGTTTCTGGGAATTATGCTGCCATATACGCCGCTTCACCACACATTGCTCAGGGATACGGGTTTGCCTCTGGTGATGACAAGCGGCAATCTCAGTGAAGAACCTATTGCAAGGGACAATGATGAAGCCTTAAGGAGGCTTTCAGGGATTGCCGATTACTTCTTGGTCCATAACCGGGATATCTACTCCCGTTATGACGACAGCGTAACCATGATAGAAAGAGGCATGCCTCAGCTCGTAAGGCGGGCGCGCAGCTATGCTCCCTATCCCATCCGCCTCCCGTTTGAAACCAGGCAGGTGCTTGGTTGCGGCGCTGAGGAGAAGAATACTTTCTGCCTGACCAAAGACAATTATGCCTTCGTATCGCAACACATAGGAGATATGGAGAATATGGAAACCCTGGAACATTTTGACAATACCATATCCCTCTATAAAAGACTCTTCCATGTAGAGCCTGAAATAGTTGCCCACGACCTACACCCTGATTATCTGGCCACCAAGTATGCCCGGGACTTGGGCGAGTCCGGTATAAGGCTTATTCCTGTGCAACATCACCATGCCCATATCGCCAGTTGTCTGGCTGATAACGGGCTGGAGTCCCCCGTTATCGGCGTAGCTTTCGACGGCACAGGGATGGGTGCCGATGGCAGTATCTGGGGAGGGGAATTCTTGGTTGCCGATTATCGCGGTTTTCGCAGGGCGGGACATCTGGAATACCTGCGTTTGCCCGGTGGAACTGCAGCTATAAGAAGACCCTATCGCATTGCCATCGGCTATATTATCACCTTATTGGGAGAAAATGCCCTCAATGCTGTCATTGCGAGCGAGGCGAAGCAACCTCGACTGGCTTCTAGTGGTCAAATTACTGAAGTTGAGGTGGAGATTATCAAGCGTCAGATAGAAAGAAAGATAAATTCACCGCTCAACTCAAGTATGGGGCGCCTTTTTGATGCTATGTCGGCCCTGCTGGGTATAAAGGGCGAAATAGACTACGAAGGACAGGCGGCGGTGGAGTTGGAGATGGCTGCGCACGAAGAAGATTATGTCCACATTCAAGAAAACTACCCCTACCGTATAGCAAAAGAAGAAGGGGTAGGAGTCGTGCGCCTTGGGGATATGCTGTCAGCCGTGATTGAGGACTCTCATCAAGGTGTCTTGAAAGGAATGATATCGGTCAAATTCCACAATACTGTAGCTCGGATGACAAACGAGATGTGTCGCTTGATAGCTGATGCGACTGGTATCGAGCAAGTAGCCTTAAGTGGTGGCGTATTTCAGAATCGCTTGCTTCTGAGAAAGACAGTCAGTTTGCTGGAGAGCAACGGCTTTCGGGTCTTCACCCACAGGCAGGTGCCCTGCAATGATGGCGGGATATCCTTGGGTCAAGCAGTGATTGCCAATTTCGCCGTCTGAACAGTCGCAACTGCTAGTTTTTCTGCTATTCAGTCTCGGGCTCGGTAGCTTGGCATAGGTGGTAGTGGCGTAGTTCAAGGTCGATCATCAAAGTGTGCTGACCGGCCGGACCGGCTCTAATGTCATCGGTCTCATTTCGTTCCCGTGTCTCCGGGTCGAATCTATTGACCGAAGCTGGCTATGATGTAATAGTTGTTGTTAATCGTGATGGTGGTTACGGCTGCCACGACATTGGCGATGGTATCCACATTGCCTGTCCAGGTAAGAAACCGGTAACCCGGATCTGGAGTTGCCACCAGGTTGACCACGGTTCCTTCGACATAGTTGAAAAGCCCTTCGCCGGGGGTGGTCACCGTGCCGCCTATAGTGGCGGAGATGCGAATGCTGTACTGGACAACACGACCAGGGATACAACCTACCACCCCGGCAATTAAGGCTAGCGCAATCAAAAAGATGCTGAACCTAGCTACGTAATACCTCATTATCACAAGATGGCGAGCTTGTAGTAGTCATTATATCACATCCTGCACAGCGTCAGAGGATCACTTTGGCATGTGTGTCAGTTTCGCCCACTGGAGCGCTATTTCCCGTTGACATTGCGAGTCCTGATTTATTGGGACGAAGCGATTGCGGCTGAAAACAGAACTGTCCCTGTCTTAGGCAAACTCCCAGCTCAGGAAGGGATAAGTCTGTCCGGTGACGATATTCCAGGTGTAGGCGGAATTGAGTTCGCTGGGACTGCCTACTGCGACTATGTTCCACTCCGCCCCTGTAAATGTGGCGATGTTCATCATTTCGGCTGTGGTCTTGCCCGTGCCGCCGGCTGAGGTAGCTTGTCCGCTGGTTAAAGTATCCCAGAAAGAGTTGCTCACGGTTCCGGTATTCCGCCCCACCAGACCGCCAACCAGCGAATCGCCAGTCACACTGCCTGTGGAATAAGAGTTGCTTACGGTGTTGACATTTTCTCCCACCAGGCCTCCAACATTTGTACTACCAGTGACACTGCCAGTGGAATAGGAGTTGCTCACAGTGCCAGAAGTTGCCCCCACCAGACCGCCAACACTATAGCGCCCAGTGACGCTGCCAGTGGAATAGGAGTCGCTGACAGGGCTGGCCTCATTCCATCCCACTAGTCCACCGACACGCTCATCGCCAGTGACGCTGGCTGTGGAATAGGACTTGCTCACAGTGCCTGTGCCTAAGTTCACTCCCAGCAGACCGCCAACCCAACCGATACCGTTCACACTGCCTGTGGAATAAGAGTTACTCACAGTGCCCTCATTATCTCCCACCAGAGCACCAACAGCGCCATATCCGTCCAAGGTGGCGTTCACCACGCCGATATTCTGGATAGCCCCTTTCTCATTAACAACGCCAAAAAGCCCCACATACATTTCGTCAGGGCGGTCGCTGAACAGGCCGTGTATCTCATATCCCTGTCCGTCGAACGTCCCGGTAAATAGATCATCCTCGGATCCAAGCGGCTGCCAGCCCTTTCCATCGTTGGCTGTCGCGCTCGCCAATTCCTCATAACCGGCAGTGGTGGAATCAAGGTCATTCATCAAAACATACCTGCCGCCCAGTTTGTCTCTGACGGCATCCAAATCATTCCAGGTTCGTATTTCCAGGTTTCCGGAAGGAAAAAGAGAACAGCCTGCCATCCCGGCAGTTAAGGCCGCGATCATCAGAAAGGTAATGAGTCTTTTCACGTAGCGGTTTGGTCTTTCTATCACCTCTACATTAAAGTACTATATGGTGATTTTGTCAAAATATCGTTAGGCATATTCCGCAGTTTTTGAGGGGTCATGTTCCGCTGCCACCTCGCCGAAGGTGACGATTGGGCGTATGCGCCAATCAGGATATCGCCTCACAGACGACGTCACCCACCTTGCCGCATAAACAAGAACATGAGCAGGGCAGCGATGCTTTTGGCATCGCAGATTTCGCCCGAGGCAATAAGTTGGGGTATCTCGTCCCGAGTAACTCGGACCAGCTCGATATCATCGGTATCCTCAGCCACGAGACGAGCGGGCACAAGATCGGTAGCCACAAAGCAATGAAGGTACTCCGTGCCATAGCCCGGAGTCGCATAGAAGCCCCCCAATTTGTCTATCTTCCGGGGGAAATAGCCAATTTCCTCCTGCAATTCGCGGCGCACAGCGTCAATGGGCTCTTCACCGGGGTCAATGGCACCGGCCGGTATTTCCAGAAGAAACCTGTCCACGGCATGGCGGAACTGGCGCACCAGGAGGACATTGTGTTGTTCATCGAGGGCCACCACAGCTATACAATCGCTGTGCTCGACCACCTCTCTGGTGGTCTTTGTGCCGCTGGCTTTCTGCACGGTGTCCACCCGAATATTCACCGCGCGCCCCTGATATATCTGCTGGGTAGATACCTTCTTTTCTGGCTTCAACATAGTCCTGCTATTTCGTTAAAATGGCGTTGCTTTAATTGACGCGCTCTAAAGTTGGCGCACAAGAGCCACCTCATCGCAGTCCGGAAACTTGGGACAGCGATAGCATTCTGCCCATACCTTCTGAGGCAGCTGTTTCTTATCGATTAGCTGGAAGCCGTGTTTTTCAAAGAAAGCCGGCTTGCGAACGAGGCAAAAAACCCTGGGTATCCCCAGTTGCTTGGCCTCTTCCAGACAAGCCTGAACCAGCTTTGAGCCAATCTCTTGGCTCTGTGCCTGTTCATCAACAGCCAGAGACCTGATTTCCGCTAAATCAACCCAGGTGACCTGTAGGGCCGCGCACGCGATAACCCGACCTCCTTGTCTGACCACGAAGTAATCTCTAATGCCTTCATATATCTCGGATAATGCGCGGGGCAGCACCTCGCTCTTATCAGCAAAATGACTGATCAGCCGGTGCACGGAGTTAGCATCACCCACCTTCGCCCTATCAACCTTCATGTCAGCTTTCATTTCGTCTGCCTCCCAGTTTTTGCCACAGCGAACTATAGAAATAGCTTTGGTCGTGAATTCTTAAGAAGCGAGCTGTGTGAGGGCCGAGCTTCACCCTGACATTCTGTCCATTTGATAGTGGCAAGTCAACTTGTCCGTCAATGCTAAGTATTACCTTCTCTCTGCGGGCGATCTTCAGATCGACGATGCTCTGCGGAGGCAGTACCAGCGCGTGGCTCAATCCCAGGTGGCAGGATATCGGCTGGAGAACGATTTCCTTGGATTGAGGATGAAGAATTGGTCCGCCCGCCGCCAGGGCATAGCTGGTGCTCCCGGTGGCGGTGGCTGCAATTACGCCATCAGCCCGGTAAGTGGTTAGTACTGCTCCGTCAATCTCCGCTTTTATGTTAACAAGGCGAACCGCCACACTTCGCAGCACAACATCATTCATGGCGTGAAAGGTTTTGTCTGCAACTTGAGCCTCGAGCATAGCTCTTTCCTCAATCCGGCCTTCGCCCTTGAGCAAACCGGGCAAACGAGACATGACACCGTCGCCATCAATCTCGGTTATAAATCCCAGCCTGCCCAAGTTTATACCTAAGATGGGAATTGACAGGGGAGCTGCGATTCGAGTGGAATGGAGGATGGTGCCATCCCCGCCAATACTGAGGATTAACTCCGTGCCCGTCAGTTGAGGTCTAGCTTTGTCCTCGTCCCAGGCTGAACATCTCCACGAAGAGACTCCTCGAGAGGACAGAAACTGTTCCAGTTTCTGGCTTAGGTCTCGGGCTTTCTCACGAAGAGGGTGATAGAGAATACCAATGCGTTTCACAAGTGAGCGAAGTCTAGCACTGGCGAATTTGGGCTGTCAAACTATCTAGCATATCCGGGGCAATAGTTCCCCGGTTAGCATATCCACGATTCGGGAGGGACCGAGCTTGGTTTTCATTGCCACCTTCCCCCGGTGCTCTTTGGTTATCTTGCCGATGATGGCGGCCTCTCTGCCATAGGTGTTTCTTCTCATTCGGGCCAGAATCTTATCGGCATCGGCAGGGTCAACTATGGCTACCAGTTTGCCTTCATTGGCTACATAGAGGGGGTCCAGTCCCAATAGCTCGCAGGCAGCTCTGACCTCTTCCTTCACCGGTATCCTGGTCTCTTCTATCGCAATACCCACGTTTGACTGCCGGGCCAATTCGTTGAGCGTGGTGGCCAGTCCACCTCTGGTAGGGTCGCGGAGGCAATGGATCCTGGATGAGACCTCGAGCATCTGAGACACCAATTTGTTCAATGGAGCACAGTCGCTTTCCAGAGTCATGGAGAACTTCAACCCTTCCCGCTGGCTCATTATGGCCATCCCGTGGTCGCCGATGGTGCCGCTCAAAAGGACCTTATCCCCGGCTCTTGCGTTAGCTCCAGATATATCAACTCCGGTAGGGATTGTCCCCACTCCTGAAGTCGTGATAAACAACTTGTCAGCTTGTCCTCGATTTACCACCTTGGTGTCCCCGGCGATGATGCTCACCTCCGCTTCCTCAGCAGCTTTCTTGATTGACTGCATTATCCGTTCAAGGTCGCTTAGGAGGAACCCCTCTTCTATGATAGCCGAGAGGCTCAAATATAGAGGGCTGGCTCCATTCATAGCCAGGTCATTCACCGTGCCGCATACGGCTAACTTGCCGATATCGCCACCAGGGAAAAAGATGGGATTCACTACGTATCCGTCGGTGGTGAAAGCCATGCGACCGCTGGCTTCGAAGACGGCTGAATCATCCAATCTATTTAATGCCGGATTAGCCAGGAAGGGCAGGAATTTCTTCTCCACCAGTTCGTGGCTCAATTTGCCGCCGCTGCCATGGGCCAAGAGAATGCTGTCGTCCATATGCTCGCCCTCACTCTATCTAGGAAGATGCTACAAATCTTCAGCAGTCCCGTATTGATAATAGGCAGCGCAGGCGCCTTCGCTGGAGACCATACAGGGACCGATAGGCCTTTCTGGGGTGCAGACCTTTCTAAAGAGTTTACACTCTAGCGGTGTCACTGTGCCACGAATTACATCCCCGCATCGACACCCCTCAGGCTCCTTCGAAGGTTTCAGGCTCACTGAAAAAGCCTTGTCGGCGTCAAACCGCTCGTACCTTTTTCTAATTCTCAAGCCACTTTGGGGGACAACTCCAATACCCCGCCAGTTAGCTTCGCCGACCTCAAAAACATCCTCCATGAGTTGACGGGCCTTTCTATTTCCTTCGGGTTTCACTCCTCGAGGGTAGGCTATTTCCACTTTGGGCTCGCCTTTCTCCATTTGCTCAACCAGTTTATCTATGCACAACAGGATATCCAGTGGTTCAAATCCCGCGATGACGCAGGCCACTCGATAATCCCGTGGGATAAATTCATAGGGATGCGAACCAATTATAACACTGACATGCCCGGGACAAACGATGCCATCTAGCTTTAGCTCGCCTGAATCGAGCAGAGCCTTCATCACCGGTGGGGTCAGCTTACTAAGGGACAGGACGTAGAAGTTCTCTATCTTCTCCTGTTGCGCATTGAGTATAGAAGCTGCTATGGTGGGCGCTGTGGTCTCAAAGCCGATGCCGATGAAGATGACTGGTTTTTCGGGATTGGCTCTGGCTATCTCTACAGCATCTATGGTGGAATATACTATTCGCACATCTGCCCCCTCAGCCTTTGCCTTCTGCAGGCTCGAATAGCTACCCGGAACTCTAATCATGTCCCCAAAAGTGGTGATGATAACGTCGGGCAGGTGTGCCAGGGCGATGGCTTTGTCCAGGTCAATGGTGGCAGTAACACAAACGGGGCAGCCTGGCCCTGACCTCATCTCCACCGTTTTTGGCACTAACTGGCGAATTCCATAGCGTAGTATGGCATGCGTGTGCCCACCGCAGAATTCCATCAGTCTTATGGTTTTGGTAGAGCACCGGGCAATCTTGCGTGCCAGCCCCCTGGCCAGCTTGCTGTCCTGATACTCGTCAATGAACTTCACTTAGACTAGCTATCTCTTCCAAAAGCCTCAGGGTCTCCTCAGCTTCGGCTTCATCCACAACGCCTATTGCGTACCCCGTGTGAAGCAACACGTAGTCTCCCACCTTGGCCTCGGGGGTGAAGACAATGCTAACTCGACGCCTCACTCCGCCGATTTCCGTT
>MGMS01000039.1 GCA_001796515.1 Chloroflexi bacterium RBG_13_51_36
TTCTTTTCCCAGCAAATGGCTCAGCATTTTTTCATATCCGGGCGGATGCGGCGAGTTATATCTCAAAAACGTGGGGATCGGATACCTGAAGACGCCGATCTTGTGGCCAAGTTCTAGACCTTGAACGGTCTTGTCAATTTTGCTCATCGGTATGGAAAAGGCGCACTCGCAGTCTTCTGTGTGAGGAATCAGCCGTTCTCCGAGGCTCAGCATGGTGAACTGACACTCGTCTTTCTCGATAGTCCGGGTGATATAGGTTGCACAGCCGGCTCCTATGGCCAGAGTGGTATCTAGACCTGTCTTGCCCGTTCCATTGAGGTAGCCCGCAAGGAGTATCCATATTTGAGCGGGGTTGCCATAAACCAGGATAAGATGAGGTTCAAAGGTGGCCCGGTTTAGAGGAGCCATTAGCAGATGCCTGTACTTACCATATTCAAACTTGGGGAGGTTTTCAATAGCAGCCGCCGCCTGTTTTCTGCTCATCCCCCATAGCCCAAGGGATTCTTGAAAGCTCCCATCGGCGACATCCGGCAGCAAAGGTAAGAAGCCCATACTGATGCCAGCAATATAGCAGCTCTGAAACTTGTCAACAGCCATAGTCCAGCCATAGCGCCGTGCCATATTGATGGCGTGACACAACGAAATATTTACTCCCACGTCTTTCTGGGGTGTTCTGGTCTTATCAGGAAGTTCTTGCTCGGATTCACACATCCGGATAGCCAGTGGAAAGGTTTGCGGTCGCAAATAGTGAGTCAATGCCTCATCGATTTGTTTTAGAGTTGCCATGTTCTCTTCCTCCTTTGTTAGCAGCACATATCCCATGAATGAGAAGGCCCGCAGGTTCTGGAAAGCCTCGCCTCCTACAGGGTGTCCATCTCATCTCTGGTGTGTTGCTGCGCATACCTCGTCAGAATTCTCGCCTGTTTTCCAACGCTTGCCCCAGAGTTAGGTCATCGGCATATTCCAACTCGGCGCCGAAGGGCAAGCCACGGGCCAAACGAGTGACGCGAACACCTAGAGGCGTGATAATTCGTTGCAGGTACATAGCCATGGTCTCGCTCTCCACATTGGGATTGGTTGCCACAATCACTTCGGTTACCGAGTCATCTTTGAGACGAGCCAGAAGTTCCTTTACCTTTAGCTCGTCAGGCCCTATCCCCTCTGTCGGGCTGATAGTTCCATGAAGCACGTGATAAACGCCGCTATACTTTCCTGTCTGCTCCAGAGGAAGGATATCCGAAGGTTTTTCCACAACGCAAATTTTAGAATGGTCACGCTCTTTATCCTGGCAAATGCGGCAAGGGTCACAATCAGTGTTGTTGAAACAGAGCGAACAAAGCTTTATCTTTTCCTTCAATGTCAAAATGGCCTCGGCCAAGGCCCTGGCTTCTTCATCCGAGCTGCGCAAAATATGATAAGCCAATCTCTTGGCACTTTTTGGCCCGATTCCAGGCAGTTTGTTTAATTCTTCAATTAGTCCAGCTATAGGCTCGGGGACAAATTTCAATTTCTTTAACCTTCTACCTTACCGCCGTCAGGGACACAGCGAAAAATCATCGAAGTCTTTGATAGCCGACAGCTGACGGCTAACAGGTTCCTAAAGTAATCCCGGTATATTAAGACCACCGGTCAAACTGCTGAGGTGCTTGTTAACAAGCTCCTGCGACTTGGTAATGGCCTCGTTGACAGCTGTCATAACCAAATCCTGCAGTAAGTCAATATCTCCTGCCGCTACCACTTCGGGAGATATCTCCACGGAACGCACCTTCTGGTGCCCATCCATCACCACCTTAACGGCGCCACCTCCGCTGCCAGCTTCCACAGTGATGTTGCCCAGTTCCTCCTGGGCTTTGGCCAACTTTGCCTGAAGTTGCTGGGCTTGGCGTAATATAGATTTATCCATCTCGTTCCTTTCCCTCAGGTCGCTCAGGATGACAACTCCTCTTCACTAATCTTGGCTCCCATTTCCAACGCAGCTTTAATTACCGGATTTGTTGTTCTTGCCCGGGACGGGACTTCTCTTTTGAAATCAACTAGAATACACCGTATCTTGTAGGGCCGACCAAAGACTTCCTTAAGCTTCTTCTCCACCAGGTGGCGATACTTGCCATCTTCGATCTTCTCTTTGTGAAAGGGATAGCGGAAACCCAGCACCAGTGTATCATCCTCAAGGTCTATGGGGTCACAGGCGCTGCGCAAAAAGGCGTCCAAGTTGCCACTGGAACCTTCGCCTCGCAATGACCTAATAAAGTCCCTCCAGCGGCCACGGAGGTAATCAATGTCTTGAGGGATCTCTTTGCCAGGAACATCAGTCCCGACTCTGTCGAGGTCCAACGGTTCAGGAACCTCACAGGGCACTTCGGGACTGCTCGGTGCTGCAGGGTGAGCAGTTGCCTCTGTGCACTCAACTGTATTGGTGGCATCGGCTGCCTCTGGCTTGCCCGCCGCGCGAGGCTTCGGCAGGTGAGAGGATCTAGTCTCAGTCGGTTGCTCTTGTCCCGTGGGCGGAGACAAAACACAACCTAGCAAAGCCAATTCCAAAGACAAAGCGGAGTAATTATCACTCCGAAAATCTATGCTAGAGAAAGACTTCACTGCCTTAAGCAGATAATCGAGCGGGGCGTCGGCGGCAAGACTGTTTATTTCAGCCAAATCTTCGCCGGCAAAATCCAGAGCTTCTTCACATCGGGATTTAGCGAGCAACAACCCTCGAAGGTATTCCACCAGGCCCATGTTGAACTGACGAAGGTCGACGCCATCACTATTGAGGCTGTTTATGATTCTTAGCCCAGCAGTAGTGTCTCTGTTGACTACGCACTGCGCCAATTGTCTGACTCGTGAATCCGCGCTGACGCCCAGCTCTGCTTGGATCTGGTCAAGCTCAATTTGGCTGCCGTAGTAGGCAATCATCTGCTGCAAAATATTTTCGGCATCTCGAAGGCTTCCGGTGGCGGCACGAGCGATAAGCTCCAGGGCACCGGGCTCGATTTGAATTCCCTCTTTCTTGCATATTAGCTTCAGTTTATCCATTATCTCGACTTGACGCAGCCGATGGAAATTGAACCGCTGACATCTTGATATTATGGTGGTTATCACCTTGTGCGCTTCCGTGGTAGCCAGGACAAAGATTACATGTGGCGGCGGCTCCTCTAGTGTCTTCAACAAGGCATTGCAGGCCGCCTCGGTAAGCATATGGACTTCGTCTATGATATATACCTTGTAGCGAGCAAGGCTGGGGGCATAATTTGCCTTTTCCCTCAGGCTGCGGATTTCGTCAATGCCACGATTGCTGGCGGCATCTATCTCTATTACATCTAAGGCCCTGCCTTCAGCGATGGAACGGCACATGTCACAGGCATTGCACGGTTCGCCACCAGCCTGCTCAGGGCAGTTGACCGCTTTGGCCAAGATGCGCGCCATGCTGGTTTTGCCTGTACCTCGCGGGCCGCAGAAAAGATAAGCATGAGCTATTTTGCCACTCTCGACAGCGTGACGCAGAGTCTGGGTTACAGGCTCCTGCCCCACCACCTCACTTAAGGTCTGCGGCCGCCACTTGCGGTAGAAAACCTCGGAACCCATATGCCCTTATTATACACCCCTCCACCCAACCGCCAAAGGAGATTTTGCATCAGAGCACGGAAAAACATCAAATTTTCTGCGGCATACGCAGCGGTCGACTATGGTAGAATCGCTTGAAGGAAGAAAAGACTCCTCGACACAGCACTCCGCAGCGGCGACGCCGAAGAGCCAGCCGTAGTTGCCTGATTTATAGCTTGGGTACTGGGTTCTTAAAAACTCTATTTATTGGCTTGTTTCTCAGCCCAGTTGCCTGCCCCCGGCACCTTCCACATCTTGCCCTGATATGCTAGAAGCATGAGGACAATCCATAAGCCCACTACTATCACCCAGACAATAATGCCCAGGACATTTGCAAACCTCCATAGCCCCCCAAAAGGAGATATAGTCCAGGCGATAGCACCGATTACCGACAGAATAATCTGGACGACGGTCAGTGCCCCGAAGGTCATAATTGATTGCCAGGCATGGAATCTGACAAATTTACTCTTCTTCTCCAGCACTACAAATACTATTCCCGTTACCCACAAAGCCACGTAGCAAAGAAGTCCGGCTACATTGGCTGTCATACCTGTGCTACTCTCCGCTTCGGGTTTAGCTACAGTTTCAGATAGCTTCGCAGGCGCACTGAGACCAGCACCACACTTGGAGCAAAACTTAGCCCCGTCAGGATTTTCCGTACCGCATTTAGAGCAGAACATATTCACCTCCTGGCACTAAATCTATATCAGATATTACGAATATGTCAATAGGCTCTTGGGCGCTTCGTTAGCTTAGCATTAGTGGAGCGTCTGGATTCTTCGCCTAGGTTAGTCGAAATGGCACCCTAATGCTGGCATTGCTGCTGGCGATATGCCAAGGTTTGATGAATTTTCGATCGAGGCGAAGTCTCAGGCCGCGGATGTCAGCTCAGGATTGTCAAAATGCCCTCGCGAATCATCTTCACGGCGATGGCGGCCAAGAGCAGCATGATTACCTTGGATATGGCAGCGACGCCGGTGTTTCCTAGGACGGCCACAATTCGGTTGGCCTGTCTGAAGAGTACCCACTGTATCAGTAGATTGAGGACAAAGGAACAGATCACAATGGCAACGTGATGCTGGCCCATCAGCAATAGCAGGGCAGCAAGCACAGCCGGCCCGACAACCAGAGGAGTGCCCAGAGGTACAACGCCTATCATCTGGGAAGCTGATAAGTCTTTAGTCTCTAGTGTCTTACCCATGACCAGATATCTGATGGCGACAATCAGCAAAATGATGCCGCCAGCCGTTAAGAAATCAGCCACCTCAATGCCCAGAAGCGAGAAGATAGCCTTGCCGACAGCGATAAACACGAGGCCTACGCCGAAGGCAGTGAGCGTGGCCAAATTCGTGGTTTTCTTGCGATGCGCGGCTATTCCCTCTTGTGTCAGAGCGAGGAAGATAGGTAAGTTCCCCACGGCATCCATGGCGACAAAAAGAGGGACGAAAGTCAAAGCTAATTCTCGGAAGAACTCTACCATGTCACCTGAAATCCTGCTCCTTCAACTCTCAACTCGTATTTGCTTGGGCTGTGGATTCTGTGTTCTTCAAAGAGGGCTAAAGGTGACTTTGCGCGGTTCAATTCTGTCGGAGAACCCAGGTGGCCGAAGCCACGCTATCATCTTCGTCTAAGCCCATTAGTCTAGCTCCACGGCCGTTCCTGCTCTGAATTGAGACCTGCTCCATAGGGATGTTCACCACATTGCCCTTGGCTGATAACATCACCAGGGAGCCTTGCGGGGAAACAAGTTTGGATATAGCTAGATTACCCGTTTTCGGGTTAACCCTGTAAGCCCTCACTCCCTTGCCTCCCCTATTGTGAACAGGATAATTTTTTGTTGGCGTCAGCTTGCCAAACCCTTTTTCCGTCACTGTGAGTACATAAGCATCGGGAACGACAATGCCCATACCAACAACGTAATCGTCAACAAGACGAATGCCACGAACACCACCACTAGTTCGAGACGCTGTCCTTAAGCTTTTGACCTTAAATCTTATAGCCTGCCCATTTCGACTTACCAGGATGACCTCATCTTCATCAGCGACCACACCAGATGAGACCAGCTTATCTGCATTTCTGAGCCCCATGGCGATAATGCCGTTCCTCCTTATTGAAGCAAATTTGCTTAGTGGAGTCTTTTTTATCACGCCACGCTTGGTGGCCATTAATAAGAACTTATCCGAAGGAAAACTTGTTAGGGCTAGCAGCACAGTTACTTCGTCTTCCAGGTTAATAGGTAATAAATTAACCAGGGCTATCCCCTTGGCCGTGCGGGAGGAATCCTCGGGAACCTCGTAGCACTTAAGACAGTAGACCTTGCCGGTGCTGGTAAAGAAAAGGAGATTATCATGGGTGTCAGTTACAAGGATGTGATTCACTGTGTCGCCACCCCGGGTTACCATTCCTATGATGCCTTTTCCGCCGCGGTGTTGCAGCCGATAGGTGCCGGCAGGAATCCTCTTGATGAAGCCCTTGTTGGTCAATGTAACTACCATTGACTCATGGGGAACAAGATCTTCCGTACGAAATTCTTCGATTTCCTCTGCTTTTATCACGGTTCGCCGGTCATCGCCATAATTGGATTTAAGCTCCTCGGCATCCTGGCCAACAAGTGAGAATACTTTGCGTGGATTGGCTAACAAATCCTCGAGATAGGAGATATTCTTTATCACAGCGGCATATTCCTCGGTTATTTTGTCTTGCTCTAGCTTAGCCAATCTACGAAGCGGCATGTCAAGAATAGCTTGTGCCTGAATCTGTGACATAGTGAAGGCTGCCATCAGGTTGGCACGAGCGGACTCTACGGTCTGAGACTGTCGAATAACCTTGATTACCTGTTCCAGATTGTTCAGGGCAATTCTGAAGCCCTCGAGGATATGAGCTCTGTCCTTTGCCTTGTCGAGTTCAAATTGAGATCTCTTGGTAATGACCTGAAAACGGAAGTCAATGTAAGACGTTAGCGCCTCTTTAAGATTGATTAGCTTAGGTTGTCCATCAACCAATGCCACCATATTGATGTGAAAGGCAGACTGCATGGTGGTGTATTTGTAGAGGCTGTTAAGTACCTGTCGAGGTTGTGCTTCTTTTTTGAGTTCGATGACAATACGCATGCCTTCCCTATCCGATTCATCACGCACCTCGGCTATCCCCGAAATCCTCTTGACTTTGGCTAGCTCTGCTATCTTCTCTACCAAAGCTGCCTTGTTTATCTGATAGGGAAGCTCAGTGACAATTATTTGCTTCTTGCCTGCCTTGGTAGTCAATTCTCTGGCTTTGGCTCGAAGGACAATTTTGCCCTGTCCCGTTGCATAGGCGTTGGCTATGCCCTCCTTCCCCCAGATTATCCCGCCGGTGGGAAAATCGGGGCCCTTGACCAATCCCAGTAGTTCTTCTACAGTAGCTTGTGGATTGTCGATGAGATAGACAACGGCATCACATATCTCGCCCAGGTTATGAGGAGGGATGTTCGTCGTCATTCCGACGGCTATGCCTGAGGAACCATTCGTCAGTAAGTTAGGCAACCTCGCGGGCAAGACGGAAGGTTCCTCTAGAGAGCCATCGAAGTTAGGAACGAAGTCGACGGTGTTTTTCTCGATGTCGGCCAGCATTTCCTCGGCAATTTTGGAAAGGCGAGCTTCGGTATACCTCATCGCCGCTGGTGGGTCGTTGTCGATGCTGCCGAAATTACCCTGGCCATCGACCAGGGGATATCTTAAAGAGAAATCCTGAGCCATGCGTACCATGGCTTCGTATACTGGGGCGTCCCCATGAGGGTGATATTTTCCCATGACCTCACCCACAATGCGGGCGCTCTTTTTGTGTGGACTGTTGTATCGTACCGCCAAGTCGTCCATGGCGTACAATACGCGTCGCTGCACTGGCTTTAGACCATCACGGACATCAGGCAGGGCTCGGGAGATGATAACACTCATAGCATAGTCCAGATAGGAGCTTTTCATCTCCTCTTCGATATTAACGGGCTTTATTATTGCTGCTTCCATCAAATCTCAATTCCTCTTTCGCCATCTTCGCCAACGACGGTAAAGCCCTCGGGCAAAGTCTCTTCTTCGGTGCCAAGTTCTTCCTCTTCCTCAAGATATTCGGGCTCAGACACAGTGTCACTTTCTTCAGTAATGATTCCCCGCCTGAGAAGGCTCTCTTTGATACGCGTGCGCAGGTGCTCGGTAGCTTTAACAGGAAAGGAAGGATGTCCCCCTTGGCTGGGATGCTGATAGACTTCTTTAATAAGCACCTGCAACTTGTCACCTTCTGCATTAAGAATTGCCGCATCGTATCTATTTCCACCGCGCATAAGCTTAAGGAGGCGCAATCCTTGTCTCGGCTCCACCTCTCCCAGATATTTCCCCCTCTCATTCGTCACAATCAACTGTTGTCTTCTTGCTTTCAAGTATACTTGGTCACCAAATCCCATCTTAGCAAGAACGTCGACCGGGGCCACATTGTGAAGATTAACCACCCCAGCCTTGCCTATCTCAGTTACGAATAGGTCAAGAGCAACTCGTCGGGCTTGAGCTTTCGAGGTCGAAGCCTTCCGAGGGCCGCTCTTCAAGGTCGCCATGGACTGTGACAGACTGGTTAAACGAGCAAGATTCTTCTTGGCGATGGCATTCTCAGGGGCAAGCTCCAGGGACTTAAGATAGGCCTCCTTAGCCCCGAGGAAATCCGCCAATTCTGTCAAAGCTCGACCAAGGCGATTATAGGCCTCAACATCAGAAGGGAATCTCTCGATGATGTCCCTGTTTATCGCTTGAGCTTCCTCCCACTTCCCCTGAAGGGCTAGATCAATGGCCTCCTTGCTCAGTCGCTGTCTTAATCGAGCCTTCTCTTCTTCTTCCTGTTGGTAAGAGGCAATGTACATTTCCATAGACCTATATAATTATGGTGTCAGGTCAAGATTGTCAAGTTTCCTTCTCCAGTTCGAAAGCTTGATGCAGCGCCCGTACGGCGTCCTTGACTCTGTCCTCCGAAATAATGCAAGTTATCCTTATCTCAGACGTGGCAATTAACTGGATGTTAATGCCATGTTGGTAGAGAGCGCGAAACATTCTGGCAGCATAGCCCGGTGTGTTTAGCATACCGGTACCCACGATACTGACCTTGGCCAATGTAGAATCGGTAACGCATTCCCTGCCACCGACGGATTTAGCCACCGGCTCCACCATGGACATCGCCTTGAGTAGATCACTTCTAGCCACTGTAAACGTGAGGTCGGTAATATTGTTGATGCTGATATTCTGGACGATGGTATCTATGCTTATATTGGCTCTCGCCAGGGGCTCGAAGATGGCCGCAGCAACGCCAGGATGGTCGGGGACGCCGATGATGGTGATTTTGGCCACACTGGCATCATGGGCAATACCGCTTACTTTGTTTCTTACTTCCATTGAAGCCTCCTTACGAATAATAGTACCCGGGCTGTCGCTGAAGCTAGAAGCCACCAATATGGGCACATTGTATAGCCAGCCCAGTTCTACTGCTCGATTGTGTATTACCTTAGCTCCGTAGGTAGCCAGTTCCAACATCTCCTCGTAGCCAATCTCCTGCAATTTCTTGGCCTCAGGAATAAGATGAGGGTCAGCGGTATAGATGCCTTCAACGTCGGTGTATATTTGGCAAATCTCAGCACCTAAGCTGGCAGCCAGGGCAACCGCCGTCGTATCAGAACCGCCCCGACCCAAAGTGGTGATGTCCCTCTTTCCGCTCACCCCCTGAAATCCAGCTACAATGACAATGTTTCCCCTTTTCAACTCACTTACCACCCGTTTGGTGTCAACACGCAGAATCCGAGCTTGGCTGTAACTGGAGTCAGTATGTATACCGGCCTGAGCGCCGGTAAGGCTGACTGCCTTGTGACCCAAATTGCCTAGCGCCATGGCTAAAAGGGTGCTGGAAACTACCTCCCCAGTAGACAGAAGGATATCGAACTCCCTATCACCCGGCTGCTCGCTTATCTGGTAAGCCAACCGAATCAAGTTATCGGTGGTGTGTCCCATAGCTGAAACGACAACCACCACTTGATTTCCTTCGTCCTTCGCTTTAGCAACCCGGCGAGCTACATTCTTGATCTTCTCGGCGTCGGCCACTGAGCTACCACCATACTTTTGAACTATCAGTGCCATCTCTTTACCTTCATTCACCCTATTAGCTTGCCCATAATATTGTATCCTGCCTCGATTAAGACGCCTGTGGCTTCAGCCTCTGCTTCGGTAAATCTGTTCGCCCTGCCTCGATTTATCGGGGTAAATCCTGACCCCCAGAGCATAAACGGGACAGGGTCGGCAACATGGGTTTGAACCTCGATTGGCGTGGCGTGGTCGGGCAAAACTAGCACCCGAAGGGCATCCTTATCCCACGAACGAAGTCGACTGACAATTTCTCTGTCCACCTTCTCAATAGCCTCTATTTTGTCCTTAGCCAAGCCAGCGTGGGCCGCCTCATCTGTTGCTTCCACGTGAACAACCACCATGTCGTATCTCTCAAGCGCTTTCGATGTGGCAATGGCCTGAGCCACGTAATCGTTATTCATGTCACCGGTGACGCCAGTGACATCTAGTACTTCGATTCCCGTCATTCGAGCTAAGCCTCGCACGATATCAACTCCAGATATCACTGCAGCATCAAGGCCATACATTTCTTTGAAAGCTGGCATGTCGGGTATCGTGCCGCTACCCCAAAAAAGCCAGATCATGGTGGCGGGAATATCGCCGCGTGCCCTTCGCTCCGAGTTTATCGGGTGGTCACGAAGCACAGGCTCAGAGCGCGTCATAAGCTCTCTTAACAGGTCGCTCCCTGGTCCTCGGGGGAGGAATTCAGCAATAGCTTTGTCGGGAATATCATGTGGCGGGATACATGTAGCCAGAAGTGTGTCTTGCCTCCCCTTTATTTTACATATATGTCTATAGCCCACGCCGGGATAGAAGTGTACGTCGTCGCTGCCAAGCTTCTCATTCAAACTACTGATAAGAACCTGTCCTTCGCTGGTGCTAATATGCCCACAATTATAGCTCCACATTCTCCCGTCGCGGACGGCTGCCAAATTGCAGCGAAAGACAACCTGGTCTGCGCCAATAGGGATGCCCATACCGTGAGCCTCAATAGCGCTCCGGCCCCGGTAATACGTCCGCGGGTCATAACCTAACACGGACATGCAGGCACAGGCGCTGCTGGGTTCCATTCTCGGCGGCACGGTGTAGACTAATCCGACAAGGCCCGCTTTCGCCATGGCATCCATGTTTGGAGTATGCGCTAACTCCAGGCAAGTTTTGCCGCCATAGGCAGCCAGTGGCCAGCCTGCCGCCCCGTCAATTATTAGAACGCAATATTTCATCCTTGTCCCCCGTAGTTAAACATCATATAATAGCATAGACGACGGGGCGTAGCGCAGCTGGTAGCGCGCAGCGTTCGGGACGCTGAGGTCGGAGGTTCAAATCCTCTCGCCCCGATTGGCTTAGTAAAAGAAATGCAGGCTGCTTGAGTCTAATCTGAAGAACAAAAACCGAGCGGAGAGAAACCATGGTAAAAGCTGGAATCATCGGAGCCACTGGCATAGTGGGTCAACAATTTCTCGTTGCCCTGAAGGGGCACCCGTGGATTCAAATTGCTGCCCTCGCTGCCTCCGAAAGGTCAGCAGGGCGCAGCTATAAGGAAGCCATAACCGATGCCCAGTCAGGAGCCTTGCGCTGGTTTTGTCAGGAAGCTCCGGTGGAGGAGGTTATGGCCATGCCCGTCCGGAATGCCGCTGACATGGACATCTCCGCTCTGGATATTGTCTTTTCCGCTATAGAGTCCGACCAAGCGAAGATTCTGGAGCCGAAGTTTGCCAGGGATAAAGCTGTTATAAGCACGGCTTCGGCTTTTCGCTACGATGAAGATGTGCCCATCTTAATTCCGGGCATCAACTCCGAGCACGCCAAACTGATTAATGTGCAGAGGAAAGCAAGGGGCTGGAAAGGCTTCATTACACCTATCCCCAACTGCACTACCGCCGGCCTGGCGATAACCTTGAAGCCAATCTACGAAATTTTCGGCGTGAACGCCGTCATTATGACCTCCATGCAAGCCCTGTCAGGCGCAGGTCGGAGCCCGGGTGTAATAGGCCTGGATATCCTGGACAACGTTATTCCCTTTATTGCTGGGGAGGAAGAAAAAGTGCAGCGGGAAACGCAGAAGATTCTGGGCAGTTTCGCGGGTAATTCAGTCAGTCCCGCCAAGTTCGATGTGAGCTCTACCTGTACCCGTGTCAATGTTCGGGAAGGACATACAGAATCGGTCTTTGTCTCCACCCAGAAGGCCTGTGAGGTGGGCGAGGTTGCCAGAGCCATGAGGGAATATGTCGGCTCAGCCAACGAAGGTAAGCTGCCTTCAGCCCCCAAGCATATGATAATAGTCCGTGAAGACCCGTTCCGGCCTCAGCCGAGGCTCGACCGTGATGCGGAAGACGGCATGGCTACCGTGGTGGGCAGAATCAGGAAGGACAACGTCCTGAAAAACGGCATCAAGTACGTTCTGGTATCCCACAACACCAAGATGGGAGCAGCCAAAGGCGCAGTTCTTGTCGCCGAACTTCTTATCCGAGACGGGTATATTTCCTGACACAAAGGCCTGTTATTAAACAAGCCCTTGAAAAATTGCAGCCTTTGATGGTGCGGCACATTATATTGTTGGGGCAGGATTTTGGGGAAATCAAAACGCCTAGAACAATGCAAAGTCTGGGTTAAGCAGGATTAACATGCCGGGAGGCGGCAAGAAATGACAAGAAGATTACTTATTCCGGTGGCGGCGATAGTAGTCGGCTTGATCATCTACACGGTCCTTGCTTCGGTGTCTTCGATTCGTCTTGAATTCGATTTCGGCGAGGGTGCGCAAGGCTGGGAAGCTGGCTTCGCTGAGTACAGTCCGGACATGGCCGATATGATGCTTGAGGAAGGAATAAGGTCGCTGCCTTCCGAACTGGGAATCAATGGTACGGGCTACTACATTCAAGGGATGAACCGCGCGGATGATCTCTTCATGTTCCTGAAGCGCCGCTTAGGGACTGAAGATGGTATAGTGCCCGGACAGGAGTACCGTGTCGGGTTTACTATTGTCTTTGCCTCCAATGCCCCCAGCGGTGCGGTGGGCATCGGCGGTGCTCCGGGCGAGTCTGTCTATCTTAAAGCCGGTGGCTCAACCATAGAACCCGGGGTATATCTGGATTCCGATACCGGATACTACATCCTGAATGTGGACAAGGGGTCTGGCAACAGCGATAGCGGGGAAGCAGCGTCAGTAGTCGGGAATGTAGCCAATGGTCTTTCTGCCGAGGAAGACCCGCGCTACGTTTCTCTAATGCGCCAGCACGAACATGAATACACCGTCACTGCCAGCCCCGCTGGCGAACTCTAGCTGCTGGTGGGTACAGACTCCGGGTTTGAGGGTCTCACCGGCATTTACTATCAAGATGTAGCCGTTACCCTGATCCCTCTGAAGTAGTGGCTCTTCGACGTCTTCGCCAGAGGTAAAGGCCGAACACAGGCCCGATAATCGTTGCGAGCACAACAACATTGCTGCTATTCGCGTCACCCCCGGCAAGTGAATGTAAAGGCTCCCCTTCCTCGTAGGTAATCATCTCGATATCCACCATTTGGTCCGCACTGATCCAGCCTCTCAACTTCGTGAGGTAGAATTCATCGCCAGGCAAATAAGTTGAAACCAGCTCGGGCAGTATCTCATACTCAGACAGGTCCCCAACAGACACGTTGTTGGCGAATTCTAACGTAAACGCATTATCCGTCCAGTTACCGTATCCAGTATATAACGGGTATTGTTCGGGAACCATTACATGGTCGGCGAGAACATACAGAAGTATTTCTGGCGGTGTTGAGTTCGATGCACTGAGTGAGCTGATTCGCAACGGAAAGACTATTTCCTCGGATTCAAAGCTCAGTACTATGGGCTCAATGGCTCCCTCCGCCAGGGCGTAGCCGGTGCCTTCATCGACTGCGTTGATCTTGGTGGCCACAAAATACCATTCATTCTCAATGTACTCGCTGATGATTTCCTCACCCTCTTGCGGGAAGGCGTACCCGTTTGCGTTCAGCCAGTCTGCCAGCGCTGTCGCATTCGTGGCCGATAAAATGGCGGTGGCATAGGGACCGACCACCTCTTCCTCAATAACATCCACTCCATTCTGGTCCGGTGCACCAGCACCGCCGGCGCCACACCCGAGCCCATGTCCAGAGGGGATTTCTGTTGCCGTGAAGTCGGATAATTCCCAGAACAGCTCGGGGTCGGTAACTGTTATCTCAGGCTTGCTGGGCACGGGGACAACCCAGGCGAAGTCCTCAGCGTCACCCTCGAAGCTAACCGACAGAATCAAGTGCTCTGTAAAGTTCCCCGTACAATTCCCTGTAAAGTTCCCCGTGTTGTTCCCGCATACTATGACAGCTTTCTGAGCCGATTCGTAAAGATCTCGGTACATCGAATCTGGAAAGAATACTCCGTCGGCGAGGACAGGAGTGGCCGTCACTAATAGAAACAGAGTGACGACTAGTAGCGTAGCTATCAGCTTCTTATTCACATTTCACCTCCTCTTGAAGTCTCATGCGTGCTTTCTAACGGCATCTTGTGGGACTCTCTATCATGCCGGGAACAGATCCGAGTTCGGCAATTCATCTATGGCATCTCAACGATTTGATTTCCTAAACATATCACCCCCGTTGCGTGTTCATAGGACAATGAGGAGAATCGAAGAATGCTACATTATTCCACCCTTCCCGATTGCTCCGCTCCCGTTTGGAGCAGCAATCCCATCTATCCGTGGACAGCGCGCGAAACCTCCGCAGGGATGCCTAGGCTTGGGACACACACTATCCACCACAGTGCTTGCTTTTCTCTGCATTTTATTCTTTGCGTGAAGTATAACACCTGAATGTTAAGAGGCTGTTAAGATTTGGGGAGAGGTGGCAATTCTACGGTTTGGAACGCTGAATACTAAAATCCAGATATCGGAGTTCAAAGCTCCAAATCGCCCTAGTAATGTATGTTCCGTGCCTTTGAAGCCATCACGCCACTCTTAGACTGACCTCAGGGTGAGGGGACGCCAATACTGGAATGAATTGTCAAGAATTTGCATGTGGTTGCGACATTAATAGCGACGGGGACACATTGGGGCATTTGGTCAACAACAATTCGTCTGCCGACCCTGGCAAGCCTGAGTCGAGATTACCTTCTGCGCCACTTCTATGATAATGCAGGTTTTCTCTTATGCCAGTCAGTGGCTTGCTCATAGGCGAAGGCAACGCGCAACAGCGTTTCCTCGCTGAAAGGCTTGCCCACTATTTGCATGCCTATAGGCAGATTGTCAACGAAGCCAGCGGGTATGGAGATAGCTGGGATTCCGGCTATGTTCATGGGCATGGTGCATATATCGCTTAGATACATCTGCATCGGATCTTCCAGCTTTTCGCCCAGCTTGAAAGGCACTACAGGCGAAGTTGGGGTGACCAGCGCGTCATACTTTTCAAAGGCCTGGTCGAATTCCTGTTTTATCAGTGTGCGAACCTTCTGCGCTTTCTGGTAGTAAGCGTCGTAATAACCTGCCGATAGGGCGTAGGTGCCAAGCATTATGCGCCTCTTGACCTCAGCTCCGAAGCCAGATTGCCGCGTCTTCTCTGTTGTTTCGATTACATTACTAGCGTCTCGATCGGAGAAGCCATACTTTACGCCATCGTAGCGGGCCAAGTTCGCTGAGGCTTCGGACGGAGCAAGTATATAGTAGACAGCCAGAGCATATTTAGTGTGTGGCAAAGAGACTTCCCAGACTATTTCGGCACCGAGTTCATGTAGCTTACCTATGGCCGCTTCTAAAGCCGCTCGTACCTGGTCCTGCATGCCTTCCACAAAATATTCTCTGGGAATGCCAATCTTTAATCCTTTGATGTCTGGAATTAGTTGCCGGGTGTAGTCCGGGACAGGATAAGGCACTGAAGTTGAGTCTCTGGAGTCATAACCGGCAATGGCATTCATCACCAAAGCGCAGTCAGTAACATCCTTGGTCAGTGGTCCAATTTGGTCAAGGGAACTAGCGAAAGCAATCAAGCCGAAACGGCTTACCCGACCGTAGGTCGGTTTAAGTCCCACCACGCTGCAGAGTGCGGCTGGTTGGCGGACGCTGCCCCCGGTATCAGAACCCAGAGCATAGAGGGTTTCATCAGCGGCCACTGCTGCTGCTGAGCCACCGCTGCTGCCCCCGGGGACACGACTCAAGTCCCAGGGATTGTGAGTGGCGAAAAAGGCGGAGTGCTCCGTGGAAGAGCCCATGGCGAACTCATCCATGTTGGTTTTTCCGACAATCACCGCCTTCTGTGCCTTCAGTTTCTCTATCACCGTAGCATCATACGGAGGGACAAAGTTTCCCAGTATCTTTGAGCTGCAGGTAGTCCTTATGCCCTTGGTGCACATGACATCTTTGATTAGGGTAGGGATGCCGGTCAAAGGGGTAATTTCATGGGCGGTCTTTATGTGATTGTCGACTTTCTCTGCCTCTTTGAGGGCGATGTCTTCAACAATGGTCACACAGGCGTGGACTTTCCTTTCTACCTCAGCGAGCCGCTTCAGTACAGATTCTGTCAGTTCCGTTGAAGAGATTTCCCTTTGTCTGAGAAGCTCGTGTGCTTCATGAATGGTTAGCCCGTGTAGGTCATTGGTTGGCATATTCAGTACCTTTCTTTGAGGCTGCGGCGCCTGATGACTTTGCGCCAGTCGCCGCCGGTCTTGCCGTGCATCTCCCTAAGCCTGGGAATGTATTGTATGCCCAGGAATACCCCCACGCCTATGGAATAGAATACTAAAGCCAGAGGCTGACCGTAGTGATCGACGTAAACAAACCCCGCCACAAACGGGAAAACAATTAGGAGCAAGCTATAACTGAACGTGGGATTACGGGTAATAAGTAAGGCTACAAAGAAAACAACGAAGAGAAATGGAACTGCCCAGGGCATCAAGAAGATGAGAATCCCGATGGCGGTAGCTGCTCCCTTGCCGCCATGGAACTTAAGGAAGATGGGAAAGATATGGCCGATTATGGCGGCTGTGGCGATAAGCCCGGTACCAAAATCGAACGGTGAAATCAGAGGAATGCCTACTAACCACCGCACCAGAAGAATGGCCCCTACGCCTTTGCCCAGGTCAGCCAGGGTTACGAGCACGGCGTCCATCAGCCCGACCTGATAGAAGACATTCATAGCGCCCATGTTTTTGCTGCCTACTTCTCGGATGTCTATCCCTTTTCTCAGACGACCGGCAAGATATGCTGAAGGAAAAGAGCCGAGGAGGTAGCCAATTACGATGGCGACAACTACGGCGATAATGTCGATGGAGGCAACTATGTCGCTAATCATTTGACTGATGGGCTCACTCCAGTATTGCCTGAACTTTGAAACAGTCTTCCTCTTGTTTTGGTGCGTTTGATAGAATCTCAGGTTGAGAATATGACTCAGCCACCTCGTCTTTTCTGAAAACATTCTGTAGCGGGATGGTGTGGGTGGCTGGTGGCACGTTGGCCGTATCTACTTGCTTGAGTATCTCGAAGTTCTCCAGAATATTGGATAGCTGGAGGCTGAATTTCTCTACCTCTTCTTCGCTTAGGCCCAAACGAGCAAGCCAAGCGATATGCCTCACCTGTTCGTAACTCAGTTTCATCTGATAGTGACTATTACATTATAGCATTACACTTCGTAATGTCACAGAGGTTGCTTATCTTCGGGGGCAAGGTTATAATGGAGGGCCATGCCAATTCGAAATGTTGTCTTGCTATCACATCAGGGTGCCGGAAAGACTTCACTTGCCGAGTTTATGCTCTTCACTGCAGGTACTATTCAGCGTTTAGGTAACGTTGGTGATGGCACCACTACCTCAGATTACGACCCTCTCGAAGTGGAACGTCGCATGGGCATCAACCTGTCCTTGCTGCCAATTCAGTGGCAGGAGATGAAACTGAATATCATTGATACGCCGGGATACGCTGATTTTGTTGGTGAGGCAAGATCGGGATTGAGGGTGACCGAAGGAGCAATAATTGTGATATGTGCTGCTTCGGGTGTGGAGGTAGGCACGGAGCAGATGTGGAGCGATGCTGCAAAAGCAGATTTGCCTCGGTTGATATTTGTCAATAAGATGGACCGCGATAATGCTGATTTCCTCTCTACTTTGAAGGGCATTCAGGCTAAGTTGTCACCAAAATGCTTGCCTGTTCAATTACCCATAGGTTCACAAAAAGACTTTCAGGGCATTATAGATTTGGTGGCTATGAAGGCTTACATTGGCACAGATTCACAGGAAACCGAAATACCTCTGGCTCTCCAGGAACAAGCAAAAGCCAGCCGTGAGAAATTGATAGAGGCTGCCGTTGAGGTTGATGATGGACTCATCAACAAGTATTTGGAGGGCGAAGCCATAAGTAACGAGGAGGTCTTTGCCGCCATAAGAAAGTCTACCATCGCTGGCAAGCTGGTACCTGTTTTCGCTGGCTCTGCTTTGAAGGGCATGGGCCCCCGACAAATCCTTGATGGTGTTTGCTCGTACCTACCTTCGCCGGAAGAGAAGGGCGCCATTGTCGCTAAGAATGTCGCCACCGGTGATCAAGAGGAGATCAAGCCTGATTCGGAATCTCCCTTGTCTGTCCTTGTTTTTAAGACCACCGCCGACCCCTATGTCGGCAAGCTCAGCTATTTTCGAGTTTACTCAGGCGTTATTCCTAGCAACTCGCAGGCTTGGAACGCCAACAAGAATAGCATGGAACGGATTGGCCAACTTTTTGCCATGCTGGGCAAGAATCAGCAAACGGTGCCCCAGGTTGCTGCCGGAGATATCGGGGCGGTGGCCAGGTTGAGTTTAACCACCACAGGGGATACCCTTTGCACTCGCGAGCATTCTGTGATACTGCCCGGTATCGAATTTCCTAAGGCGAATTTCAGCATGGCAATCCAGCCTCAGGCGAAATCCGATTTGGATAAGATGAGCACCGTTTTGCCCAGGATTTGTGAGGAAGACCCCTCTCTCCAAATGCGTCGGGAGGCCGATACTAACGAGTTCATTATTTCGGGAGTCGGTGATAACCATCTGGAGATAACCAGGGAGAAAATACGTCGCAAATTTGGAGTAGAGGTGAAGTTGGATCTGCCGATGATTCCTTACAAGGAGACTATTACTGCGTCCACGCAGGCAGAACATAAACATAAGAAACAGACCGGAGGACACGGTCAATATGGGCATGTACTGCTGGAGTTGGAGCCTTTGCCTCGGGGGGGGGGATTTGAATTTGCCAAGAGGATTGTGGGAGGGGCAATACCCCAGAACTATATTCCCTCTGTGGAAAAGGGAGTGAATGAAGCCAAGCAGGAAGGAGTTCTAGCCGGGTATCCTGTAGTTGATGTAAAGGTGAGCCTTTATGACGGCAGCTTCCATCCCGTAGATTCTTCAGATATTGCTTTCAAGATTGCGGGAGCACAGGCCTTGAAGAAGGGATTATCTCAGGCACAGCCGGTATTGATTGAGCCTATAATGAAGCTCACTATAACCGTGCCTGAGATGTATACCGGGGATATTACTAGCGACCTTAATACTAAGAGGGGGCGCGTGCTTGGAATGAATCCCGCCGATGGTATCAATGTCATTGAAGCTCAAGCCCCTTACGCGGAGCTGCTTCGTTATGCGCTAAATCTAAGGTCATTGACACAGGGGCGCGGCAGCTTTGTTATGGAGTTTGACCACTACGAAGAAGTGCCCGCCCATCTCAGTCAGAAAATCATCGCTGAGAAAAAGAAGGCGGAGTAGCTGTCAGCTGTCGACTGACGACTCATGTGCCGAATCGCTGAGCTAATAAAATTCGCTGTGTCAGTCTGCCCTAGCCAGCTAATAACTCCTTCAGCTTACTAGTGAAGGCCGGCACCACTTCTTCATATTTACCGACCACTCCAAATTCCGCCTCCCTGAATATATTTGCCTCAGGATCCTTGTTGATGGCTATGATGTGCTTCGAACCTGAACAGCCGGCCGTGTGTTGACTGGCACCTGATATAGCTATAGCGATGTAAATGTCGGGAGCAACAATCTTGCCAGTAAGTCCGATATGCAGATGCTCTGGCACCCAGCCGTTATCAGCCGGAGGACGGGAGGCGCCGACCGCACCGTGCAACAAATCGGCCAGCTCTTTCAGTACAGTTTGAAACGGTTGAGGGCCGCCCATTCCCCTGCCTCCGGAGACGATCACAGGGGCATCCTCAAGCTTGATGCCGACCGCCTCTTCCTTAACAGTTTCCAGTATTTTTGTCCTTACCTTCGATGTATCTATGTCAACTTCGGTGGGTATCACCTCTCCTTTCCTTGAGGCATCACGCTCCAACGGTGACATTGTCTTGGCCCTGACAGTAACCATCTGTGGCATGAGCTGGCTGGTAAATACAGCTTGAGCATTGCCGCCGTAGACAGGACGCGTTTGCACCAGCAATTTTGTCGCCGGGTCTACGCTCAAATTGAGACAATCTGTTGTCACACTGGTGCCCAATCTGAAAGCCAGGCGAGGAGCCATATCTCTGCCCACGGATGTTTGTCCTATAAGTATGACCCGAGGGGAAATATCTTTGACCACTTTCTCCACGACTTGCGTATAGGAATCGGCCTGGTATTCTTTAAGGGTGGGGTGTTCCACAGCGTAAACCTTGTCTGCTCCGAACGCAATTGCCTCTTTCGCAGCTGCACTGACTGCATCGCTGGCCAGCAAACAAGACAATTCTTCCTTTAGCTCATCAGCAAGCTTCCGACCACATCCTAGTAACTCAGTGGTAATGGAAGCTAATTTCCCGTCCGCTAGCTCACCACAAACTAATATACCTTTGTATTCAGCCATTGTTTCCTCCTTAACTTCAAAGCAATTTGGCTTCCCTGAGCCTCACGGCCAGTTTGGCACCGGCTTCCGCAACAGTCTCTCCCTCGATTATTTCACATTTGGATTCCTTGACTGGCTGGAAGAGCTTGTCTAGCTTGCTACGCCTTCCAGCAGCGCCGGTTTTCG
This sequence comes from Chloroflexi bacterium RBG_13_51_36, assembly GCA_001796515.1. GTDB lineage: Bacteria > Chloroflexota > Dehalococcoidia > GIF9 > AB-539-J10 > RBG-13-51-36. Next base: position 20,669 of record MGMS01000039.1, read on the forward strand.
AGGGCTCGAGCCCAATGTCGGCTGGTTTCCAGACTACAGGCTGTTTCTTGGCCGCTGCCATGATTCCTTTCAGGGTGGCATAGCGAAGCGCTCCTATCCCACTGGTTACCACAATTACGGCGGGGAGTGTCACTTCAATAACCTGATAGCCGTCCGGGATGACTCGCTCAACCTTCGCCTTCCCATCGCTGATTCCTGCCTTGCGGGCTAATGTTACCGCTGGGATTCCCAGAATCTCAGCGATGCCCAGACCTACTTGCCCCGCATCCCAATCAGAGGACTGTCTGCCACAAAAGATGATGTCGTATGTCCCTATTTTCTTTACTGCCGCGGCCAGTGCATCGGCAGTTGACCAACTATCGCCATCTTCGAAAGCCTTGTCCTCGAGGAGAACGAGTTCATCAGCTCCTACGGCTAGTGCCTTCTTGATCACATCGCGAACAAAGTTGTTACCTAAGCTGAGCGCAGTAATTTTGCCCCCCGCCGTGTCCTTGATTTTGAGGGCGGCTTCCAGGGCAAATTCCTCGTATTGTCCGATTACAGGTTTCACCTCTGGTGGCACGGTCATTTTGTTGTTTACCACCTTGAACACCGAAGGTGGCGCCTCCGGATCAGGCACTTGCTTGCAGCAAACAATCATATTAACTGGCATTTTCCAACCTCCTCAAGTGAGTTTTGCAACCGAAGGATGATATGAAAAAATTTGTCTTTTGTCAAACTTTATCAGGTTGATTCGATGTGACTGATTTCGCGGATTGTGTGGTAGTAATCACCTGCCCCGCGGAATTAGTGCTAAAATAGGCAGAGCAGTCTATTAGAGGGCAATATGTCGTCATTGGATCAGAAGGAATTCAATATCCGCTCAGTTGCGAAAGGCAAGCTGACCTGGTTCTATATTGAGAGGCCTACTTCCAAAGAAGTTGAGTTTTTGTCTCAACGTTTCAAGTTCCATCCTCTCGATTTGGACGACGTTATCAGCCGCATCCAGCGTCCCAAAATCGATGTGTATAAAGATTACTTGTTCATGGTGTTGCATTTCCCGATATTTGATAAAGAGAATCGTATAACTAGGCCCAGCGAGACGGATATCTTCATTGGTGAGAATTACGTCGTAACAGTTGACTGTTCTGGTGACCTCAAGCCGCTGGCCAAGTTTTTCCAGGAATGCGAGACGGACAAGAACAGCCGTGAACGCTATCTAGGGAGAAGTTCAGGATTTCTTCTCTATCACATCCTCGATAGGTTGGTTGGCTCTTGCTTCCCTATACTGGACAAAGTTACCCAAAACATTGATGAGATAGAGGATATTATCCTTACGCGGCCCATTCCGGGGACTGTCCGTCAGATTTCCTTGGTTCGCCGGGACCTCATTTCGTTTCGCCGCGTGATTCACCCCCAAATTGCGGTAATCGAGACACTAGAGAAAGGGGAATATCCTTTCTTGAAGGAGGAGGAGGAAATCTATTTTGGTGATATTGCTGACCACATTCGCAAGATCTGGGGTGTACTGGAGGACTGCAAGGAGGTCATAGATGGCCTTTCTGATACCAGCAATTGGCTGACTTCACACCGAATTCAGGAGATAATGCGGCTGCTGACAATCATCATGGGAATTCTGGCGCCACCTACGTTGATAGCTAGCATCTATGGCATGAATATCCCGCTACCTGGTGGGGTCAACTCTGGCAGTCTTTTGCCCTTGGGTATTCTGCTTGCTCTTATGGCGATTACGGCGGGAGCCATATTCTTCTACATGCGCCATCGGAAATACCTCTAAGCCGCCCAGCCAAACCTGTTTCCTTTGTTCTGACCGTCTATGGAAACTAGATTCATTGCCGATAACAATGTTGGCAAACTGGCTCGATGGCTACGGCTGATGGGCTATGACACTCTGCTGCTCAAGCAGAAGGACGATGCTCAAATGATTAAAACAGCTCTTGGCGAGAACAGAGTGATTCTGACTAAAGATGCCCAGTTTATGAGAAGACGCTTGGTCACAAACGGCAAAATCAGAAGTATACACATTAAACGCGATGATCCTAAGCTCCAGGCGCAGGAAGTCGTGAAAACGGTGAAGCTAGATTACCATTTCAAGCCCTTCTCGCTTTGTCTGGAATGTAATCAAGCATTAATGGCCCGGGATAAGGAACAGGTGAAGAACCTGGTTCCCGCCCACGTCTTCGAGACTCAGACTCAATATAAGGAGTGCCCTGTCTGCCATCGCATCTACTGGCCGGGCACACACTGGCAGGCCATGGTCAAGAAGCTGCAAGACTTGCAGGGAGAGGGTGGCTAAACTCAAGCTTCTATATGATGCCTGCCTTTCCATGATTTCAATAGTGGCACGGATTAGATAGCAGTGCTATACTCAGCCCATAGCGCGAGAACGACGCAGGTGAAGCCGAACGCCCATGTTACTGGCAATTGATATTGGAAACACCAGCATTGCCATAGGGGTTTTTGAAGGTGAGAAACTCCGTACTACACGACATATGGCTACGAGTATTCAGCATATGGCAGATGAGTATGCCACCTTCTTGCTCAATATATTGAATCATCAGGGGTTTTCTCCGTCCGATATAAGAGAAATAGCCATGTGTAGTGTTGTTCCCCCACTAACAACCACCTTTGTAGACCTGTCACAACGGTACTTTCATATCACGCCATTGGTAGTAGGGACGGGAGTCAAGACTGGCGTGCGCATTCGCATGGACAACCCGAGAGAGGTTGGTGCTGACCGCATCGTTGATGCAGCTGCTGCCCACCATCTCTACGGTGGTCCGGTGATCGTCGTTGACCTGGGGACGGCTACCACCTTTGGTATTGTCTCCAAGGAAGGCGACTACATTGGCGGTGTTATCGCCACCGGCATCGCTACTGCCGCCGAGGCGCTGGTCACCAGAACAGCACAGCTGCCTCGCGTGGAATTGACCCGTCCCAAACGCGCTATTGGGACTAATACTGTGGCTGCCATGCAGTCGGGCATTATCTTTGGCTATGTCGGGCTTGTCGAGGGTATGGTAGCTCGCATCCGAGGTGAATTGGGCGAAAAGGCAATGGTAATAGCTACCGGCGGTTATGCTGAACTCATCGCCAATGAAACAACCATGATTGATAAGATAAACCCTGATTTAACTTTAATCGGATTGCGTCTCATTTATGAAATGAATAGGGAGTAATAATGCTTAGGAACAAGACCATAGTTCTGGGAATAACCGGAGGCATTGCTGCCTACAAAGCAGCGGAAATTGCCAGCCAGTTGACTCAGACAGGAGCCAATGTGAATGTGATTATGACTGAAGAGGCTCTTCAGTTCATATCACCTGTTACCTTTCGGGCGCTTGCGGGGAGGCCCGTAGTCACCGAGATGTTTGATTTGGCATCTGAATTCAGTATTGAGCATGTGTCCCTGGCCAAAGCTGCTGATATAGTAGTCATCGCGCCCGCTACCGCCAATATCATTGCCAAGCTGGCTGCTGGCATTGCTGACGACATACTGTGTTGCACGGTGCTGGCTACCGAGGCGCCGGTGCTTATAGCCCCGGCCATGGAAACTAATATGTATACTAATCCAATCACCCGGGATAATTTAGCTAAGCTTAAGGCTCGCGGCTTCGTAATCGTTGATCCCGCCACGGGCTGGTTAGCGTCGGGCAGAGAAGGCCTGGGGCGCCTTGCCGATATCAATGATATTATCGGCAGCATTCGCCAGGTGTTGGGTAGAGGTGGCGACCTTGCGGGCAGGCATATCGTGGTTACCGCCGGCGGTAGCCACGAGCCTATCGACCCGGTTCGCTACATCAGCAACCGCTCATCGGGGAAGATGGGCTATGCTCTGGCTGAGGCAGCGCGTGACAGGGGAGCCAAAGTAACACTGATTACTGCTCCTACTTCGTTGCCCGAACCGGTAGGCATCGACGTAGTCAAAGTCGGCACAGCTCAGGAAATGCGTCGAGCGGTAGAGAATGTGGCTTCCCGGGCCGATGCTCTAGTTATGGCTGCCGCCGTAGCTGATTATCGCCCGATAAAGGCAGCTAAGGATAAGATCAAGAAAGGAAAGGCAGGGCTAACCTTAAGAATGGAATGCACCCCGGACATTCTAGGCACCGTTAAGGGGAAGTTCGTTAAGGTGGGCTTCGCCGCTGAAAGCAACAACCTGGTGGAAAATGCCAGGGAAAAGCTGAGGCAAAAGGGGCTAGCCCTCATCGTGGCCAATGATATTACCGCCAACGATAGTGGATTTGGCAGTGACACCAATCGAGTAACCATAATCGACCGCAAAGGCAAAGTTGACAGCTTGCCTCTCCTGCCTAAGCGAGAGGTGGCGGATAGAGTCTTGGACAGGGTGGTAGTGCTTCTTCCCAAGCCAAGATCGCGCCGACCAAAGAAGCTTTGAATTTCTTCCGATATTGAGATTTCTTTCAACTGATGGCCAATAGCTAGGATAGGTTTAGAGTCAATGTCCGAAATACCTAAGGCCTATGAGCCAGGCAAGATAGAAAAGAAGTGGTATGATTTCTGGCTTAAGCAAGGCTATTTTTCTCCTAAGATAGCCCCCGGAAAGAAGCCTTTTGTCATTATCATGCCGCCCACCAATGTTACGGGCGAACTGCACCAGGGACATGCTCTGACTGCGATACTGGAAGACATCATGGTCAGGTGGCACAGGATGAAGGGTTCCCCCACCCTGTGGTTACCGGGAACCGACCACGCCGGCATTGCCACACAAGTGCTTGTGGAGCGGCAACTGGCTAGACAAGGGAAGACTAAGGAAGACGTCGGCAGAGAAGAATTCACCAGGTTGACCTGGGAATGGGCCAACAAGAGCCGGGAGAATATCAGGCGTCAACATCAACTCCTAGGAGCCTCTTGTGACTGGACAAGAGAGAAGTTCACCTTAGACAATGGTCCAAGTAAAGCTGTGCGCACTGCCTTCGTACGTCTGTACGAAAAGGGGTTAATCTATCGTGGAGAGCGAATGATCAACTGGTGTCCGCGCTGCCGGACTGCCCTCTCCGGCCTCGAAGTCGAGCACAAAGATATTGCCGGACACCTTTACTACATTCGCTATCCCTTGGCCCAAGGGAAGGGCTACGTTACCGTGGCTACTACCCGGCCGGAGACTTTCCTCGGCGACACAGCTGTGGCGGTGAATCCCGCGGATAAGCGCTACAGGAAGCTCATAGGCAAGAACGTCACCCTCCCCATTATAGAGAAAGAAATCCCCGTAATCGCTGATGATGCCGTTGATACTATTTTTGGCACCGGAGCCTTGAAGATAACGCCCGCCCACGACCCCACGGACTTCGAAGTAGCCCGGCGACATGACTTGCCCTTGGTAGATATCATGAATCCCGATGCCACCATGAACGAGCACGCCGGTCCCTATCAGGGACTGGAGAGGTTTGCCTGTCGAGATAAGGTATTGGCGGATCTGAAAGACAAAAGACTTCTGGAGAAGGTCGAGCCTTACTCACATTCCGTAGGACATTGTGGTCGTTGCCAGACGATGATTGAACCCAAAGTCAGCCTGCAATGGTTTGTCCGAACGCAGCCCTTGGCTAAAGCTGCTATTGAGGTGGTTAGGAATGGCAGAGTCGCCATAATGCCAGAACGCTTCACCAAGATATATTTTGACTGGATGGACGACATCAGGGATTGGTGTATCAGCCGACAATTGTGGTGGGGACATCGCATCCCGGTATGGTACTGTCAGGACTGCGCTAAGGTGACTGCCTCGGTGGATGGGCCGACAGCATGCATTCATTGCGGTTCAAAGCAAATCATCCAGGACTCTGATGTCCTTGACACCTGGTTCAGCTCAGCGCTATGGCCACATTCTACGTTGGGCTGGCCCGAGGATACTGATGACCTCCGCTATTTCTACCCCGGCTCGGTAATGGAAACAGGCTATGACATCCTTTTCTTCTGGGTCGCCCGGATGATTATGATGGGACTGGAGGATACCGGCGAAATACCCTTCCACACAGTCTACCTCCATGGCTTGATTCGGGATGAAAGCGGAGAGAAGATGAGCAAATTGCGAGGGAATGTCATAAATCCCGCTGAGGCGATAGGCAAATATGGTATTGATGCTCTCCGTTTTGCTCTAACTACGGGGACTTCACCGGGGAACGATATCAACGTGGGTGAGGGTAAATTGGAATCCGGCCGCAATTTTGTCAACAAATTATGGAACGCCACCAGATTTATCCTTCAGAGTCTGGATTCTGAAAGATTAGAAGCTCAAACAATAGAGCTGCAACCGCAGAGGATAGAGGACCAATGGATAAACAGTCAGTTGAACCGCCTTATCCAAAGCATGACCGGACTAATGGAAAACTTCCAATTTGGAGAGGCGGAACTGCAGATTTACGATTTTGTCTGGTCGAAGTTTTGTGATTGGTATATTGAAATGGCTAAAATACGACTTCGCGACCGGTCAACATCTTCACCTTTGCCATTCCTGGCCAATACATTGGAGAAATCGCTGCGGCTTTTGCATCCTTTTATGCCTTTCGTTACCGAGGAGTTGTGGCAAGAGTTGAAACGGCGTCTATCTGACAAAGACCAGCTGCCCGCTTCCATAATGATAACTCTTTATCCCGTCACTGATGAAAAAGCCTTTGCCCCGGAAGCAGAGCGAGTGATGGATTCCGTAATCGAGGTCGTTCGCTCTATCCGTAACATCCGGGCTCAATACAAAGTGAAGGCGAGCAAGTGGGTTGAAGCGCGAGTTTATGCTGGTGAGCTCCTTCCGAAACTTGTCGCTGAAGCAGGTATGATAGAACCACTGGCTAAGGTTCGGCCCCTAAGAATGCTCGACCGACAGAGAAGGGAATCTGCTAAAGATAAGGAGCTGGTCTCAGTCTTGAAAGAAGCTGAGGTCGTTGTGCCTTTGGCGGGCATGGTGGATCAGCTTGCCGAAGAGCAACGGCTGGCAAAGGAAAGCAAGGAAATCGAAGAAAAAATTGCCCGACTCGATGCCAGGCTGAGAGACAACGCTTTTTTGAGCAGGGCGCCAGCTCAGATTATTGAAAAAGAGAGACAGAAGCTCGCGATGCTTGAGGATAAATTGAAGAGGTTACACTGGGAATTATCCCAACTCAGCTCCTCATCGGCCGATAGCTAAATAGAAGCTCCGGAATCTCAAGCACCAAATTCTAAACGATATCCATAGGCTAATAGCCAGGATCGGAAACGGGACTTCGCCTCGCGGGCAGATTTGGCATGTGAAGTCTGGGACTTGGAGCCTACAAGCTAGCATTCAAAACTTAACTCATGTGAGGAGCGGAGTGGCTTAGCTTTGAGGACTAATATCTCATGCAGCTTTGTCAGGCCTTTCTTGGTGTCGCTAGCCACGCAGGACTTATCGCGTATTCTCATACGATATTTGAATAACCAATAGGTAAATTCATTAAGCTCACTGAGTCGTATAGACCTGAGCTGTGGATAACGTCTTTGCTTTCTGAATTGCCTCAGAAGGGCAGATTGCGTGCCGCCATAGATATACTGGTGAGCCTCGTCAACAACTCCACTATCGTTGTTCATACCTAGAACTCTCTTTTTCTTTCGGATCTCTTCAATGACAGACAGCAGGAGAAACCTCTCAACAAGAATGCCATAGAAGTAGTTGAGGTGAGCCTGGTATTTAGACTCACCAATTAGATTCTTGAACTCGTCTTTGGACAGTTCTATTGGGGGTATACCGTGGAAGAGAAGATCCATCCGCTCTTTTTCCGGAATAAGTCCATCGAGCTCTTCACACAGCCTCTCTGTCAGCATCAGCCAATCGAAAGCTTCATTGTCGACAAGGTATTGATAATGTCGCCCGGCGTAATCTTCTTCGAGAGTGGTCCATAGGCGGATGGCTTCAAGCAGCGATACGTACCAGTTCCTGCCTTCGCCAATCCCACTCTTCAGTCTTTCGATTGCCTGAGCATCTCCGGTGGACATTCCAGCCACCTCCGCGATTGTTCTACAAACTTATATTATAGCTCTATCAACTCAATGACTCAAGGCACACATCGTGCGGCTCTGCAAACTCCCAACTGACAATGAAAAGAGATGAAAATAAGTGAAACTGTGTCTTATGGGGCAGGGTTTGTTGGGGAGGTGGTATCGACAGACAGTACTGCCGCTTGGAACGAAACAACGATGACCTACCGAATCGTCTATGTAGTGTCTATAGGTTTGGTCTTCTTAGCTGCGTGGGTTAAACCAAAGCCCCACAAAGGCAATGACACCGCCGATAATAACCCACTCCATGCTTTGGAATGCGAACCAAGCTACAAGCGCAGTGATGGCACCGCCCAGGGCTAATGCCAAACTGACCCATTTCACAGTAGGTCTCTTGAAGAGGATAGTATACAAGAGGATAGATGAAAGTCAATACCTGTAATCTGCGCTGGACAAGTAAGGCTTTGTCCTCCGGCTAAATACAGGGTGGAGCAAAAGACAGCGAGCAAACACGCAATAAGGGAATTAATAACAACAAATGACAGATGAGATATCGGGTGTGCCAACCAGTGAAGAGCAGGGCCCGTTTTGCCGTCTGGTCACTAACCCGGTACCCCTTGCCGTTATGGGCCTATCTGTAGTTGCTAGGGTTTCCTACTTTGCGGCCTCAGTAGGCTTACGCAGAGGGTTGAAGAGGCCGCGGGCACCTATCCTGGAGATAACCTCATCGGCTTCCTTGATTATCCTCTCTATCAACTCCTTAACAGTGGGAATGTCATGAACAAGACCTACTACTTGCCCACAAGCCACTAACCCTCGGTCAAGGGCACCTGTTTCGTAAACCTCCAGCCCCCTCTTACCACTGAGGAGTGATGCTAATTCCTCCAAACCGGCATTCCGTTTTTCCATCTCAACCACCTTCTCGGCAGTAGCATTCCTCAATACTCTCTCAGTGTTACGTAAAGAACGCATCACGAACATGGTATCGCGTTCCGACGACTTAACCAGCCATTCCTTCACCTTGGGATGGATAGCGCACTCTTGTGTTACCATAAATCGAGTGCCCATATTAATCCCGCTTGCTCCCAGTGCCAGGGCAGCCACAAGGCCACGCCCGTCGCCAAAGCCTCCGGAGGCAATAACAGGAATATCCACAGCATCAACCGTCAGCGGAATCAAGACGAGGGAGGTAACGTCCTCCTCGCCAGGAGCTCCCGCACACTCAAAACCATCAATGCTAATGGCGTCGCAGCCTATTCGCTGAGCGGTGCGGGCGAAGCGGACTGCGGTGCACTTGTGTATCACTTTTACTCCGGCTGCCTTGAGCCGCACCATATATTGCTCCGGGTTTCTGCCGGCTGTTTCCACAATCTTTACTCCTGAATCAATAACGGCACTTACATAGCCATCAATATCCACAGGGCGAAGGGTGGGCAACAGCGTTATATTTACTCCGAAGGGTTTATCGGTAAGCGTTCTGGTCTTCTTGATTTCGGTGGCCAGTTCCGCGGGGGTTGGAAACGTAAATGCGGTCAGGATCCCCAGCGCCCCGGCGTTGGATACTGCAGCTACCAGCTCCGCCCGGGAAAGCCACATCATTCCGCCCTGGGTAATAGGATACTTG
>MGMS01000040.1:0-333 GCA_001796515.1 Chloroflexi bacterium RBG_13_51_36
ACTGACCGGCGGCCCCGACGCTATGTCCTACAGCTGGACCGGACCCGACGGCTTTACCTCAACCGACCAGTCGCCTTTGATTACTAACGCCACCACGGCTAATGAAGGCGTCTATACCTTGACCGTCTACGACGGCTCCTGTTACTCAGACCCGGCTGATACCGACGCCGTCGTGGTCAACGATAAGCCGACCGCTTCCGCCTCGGCCACCACTCCCGTCTGCGAGGACGGCGATATTCAACTGACCGGCGGCCCCGACGCTATGTCCTACAGCTGGACCGGACCCGACGGCTTTACCTCAACCGACCAGTCGCCTTTGATTACTAACGCCAC
>MGMS01000040.1:342-5237 GCA_001796515.1 Chloroflexi bacterium RBG_13_51_36
GCTTCACCTCAACCGACCAGTCTCCGTCTATACCCAGCGCCACCTCAGACATGTCCGGTACTTACACCTTAAACGTAACTAATGACTGCGGCAGCGACGATGCCACGGTCACTGTTAGCGTTATATTATGCGGCGGCGGTGGCGGTGGCGGCGACATTAGCTTGCCCGCCGTTGCCACCACATGCCCACTAACGCTAACGGTCAATATGCTGGGCCAAATAACCACAGCTAAAATGACGGAAGATGGAGTGCTCTGCGAAGACTGTCTGGCATTCGACCCGCCAAAGCAGAATAGCTGGGAAGCCAAGGCGGGAACCAAGCTAACTTTAGAAGGCAATAAGGTGCCAAAACTGATAAAAGTGACGCCGGCCGACTCATCGCCACCATCCGGCACTAAAGAAACAATCGGATCAACCTATGAGATGAATGCCTATGCCTCCCTGGATATTACCACCCCATCGGCGATTAGTGTCTCACCGCTATTCAGCATGTCATCAGCTTATGACCCAAACCAGTTACCCAAAGATATATCGGAAGTCATATTCGCCTACTACCCGAATCCCAACCAGGGGTGGTTGGCCATGGGCTCGGAGGGAGTTGTCGCTCAGACAGGTGAGGCTCGCGGCACGCTGAACTACTTTTTACCCTACACTCTACTAGCCAAGCTAGCAGAAACCACAGCAGCTAAATTTGAAGCCAGTGATTTAATTATCAACCCAACCCAGACGCCACCTAATCAGCAAATTACTATCAGTATTAACTTGGCTAATACGGGCGGCTCAATCGGAGACTATACCGTGGAGCTAAAAGTCGATGGCACAGTTAAAGAAAGCAAACAGGTAACACTTGCTGTCGGAACAAGCCAGACAGTGAATTTCACCATAACCGGGGATGCTGTCGGCAAACACAGCGTAGAAATCTCTGGCCTCAAGGGCGAATTTGTTGTAAAGGAACCTTCTGGAATCAGCTGGTGGCTTATTGCTGCCATTATCGTCGCCATAATCCTGGCGCTGGGCATATTGATGCTCATAAGACGGAGGGCGTCTTAGCAGCTATTAATCTCTGTTCGCCAAATTCTTGCCGTTATGATAGGGCAGGCTGAAAAAGGCATTCTGCTCTGACAGGTTCTCAACTCACTAGTACAGATCGGCTTCAGCCTCTTGGCCGGATTCGGTTATTGCCTGAACCCATCATATGACCCAAAGGTACCAAGTCTCATAGGAAAAAGGTACTGCTTATGGTAAAGTCCTGATAAGATAAGATACTTGACAGTGCCAGCACTGTATGACATTATTATCTCACTAAACACAATATCACAACGGTTTATTGGGAGGCAATGAAGCACCAGCTACAATATGGTCACTTGGCGGGTGTCGAGCTAGTAGTGAAACCGACCCAAAAATGGGCCGGTTTCTTATATACGATGTCAGGAAATCTAGAATGAGGCAGAAGATATCTAAACCGAGAATCCGGGAAGCCTCCTCAGTATGCGTCATTTTGGCGTTAATACTAGCATTGGGGACGGTGTTGATGACACCAAGGCCAGCGGCAGGTGCAGCAACCTGGTATGTAGATGGAACATACGGAACTGACAATACCACCCAAGGCACAGGCCCAGGTATTAACGCATTCAAGACTATTCAATACGCCATATACGATAGCAGAGTTGTCAATAGTGACACCATAAACGTGGCAGCGGGTACATATAACGAAGACATCGAGATCAACAAGGGTCTGACAATTCAGTCATCTGCAGGGGCAGAGAATACGATTATTCGTGGCAGCGGTGTTGGTTCATCCTATTATATGATTCGTATATACCATAGCGATGTTACGTTTGAGGGCTTTACTGTTACGAACCCGGATTACCAAGGCGGAGCTGATGCCTCTGGGATTCTCGTTGCGGATTATTCAGGAGTAATCGTTGACAATATACATATCCAGAACAATATTATTAAGCAGGTAAGGAACGGAACCGGGGGAAGCCCGAGCATGTACGGGGCGACTGGCATTAATATCGGAGGAAATGGTGCTCCTAGCCACATATTTATTTCAGGCAATGTTATCGAGAATATACACAATCCTGACGGAGCCGGCATCGACCACACCTGCGGCATAAATGTATGGGATAACACTACGGAACCTGCTAAGGGAATTGTAATATCAAACAACAGTATATCCGATATAAAGTATAACGGCATCCTCCTGCAATATGCAGACGGCGTTCAAATGACAAGTAACATAATTACCCAATGTGAGGTTGGAGTAAAGATTGACCCATTTACGGGAGCCGTTGTATCAGGCGTAACCATACACCACAATATTATCATGGGAAATACCCATTGTGGCGTAGATAATCATGACCCAAATTTAGTTAATGCCGTGAACAACTGGTGGGGCTGTAATGACGGCCCTGGAGTCATCGGCCCGGGCAGCGGCGATAAGGTCTCCGGCAACGTCACCTACGCGCCCTGGCTGGCGCTCAATCTATGCGCCAATCCGCTGAGCATCCCGGCAGACGGCGTATCAACCTCCGCCATCACCGCGGATATGAACAAGAACTCATATGACCAGGATACTTCAGCCCAGGGGCATATTCCTGACGACACCCAAATCATCTTTACTACAGACAAAGGCTCCATTGGAAGCATCACGACCACTATCAATGGAATCGCCACTGCTGTCTTCACCTCCGATACCAACCCATCCCTAGCCACGATATCCGCCGAGGCTCCTACGTGCTATACCTGCGCCACCTCTTTTGCTCCCGTGAACATGTATCAGCCAGGTGGAGGTGCTGGATTATCACGCTGCGATTGGGTAGAGTACGACAATAATCCGGTATTCGGCCAATGGGTCGGAAATGCCAAAGCTTATTATCCTAAAGTCATCTATGATGCTGGCCAGTTTTCAGGGCACGGTGACAGCGCTTATTACAAGATGTGGTTCGGCTCAGAGAACGGAACAGGCGGGAATTACTGTATAGGATATGTTCATTCTGACAACGGTATAAACTGGACTGGAGTGATTAATCCAGTAAACGGTCTGGCCCCAAGGTCCGGCCACCCGCTGGCGAAATACTTCCCCGGTGGTTTTGGTAACGGATACTTTTATAGGATATGGTATTGGGACGAAGGAGCAGATATCTATGATATTAATGTTTTAAGATATGCGGAATCTGCCGATGGTTATAATTGGACAAACGACCAACCACTTACACAGGACAATGCCGCTAAATTAATAACCCCTGGCCTTGTCAATGATTGGAACGTAGGCTCCTACGGTCCCTGCGACTTAATCTATAATCCAATCGGCTTCCCCGACGACGTCAATATCTGGAACAACAAATACGTCATGTACTATATGGGAACTACCGGCAATAACGAGTTCATCGGTCTCGCCTATTCCGATAATGGTACACATTGGAAAAGATATGGCTGCACCCCCATCCTGAGCCCGTGCACCCTGGCTAACGACCCCAGCGCCGGATGGGATTATCTATCAGTCGGTTATTGCAGCGTGATAAATATTTCAGGTAGCTGGCACATGTGGTACTGCGGCGGCCCGAACACCAAATACGGTATAGGCTACGCCACATCGCCAGACGGTATAAGCTGGCAGAAAAGCCCGGGTAACCCCATTTTTCACAAAGACGACGGTATATCCTGGAGAAACCTACGAACCTACACCCCATGGGTATTATACGATGCCGCCGGCTTTAGCGGACATGGCGATGCCTATAATTATAAAATGTGGCTCAACGGCACGAGCACCGACGGCAAATACTCTATCGGTTATGCCTACGTATCACCTATTCTCGCCGATGCCGGCTCTGACCAGACAATAATTGCCGGCAATTCGGCAGTAATCGGCGGCAGTCCCACAGCTTCAGGTGGGACACCACCTTACACTTACAATTGGACGCCAACCACTGGCCTGAACGACTCTACCATAGCTAATCCGACTGCCTCGCCAACCACCACCACTATTTACAGTGTTACAGCCACTGATAGCAAAGGCTGCACCGGCACTGATAGCATGACTCTGTCTGTCATAGCACCTGCCGTGGGTGGCGGAGGTGGCTTCTCTACGGCAGAAGCCGCCTGCCCACTAGCCCTGACATCGGACATGCAGGGGAACATAACCATGGCCAGTATGACCAGAGAAGGTGTACTTTGTGATACTTGTATAGCCAAGGATGCAGCCGGCAAATATGTGCTTGAACTGGATAAGGACACAAGAGTAACGCTCGCTGACGATACGGTACCGCTGCTGCTCAGATTCCGTGAGTCATCCACATCGCCGGCAGCCCCTTCAAACACCATAATAGTCGGTCCGGTATACGAGATTAACGCTTATCCTACCTCGTATGCAACAGTATCATTTCCCGTCACCATATCGCCGCCAGCCACATTGACTTTGACATACGACCCCAAAAAGGTGCCACAAAACGCGACGGAGGTATTCATCGCCAACTACGATTCGGAACAAGGTTGGCAGGCGTTGGGGTCAGTAACGAGCGTCGTCGCTGAAATCGGCAAGGCTCAAGGTCTGGCAAGTCACTTCTCACCTGTCGCCGTCCTGGCCAGACTGGCAGAACCGACCCCGGCTAAATTTGAGGTTAGTAACCTGACTGTCAGCCCGTCTCAGGCTCAGCCTAACCAAGAAGTTACCGTCAGTATTGACGTAGCTAACATAGGCGGAGAAAGTGGAAATTACAGCCTGGAGTTAAAGGTGGATGGCACGGTAAGGTCAAGCAAGCAGGTGATTGTTGCCGCAGGGGCAAGCCAAACAGTGAACTTCACCACAACCGGCTATGCGGCTGGCAAACATCAGGTGGAAGTCGCCGGCCTGACCGGCGAGTTTGATGTGATAAAGATTTCCCAACCGACCAA
>MGMS01000040.1:5401-6052 GCA_001796515.1 Chloroflexi bacterium RBG_13_51_36
ATTATCATCGTGTCTTCAGGTGCTGTTGCTGCCGGCAGACAGAAATTGGGCCTGACCAAGGAACAGAAAGATATCCCCTTCAAGCAAGTCCTGGCCTCCGTGGGACAAAGCCAGCTTATGAACGTCTATGAACAGCTTTTTAGTAAACACAATATAATCGTCGCTCAGGCGCTGCTGACAAAGTCTGACCTGATTGACCGCGCCGGTTATCTGAACGCTCGCAATACGTTACTGGCACTTATTGAATTGGGCGTAATCTGTATTGTAAACGAGAACGACGTCGTCGCCACTGACGAACTCGGTGAGCTCACCTTCGGAGATAATGACAATCTTTCGGCCATGGTGGCAAATCTGGTCGATGCCGACCTGTTGGCCTTACTTACCGATATCGATGGCCTCTACACTGCAGACCCGGCGTGTAATCCCCAAGCCAGGCTCATCCCCAGGGTTGAAAAGATAGATGCCGAAATAGAACGCGTGGCCGGTGATACCGCCAATTTTTGCGGCGTCGGCGGTATGATAACTAAACTCGAGGCTGCCAAACTGGCTACCGCATCCGGCGTAACCGTGGTTATCGCCAACGGACGTAAGCCTGACGTACTGACACAGGTAACGCTCGGTAAAAACGTAGGCACTATATTCCCGCCGCGT
>MGMS01000041.1 GCA_001796515.1 Chloroflexi bacterium RBG_13_51_36
TCCCTCGTAAGCCATCCGGGACAGAACATAATTGGTAGTACCGTTAAGGATGGCGCGGATGGCCGAGATTCTGTTCGCTGCCAGGTCTTGTTGGAAAGTCGAGATGAGTGGTATGCCGCTCCCAACACTTGCCTCATAGCGGACATCGGCATTGTACCTTCCAGCGAGGGAGAACAGCTTGTATCCATGTTTAGCCATTACCTCCTTGTTGGCTGTAACTACGTGCTTTCCGCTAGCGATGGCTCGTTCAATATATTCCGTTGCTGGATGCTCGCCTCCGATGAGTTCGATTACTATGTCTACCCCGGGATGAGATAGGACTTCTTCAGGGTGGCTGGTCAACAGGCTGGAACGGAGCTTTACCGGGCGCCGTTTATCTATGTCGCGCACCAGCACCTTCTTCAAGACCAGGGGAAGTCCGGCTTGTTCAGCCAGGCTATCTGCCTTGGCAACCAGAACTTCAGCTATGCCGCTGCCTACCGTTCCCAGGCCGAGTAACCCGATGCCGACGGCCTTCTTCATCGCCGTGTTACCTTCCCTGCAAGATTTGGTTCACGGCCCACGTTATTTTGTTCGCCTCCAAGTAGGTCTTAATTGTGCTTTCTGCTGTCCATTCTGCACGCCGGTCGTTAAAGCGCTTGTCTATCAGGTCCCCCCTGACCGTCTCGTCAAGTTGGCGTTCACCTCTGTCTACGGGCATGACCAGCCAGTAGCCGCCGGTGGTTGCGATAGAAGTATCTTTGACTGGCTCACTCAACGTGTTGAGGGTAAGATTGAAGGCAACCTGGTCAAAGACGGTGCTGCCTATAATCCCCCGTTCCAGCCCGTCAAGTCTTCCGCCTGCCGATTTGCTTATATGCTGAGAATAGTTTCCGGCCAGAGTACTGAAGTTTCCGCCAGCCGCCAATTGGGTTCTAATGCGATCTGCCTCTGCCTTGCTGCCCAGCAGCATCGCCAGGGCGTTTACCTGGTCATCTTGCCTATAGGTAACCTCTATAAGCCAGTAGCCAAGCTCTTTCACCGCTGTCGCGTCATAAATGGGCTGACTTATCTCGCCGAGAGTCGAGTTGAAAGCAGCACCGGCAATCAACGAGTTCGGCATTAACTCCTCGGGCAGCCACCCCAAATCGCCTTCAACCGAGGAGTTGCAGGAAACCTGTGCGGCCAGAGCAGTGAAGTTGCCACCGGCCTCGACTTGGGATATTAGGTCGGTAGTCACCTCCTCACTCTCCACAAACACTACTTGCGCATCAGCCTGCTCCATTATGTCAGGCACCTGAGGACCAAAGTATAGCTGCTTAAGCTTGTCCTGCAGCATATCAGCCCTGACCAGGTCTCGAAATGCCTCATCATACCCGGATGCTGTCAAGTTTGCGGTCACCTCAGCATCGGTAACGGTTATATTCAGATTCTGGGCTCCTTGTTTCAGCAATTCAGCATCGATGATATTGTCGGCGATTATATTAGCCAGATAACTGCCCCACTGGCTGACAGTCGTGGAGTTCATGCCTTGAGTGAAAGCATCGAGAACATTTACGAAGTACTCCATAGTAAAGGGGACGCCGTTTACCTCAATCATGACCTCACGCCATGCCGCGGTGCGGTCCCGGTAGTCACTATAGTACCCATAGCCCACCCAGCTCGAAATACCAACCAGGAAGACAACGGCGGCGATTATCACAATTCGCCGTATCTTCATCTGGCGCTGCCATTTGGAGAGTTGGTGCTTGGTCGGGATGCGCTCGGGTGTAGTTTTCTTCTGTTTTTTAGCCATGAATCACAACCTGCCAGTCTGTATTTTCTTTACTGAGGGCACTATGATAACATATTGAGAGAAGTGATGGCGACGGGGTGTAGCGCAGTCTGGTAGCGCACCTGAATGGGGTTCAGGTGGTCGGTGGTTCAAATCCACTCACCCCGATTCTAAGTTTCAAGATCTCGCTAACGTATTGCCAATCTGATTGCGGGGACGCAACGGCATAGAGATTCTGCCGTTTGGGGTGTGGGTTCAATGTGGTATGGTCACAATCCGGTGTTCCCTTTGTGCGAGGAGACAGCAAAACAGGGTTTCGTCATCTGAACTGAGCAATACCGACATTTGTTGCCTATTTGACCACCTTGACATTGAAACAACTCATCATGTGCTTTGTGCCTATTTCATCATGATGGGTGTTTCAAGCCGAGAAGCCTCCTGCTTCATTTCAAATCCTGTGGGATAAGTGAGAACACCACAGCGTCAGAAGGAGTATCGTTCTTTACTACTCTATTTCTCAGGATTCCCTCTCTAGTCGCGCCTGCTTTCTCCGCAACACGCAGGCTAGCTTGATTATCCACTGCTATAGTAAGGTCGACCCTGTTCAGCTTCAATTCATTGAATGCAAACTGAGCTAGAAGCAGCGTTGCTGCTGTTGCGATTCCTTTGTGTGTCTGGCTCGTCCTGACCCAATAACCAAGGTTCGCTATGCCGCAACCACGGTCGATAACGTTAAGGCCACAACCGCCGAGACATAACGGTTCCGCATTATACGATATGGCAAAGTTGTATTCTGCTCCCTTTTGCCATTTGTCAGGCTGTAATTCAATCCAAGTTCTGGCCTCCTCAATGGAGTAGTCGGGACGACACCATGACATCCATACAGAGAGTTCGGGAATAGATTCACGCGCCGCCTCGTATACGGAATCAATGTCACTTACCCGATACGGGCGGAGCATTATCACTCCGTCGGTCAATCGATCATCTTTCTCCATATGTTCTCCTGGCAGCGGCCATTTGGATTGTGCTATCGCAGCAACGCAGAGCTTCTATCGTTCAGAGTGCGTGTTGTCGCACGGTGACAATACAATATTACCAGTTTGTCTAGTCTGGTATCCACTCGGCTGCTATACATTTAGCTCACAGCATTCTGATTGCCTTCAGAGGGCAGGACTTAACACATATACCACAATCCTGACAGAAGCCCGGAATGATATAGGGCAAATCGTATGGTTTCTCTTGCCTCCAGAGATTGATGGGACATTCAAGAAGGGCGGCACAGGTCCCCTTGCCGCATTTCTCGGGGTGGCATTTTCCATAGTCCACTGCAACCTTTAGTTTAGGCTCCAACATTTCTGTTTTTCAGCTAGAGCAATGCCCGCACCTGAGGTCGAGTCTAATAGCTATATGAAAGGTCATTCTAGACGCTTCCCTATTCAAACCACAGCCTGTCAGGTGCTGAGTTTGGGGTATTTTAGCTCAGTGACTATGCAAAAGAAATAAACAACTGTACAACTGCCAGCGGGCCATAGATTAGGTGCAAAGACCTCAATATGTCTGTTTTGGCTATCTTCCCAGAGCTAAACTTCAAGCTCCTGCAGTCTTTTATTTGGGATTCATAAGGCATATAATGAGACGCTAGGCCTTTAGAGCAGAGGTGTTTTTTGGAACTCAGGTCTTACATCATCCGGCGCCTGCTTCTTCTCGTTCCGGTGATTTTCGGGGTGACCCTGTTTATCTTCGGCATAACCATGTTCTTCTCGCCAACAGAGCGTGCAACCCTCTATGTCTCCAGCCCGCAGCAGATGCGGGACTTGCCGACCATCATCGAGAGGTATGGCCTTGATAGACCGTTCTTCATACAGTACGGGACCTGGCTGGGCCAGGTGCTCAGGGGCAATCTGGGCTGGTCAAATGTGGTGTCCATGCCTGTTGGGCACGCGATCGTGCACTATCTACCGGCTTCGCTGGAGCTGGCCATGTTCGCGACGCCGCTTATAATTCTGACTGGCATCTTCTTCGGCACTAGGGCCGCCGCCCACAAAGATAAGCTTTTTGACCATAGTACACGGGTGGTGGCTATCCTGGGATGGTCGCTGCCGACCTTCTGGCTGGGGCTGATATTATTGATGGTTTTCTACGGTTACTTCCGGGGCCTCCTGCCGCCGGGCAGGTTGACCATATCGAATGAGATTTTGGTGACCTCCACGGACTTCATCCGCTACACACGTATCAACACCATTGACGCCATCCTCAACCTGAATGGTCCCGTCCTTCTAGATGCTTTGAGACACCTTGTCATGCCGGTGGTCACTCTTACGGTGGTCAGCATGGCCTTTATCATGAGACTGATGCGCTCCAGCATGCTGGAGTCATTGGGCAAGGGATACATTCTTAGCGCCAGGGCCAAGGGGCTTGATGAAAAGGTAGTGATCAACAAGCACGCACGCCGCAATGCCCTCATCCCGGTGATAACAGTATCTGGCTACGTGTTTGCTGACCTGGCGAACGGCGTGGTCATTACTGAGTCCATCTTTAGCTTCAAGGGCATCGGCTGGTGGGCCTGGCTGGCGGCGGTTCGTCTGGACATACCATCAGTGCTGGGGTTTGCGCTCTTCAATGCCGTCCTGCTTGTGCTGATCAACCTGTTAGTGGACGTCCTCTACACCCGCGTCGACCCGCGAGTCAGGTTGGGAGGGACCGTGCAGTGACGTGCTGGCACACCTGCCCTATGGATGGTGTTTAGACAGTTCTGCTTCCCGGCTGCGGAAGCAGAGAATTGCCAGTACTGCCGCCACCACCCCTGCTATGATACCCGCAACGGGACCCCAATTGAGCGCAAAAGCAGCTATTACGGAATAGTTGCTGCTCATGGCGATGATGGTTGTGGTGGCGTTGACATCGACGGTGGTACCCACATCACCAGTCCATTTGACGAAGTGGCAGCCCGCATCGGGCTCGGCAACCAGTGGAACCACTGTCCCGGTGTTGTAAGTGAATGACCCCTCGCCAGGGCTGATTACCCTCCCGCCCACGGTGCTGGATATGGTAAGAGTGGACCCTGTGCTAATCCCGAGATCCCATTCAATAGACTCGAGCCTGGCGCCTACAACGACCACGGTGTTATCGGACCTAAGTCCCACCGTGTAGCTGCGGCCAGCGGCCGCTTGTTTGATATTCGCCCAGTTCCCGATATCTGGTTCTCCGCCACCATTGTCTCCCACGGCGACCACGGTACCATCGGATCTAAGCCCCACCGTGTGAATACAGCCAGCGGCGACCTGGACTATATCCGTCCAGTCGCCGACATCGCACTGCCCGTCGGTGTTGTCTCCCACGGCCACCACGGTGCCGTCGGATTGCAGGCCCACCGTGTGATACCAACCGGCGGCGACCTGGACGATATCAGTCCATTGGCCGATATCGCACTGCCCGTAGTAATTCGCTCCCACGGGGATCACGGTGCCGTCGGATTTAAGCCCCACCGTGTGAAGGTGGCCAGCGGCGACCTGGACTATGCCAGTCCAGTCGCGGATCCCCACGACCTGCAGGCGGTTGGGGCCCACGGCCGCCACGGTGCCGTCGGACTTAAGTCCAACCGTGTGCAACACGCCCGCGGCGACCTGGACGATGTTTGTCCAGCCACTGACATCGCACTGCCCGTATTCATTGCCTCCCACGGCGACCACAATGCCGTCGGATGTAAGCCCCACCATGTGCGCCTCGCCTGCGGCGACCATGGGCGTCGCCTTTCCCTGGGGCATACTCAGGATCATCGCCGAATGGTAGTCTGGCGGAGGCACCGCCGCTAAAGTCGGAAGAATCAAGCCAAAGAGCCAAATAGGAGGGAGCAGAACTATTAGGAGTATTCCTCGATTCTTCACTGCTATGACTCTATTTTTCACTCTTCAATTATTGATTCCTGGACTAGATAATCATATAATAATACAAGGGAGGAGACAAATGGTGGGTGCCTTCTCTATTAGCTACATGGAGAGCCCGGGTAGTCGGAGGTTCAGGGTTTTGATCGGCGGATTTGGTGTGAGGCTATGACAGTGCGTGTGATGGCAGTTAGGTCCTGTTCCTATGTGAACGGGGACATTGACATGTATTCTTGCGGAGATATAATTAACTAGGAGGTGATATGTAATGGTCGCTGGAATTGTTCTCGGTTCACTTTTCGTCATAGTTCTTATATTTTTGATGATTTTTGTGGTTAGGCAGCAGACATTCGCCGTTATTGAGCGATGGGGGAAGTTTGCAAGGACATTCGGTCCTGGTATTCATCTTAAAGTACCGATAATGGACAGGGTAGCTGGTCGAGTTTCCATTAGAGTGCAGGAACTAAATGTGAAAATAAACACCAAGACAAATGATAATGTTTTTGTGGACTTGCTTATCGCAGTTCAGTACTTTGTCGATGGAGAGGATAAGGTTTGGGATGCTTTCTACAAACTGACTGACCCGAAACAGCAGATGGAATCCTGGGTTTTCGACAATGTAAGGGCAAAGGTTCCTGGGATGACTCTAGACTCTGTGTTTGAGAACAAGGATGAAATTGCCAAGGAAATTGAGGACAGCCTGGGCGTAAGGCTTGGTGAGTACGGATACAAATTAGTTCGTGCTCTCGTGAATGACATCCAGCCCGATAAGGGTGTTGCCGATGCTATGAACGAAATCAATAGGCAACAGCGTCTTAGAGTTGCTGCCGAATATGAGGGAGAAGCCAAAAAGATCATCGTAATCAAAGGGGCCGAAGCTGATGCCAGGAGCAAGGAATTGTCCGGTGAAGGTATTGCCAAGCAAAGGATAGCTATTGTTGCAGGTCTCAGAGAGTCAGTTAAGGATGCCAGTGATGCCTTGGGCGTGGATCCTCAATCTGTGATGACTCTGGTTTTAATGACTCAGTACTATGATATGCTTACTGATGTTGGGAGGAATTCTCGGACTAACACAATAATGCTCCCTCACTCTCCAGGCGCGGTTAACGATCTTAGACAACAGATTATATCAGCTATTGAGACCGGTAAGCTCGCCGGTATGGATGAAGGTGGTAAGAAGTAGCAGTCAATTGCTGACAACGATGTGGCGATAGACTATGATGCGTCCGATGGTGGTTAGGACCTATCGCTACCAAGACACGATGACATAATAGTCTGTGGAAAGTGGTGAAGCCGCCTCTGCGCTTTGTAGAGGCTAGATGGGGTTCGCATGGTCGGTGGTTCAATGTCAAGAACAGCCACCTCGATAAAGAAGTAACATGAACAGAATCCTGTCTCTGATATTAGGCGCCGTATTGGTCTTGGTAGGCGCTGTACTTGTCTTAGGCATACTTGCTGATGTCTCTGGCTTAAGGACAGAGGAGGTCTTGGCTCGTGTGCACGACATAGATATTTGGGCCGATAATTCATCGCCACGACAGTATTTCGCGGATGTTGCATCTAGAGGCAGTGCTGGCAATAATACCGCCAGCCATAGCGTGACCCGCGCCGGGAACACAATCCAGATAAAGCTCTTCTACCTGTATTGGATAATGACAAGATTGGAGCGCACTGGCCTGTACATCCCGCCGCACGAGGTCGAGGATACTATCCCACTTGGTACTGATTTCGTCCCTGGCGTGAATTACACGGTCAAAGCCGACACCGTGACTGTGACTTTTGTTGCTTAGGCATCATTGTGATGAGATTATAATGATGCGTATGATGGCGATTAGCCGCTGTTCTTGCTAAGAAAAGGCGATACGCTAAGCTTTGAAAGGGAGGCAAGCGATCGCTGCCTTTTCTACTAGCTACGTGGGGTTCATCTAGTTTTGATTTCAATGACCTAATAATACAAGCGGGTCTTCGTTTTACAATTCTGACAAAAATTCAATTACGTATGCTCGCAGTAGGGCTATTGACGACGTCTGTCGCGTGGTTTATGGTATATAGACATCGCGCGTAGTCGCAAAGAAGGAGACACTATGAGCAGGAAGCAGCTAGTAGGAATCGCCGCAGCATGCGCCGTACTCGTCGTCGTGGTGATGTTAGTCGTATTTCTAAATGGACGTAGTCCTGCCGGTGATCGGGTGGTGACTTTCCAGGACCGAAATCTGGAAACGGCCATACGTGACGCCCTGAACGAGCCGTCGGGACCCATTCACGCTTCTGAGCTTGCCGGGTTAGAAAGCCTCGCGGCGCCTAACAGCGGAATCGAACGTCTGTCGGGGCTCCAGTACTGTGCCAACCTGACGGGACTCGACCTGCAGCGCAACCAGATAAGTGATATCTCCCCTCTGGCCAGCCTCACCAACCTGACGGAACTTGATCTCTGGCACAACCAGATAAGTGATATCTCCCCTCTGGCCAACCTCACCAATCTGACGTACGTTGACCTCGGGGATAACCAGATAAGCGATATTTCAGCTCTGGCAAACCTCACCAACCTGACAGAAGCCCTCCTCTACTCTAACCAGATAGCCGATATCTCCCCTCTGGCCAATCTGACCAACCTGCAGGGTCTCTCCCTCCAGTATAACCAGGCCAGTGATATCTCCCCTCTGGCTAACCTTACCGGCCTGATATACCTGGACCTCTGGAGCAACCAGATAACTGATATCTCCCCTCTAGCCAACCTCACCGGCCTGGCATATCTCTACCTTCCAAAGAATCAGATAAGCGATATTTCGGCTCTAACAGGCCTCACGCACCTGACAGAAATCCTCCTCTATAATAACCAGATAGTGGACATATTGCCGTTGGTGGACAATCCCGGGCTGGGAAAACGGGACTATATTTCTCTAAAAAACAATCCCCTGAGCTCGGATTCCGTTGACATATATATACCGGAGCTCGTGGCGAGAAACGTGACTGTTGAATACTAGACACCAGGTAGTTGGTTCAAGTCGGTTTTGAGTTGGTAATCATGCGTGTCGGCCCATGTGACAGGCCGGAAACTCCGGTAGCATTTTCCGGTCCCGATAATCATGAGGTCGCCAGTCATTGGCAGAGCCAGTACATGAGTGCATAGTGTCGACTCTTGTAGCTAATGAGATAGTGAAATCGTCCCCAAAATGTCATAACTTTGTAATATTGTTGGCCTCCTTTTTATGACTTTTCTACGGGCCGTGGTTCATAATTTCACTGTAATTTGGAATGAAGATACTCATAAATCAGGAGGTATAAAACATGGCAAAGAAAGTCAAGATAAAGGCAAAAGAGAAGAAGGGACCGGAGAAACCGCTGGTCAAAGTCCCCGCCCAGTATGTGTTCTACTGCCATGATGGCGGCGTATTTGCCGACCTTAGAGAATTAGCTGAAGGCTTGAAGGCTATGTCGGACGAAACCTTCGCCTATCACTCTAATCTGCAGAAACAGGACTTCAGCAACTGGGTGAGAGACGTGATCGGTGACGAAGAACTGGCCAATGACCTGGCGAAGGCAGGCAACAGGTTGCAGGCAGCCGAGTATTTGGTCGCCAGAATAGCTTCGTTTATCAGCAAATAACCGGAACAACACGGCCGGTAAATAGACTCATTCCGACCTGTCCCTGTACCAGTGGACGGGTAATGAGATGTTTGAGAAGTGAACCAGCAGGTATATGTTGTCACCTAGGTCTGGAAACGGGGCATCGCTTCAGATAGATAACCAAGATAGGAGCGAGTGAACACTGACGGTGAAACAGGCAGACAAGCGCTTAAATACTGAGCAGGGGTCAAAATCATTCGTACAGGAGAATGATTATGCAGCATTACAGAATCAAACATATAGGAGACTATAAGCGGTTCATTGGTGAGGAAACAGTTCAGCGTATACGGGAAAAGGCCAAAAAGGTCCAAAACCTTCATATAGTCAATGTAAATTCAACTTACTATGGGGGAGGTGTTTCCCAGCTGCTATCATCGCTGACACTTCTAATGAACAGCCTGGGCATTAGAACCGGCTGGAGAGTTATCCATGGCCCTCCAGATTTCTTCAGCGTAACCAAAAAGATTCACAACGCACTGCAAGGAGGACACATCAACCTCACAGGTCGTAAGAAGCGCCTTTATGAGATAGTGGTATACGAGAATGCAATACGAAACCACCTGGACCAAGATCTCGTCATCATCCATGACCCTCAACCACTTCCAATAATCAATCATTACCGCAAGAAAAGCCCCTGGGTCTGGCGTTGTCATATTGATCTTTCCGCTCCCAATCCGGAGGTATGGGACTATCTGGTTCCATTCATAGAAAAGTACGATGCAGTGATCCTCAGTAGCCGAGACTACGCGCAGAAAATCAAGACGCCGCAGCTGTTTTTCCTGCCGGCTATAGACCCTTTCACTATCACCAACCGTGAGCTACCGCCACGCGAAATAGATGAAAGGCTCAAGCATTACCATATTCCCACGGATTTCCCAATAGTGACACAAATATCGCGATTTGATCGCTGGAAAGACCCTGAGGGTGTGATTAAGGCTTTCAAGCTAGCAAGAAAAGAGGTGGACTGCACACTGGTGCTATTAGGCAACGTAGCCACTGACGACCCTGAAGGAGAAGAGGTGTACAGGTCATTATCTGCTAGCCGGGAAGAGCGTATTATCATTCTCACGGTTCAAGATGGAGCCTTAGTGAATGCCCTTCAAAGGAGGGCTACAGTTGTCCTACAGAAGTCGATTCACGAAGGCTTTGGACTGACTGTTACCGAAGCTATGTGGAAAGGTGCTGCCGTAATTGGGGGTAACGCAGGGGGCATTCGTCATCAGATTGAAGATGGAGTAAACGGTTTTCTTGTTTCCTCGATCGATGAGGCTGCTAACAGGATTGTACAGCTCGTAAAAGATAGAGACCTGAGAGGGCATCTAGGCCAGAAAGCGAGAGAGACGGTTAGGCAGCGATTTCTGTTACCACGGTTGCTCGAGCAGTATCTTGACTTATTCAATTCCTTTGAAATTACCTTCCGACTAGCTCAAAAAGTGAATGATAACGATTGAGGACATTATTAGCATGACTCACGCGTGTCTAAGCTGGGTACCATTTGAGGAGACAGCAAATGGATAAGTCTAAAGATAGAAAGGAAACTGAATCTAAGACTCAGACGCCCGGGACACCGGAACAACCTTTAAAAGACCTGCCCGTCGCAGAACTAATGAAGCGCCTTAGCACATCCACTGATGGCTTAAGTCAGCGAGAGTCGCAGGACCGCCTAGAAAAATATGGTTACAATGAAATTGAGGAGAAGCGCGTTAGTCCTCTCCTAAAATTCCTGTCTTATTTCTGGGGTCCAATACCCATCATGATCATCATAGCGGCTATCCTGTCAGCGGTGCTGCGTCACTGGCCGGATATGGGCGTCATTCTGGCACTACTGGTAGTAAATGCCGTGGTGGGCTTTCGTGAGGAATATCAGGCGGACAGCACTATCGCTGCGCTCAAGAAGAACTTGGCCCTCAAAGCAAAGGTTAAGCGAGACGGAGAATGGGCAAGTATTGCAGCACGCGAACTGGTACCAGGTGATTTCGTGCGCCTTCGTATAGGCGATATCATACCGGCAGATGCTAAACTTCTCGAGGGGGACCCGGTACAGGTTGACCAATCAGCCTTGACTGGCGAGTCTCTCCCGGTTGAACACAAATCAGGAGACGCGGTCTTCTCCGGCTCCGTCCTGAAGCAGGGTGAAATCGACGCCGTAGTATTTGCCACAGGCAAAGACACTTACTATGGGAAGACTGCCGAACTGGTCAAATCAGCACAGACGCGAAGTCATCTCCAGCGCGCCATCATCAAGATTGCTGATTATTTGCTCATCATTGCGGCAGTATTAGCTGTCTTGATAATAGGTGTGGCAATATCCCGGCATGACTCGCTACTGCAGGTACTGCAATTTGTGCTCGTACTGACCATAGCTGCGGTCCCTGTGGCAATGCCGGCGGTTCTATCAGTGACCATGGCTCTGGGAGCCAAGATGCTAGCAGCAAAGCAGGCGATTGTCACCAAGCTGACAGCAGTCGAAGAGATAGCTGGTATTGATGTTCTGTGTTCAGATAAGACCGGCACGCTAACCAAGGCTGACCTGACGCCAGGAGAGCCTTTCACCGTAAGCAATGTTAAACCGGAAGAAGTGATTTTAGCCGGCGCGCTGGCTTCACGTGCTGAAGACCAGGACCCCATTGACCTCGCTGTATTGAGTGGGGTCAAGGACCCCAAATTGCTGAAATCATATCAAATTGTTCATTTTCAGCCCTTTGACCCGGTCCACAAACGCACTGAAGCCGAAGTGAAGGGGCCTGACGGACAAATCTTCAAGGTTACCAAAGGTGCGCCCCAGGTTATTCTGGCACTGGACCCTAGCTCGGAGAAGATACGAGCAGAGGTTGACAAGGCAGTTAACGAGTTTGCCTCCCGTGGCTTTCGCTCCCTGGGCGTAGCACGCACTGATGACAAAGATAAGTGGCAACTTATCGGCGTAATTCCGCTCTCTGACCCGCTGCGCGGAGATTCAAAGGACACTATTAAGACCACTCGTGAAATGGGGCTAGCAGTCAAAATGGTCACCGGAGACCAACTGGCTATCGCCAAGGAAATCGGCCGGCAGCTGGGGCTTGGCACCAACATTGTGGATGCCAGCGTCTTTGATGAAACAAAACACATTGAAGCCGGGCAGCTGGCCGATGCCATAGAAGGGGCGGATGGCTTTGCCCAGGTATTTCCCGAGCACAAGTATCACATCGTCGAGGTGCTACAGCAGCGAGGGCACATCGTGGGTATGACTGGCGATGGCGTGAACGATGCACCGGCTTTGAAAAAAGCTGATGCCGGCATCGCCGTGGCCGGGGCCACCGATGCCGGCCGGGCTGCCGCCAGCATCGTGCTTCTGACGCCAGGCCTTTCTGTCATTATCGACGCCATCAAGGAAAGTCGCAAGATATTCCAACGTATGCTCAACTACGCCATCTATCGAATTGCCGAGACGATTGCTCTTCTGGGATTCCTGACCCTGGCAATACTTATATTCAAAGTATATCCAGTGACAGCGATAATGATAGTGCTGCTGGCGATACTAAACGATGGTGCCATCTTATCCATTGCTTATGACAAGGTGCATTACTCTAACCAACCCGAGGTTTGGAATATGCGTGTGGTGCTTGGCGTGGCTACCACACTGGGAGCTTTTGCCATGCTCCGGTCTTTCGGCATCTTCTATCTGGGCGACAGCGTATTTCATCTTAACACCGATGTGCTTCGAACACTCGTATATCTGAATCTGTCCGTAGGGGGCCACCTGACCCTCTTTGCTGCCCGCACTAAAGGTCCTTTCTGGTCGATTAAGCCCGCACCGATACTGTTGGCAGCCGTACTCGGAACCCAGGCAGTAGCTACTCTTATCGCCGTCTACGGTTTATTTATGACACCGTTGGGTTGGACTTGTGCCGGCATGGTCTGGGGTTACTGTCTCGGGCTGTTCCTCTTGCAGGATTTGGTGAAGCTCGCTGCTCATAGAATCTTCTTTGGGGAACACAGTGGCTATTTTGGAAGGCACGTGAGAAAGGAAGCCTAGCCAAGCATCAGAGGCTGGGACTGTGGCGAAAATGTTCAAGAGTCGAGCTGACAAATCAAATGGAGATATCCGGGCAAAGAGAAGCTCGTTGATAATAAGCAGGAGGAGGACAACATGAGCCAGACATTCAAATACATCAGATTCTTTAAAGACCTGGGGATGAATGACGTTCCGCTGGTTGGGGGCAAGACAGCCTCTCTCGGGGAAATGTACCGGGAACTCGTTCCGCAAGGCGTCAAAGTGCCCAATGGCTTTGCCATCACTGCCTCGGCCTATCGTTACATTCTCGATAAGGCCAATGCCTGGGATGCCCTGCACAAAGCTCTGGATGGTATCGATGCGAACAACATGGCCGATCTGGCAAATCGCGGAAGGCAGGCGCGTGCGATTGTCTATGGTGCTCCCATCCCCAATGATTTGAGGCAAGAGATACTCGGTGCTTATGAGGCTCTTCAAGATGAGTACGGGCATGACCTGAGCCTAGCAGTGCGAAGCTCCGCCACAGCAGAGGACTTGCCCAATGTAAGCTTTGCCGGCCAACATGAGAGCTACCTGAACATATACGGTGATGAACTGCTCATAGATTCCTGCAAACGCTGCTTTGCCAGCCTTTTTACCGACCGAGCCATTCATTATCGCATTGACCAGGGCTTCGGTCACTTCAAGGTGTACCTCTCCATTGCAGTCATGAAGATGGTGCGTTCGGATATGGGCTCAAGCGGTGTCATTTTCTCTTTGGACACGGAGTCAGGCTTCCGAGATGTAGTATTCATAACTGGCGCCTACGGACTAGGTGAGAATGTGGTTCAGGGTGCTGTAGACCCGGACGAGTTCTATGTCTTCAAACCAACTCTGGAGCAAGGCTACCGCAAGATTCTGCGGCGCGTGCTCGGCAACAAAGAAATCAAGATGGTTTATCGCGAAGGAGGGACCCGGGAAGCTACCCGCAATATTCCAACGCCCCAGACTGACCGAGAGCATTTCTGTATCTCCGATGAAGAGGTGCTCAGCCTGGCGGACTATGCAGTCAAAGTAGAAAAACACTATTCTCAGAAAGCGGGATATCCTTTGCCCATGGATATGGAGTGGGCAAAAGATGGCAAGGACGGACAGCTTTATATGGTCCAGGCACGGCCCGAGACTGTCATCTCGCAGAGGCAGATAAGCATGCTTGAAGAGTTTGTGCTTCAGGGCACGGGGAAGGTTTTGGCAACAGGTCGCTCGGTTGGAGAAAAAATCGCCAGCGGGACAGCTCATAATATTTTGGACACCGATCACCTTTCTGAATTCAAGGCTGGGGAAGTCCTGGTTGCCGATACTACATCTCCAGATTGGGAACCGGTAATGAAGACCGCGGCGGCCATCGTAACAAATCGCGGTGGCCGCACCTGTCACGCTGCCATCGTTAGCCGGGAGTTGGGCATACCTGCCGTAGTTGGAGCTGAAAATGCCACTATCAACATTCCTGGCGGTGAGAAGGTGACCGTTTCTTGCGCTGAAGGGGATGCTGGGAAGGTTTACCAGGGAGAGATTCCCTTCGTCG
This sequence comes from Chloroflexi bacterium RBG_13_51_36, assembly GCA_001796515.1. Taxonomy (GTDB): domain Bacteria; phylum Chloroflexota; class Dehalococcoidia; order GIF9; family AB-539-J10; genus RBG-13-51-36. Next base: position 14,820 of record MGMS01000041.1, read on the forward strand.
TGAATAAAACAGACCTCAGTGCTCTAGGACAACCCAGCACAAAGATAATGATTAACCTGGGCAATCCAGAACTGGCTTTCAAGACTAGCTTCATTCCTAATGACGGGATAGGCCTGGCCCGCATGGAGTTTATTATCAGTGAATACATCAAAATCCACCCCATGGCTCTGGTACATCCTGAGCGTGTGACCGATACCAAGGAAAGGAAAGCTATCGATCGTATCACTCAAGGTTATGAGAAGCCCGCTGCTTTCTTCATTGAACGCCTATCAGAGGGTGTCGGTACTATTGCCGCGGCTTTCTATCCCAAACCGGTGGTAGTGCGCATGTCTGACTTTAAGAGCAATGAGTACGCCAGCCTTTTGGGCGGGAAATTCTTTGAGCAGAGTGAGAATAATCCGATGCTGGGCTTTCGTGGGGCGTCACGCTATACTCACTCTGCCTATGTTGAGGGCTTCGCACTGGAATGCGCCGCTATGAAGCGGGTTAGAGACGAGATGGGGCTTACCAATGTTAAGCTTATGATTCCCTTCTGCCGGCGGGTTAAGGAAGCAGCGCAGGTGATTAAAAAAATGGCGAAATTTGGTTTGAAGCGGGGCGAGAATGACCTTGAAATCTATGTTATGTGTGAAATCCCAAATAATGTCATCCAGATTGATGCCTTTGCCAAGTATTTTGACGGCTTTTCCATAGGCTCCAATGACTTAGCTCAACTTGTTCTGGGCGTAGACCGGGATTCGGAAATTGTGGCTTTTGATTATGACGAGCGCGATGCCGGTGTGAAGGAAATGATACGTCTGGCGGTAGAGGGCTGTAAGCGGAATAAACGGCATTCAGGGCTATGTGGACAGGCCCCTTCGGACTACCCTGAGATGGCTGAGTTCTTGGTGAGCATCGGTATTGACTCGATGAGCCTGAATCCTGATGCTGTCCTCAAGACCACGCTGCACGTGCTTGATGTAGAAAAGAAGCTGAAACGAAGTCCACCGCCAGCATGGCGAAATAGACTTTCGCCAAAACAATCACATAACAATGACAGCGGGAAAGAAACTGTGGAAACGAAGAAAATTGTGAAAAGAGCATCCAAAAGAAACGTAGGAAACCATGCCAGCTAGCTATTTTCTACCATCATTGCCAGAAGGGCTCGAGGGACTGATGGACCTGGCGCTTGACCTGCGCTGGTCATGGAATCATGCTGCCGATAGATTATGGCGCAAGATCGCCCCTGAATTGTGGGATAGGACTGGAAATCCGTGGCTAATCTTGCAGACTGTCGCCGCAAGTCGCCTGCAAAATCTCGCCGCTGGTGCCAGCTTCCGAAAGCTGTTAAATGCCTCCGTGTCCGACCACAAGGAGGCTCTGGAGATGCCGACATGGTTTCAGCAAGCTTATCCCGAGGGACATTTCAGTATTGCTTACTTCAGCATGGAATACGGCCTCGGCGAAGCGCTACCGCTTTATTCAGGAGGGCTGGGGATTCTGGCAGGGGATTACCTCAAGACGGCAAGCGATCTTGGTGTTCCGGTAACCGGTATCGGTCTACTTTATCAGCAGGGCTATTTTCGTCAAATAATTGATTCTCATGGGGAGCAGACTGCGTCCTACCCCTACAATGACCCCAGCCAACTGCCGATTATGCCGGTTCGAGACCGGAATGGCGAGTGGCTACGCGTAAAAGTAGACTTCCCGGGCCGAGTCTTAACCCTGCGTTGCTGGGAAGTAATTGTTGGTCGAGTGAAGCTGTACCTTCTGGACAGTAACGATCCTATCAATGAGCCGTATGATCGCGGAATTACCAGTGAGCTCTACGGCGGTGGCCCGGAGTTACGTCTCCAGCAAGAGATAGTACTTGGTATCGGAGGCTGGCGTCTGCTGGATACTATGGGCATTCGCCCAGAAATTTGCCACCTTAATGAGGGTCACGCAGCCCTGGCTGTAATCGAGCGGGCGCGAACGTTTATGAGAGACAATCATCAGCCTTTTGAAATCGCGCTGGCGGCAACAAGATTGGGCAACATCTTTACTACACACACGCCCGTTGAGGCAGGCTTTGACTCTTTTTCACGCGAATTGACGGGTCGCTATCTCCTCGATTATGTTGACCAGATGGGTATAGGACTGGAAGGTCTTATGGATTTAGGTAGGCAGGACCCCGGTAACTCGATGCGACCAATGAATATGGCATTCCTGGCAACGCAAGGCTCGGGTACTGCTAATGCTGTCAGCCGTCTTCATCGTGAGGTAAGCCGGCGCATTTTCCAACCGTTATACCCTAGGTGGCCCCAGCTTGAAGTACCGATGATCTATGTGACTAACGGAGTCCATGTGCCGTCCTGGGATTCGGCATCAGCTGATGAGTGCTGGACTGAAACGTGCGGCAAAGAGCGCTGGCTCTCGACACTAGACACGATCGTGCAGGATTTCAAGAAGGTCTCCGACGAATCCCTTTGGGAACTGCGCGTGACACAAACCAGGCAGTTAATCCCTTATGTTCGCGAACGTCTGAGTCGTCAGCTTGCATCCACTCGGGCGGCAACCGAACTCGTAGCCGAGTGCGGTCAGTTGCTGGACGAGAACGTCCTTACAGTTGGCTTTGCCCGGCGGTTTACAGGCTATAAGCGACCGAACCTGTTGCTTCAGAATATAGAACGACTGGACAAGATTGTTAACCATCCCCAGCGGCCAATTCAGCTTGTTGTCGCTGGCAAGGCACATCCTCGCGATGAAGAGGGTAAGGCCCTGGTGCAGGCATGGTGGCAGTTCTCAATTCGCCCTCAAGTAAAAGGTAGGGTTGTCTTCTTATCCGACTATGATATGAGCCTGGCTGAGCAGATGATCCAGGGTGTTGACCTTTGGATCAATACTCCTCGTCGTCCCTGGGAGGCATGTGGTACCAGCGGCATGAAAGTACTGGTAAATGGCGGCCTAAACCTGTCGGAGCTGGACGGATGGTGGGCGGAGGCTTACCGTCCTGACTTCGGCTGGGCAGTTGGCGATGGGCAAGAGCACGGCAATGACCCCAACTGGGATAGCCGTGAAGCGGAAGAACTCTACGAACTTCTTGAAAATGACATAATTCCCTGCTTCTACGAACGTGACAGCCGGGGTATCCCTCGAGGCTGGGTGGCACGTATGAGGGCAAGTATGGCGGAACTGACCCCGCAGTTCAGTGCGAACCGTATGGTGCGGGAATATGTGGACAAACTGTACTCCCGGGCCGAGAAACAGTATAGAAGGCGTACGGCCAGTCAAGCTCAACAAGCTGTCCTTCTGTGTCGCTGGCGAGATTCGCTCATGCAGTCCTGGCACAAGCTACGCTTTGGAAGTCTGGATGTTCAGAGGCAGGATGATAGCTATACCGTGACGGTGACCGTTTACCTTGGTGGTATTGATCCGGAAGGCATACAGGTGCAGCTTTACGCAGACCCGCTGGAGGGAGCAGAACCGGAAATCCATGTCATGGAGATTGCGGACGCCATACCGGGAACCGCAAACGGCTATGTCTATCGTGCGCACATCCCGGCTCGGCGTCCGGTGGAGCACTATACTCCACGCGTTATCCCATACCTGGATGGTGCCGTAGTGCCTCTGGAAATTGCCCGGATATTGTGGTACGAGAAATAGCTTACGCCGCTCCCAAATTATGGGCGTAGAATGAGGAGGTTAACATGAAACGGATTGACATACTTACTAGCGGTGGCGATGCCCCTGACTGGTCAGCCGACCTGATACCCGCCCAATACCTCCGAAAATGCTGTGGCATTTTCCGGTTCCGATACTCATGATATCGCCGGCCGTCGGCAGAGCCAGTACATGAGTGCATAGTGTCAACTCTTGTAGCTAATGAGATAGTGAAATCGTCTCCAAAATGTCATAACTTTGTAATTATTTGTGAGTTGATTTTATGACTATTTACGCTTATGATTGCTAGATTTCACTGGAGTTCTGGTGATTCATCTCAAGCCGAGGACGGGATATACATTGCTGGAATAGACTCCTTGTGAAGCGGTTAATATGAACGCACAGGCTGCTGATATCAAGATAGCTGGCGACAAGGCCAGCATTGACGATGTCATTCTCTGCGAGCGACTGACCAAGCGCTACCCGGATGGCAATATTCTAGCCGTGGATCGGCTTGATTTGAAAATACACAGCGGGGAAGTCTTCGGGTTGCTTGGCCCCAACGGTGCTGGCAAGACAACGACCGTGGGGATGCTTACCACACTGGTGGTCCCCACAAGTGGCAAAGCTGTGGTGGCCGGTATTGACGTCGTCGCTTATCCCGCACTGGTCAAGCAAGTGATCGGTGTCGTGGCTCAGACGAATAACCTTGATCGGGCACTGACCGTCTGGGAGAACCTATATTATCATGGCCGTTTTTTCGGGATGAGCGCCAGAGAGAGTCGTGAGGCAGCGGACGAGTTCTTGGTGAACTTTCGCCTCACTGAACGTGCCAAGGCGGATGTGGCAGCCATTTCCGGTGGTATGGCGAGGCGGCTCTAGGTGGCTCGTGCTCTGTTACATCACCCGTCGGTCCTTTTTCTTGATGAGCCCACGGCCGGCCTTGACCCACAGAGCCGCCTTGCCCTGTGGGATATCCTCGGTAAGCTGCACACCGAAGGGCAGACTATCCTGTTGACCACGCATTATATGGAGGAAGCAGATTCGGTCTGTGACCGGGTAGCTATTATGGACTACGGACGTATTCTCGCTATGGACACTCCGAAGAACTTGAAGGAATCGGTTGGCGCCGACCATGTCGTAACGATATCGGCAACAGGCGATCTGGATGCCTTCGCTCGACTCCTGCGAGACCAAGTCGAAGGAGCGACCACAAGCCGGCTACTCGACAATACTATCCAGCTCCACATTAAAGGCACGGCTGGCGTACTGCCCAGAATAGTTGCCGTTGCTGAACAGGGAGGTTTCAATATCACTGATTTGTCTGTGGCCGAACCTTCCCTCGAAACTGTCTTCATCAATCTGACCGGAAAGGAACTGCGCGACTGATGAGCACCGTGACTGCTATACCAGGTGTTCAAGCACCAAGGTCAGCTCGGTCGGCAGCAGCGGCCAGCCGCGCCGCCTTCAATGCCCTGCTGCTGCGTGACCTGACAGTGCTAAGAAAGAACCTGGGTGTCTTCATCGCCCGCACTCTTATCCAGCCATTTCTCTTAGTCTTTGTTTTCCTGTACGTATTTCCTCAGATTGGCCAGGGCATTGGAGGCAGTTCAGGCGCCGGCGGCGAATCGTCATTCGCTACCGTACTGGTTGCCGGCGTCGTGGGCCTCTCCATTATGTTCCAGGGAATCCAGGCCGTGGCGTTGCCCCTGGCCAACGAATTCGGCTATACCAAAGAGATTGAAGACCGGGTGCTCGCACCTCTCCCGGTATCACTCGTGGCCATCGGTAAGGTTGTTGCCGGAGCCATCCAGGGCCTTATCGCCGCTGCAATCGTGTTCCCCATCGCCGCAGTTGTCCACGCCCGGGGTGTTCAGCCCGACCTTTCGGTGCACTGGGTGCTTCTGCTCACACTGATTCCTCTCACCAGCATTATGACATCCAGTCTCGGCTTAGTTTTGGGGACCCGCATTTCACCGCGCAACATCGGCGTCATGTTCGGGTTTATTGTCCTGCCCTTAACCTTCCTGGGCGGCACTTACTATCCATGGACGACGCTGGCAGCTATCAAGGTCGGCGGCTTCCCCTGGCTGCAGGCATTGGTCTGTGTCAACCCGCTCATCTATGTGACCGAGGGCTTTCGCGCCGCGCTGACCACGGCGCCCCATATGCCACTATATGTTATCTACCCCGTGCTTGTGGCATTTTGTCTCCTGTTCCTCTGGGTCGGCTGCCGGGGCTTCCACAAGAGGGTCATTAGCTAGCACTATCTTTGCTCCACTATGTACAACACGTGTAAACAGTTAATGATGAGTGTCCAACAACTCGATATGAGAAAATGCAAATAGGAGGAGGTTCAAAATGCTAAGAGGTGGCATACCTATCGGCAAGGCTTTTGGTATATCGCTAAGGCTTCACTATTCCTGGTTTCTTATTTTTGCACTGGTGACCTGGGCGCTGGCGGGCAGCTATTTCCCGTCTACCTATCCGACCTGGAGCTTGTCTGCCAGAGTAGCGGCCGGTTTGATAACCAGTGTCCTGTTCTTTGGCTCAGTCCTGGTCCACGAACTGATGCATAGCATAGTTTCTCAACGGCAGGGTATACCGGTTCAGTCCATAACCCTTTTCATTTTTGGCGGTGTTTCTCAAATTACCAGTGAACCCAAGCAGCCCGGCGATGAATTCCGTATGGCCATAGTTGGCCCTTTGAGTAGTCTGGTGATCGGGGGCATTCTTCTCGGCGTTTACTACCAGTTGCGCAGCGTGGATACCTTTGCGGTTCAGTTCATCACGGCTATCGCGTACTGGCTAGGATACATTAATGTGGTGCTGGGCGCCTTCAATCTTATTCCCGGCTTCCCTCTCGATGGAGGACGCGTCTTAAGGTCATTAATATGGTGGCGCAGCCACAATTTGAAGAGCGCCACGAAAATAGCTTCGAATATCGGAAGGGCGGTAGGCTTTGTTTTCATCTTTGTAGGCATCTATCTCATCTTTACGGGTAACTGGGTCAACGGTATCTGGCTGGCGTTGATTGGCTGGTTTCTGGAGAGTGCCGCGGTTGGTAGCTACCAGCAGCTTCTTATGCAGGAAATGCTGAAAGGCCACGTAGCCAGCGAAATAATGTCCGGTGACTGTATCGTAGTTCCTCCTGACATGACGATTGACCACCTTGTGAATGGAAATATCCTGACCTCCGGACGCCGTTGTTTCCCTGTGGGCTCCGGCTCGGAAATCATGGGCTTGATGACATTGCATAACGTAAAGGAAGTACCTCGTGACCAGTGGAGCACGGAGACCGTCAAAGAGGCAATGACGCCGTTTGACAAGCTCAAGTGGGTGCGCCCCGATGAGGAACTGTCCTCCATACTGCAAATCCTGACTGAGGACAATATCAATCAGGTACCTGTGGTCCAGGACAACAAGATTATCGGCATGGTAACCCGTGAGAACCTGCTCAACTTCGTCAACGTTCGCAGCAGGCTGGGCATGTAGTTTTCATAGCTATCTGCTACTGAAGAACGCCGTCAGTTAGGTAAAAGGTGGTCGGTGGTTCAAATCCACTCACCCCGATTTCTGTCTGATAAATCACAGACATCGTTTGCATAGGCGCTTGGACGCATTCAAAATAAGGCAACTGGCGCGCAGGCTACGTCAATGTTTCGAGTACGGGATGGTGCTCTTTGCCGCTGCCGCCTCACGTCAAGAAGATGCTATGAATGATTTGGAAAGCAGCCAGATGGAAGAAGTAAATTTGAAGCGAGTAGCGTGAGACATAAATGGCAATCGTCCTCAACGGGGCAGAGCTTACTGTGAAGGTTCGCAGGTCATACTTAAGGAACAGAAGCAGGCTGAGTACAAAGACTAGAGCAAGCAGAGCGATAGCCAGGAGCATCACCTGCATTGACACTTCGGGCCGTGAGAGCAACAACGAATTCCCCTGGATGAGATAATGAGCCGTGGTGGCGATAATAATCCAGGGCTTGCCAAACGGATGGCGCTCGTGGATTAGCCTCGAGCCGATGGCGATGCCCAATCCGAGGCTCCCATATTCTATATATGCGCGTGTTTGTTCGCCTATCAGGACAAGGACGGCGAGTATCAAGATAAGGTAGCCGGTTCGCAGCCTGGCGGGATCGAACCGGTTCAGTATCGCCTTTATCAAGACAAAGTTAATAAGGATATCAAGGGGGAGGATATTCCCTATAAGGCTTGGGTTGTCACTCACAAAGAGCTTTATCAAGCAGAGACCTATGCCGAGAGCAAGTATCTGATACTTGAACTTGTATGAGCCCGAGTAGCCTACCAGGTAGAAGAAGAGTGGTGCCGCCATCCGCCCGATCACTCGCATCCAGATGTTGTCATACATGAGGAACAGGCCCACGTTATCTATAATCATGGTCAGGATAGCCAGAATCTTCACCAGGTCATGGCTGTTGATCTGGCGACCGTATCTGTATATGCCCTTTGCCGATGCCTGAAGAGGCGATAATGTATTTGTGGAAGCTATACCGTGGTCCATAGCGTTCAATCCCGCACTCTTTTTCCCCTTCTGTTCAGAATGTAGATTACGACCGCGATAACCGCACTTGCAGAGTACACGGCAATAGCCAGAAGTATAGCCGGAGTGATCTCAGGTGCTCCGGCATAATCCACGATTAATATCCCGTTAAGGTGATCGATTGCGTGTTGTATGACCCTGGCGTTCCCGCCTGTTTCTTCCAGAGTTACCTCCTCACCTTCCAACGTCAGGAACCTCACCAGAATCCGCTCGCTGCGAGACACCCTGCGCTCAAGACCATGGGGCAAGCTAAGACACCCTTCGAGCTCCGTTGAGCTTCCGTCCTGCTCGATGATATAGGGGTTAATCATGACTAAGACCTCAGCATCGGACGCAGACCTGCCTAATCTGACTACGGACATCCTCTTGGAAACGCCTACTTGAGGCGCTGACAAGTCTTCCCCGGCGACTCTCTGCAGCGTGTTCTCCATCAGCAGGGCTAGCTGCGCTTCTTCCTCGCCTATACTTTCAATCGGCTCGGCAACCTCACGCAGGATGATGTTTGGATACATTACTATGTCAAGCCCCTGTTTTTCATAGAGTGAGACCCTATCCAGCACCGTGGGAATCGTTGAAAACAATAATGAGCCGATAGCGAAGCACAGCAGGAGGATGCCTAAAGCAAGGATGCCACTCGTTGTAACCTCGTGTTGTACGGTGTTGCTCGTGGACTTCACCTGCTTGGGGCTGACTTCTTTTTCTCCGGGCATGATGAACGTTTTGCAGTGCTGGCATCGGGAAATGCTATATTTTCTGTGGTATCTACGGATGCAATTCCTGGCGCCGCAGCTAATATACACCAAAATCATAACTCGCCTCAATCCATTTTTGTGTCCACTCCCCAATTGTTGGTTAGAATGTAACTAATATCCACAAAGCGAGGTGGTGGTCGATCTGGCCAAGATGAGCAGGGTGGAGCGTGAAGAGCACACGTGGGTTGGGCCGTATTTATGGGAAAGTAGCAAAACAAAAGGGAGGTAGAGGTTACCGTTATCAGTCAGAAGGTAATTAATGATTATAGTTGATGACTACAGGGAAAGGGAATATATTATACGTATGAGAAGGGGGTTAGCCAATGGAAGAGAATAGAGTAAGTAGTAAAACTGGGTTATTGGTGGACGAGCCAATAAGTAGTCCTGAGCAGGATAGATTGAATCGTATTCAATTTGCTGAACACTTGGCGGACGTATTATTTGAACATGCAGATAGTAAGTGTCTAATTGCGGCTCTCAACGGTGAATGGGGCTGCGGCAAATCGTCCATCCTCAATCTTATTGAAGGCTATCTGGACAAGAGGAGAAATATCGACAGGGACATTGTTATCTTGAGATTCAATCCGTGGTACGCATCAGATGTGGAACAGCTAACGGCTATGTTCTTTAGGGAACTCAAGGTGTCAATCTTGAGGTTAGACAGAAGGCAAAAGACTAAAGAAAAAATTGGCAAACTGCTGGATATCTTTGCTGTTATTCTTACTGTAGCCGAGTTGTCTCCTATCGGGAATCAGTGGATTAAGATGGGTTCGGCTGTAACAAAAGAAGTAAGTGGAATGTTGGAGGACACCCGTAAGAAAACGCTGGAGGAAATCAAAAGAGAACTTGACCAAATGTTAAAGGACTATGCTAAACGCATATTTATTATCATCGATGATATAGACCGTCTAGATGTCAAGGCAATGAAATTGTTGTTTCGCTTAATAAGACTCAATGCGAACTTTGAAAATACAACTTATTTGCTTGCTTTTGATAGGAACTTGGTTGAATATGTGCTGGATTGTGAGCAGCCTGGCCATGGTAAAGAATATATAGACAAAATAGTGCAGGTGCCCATAAATGTACCAAGCCCCGATGAAAGGTTGATGACTGATTTTCTTCTTGGTGAGCTTAATACACTTATTGAAAAATGGGGCGAAAAGGGATTCGATAGGAAACACTGGGAGGAATTGTATCTAGAAGGAAACCTTAGAAAGTATTTTAAGAATATGAGAGATATTGTGAGATACGCCAATGGTCTGATAATTACATATCCATTAGTGTCTTCAGAGATTGACATGGTTGATTTCATGGGTCTAAACCTAATAAGAACATTCGCACCGCTATCATACGAAATGATGAGGAAGAATAAGGAAGTGCTAACGGAAGGAGGGGCTAACACATTTGGACGGGAACAATCTAATAAGATAGCGAAAGAAGTACTTGCCAGTATATATAATTTTCCATCAAGCGTAGAGGGCAGAGAACAAGAGAAGAAAAAGGAAAGAGAAAAGGAGTTGGCTCGTTTTGTGCAGAGTACATGCAAAGCGCTTTTCCCAGCTATATTAAGCGTTGAAGGAAATTATAGTTATGGTGGTGCTTGGGAGCGCGAATGGAGACAAAAGAGGAGAGTGTGTTCAAGAGATTATTTTGATAAGTATTTCATGCTGGGGACCCCGGTAGGTGAAATATCTGACGAGGAAATGCGTCTATTTATTACGATGACCAGAGATGCTAGTGTTTTCTGTGGTAAATTCCTGGGATTCTTTGATAAAGGAATGGGAAGGCGATTACTCGAAAAAATGCAGGACTATGTCCGTGAAGTTGACAAGGACTCTATTGAGAGCGTGATTATTTGCATATTCAATGCAGAAGATAGAATTGTGGGCGAGCGGAGACAGATGCTAATGATGGATTCGTATGTTTTAGCCTGTAGAATAGTATATCTATTATTGTTGGAAGGGATTCAGGAAAGAGAAAGGAGAAAGCAAATAATAATCAACGCTATTGAAAAATGCGAAACAGTCTTTCTTCCTGTCGAATTTGTATCGCTCATTGATATTAGAGGGGAGGATAGTGCAGGCAAAAAGATATTATTAGAGTTGTCTGCATCTGATTTAGGAGAGATACAGGGAGAATGCGTAAATAAGACAAAATCGTTTATCAGGGAAAAGAAACTGTCGAAGGCGCCACATCTAAATGCAATTCTTTATCGATGGAAAGAATGGGAGAACATCGAAACAGTGAAGAATTATGTTGATGAATTAATTAGCACTGAAGAAGGATTATGGGATTTCTTGGTTGGTTTTACTAGCGAAATCCTATCTACGTCAGGTAGTTATAAGATTATCCGTGGGGGAACAGTCAATGAATTTGCTGATTTTGATAGAGTAGACAAAAGAGTCGAAGAGATAGTTGTTAAGCAAGGTGACAAGTTGACAGACAAACAAAAAGAAGTAGTGGTTGCTTTGGCAAATGGCAAGAGAAAAGATTTGATTTGAAAGTAGGTGCATGCTATCTATGTAAATTGAACGTTGAAATCCTAGGGTAATAGGGGTAGGATGTTAGACGAGAAAAGGCAAGCGGCCTCCGTTTTTTCAACGGCTACATCACGTCCTAGGCGACAACGCCCGCCGCTTTCAGGATATCCGGGACCACCTCTTCCTTGCCTATAGCCATGACATGGACTCCGTCGCACATAGACTCTTTCTTTATGGTAGCAATCATCCTGCCGGCGATTTCTATACCCTTATTGATTGCCTCACCTTTGGGGGCAGCCACTAATTCGTCAATCAAGTTCTGGGGCACAATGACGCCCGGGACATTATCGGTCATGTACTTCGCCATCCTGGCTGACACGAGCAAGATGATGCCGGCCAGTATCTTGACCGGGAATTGGCGGGCATATTCCATGAACCTGGCAAATTTGTCCAGGTCATAGATGGCCTGAGTCTGAAAGAACTCGGCACCGGCTTCAATCTTCTTTTCAAACTTCATTAATTGCGGCTCTATCGGGTTTGCTTCAGGCGTGACTATGGCTCCGGCACAGAACTCAACGGTGCCGTCGAGCGCATTTCCACCCAGGTCCTTGCCCGATTCCATGTGCCGGATCGTCTTCAACAACTGCGCTGAGTCCAGGTCGAAAACGCCCTTGGCCGCCTTGTGGTCGCCAACCACGACAGCATCTCCGGTCAGGCATAGGACATTCCTTACGCCTCTGGTATATGCGAACAGAAGCTCGGCTTGAAGAGCAAGGCGATTACGGTCGCGGCATGTCACCTGTAGTATAGGCTCGCCGCCCCGCTCCTTGATGGCCAGGCATCCGCCGATGGAGGGGAAACGCATTACCGAACTCTGGTGGTCGGTGACATTCAGCGCATCGACTTTGTCCTTGAGAAGGTCGATATGATGGAGCATCTTCTCGATATTGGTCCCCTTGGGGGGGCCGATTTCGCTGGTTATCACAAATTTGCCAGATTTAAGAACTTCCCTGAAACTCGGCGCCATAGCTCCTCCTTCATGCAATCCTGATCATTCGCGGCCTGGGTGCTACGTTGTAGTCCCTGGGGGAATGATACCTGCGCATCAGGTCGAGTCGCCCCTGTCCCTTCAGCCGCTCATATATGAGAGTCCAGGCACAGTCCTTTTCCTTATCCACCTCGCACTTGCCGTTATTGGTGCCGCCACACGGGCCGTTCAGCAGACCCTTGTGACATGCCGTCAAGGGACAAATGCCCGCAGTCTCTCCCAGGATGCATTGACCACACTGGGCACAGACTTCTTGAAAACAGCCCGGACCATCCTCGATGCCTATGAAAAGAGTATCCAGTGCGGGAATGGCTGGCTTGTCGATATAGGTGCTTAGCTTATGCACTCCCAGGGCACAGGCCATGACCAGGATACAGGCGGCATTCTGAATGGCTCCGTTGTTCTCCTTAATAGCTACCTCGGTCATTTCATCGCAGGCGGTAGGGATAACTATCCAGCCGGTGACCAGCTTGCCCAGCTCTTGCAGACGCTTCCTCATCTCCACGACCTCTTCCTTCCCGCCGGTCTTGGTCATTGTGGAACATGTGCCACAACCCGCAATGTACACCCGGTCAAACCCTTCCAATTGTTGCTTAATTTCCTCAAAGGGCTTCTGCTTGGTAATAGATTTCATTTCTGGCCTCCCACAAGGTAAATCCTAAATCCTAATTTCTAAGCCCTAAACAAATTCTAAGTTCCAATGTTCTAAACTCAAATCTTCGGATCATTGGGATTTTAACCATTTGATATTGTTTAGGATTTAGTATTTGGGATTTGGCATTCTCTATTTCTCTAGGTCGCATCTTAAGCATCGCTTAGCCTCCTGTCTGGCCTTCTCTTCAGAAAAGCTCAGCTCTATCTCTTTAAAGCTACCTTTTCTCTCCTGGAGAGGAAGATGGGGTGTTTCCGGCCTGAGTTGGGGCTCCCAGGTTTCCTCTCTCGAGATTGCTTCGTCGCTAGCGCTCCTCGCAATGACAGGCGGTGGAACGGCAGGCTTCAGGTCATATATCTGGACCCGTGAAGCATCGCCGCGGAGATACTTGTCTATTGCTATGGCTCCTCTGCGGCCAGCGGCAATAGCTTCTATCACCATGCCTGGCCCGGCGACAAAGTCTCCTCCGGCAAAGACCCCGGACACGTTGGTAGCTAATCTGTTTTCATCAACTGCCAACCTTTCCCACCGGGTGCGTTCAAGAGCACTGCCCGGAGGCAAGAATGACAGGTCCGGGGCCTGCCCCACAGCAGCAATGACGGTATCCGCCGGAGCAAAGAACTCTGAGCCGGGAACGGGGATTGGACGACGGCGTCCGCCGCTATCAGGCTCACCCAGCTTCATGCGCACACACTGTAGACCGGTCACTTTCCACTCGTCGCTTACGACGCGGGTGGGACTGACCAGGAAATTAACCTGAACGCCTTCAGCCAGCGTCTCATCGTACTCCACCTCGGTGACCGGCATCTCTTCCCGCGACCGGCGGTAGAAGATACTCACCTCATCGGCGCCAAGGCGAAGAGCTGTGCGAGAGGAGTCCAGGGCCACGTTGCCACCCCCGATAACGGCTACATTGCGTCCAATCTTAACAGGCTTGCCAATCTTTACGTCTCTCAAGAACCTCAAGCCATAGTAGAAGCCCTCCATGTCCTCCAGTTCCCCTGGTATACCAATGCTCTGGCTCCTTTGCGCCCCGGCCGCAATGAAGACGGCTTCAAAGCCATTGTTTCTGATATCGTCTATGGTGAAATTTACGTTGATGGGCGTGTTGTATCTTATCTCCACCCCCCGCCTGGCTATATAGTCTATCTCCTTCTGGATAACCTCCCGAGGCAACCGAAAGTCGGGTATAGCTACCGAGAGCATACCCCCGCCTACGGGAAAGGCTTCGAAAACCGTTACAGGATAGCCCATCTGGGCCAGGTAGTAGGCACATGACAGCCCGGTAGGTCCCGCCCCCACTACCGCTACTTTGCGGTTATGAATCCGGGGGAAGGGTTCAGGTGGAGGTAGCTCCTCAATGTGGTCAAAATACCAGTCGGCGGCAAATCGCTTGAGCGCCCTTATTGCCACAGACTCATCGAGTTCGCCGCGCCGGCACCTACCCTCGCAGGGGTGATGACATATACGGCCGCAAATAGCGGGAAAGGGATTACGCTCCCTGATGGTGTTGACAGCCTCCAGATATTCGCCATCGGCAATTTGAGCTACATATCTGGGGATATTGATTCCTACCGGGCAGGTGTGCTGACATGGCGATATCATGAGGGCATCGCACACAGCGGCCGTGCATTTCCTCTCTTTTATGTGAGTTTCATATTCATCTCTGAAGTAATCGAGGGTAGTAAGGACAGGATTGGGCGCGCTTTGACCCAGGCCACATAACGAGCATTCCTTGACCGTCTTAGCTATCGTAAGCAGTGTATCTATGTCTTCCTCGCTTCCTTTGCCCTGGGTGATTCTGGTCAGTATTTCCAGCATTTGTTTGGTTCCCAGCCGGCAAGGAACACACTTCCCACAGGATTCTGCCTGGGTGAAACTCAAAAAGTACTTGGCCACATCCACCATACATGTGGTCTCGTCCAGGACTACCATGCCGCCGGAGCCCATGATCGAGCCCAATTTAGCCAGCGTTTCATATTCCACCGGGGAGTCGAGAAATCGAGCAGGGATGCAGCCGCCCGAGGGGCCGCCTGTCTGTACCGCCTTGAACTGCTTGCCCCGGGGGATACCACCACCGATATCAAAGATAATGGTGGATAGAGGAGTGCCCATGGGCACCTCTACCAACCCGCTATTGGCAATTTTTCCGGTGAGGGCAAAGACGGCCGTTCCCTTGCTCTTTTCAGTGCCTATGCCGGCAAACCAATCAGCCCCGTTGTCGATTATTTGGGGCACGAAGGCAAAGGTCTTGACGTTGTTTAGAGAGGTAGGCTTGCCGCCCAGACCTTTCTCCACCGAGCGAGGTGGCGTTTGGCGGGGCATACCTCTCCTGCCCTCAATTGAGGCCATCAGTGCCGTGGACTCTCCGCAGACAAAGGCTCCTGCCCCCTCCACAATGTTCACGTCGAAGCTGAAGTCCGTCTCGAGGATTCTACTGCCAAGAAATCCGTGCTCTCTTGCCTGGGCGACAGCCACCCTGAGGCGCTTCACAGCCAGGGGATATTCAGCCCGGACATATATGTAGCCATCCTGGCTGCCAATGGCATAGGCACTGATAATCATTCCCTCCATAACGGAGTGAGGGTCTGCTTCCAGGATGGAGCGGTCCATAAAAGCGCCGGGGTCGCCTTCATCGGCATTGCAGATTACATATTTAGGCGTGCCTGGGGCTCGACGACAGGACTCCCACTTCTGTCCGGCAGGAAAACCGGCACCGCCGCGCCCTCTAAGCCCGGACCTCTTCACCTCGCCGATGACCTGCTCCGGTGTCATTTCAAGGAGAGCCTTCTTCAGTGCCCGATAACCTCCACGGGCAATATAATGCTCGATTTTTTCCGGGTTGATATGCCCGCAGTTGCGCAGGATGACGCGCTGCTGTTTTTTGTAGAAGTTTATCTCTGAATAGTGCGGTATAGCTTTGCCGGTCACCGGGTCACGGTAGAAAAGGCGTTCCACAGGTTTGCCATCTCGAAGGTGAGAGGTGACAATTTCCGGAGCATCCTCGGCCTGGACGTGGGTATAGAGAATGCCCTCGGGTTCAATGACTACATTGGGGCCTTGCTCACAGAAACCGTGACAGCCGGTGAAATCCACCTCGGCATGGCTTATGCCCTGTCGGCTTATTTGTTCCTGCAGCGCCTCATAGACAGCATCGGAGTCGCTTGAAAGACATCCTGTTCCCTGACAAACAAAAACAGTATAGCGGTCCTGCATACTACTCTTTATCCTCCCGATTTCTGAACAACTGCTCTACTTTCTTGGGGTTCATGTGACCATGGACATGGTCACTAACGACAATGTTAGGTGCCAGAGCACAAACGCCGATGCAGGCCACGGTTTCCAGGGTGTATTCGAAATCAGGGCTGGTTTCCCCCTCTTCTATACCGAGGCGCTGTTTAACCAATTTCAGTATTGTCTTCCCCCCGCGCACGTGACAGGCTGTCCCCCGACAGACTCTAACAACGTTTCTGCCCCGTGGCTGAGTATAGAGCTGAGTATAGAAACTGATCACCCCCTGGACCTGACTGGGGAAAAGCCCCAGGCTTCTGGCTATAAGCGGTATAGACTGAGGAGGGATATAGCCGAACTCCCCCTGGATTTTTTGCAGCAGCGAAATCAACGCCCACTTCTGCTGACTATGTTCAGAAACAAGGGCATTTATTCGTGCCGGGTCGGCCTCTCCTGGTATTCCTTCTTTATCCATCTTGGCTAACTCCTTCGCTTCACTCTGGACAGAGCTAAATCCTCTTCAATGAATAGGAATCTTATCTACCTTAACGCTGCACGCTTTCAGTGAAGGCGCTTTTGTTTCTGAATCTAAGACAATGTCGAATAGCTCATTGACCGGCGCCTCCGGGAATGAAATCGGCATAAAGAGCATCCCTTCGCGCAGTGCATTGGTGATCTTGACTTTTGCCGTCACCTCGCCTGCAGGCGAACTTACCTTGACCATCTCGCCATCGGCGATGGCGAGTTCTCTGGCGTCGGACTCACAAATCTCCACGAAAGCCTCGGAGGAAAATTTCCTTAATCGTGTCGACCTGGAGCTTCTGGACCCGGCGCCAAAATGACTAAGAATGGTGCCGGCTAGCAACGTGAAGGGATAGCCCTTCTTCCCTTTTGCGGGTGGTGCATACTCAACAGGGCAGAAGCGGGCAAACCCCTCCGAGAATTGACCGCCATGTATGCGGCCAACCCCTCGGTGACTACCAGACTCAGCCTCATACAGGCTCTTCGCCTCTGACTCAGGATGGCCACCCCCTTCATAGAAAGTGTAGGCCGGTAGCTGACAACAGCCAATTACCTCATCCATAACTTCTTGAGGAGAGGAATACGGCATTGGAGACCCCATTTTGTCGGCAAGCCGCAGGATTATCTCCCAGTCTGGCAGGCTTTCGCCCAGAGGGGCGATTGCCTTTTGCACCCTTTGTACCCTTCCTTCGAAGTTGGTGAATGTCCCCTCCTTTTCGGCGAAGCTTGCCGCTGGCAGAACTACATTGGCCAGTCTGGCCGTCTCGGTAAGAAACATATCCTGGACTACCAGGAAATCGAGGGAAGCCAGAATTTCTTTAATGAATCTCGGATTCGGAAAGCTCAGGACTGGGTTCTCTCCCACGATGTACATGCCTTTGATCTTCCCCTTTTTTGCCTGTTCCATCATCTCCATGGCTGTCAGTCCAGCTTCAGCCGGCAAACTTACTCTCCAACGTTCTTCGAACTTGCCTCTGGCCTGGGCATCCGCCACGCTTTGATATCCGGGGAGAAATTTGGGCAGTGCTCCCATATCGCAGGCGCCCTGCGCATTGTTCTCTCTTTGCAGCGCGTAGATGCCGCCTCCCCTGCGCCCGATATTTCCTGTCAGCAATGCCAAATTCGCCAGAGCTTTCACACCGTCCGTTCCAGTAATATGCTGTGTGACTCCTGTGCCATAGACGATTGCTGCCTGGTTAGCCTTGGCGTACAGTCGAGCGGCTTCGCGAATTTCTTGACCGGGGACACCGGTGGCCTTCTCAACGTACTCCGGGGTGTACTTTTTCAAGCTTTCGGCAAAAGCTTCGAAATTATCCGTCCTTCTGGTGACGAACTCCTCGTCCAGCAAACCTTCGTCGACAATGACCTTGGCCAGGCCATTGATGAGAGCCATGTCGGTGCCGACTCTGGGTCGCAACCAAAGGTGAGCAAATGAAGAGAGCTTTGTCTGCCGAGGTTCTATCAACAGCAATTTCACACCATGCTGTTTCACGGCACGCTTTATGGCATAACTGATGGCAGGGGCTGAGGCATTGGGATCGGCCCCGATAACCAGTATGAGCTCGGCTTGTTCCAGATCAGTAAGATAATTTGTAGTGCCGGAGAAGCTAAGGGAAGATCCCAGGCCGACACGACTGGCGGAGTTGTACAGGCGACTGCCATTATCAATATTGTTGGTGCCAAACACAGATCTGGCAAATCTCTGCAGAAGATAGTTCTCTTCGTTGGTGCACTTTGAGGAGCCCAGGACAGCCAGGCTATCGGCTCCATATTCGTCCTTTATTCTCCGGAATTGAGTGCCCGCCAGTTCTAAAGCTTCTTGCCAGGGCAGTTCCTCAGAATTACCGTTACTCTTGACCAGGGGTTTGAGTAACCTATCCGGGCTATGGATAAAATCACAGCCATAGCTTCCTCTCACACAGAGCGTGCCTTTGTACACCGAGCTTTCCTTGCCTGGCGTGGCCCGCAATACACGTCCATCCTTAACTTCCAGACAAATGCTACAGCCACAGCCACAGAAAGGACAGATTGTCTGCGTAACAGTCTGGGTTGTCCCTCTATATGTTTTCTCCTTCTCTGTCAGCGCGCCCGTAGGGCACAGTCCCACGCAGGTTCCACAAAAAGTACACTCGGAACTTTCCAGCGGCTTATTGTTAAGTGTGGCCGGTATGGTCGTGAACCCCCGTTGGAAGTAATCAATAGCGCCTTCGACGACCAGCTCCTGGCAGGCCCGAATACATTTGGCGCACAGTATGCACTTACTCAAATCCCGCTCGAGGAAAGGATTGACTTCTTCAATGCTGACCATCTGGGGAAGTCTTTGCAGTTTCACCAGGCCGATGCCCAGGTCTGCAGCAATTTGTCGTAACTGGCAGCGATTGCCTTTATCGCATACAAGACAGGAATCGGGATGGCTGGCGAGCATCAATTCAATTACGGTTTTGCGGCGCTCCATTACTCGCGGGGAATGCGTGTTGATTACCATTCCCGACGCTATTGGGGCGACACAGGATGCCAGTAGGGCACCATTTCGTTCGTCTTCTACCAAGCACACGCGACAAGCCCCAACCGAGGCAAGTTGAGGGTCGTGACAGAGTGTGGGAATATTTATGCCGGATTCCTTCGCCAGTTCCAGAATGGTCATTCCGGGATAGCCACTTACTTCGCGACCATCAAGAGTAATGGTTATCGCCTGCAAACCGATATCCTCCTTCACGACCCGGCAGATGGGGATAGGGCTTTCCAGGGAGAGCTACTTGTTCTTGTCCTGACCTTCAGGCCAGTTGGCAGACACGTAGGCAAAGGACCGAGGAAAGTATCTCCCTTCGCCTACTGTCCTTATGCCCGTCAAAAGGTCGGAACTGGCAGCGTTCTTGGCAATAAAGCCGTAAGCCCCTACCTGCTTGGCAACAAACATATTCTCCTCTTCGTCATATTGGGTTAGAATCAAAACCTTGGTATTCGGACACTCCGCGGTTATTCGTTTCGTTGCTTCAAGTCCACTCATCACCGGCATGACTATATCCATCACCGCTACGTTTGGCATAAGACGCTGCACTTTATCAATGGCATCTCGCCCATCAACAGCCTCTCCTATTACCTCAATGTCTTTTTGCAGATTCAGCAGGGCACAAACTCCTTCCCTGACTACAGCGTGGTCATCTACCACCAACACCTTGATTCTTCGCAGTGTCTTATCCAGGAATTTCTCAGCCCAGGCCACCACCGAAGCTAGCTCGACCGGCCTGATTAAGTATTGTTCGGCTTCAAGCTTCAAGCCCTCGTCCATACGCCAGCCCTTAAGCAGGCGCTTTTCTGGCGGGGCATCAACCACAATGAGAGGCACCTCTCTGAAGTTGGGGCTTTGTTTCAACCACTGGTGCAGCTGAAAGGCGTCTCCACGTGGCATTATCGTGCCCAGAATAATCAGGTCAGGTTTTTCGCAACGCGCTGCCTCCTCTGCCTGTAGTCTGTTGGCGGCAGCAAACACTTGCCAACCCTTTGCCAGTAACTTGGCTTGCATGCCTGCAATGAACTCAGGTTCATCATCCACCAGCAGAATTTTGGTGTTCCTTTCCATCTTTCACCCCCTTGCCAATTGCACGTCTAGATAGTCTGTTCACCCTCCTAGTAAAAGTATAGCGTTCAATCTGCTGAGGAAATAGAGGTGTTCACCCCAGAAAGCAGGGAAACATCACCGCAATTCTCTACACTTAATCACCCATTTATGGGTATGACGCTTCCCATTGGTCGGGTGTGGAAAACAAGCAGTGGCGTGAAAACTGTGGGGCAGTAGTCTCAGACGGTGATGATGCCCTTGCGCAGGGCATACTTGAACAGGTCGAGGCGGTTGTGGATATCCAGCTTTCCCATGAGGTTAGTCTTATGTCGTTCTACGGTTTTGGGACTAAGGACCAGCATTCGAGCTATCTCAGGAGTAGAATGACCTTCCGCTAGTAGTTTCAGTATTTCTCTCTCCCGGTCGGTAAGCTGTTCGGACGTGTCTTGGCTTTTCCCTACTTTGGCCATCTCACGATAGTCTTCGACCAGAAGTCTAGCTATGGATGGAGATAGGTAAGAATCCCCACGGTACACAGACCGAATCGCGGAGGTAAGTTCTGACGATGCTGCTGTTTTACTGACAAAACCACTGGCTCCAGCTTCGATAACGGGTAATACATATTCCCTGTCTTCGTACTGTGTCAGTACTATCACCTTTGTGTGCGGGGACTCCTTGTGTATGCGGCGGGTTGCCTCCAGTCCATCCATAAGAGGCATAGCGATATCCATGAGTACCACGTCGGGCGCCAGCTTCTTGACCCTCTCCAGCGCCTCCCTGCCGTTGGTGGCCTCGCCCACTGCTTCTATGTCCTCGGTAAGAGCAAGCAGGGCACAAATACCATCTCGTACGATGGCATGGTCGTCAGTTATCAGCACTCTTATTCTTTTCATATCTAATGTCCTGACCGACTGGAATCTTAGCCCAAACCGTGGTTCCTGCTCCGACCTTGGACTCCACGCCGCTGGTACCGCCAAGGAAGCCAATCCTCTCCCTCATGCTGAACAATCCACGGCCCCGCCCGCTTTCTTCCACATCGGTGAGTCTGGAGACATCAAACCCTTGCCCATCGTCGCGAATGGTTAGCGAAAACTCGTTTGGTTGATACACCAGAACTATGGAAGCATTCTTTGCTTTGGAATGCTTGATAATGTTGCCAACAGAGCCCTGAATAACGCGAAAGATAGCAGCTTCTACATCGGGAGGAAATCGCATCTCGGTCCCTTTTGCCTCTACTGTTGCGTTAATATTCAAGGGTTGAAGAGTATTCTTGGCGTGCTGGCGAGCAGCGGCGACCAATCCCAGTGTATCCAAGACAGTAGGGTGGAGATTGGAAATCACCCTGCTCACCTCTTTATGTACCTGCACTGTCAGTGCCTGGACTTTCTTCAATCCGGCAGTGATTTGGGCATCTTGGTTGCCGGATTTCGTGTACATTTCTATCAGCGCTTCCAGTTGAAGTGCTATCCCGGAGAGCGATTGACTGGTCTCATCGTGCAGCTCACGGGCGATCCTGCGCCGTTCCTCTTCTTCCGCTACAAGGTTCTGTCGTGCAAGTTTGCGTAATCTTTCCCTTGCTTTTCTCAGCCGCTCGTACAGCATTGCCTGCTCAATCGCTATGCCGAGTTGGTCTCCAATCGTGTATAAGAGATGAACGTCCTCTTTGGTGAAACGATGGGGCACATGGCTGGCAACGTTCATCACTCCCAGAACATTGTCTTTCGCTCGGAGTGGGACGCTGACAAATGCTCTTAAGCCCTCTGAACCTATTAAGTCAAGCCGGGCGGCATCTGGCTCCGAAGAAATATCCTCCAGTAACACTGCCCTGGCGCTCTGGCCTACCTTTCCTGCAATTCCCTCGCCAAGTTTAAGATGCATCTCTTGAGCGTACTTGTCAGACAGGCCGTGATGAACTCTATAGGACAGCGTCTGGCTCGATTCGTCCAAGAGCATTATTCCTCCAACGGTGCCATTCATGATGTTGAGCACATTATCCAGGCCGATCTTCAGTATGGTGTCCAAGTCCTGCAGACCACTGATTGCTGCTGAGACCCGGCTCAAAGCCACGAGGTCGTTGTAGTGTTTCTCATTCTTGTTGCCCTGATCAGATAGGTTCATATCTGGACTAGCCGGCCCTGCAGCTTTATTGACTCCCTTACTGTTTTTCATTGTTGATTGCTCCCCCTAGTAGAACTACATTTAAGCCTATACAAAATCGTGATCTTTTTCAACCCATTGTGTTTGCTGCAGTCAAGGCGCGGGTTACTTCCTTGCCAGGATAACGGAGCCGTCCCTGCCCCGAATCAGCCCCGAATCAGATTGCAGATTTCATGGAGTCAAACGGATTGGCGACTGTGTCATTTTCGGACATCGCCCGGCACTTTCTGGTGGCGGAGAGGGTGGGATTCGAACCCACGGTCGAGGAAACCCCGACACACGCTCTCCAGGCGTGCCTGTTAGACCACTCCAGCACCTCTCCGCGGAGAGGGTGGGATTCGAACCCACGCTCCGATATAATCGGAGACCGCTTTTCGAGAGCGGCACCATAATCCACTCGGTCACCTCTCCTATTGGGTTATTATACCATCTGTAGTGGAAATAGCTTGCCTTATGTTGTCCTGCTCACTGCTATGGTAGGGCACTTTGCGTTGCCAGCGAAGCCAAAAGCGAGCCCAGGTGAGAATATAGGCCCCATGTCAGTGTTTTCAGGATATAGGAAGGATCACAAATGATTGTTCCTGCGAAGCGCGATGTAATTGATGCCGGAACTAGAGGATTCTTGGAAGGTATTGGCTACTGAGTGATAAGAAGCTTCATCAGTCTATGGAGTGATCCTTCCTCCTAATGGCATCTTCTTCCTCAGAATCGCCTTTACAACCTCCATCCCTATGGTCAGGATAGCGCACGTGCCTAGGATTATCCCTAGGTCTGAGGCTAAGGGTTTGAGTACTCCGAAGGTATCGAGCACCGCCGGAATTTGGATCAATACAATAAGAGCGATAAGATTAAAGGCGATGGATAGAAGCAGCCATTTATGCGGAGGCGCCTTGAAGATACTGTATTTCACTGAACGGAGGTTGAGGGCGATGACGAATTCTGTAATTACAAAGAAGAAGAATATCTGTGTCCTGATATGAGTCATATCACCGAACCCGCTAAAAAACAGGTAGGAGAGGATAGGGATTTCAATGACTAATATCATCAAGATGAATGCTCTCACATCCCAGGCGAAGGCACTTTCTTTGGGATTTCGTGGCGGCCTTTGCATGATGTCAGGGTCAGGTGGTGAGACCGCCAGGGCAATGGCAGGAAGCCCATCAGTCGCCAGATTAATATATAATATGGCGGCAGGCAGAACGGGTAGAAATTGAGGACCCGTGATTAGAACTACTCCTCCAATGAAAACCACCTCTATCACGTTGCTCTCTAGGAGATAGACGAGATATTTCTTTATGTTGTCATATATCCATCTGCCGCTCTCAATCGCTTTCACAATGGTGGCAAAATTATCATCGCCCAGAACCATATCAGCCGCTTCTTTACTAACATCGGTGCCGGTTATACCCATAGCTATCCCAATGTCAGCTTGTTTCAAGGCCGGGGCATCATTCACCCCGTCGCCGGTCATGGCTACCACCTCACCCTTTTTCTGCCATGCCCTGACTATCTTTAATTTATCTACGGGTGATACCCTGGCATAGACGGTCACTTTATCCACGATATTCTCGTATTCCTTATCACTCATCTTTTCTAATTCTTCACCGGTCAGGACCATATCACCTTCTGTGTAGATGCCAATCTCCCTCGCTATGGCGACGGCGGTAAGTTTATGGTCTCCGGTGATCACGATTGGTCTGATATGTACCTGCTTGCATACCTTTACGGCTTCAATGGCCTCCTCCCTCGGCGGGTCCATCATGCCAGCTAGGCCGAGGAAGGTCATATCCTTCTCAACAGTCTCTTCTGTATAGGCAATTCCGTCTTCAAGTTCTTTATAGGCGACTCCGAGAACCCTCAACGCCTCCTGAGCCATGTCCTCGCCTACTCCTATAATTCGAGCCTTTTCTGTCTCCCCCAGTTCTTTCACCCTGCCATCTTCTGAAATACCGGAGCATCTTTCCAAAACTACCTCGGGAGCCCCCTTCATAAAGGCTAGCCTCTTCCCATTCTCCATTTGATGAATAGTGGTCATTCTCTTTCTCTCAGAGCTGAAAGGTATCTCCTCCACCCTCGGGCTTTGCTGTCTTGTCTCATGCTGACGTATGCCTGCTTTTTCTGCCGCCACAACCAGAGCGCCTTCTGTAGGGTCACCCTGAATCGTCCAGCGGCCCTCTTTTTCCCGTAAAACGGCATCATTGCATAACGTTCCTGCTAGAAAGAGCAATTGCAGGGACGAATCGTCATCGGTGCTGATGGCCTCGGAGCCTCTCAGCTCGCCCACAGGGGTGTAACCGACTCCGCTGACCTCTATCATTCTGCCCCCACTGAATATCTTCCTTACCGTCATCTCCCCTTTGGTCAGGGTACCCGTCTTATCTGAGCATATCACGGTGACGCAGCCGAGGGTCTCAACTGCTGGCATCTTTCTGACCAGAGCGTTTCTCTTAGCCATCTGGCGCATACCAACGGCCAGGGCACCGGTGACAATGGCCGGCAATGCCTCAGGTACTGCTGCCACAGCCAGGGCTACGGCAAACATCACCATCGTTATCACGAATGGCAGATCTATCGTACTCCCCCCAAGAACCTGCCTTAATACACTGATTACCAGAACGAGGAAAGAGACAGCCAGGCATACGATACCAAGCCATTTACCTATCTCCGCCATCCTTTTGGCAAGAGGAGTTGTCTCAGCCTTCACTGCTGTCACGGCTTCGGCAATTTCGCCAAACTCCGTATTTACCCCTGTTGACGTCACCACCGCCTGACCTCTACCGTAGGTAACCGTAGTGCCGGCAAAGACCATGTTTGTCCTGTCACTGACACGCACATCCTCAGGTAATGGCTTTGTCTCCTTACTTACCGGAACTGACTCTCCAGTAAGAGATGCCTCATCACACATTAAGGAGTGAGATTCGAGTAATCGAGCATCGGCCGGGATTCTATCCCCTGCTTCAAGAAGTGATATATCCCCGGGTACAAGCTCCCTTGAGGGGATTTCCTCTTCCCTGCCCTCCCTCAGCACTGTTGTGGTGGGAGACAGCATCTTCTTTAATGCCTCAAGGGCCCGCTCAGCTCGATATTCCTGAGCAAATCCCAGGGCTGCACAAAAAATGACTATTACTGAGATGAGTACAGCGCCCGTCCACTCGCCGATGACCGCTGAAAGTATAGCCGCCACAAGAAGAATGGCGATGAGGATATTCTTGAACTGGTCTAAGAAGATGGCCAGGGGCGAAATCCGCTTCTCTTTTTTCGTAAGTTCGTTGTAGCCGTATCTCTGAAGTCGTCTTCTAGCCTCATCCTCAGTCAAACCTGATTCTTGGTCAGTACCCAGTTCTTTTGAGGCCTGCGTTGCCTCCATCGCGTGCCAGGCTGTCATACTAACGCTACGCTCATTCATCTCACAAATAGTCTCTTAGATTCAGGCCTCAAACTTCGGGGTTAAGTCAGGCAATTCAATCACGCCGTCGTGGCCAAATTGGGCCAATTCTCTTGCGCTGACATACTACATCGCCTCACAAAAACACGGGCACCAGCATAAGCATCACGCCACCAGCTACTACTGAGGCGATTTGTCCGGCAGTATTGGCTCCGGCAGCGTGCATCAGCAGATGATTGTGAGGGTTAGCTTCCAGCCCTAGCTTTTGCACTACGCGAGACGACATAGGGAAAGCTGAAATGCCGCAAGCACCTATCATGGGATTGACCTTCTTCCCCGAGAGAACATACATTAGCTTGCCCAGCAGAACACCTGCCACAGTATCCAGACTGAAAGCTACCATTCCCAATATGAATACCAGTATGGTCTCGGGCCTGAGGAACTCGGTTCCCGCCATCATCCCTCCCACGGTGATGCCGAGAAGAATTGTTACGATGTTGGCCAGTTCATTTTGGGCCGCCAGGGCAAGCCTTTCCACTACTCTGCATTCTCGAAGCAGATTGCCAAACATGAGACAGCCGATAAGTGGAGTGGCCTTCGGAGCAAGCAAGCCCACCACGAGTACAGTAATAATGGGAAAGAGTATCTTCGTTGTCTGCGAAATTGTTCCCGGCACCGAAGTCATTTTCAAAGCCCGTTCTTCCTTGCTGCACATCGCCTTTATTATAGGTGGCTGGATGATGGGCACCATAGCCATATAGGAATAAGCAGCCACAACAATGGCGGCAGTGTATTTGGATTGCAGCGTAGTCGCGACGTAAATCGAGGTGGGGCCGTCGGCAGAGCCGATTATGCCGATAGAAGCGGCGTCCTGTAAGCTGAAATCCAGGACATGCAGCCAGCCATCACCCAGCAAATAAGCCAGGAAGAAAGTCCCGAAAATGCCGAATTGGGCGGCAGCGCCAAGGAAAATGGTATAGGGACGCTGCAGAAAAGGCTCAAAGTCAATCATGGCTCCTACGCCGATGAAGATGAGCAGGGGAAATATCTCAGTGTGAATGCCAGCCTCTCTCAGAACGGCTAAAAAGCCTCCCGCTTCACTTGCCCCACCAAGGGGAATATTGGCTAACACACATCCGAAACCGATAGGCACAAGTAAGACCGGCTCCACTTTCTTGGCGATCCCCAACCATATGAGGACGCCGCCGATAACCAACATTACCACGGCTTGCCAGGTTAAGTTGAGGAAGCCAAGGAATTCGCCTGCAGCCATGCCCATTACTTCTCCTCTTTTCCCTCTTTCCGGCTGGGTCTAACCAGCCTACCCAGTAGAACCATGGCTAAGAGTAGAATTCCCAGGACAGCGAAGACGATCGCCATTCCTAGCAGGACTATCCACAGAGCGTTAAGCATTCTGCACCTTTGTTGTCCGGCGGAGTGCGTGTGATGATACAATACCCTCATGATAGCTGTCAAAGCGTCGGTGCGAGTGGACATTGAATAGAGTGTCATCCTGTGTTACCATCTTATGTT
Organism: Chloroflexi bacterium RBG_13_51_36; assembly: GCA_001796515.1. GTDB lineage: Bacteria > Chloroflexota > Dehalococcoidia > GIF9 > AB-539-J10 > RBG-13-51-36. The sequence continues at coordinate 42,321 of MGMS01000041.1, forward strand.
GCTTCTCGTACTTTCGGCCCCTGTAGCTCAGAGGATAGAGCACTGGCCTCCGGAGCCAGGTGCAAGGGTTCGAGTCCCTTCAGGGGCACTTTGTAACTGGGCTGTTTAGAAATGTAGTTGCCCAATTTATCTGGTTCCGGTTTTGTCATTGCCAGGCTGCCGAAGTGAGCCGAAGCAATCTCGCGAGGTAGATAGGGTTGCTGTGTACTCTTGAAGTGCTGGCGATGACAAACGGAGAAGGGCCTGATCGATGAGGCAGCAGAAATACCCAAAATTGAACTGGAAATCAAAATTACACAGCCTCTGTGTATGGTAAGGAGGTGCTACTTTATGGCGGAGCTTCTTGAAGTAAGGTGGCATGGCAGAGGAGGGTTGGGAGCGGTGACTTCGGCGGAGCTGGTTGCCCGCGCTGCTATAAGTGAAGGGAAATATGCTCAGTCGTTCCCCAGTTTTGGACCTGAACGGAGAGGAGCGCCGGTTCTCGCTTTCCTCAGGATAAGTGATGGATCTATCAAGACCAGAACAGTTATCTATGAGCCAGATATTGTGGTCGTGCTCGACCCGGCGCTGCTGCGTGCAGTTGACGTAACCTCAGGACTCAAAGAGAGGGGTAGAATCATAATTAATTCCAGGAAATCGCCGGCGCAACTAAAGTCTGAATTTGGCTATAAATGGCCAGTGGCTGCAGTTAACGCCACGAAAATCGCCGGAGAGACCATCGGGATGCCTATCACCAACACTGCTATGATCGGCGCACTACTCAAAGTTACTGAGGCCGTAAAGATTGATTCTATGGTTGAGCAGCTACAGGAACGGTTTGGGGGGCGAGCCATGGGCAACATCCAGGCTATGAAAAGAGCCTATGAAGAGACTGCGATGGAGGAGTGAGAAATGGCGAAGAAGAAGCCGAAGACAGTATCTGATCTAACCTGGAAGGACCTGGAAGTCGGTAATATCGTCAAGGAAGCGGGTGGTGCCAGCGCTCGTAAGACCGGTGACTGGAGGACAGAAAGACCCGTACTGGATAAAGAAAAGTGCACTAAGTGTGCCTTGTGCTGGCTCTATTGCCCGGATGCCGCTATAAAACCTACTGAGGAAGGGTATTATGAAGCTGACCTTGATTACTGTAAGGGCTGTGGAATCTGCGCCAATATCTGCCCCGTGGGAGCAATAACTATGACACAGGAGGAAGAACAATGAGCAAAAGAGTGGGGTTAGAAGCCTCGTTTGCTGCGGCCGAAGCAGCCAGAATGGCGAACGTTGATGTCATTGCTGCCTATCCTATAACGCCCCAGACGCATATTCCCGAGCGGCTCGCTGAGATGGTGGCTAACGGTGAATTGGAGGCAGCCTACATACCCGTGGAGTCGGAACACTCAGCCCTGAGCGCTTGTCTCGGATCTGCTGCGGTGGGGGCGAGGACCTTCACTGCCACCGCGGGTCAAGGCCTGGAACTTATGCATGAGGTCGTCTATGTCGCTTCGTCTATGAGGTATCCAATAGTGATGACAGTCTGCAACAGAGCTCTCTCTGCGCCCTTAAGCGTTTGGGGAGACCACTCCGACGCAATGGCTGTTCGGGACACCGGCTGGATCCAGGTGTTTTGTCAGAACAACCAGGAGGCATTCGATATGACTCTCTGGGCTTTCCGTGTTGGCGAAGATTCCAGAGTCCTTCTGCCGGTGATGGTCCATTTCGACGGGTTTAGCCTGTCTCACGTAACAGAGCCCGTTATCTTGCCAGAGCAAGAAGAAGTGGATAGGTTTTTGCCGAAATTCCAATATGCCTTTGCTCTAAACCCCGATAAGCCCATGACCCATGGGGCCTTCGGTCCCCCTGATATATATTCAGAAACGAAGGTGGCTCAAGAGGTAGCGCTGAGGAAGTCCAAAGGCGTGATACTTCAGGGGTGGCAGGAATTTGGAGACGTATTTGGTCGGTACTACGATCCTGTCGAATCATATAAGATAGAGGGAGCTAAACTGCTGCTTCTGACCATGGGGAGCTTTAGCGAGACAGCAAAGGCTGCCATAGATACGAAGAAGGACAGTGGAGAGTCGGTAGGGCTCATTAACTTGCGTCTCTGGCGGCCCTTCCCGTTCGAGGAACTTCGACAGGCTGTGAAAGATGCGGAAACGCTGGTCGTTTTTGACCGGTGTATTTCCTTCGGCGGGCCGGTAGGCCCTGTTTGCTCCGAGGTCAGGTCGGCCCTATACAATGAGAAGAAGAGGCCGGCGGTCGTAAGTTTCATAGGTGGTTTAGGTGGAAGGGACGTGTCGGTAAAAGATTTTGAGTATGTCATTGACCGGGGTCGGGAGGTCGCACAGAAGGGGTCAAAGGAATTGTTCGAAATGGTGGGTATAAGAGGACAGGTAACAGGCATCAGGGGGTAAAAATGGAAGGGAATTTCATAAAGATTGGCAAGAATCTCGTGCCGGCAGAGGAGTACGTCGCCGAGGGACATAGTTTTTGTACCGGCTGCGGCGAAGTTTTGGCATTGAGGCTGGCCTGCAAAGCTCTGGGAAGGAATGTGATAATCGCCAATGCCACCGGCTGCATAGAGATCTGCACTTCGCCGCTTCCTGTCACCTCGTGGAGAGTCCCCTGGATTCATACGTTGTTTGAAAATACCGCCGCCACAGCTTCGGGTATAGAAGCAGGGCTAAAGATTATGATGAAGAAGGGGAAGATGCCCGAAAGAGACATCAAATGCGTGGCCATCGCTGGAGACGGAGGGACGAGCGACATAGGGATTCAGGCTTTGTCCGGAGCATTTGAACGCCGGCATAACTTCTTGTATCTCTGTTTTGATAATGAAGCGTATATGAATACAGGGATCCAGAGGTCGAGTGCCACTCCATATGGAGCTTCGACTACGACGGCGCCTGCTGGAAAGCTTAGCATAGGCCAGACTACCTGGAAGAAAAATCTGCCTGAGATTGCCGTCGCCCACAATATTCCTTATGTAGCCACAGCCAGTCCCGGCTATCCTTTTGATTTAATGAACAAGGTTAAGAAAGGTGGAGAAGTCAGCGGGCCGGCGTATGTCCACATACTATCGCCTTGCCCGACAGGCTGGAGATCGCCCAGCAATTTGAGCGTGAAGTTAGGCAAGCTGGCGGTGGAGACTGCTATGTTTCCTCTCTACGAAGTGGAGAATGGCCGTTACAAACTAAATGTCGACCCGCCCAAGCTCAAGCCGGTTGAGGAATACTTGAAGCCGCAAGGCCGGTTCCGTCATTTGCTGGAGGGCGATATTAAAGAAATTCAAGAGCACGTAAATGAAGAATATGCTAAGCTCAAGGCCAAGGTGGCCTGCTTTGCAGCTTGATTTCTTCTAACAAGTAAGGTTTGTTGCTTCAATTTTCCTCACCTACTATAATATCAAGCTACACGGGGTGTGGCGCAGCGGCTAGCGCGCATGGTTTGGGACCATGAGGTCGGTGGTTCAAATCCACTCACCCCGACCATAATAAGCTCGTTTCCCTCTTGCATAAACCCAGGAAGGATCTTGTTTACCGATTCTGCATCCGTCGTTGCAGGCGAAGCGGGGCAATCCTTAAATTTGCTTCGGCATATGCCTCGTAGTAACATCGGGAAATGTTAAGCAGCCCCAAGAGTCTTGACAGGAGAAACTAGTTGCGTTAAAATTGTTAGACGTGTCTAACAATTCCGGGAGTAGAAAATGGTAAAACAGGAAGCGCAAAGAGAGCAAAGCGAATCCCCTTCCTGATATTCCGTCCCAATAACACGGTGTTAGTATACCCTCAGCTTCAAATCAAAGCTGCATATTGGCATTATCTTAGTGTTGAGAGGTATTGACTCTTCTTCTGAAGAATTGTTATCCTAAGATGGGCTACCGTGTATATGCGGTGTCCTTAGAGCTTTTTGCGGGAAAGGAAAGTTTTACACGCAGCAAAGTTCGAATGACGGATAACGGGAGGTAGTAATGAAAACTGGAAAGTTGATCTCAAAGATCTTATTGTCTGTTGCTCTGGTAATAATGATACTGAACCTGTCGTGCACAATTGCTGCGGGCGGTCGTCACACGGTGGGGATTCTGCCCGACGGCACGGTGGTCGCCACGGGAAACAATGACGAAGGGCAGTGCAACGTCAGTGGCTGGACGGACATCGTCCATGTTGCCGCAGGCTTTAGTCACACGGTGGGACTTAAGGACGACGCCACCGTGGTCGCCACGGGAAGGAACATCGAGGGACAGTGCAATGTCCTCGGCTGGACGGACATCAGCATGGTCGTTGCAGGCGACTGGCACACCGTGGGGCTTAAGAGCGACGGCACGGTGGTCGCCACGGGAAAGAGCGACGAGGGACAGTGCAATGTCGGCGGCTGGACGGGCATCGCCCAGATAGCTGCAGGTGGGGCTCACACGGTGGGGATTAAGAACGACGGCACCTTGGTCGCCACGGGAAGGAACATCGAAGGACAGTGCAATGTCCTCGGCTGGACCGACATAGACCTGGTCGTTGCAGGCTACGCTCACACAGTCGGGCTTAAGGACGGCGGGACCGTGGTCGCCACGGGTTTGAGCAACGATGGGCAGTGCGATGTCGGCGGCTGGATGAACATCACACAGGTCGCAGCAGGCCACTCTCACACGGTTGGGCTTAAGGACGATGGCACCGTGGTCGCCACGGGCTTGAACAACGATGGGCAGTGCGATGTCGGCGGCTGGACGAATATCACACAGGTCGTAGCAGGGGGCTGGCACACGGCGGGGCTTAAGGACTGCGGCACCGTGGTCGCCACGGGCCTAGACAACGATGGGCAGTGCGATGTCGGCGGCTGGATTCTGGAAACCCTATCAGACGAGCCCCCGGGGACATATCACCTCACCATCTCCAGTGCTGCTGGCGGTTTGGTAACCGCTCCCGGCGAGGGGACTTTTGCCTATTGCGAGAGTGAGGTGGTCAACCTGGTGGCCCAGGCTGACTCGGGCTATGGCTTTGGCAACTGGACCGGGGACGTTGGCACCGTTGCTGATGCCAGTGACGCTACGATCACTATCACCATGAATGGCGACTATTTCATCACCGCGAACTTTGAGCAGATAACACCTCAATTTGACCTGACCATCTCCAGCACCGCTGGAGGTATGGTAACCGCTCCCGGTGAGGGGACTTTCACATATGACCAAGGAACAGGAGTTAATCTTGTCGCCGAGGCTGAAGAAGGCTATCGATTTGTCAACTGGACCGGCGACGTCGGCACCATTGCTTATGCCAATGACGCTACGACCACTATCATCATGAACGGTGACTATTCCATCACCGCCAATTTTGAGGAGAAACCATCAATCAACTGGCCGCTAATTGCCGGGATTATAGGGGTGGTGGTAGTAGTGGGGCTGGTGGTTTTCTTCGTGCGTAGAAAGTGAGTTGCCCTGACGAGAAGACGCTGAACTGAGCTTTCTCCGGTCGAGAAGGCGGCCATAATGGGTTTGTTGGCGCTTGCTTCAGTGGCACTGGCTATATGGACAATGAGGCGACGCGAGAGAGATCCAGAGCATAGCTGACGGTGAAATTGCACAATTGCTTGTCTTGCTAGCCGGTCGCACAGTAAGCCTGGCCCGTCGTTCCTCAGCAGCTTATCCAAGTCCTGCCCGTAGATTTTCGGGCCTGACATCTGGCTAAGCAGCACACAAAGCCTTGACAGGGGAAGCGAATTACACTATGATTGTTAGCTGTGTCTAACAATTATAGGAGTGGGCAATGGTGAAGCAAGAAGCGCAAAGAGGGCAGACTGCCAGTATGGAAGATTACCTTGAGGCGATAGCCAAGCTTGGCGAAGAAAGCAAGGTAGTCAAAGTGAAGCAACTCAGCCAGATGCTGGGGGTTAAGATGCCCAGTGTAACGTCGGCCTTGAAAAAACTTTCAGAACGGGAACTGGTGGAGCACGAGAAATATGGTCACATTAAGCTCACTCCCGAAGGCAATGAGGTTGCCCGCGATGTGATTTGCCGCCATGAGGCGCTGACTCGCTTTTTTGCCCGTGCCCTGGGTATTGACCAGGAGACTGCCGAAGAAGA
>MGMS01000042.1 GCA_001796515.1 Chloroflexi bacterium RBG_13_51_36
TAGGACTAACCAACGCTACTCAGGTAGGCAAGGCTTACAGCCAGATTATATCCTCCGTTAAACAGGCGTATCCGGAAGCCCGAATTGATGGTGTATCGGTACAAACAATGGCTCCACCAGGAGTGGAAGTGATTGTAGGAATGAGCAAGGACGCTCAATTCGGCCCTGTGCTCATGTTTGGTCTCGGCGGCATACTGGTGGAGGTGTTGAAGGATGTCTCGTTCAGAATAGTCCCGGTTACCGAAAGGGATTCCCGGGAGATGATCAAGGAAATAAAGGGATATCCCCTGCTGCAAGGTTACAGGGGCCAGAAGCCAGCGAGCATCCCGGCACTGGAACGGCTGATAGTCAAGGTATCTCAGTTTGTCGAGAATAACCCCCAAATAAAAGAGCTCGACCTTAATCCCATATTCGCCTATCCCGATAAAGCCGTGGCGGTTGATGCCCGAATAATCCTGGAATGACAACCGAGAGGACGCTGTCCTAATAACCAGAGGCTACTAGATTTGGGTTTCACCAGCCGCCTTGAGATTTCTGAGGCTTAACTTTGTTTGAAGAGAAGCTTAGGGAATTCGAGCCTATCTTTTACCCCCAATCTATTGCAGTAATCGGTGCATCAGCCACCTCCATAAAAGCCGGCTCTCTATGGGTGATGGACTTGCGTTCCGCCGGTTTCCCGGGAGTCATTTATCCCGTCGGTTCCAGCGGCGGGCGACTTGGCGACCTTGAGATTCTCCCCAACCTCCGGCTGGTTCCGGGAGAAGTGGATTACGTCATTGTAGCCATTCCTCGACAATCCGTGTTGGAACTCCTAGATGACTGCGCGGCCAAGAAAGTCAAAGCCGTCCAATTCTTCACCGCTGGATTCAGTGAGACGGATACACAACAGGGACGCAACCTGGAAGAACAAATGCTTGAGAAAGCACGACGGGCAAATATGCGCATCATTGGCCCAAACTGCATAGGCGTATATTGCCCGGAGCACAGAATCCCGTTCCTCATGGGGATACTAGGCGAAAGCGGTTCCGTTGGCTTCGTATCTCAGAGCGGCGGCATTGCCACCAAATTGGTGACAATCGGGATAGCCCGCCATATCAACTACAGCAAAGGCGTCAGCTTTGGCAACGGCATTGATCTGGATGCCAGCGATTTTCTGCAGTACCTGGCTGCCGACCCGAAGACCAAAGCCATTGGTGCGTACCTGGAAGGGACAAGAGACGGAACTCGTCTTTTCAATACCATGAAAGAAGTAGCCAGGGTCAAGCCTTTAGTTGTTTGGAAAGGAGGCAGAACAGAAGCTGGCGCTCAGGCCGCCATGTCCCATACCGGCTCTCTGGCCAGTTCAGCTGCTATCTGGTCAGCAATGTTGAAGCAAGCTGGCGCCATAGAAGTGCACAGCTTAGAGGAATTGACGGATACGCTGCTTATCTTCCAACAGCTTGGGCGCGGACGAGGTACCCGCACAGCCATTATTGGCGGCCTGGCTGATGGAGGCGGCGGCAACTCGGTGGCTGCCGGCGATGCCTGCATGGAGAACGGTCTCAAGGTCCCGCCTCTTTCTTCTGAGACGAAGCAAGAACTGAGCAGGCTCCTGGGAGAAGTAGGTAGTATCTTCGATAATCCGGTAGATGTGAGCCAGGCGCAATTTCGAGGCCTGCCAGCTCTATACAAGGCCGTAGATCTGGTGGCAAGAGATACTACTAGCGACATTGTGCTGGTCCAAGAGGACACAGAAATCCTCCTGCCGATCTACTCATGGAAAGGGCTGGAGGAAATAAACGACTTCCTCATAGAGCTGCGAGGCAGGCAAAACAAGCCGCTAATAGTAGTTTTGCCACCTGGATCCGCTGAAGAAAAGAGAGCGCAGATAGAGCAAAAGCTTCTCGCTGCCTCCATCCCGGTCTTTTGTTCCATGGAACGCGCCGCTAAAGCCATTTACAGACTCAATCAATATTCTTGCTGGCAGGAGGCTGGATGAAGCACCAAAGCTGTGGTCTTCTTTGGACTTGGTAAAGCCGGGGCAAGAATCTCGACTGTAAACCATGATACAACATCACAATACAAAAGAAATCGACCTGGAATGGAATGACGACGATGTGGTGCCCGACATTGTTTACCCCAACCTGGATTTCTTGTTCCAGCAGATGCTGTACCTGACCCTACAAGAGGTAGGCGCCAGCCAGGGTGAGCTAATACTGGACGTCGGCTGCGGCAGGGCTATCGATGGGGCACGACTATGGGAAAAAGGAGCAAAGGTTATCGGGTTGGAACCCTCCCATGTAATGATAGCTCGAGCCAAAGAGTATCTCGGCGAAAGCAATGCCCAGGTAGCTTTGGCCCAGGGAGTAGGGGAAACTCTACCTTTCAAGCCACACTCTTTCGACAAAGTCATGTGCAAGGGAGCGTTGGATCATTTCTTCTCCCCCAGCAAAACCATGGAGGAGATTGCCCTGGTACTTAAACCTGGCGGGGAGATGATAGTGTCCATAGCTAATTTCGACAGTCTGGGGTTTCGTCTCGCGAAGAAACTATATCCGGTGACGAAGTTTCTTTCCCCTTCTCTGGCCAAGGAGAGGAAACCCTGGCAGTTACCACCAGATCACAAGTATAGATTTGACTATCCATCACTCAGAAGCCTGGTGAAGCAGCATTTCGAAATCAGGAAAACAGAGGGAATATCCCTCTTTTTTGGACTCCCTCTGTGGGGTAGTTTTCTTTCCAAACTTCCACGTTCCGTCGCTTATGCTCTTCTGAAGACACTAGATAGACTCGCCCGGCTTTTTCCCTCCCTGGCTGATGTTATCTTGATGAAATGTACTCCAATTCGTAAGTCAGAATGACACTGTTTCAGGAGAGTCGTCAGATCTTTACAATTACTGGCGTCCAAACTATAATGCCCTGTCATGTCCTCTACAAGAAGCAGCGGATTGCCTGCTCTCCTGGTTAAGATATCCCGCTTGCTAGCCACCCAGAAAAAGCAGGGCTACATCGTTGGGGGCTTCGTCCGCGATTTACTTCTGAAAAGAAAGACCAATGATGTAGACATTGCTGTCAGCGGCGACGCCACCACCATAGCTCGCAAAGTAGCCAAGGAAATAGGAGGCAAATTTGTGCTCCTTGACGATGTCAACAACGTAGCTAGAGTAGTGGTCGTTGAAGATGAGCAGTCGGGGAAGACTTCACAAGACCGGGAATTGCGTGGTGCAGAGTGGCACTTTGATTTCTCTTCTTTTGGCGGAGATATTAGATCTGACCTTGCTCGCCGCGATTTCACCATAAATGCCATGGCCGTGGAACTCAGCCAATTCATCACGGCCGGCGCAGCCACCAAAGTGGGTTCTCGAAAATCAGCGACCCATACGGCTGAAAAACGATTCGTCCTTAAGCTTATCGACCCCTTTTCCGGTAGGGAAGACCTTAGGAACAAAACAGTGCGAGGGGTAAGCGAGCAAATATTTGAGGACGATGCCGCAAGGCTCTTACGGGCGGTAAGGTTGGCTGCCGAACTTGACTTCATCATAGAGCCAGACACCGAATCCTTGGTCCGCCGACACTCGCAAGCTATCACTGAAGTCCCCGGGGAGAGGGTCAGGGAAGAGTTGCTTCGTCTGCTTACGCTGCCCCGTGCCACTCATTATCTGAGATACTTGGATAAACTTGGCCTGCTGCTCGCCTTGATCCCCGAGTTAGCGCAGAGCAAGGGAGTAGAGCAGCCAACGGTCCACTTCTGGGATGTCTTCGAACACTCCTTGCAGACCGTGGCTGCGGTGGAATTCCTCCTCAGGGAAACCGATTGGGAGTACAGCAATGAAGACATGTTAACTACTGCTCCCTGGTCCGAAGCAATAAGAGAGCACGTGTCTCAAGAAGTTTCCGCCGGAAGCGACCATAAGATTCTGCTCAAGCTAGGTGGTTTATTTCATGATATTGCCAAACCGATGACGAAGTCTATCGACGATACAGGTAGAGCCAGGTTCTTGGGGCATACCAAAGAAGGGGCAGCTATAACTGCCGGCATTCTGGAACGGCTGCGATTTAGCAAGCGGGAAATAGGCTTGGTGGAGAACCTTGTCTACCATCACCTCCGGCCAGTTCAGATGGCAGACGGTGAATTGCCTACTCAACGGGCAATTTATCGCTACTTTCGGGATACTGGCGAGGCCGGCATCGACATTCTGCTGCTGGCTTTGGCCGATTATCTGGCCAGCCGCGGACCGCTGGTATCTATGGAGGAATGGAAAGGGCATTGCCAATTGACAGACTACATACTGACAGAGCATGACAAGCAGCAAACCAAAATCCTTCCGGTGAAACTCATTGACGGCAATGATATAATGGATACATTTGACCTGGCACCAGGCCCGTTGGTCGGCAAACTGCTGGCCATGGTCAACGAGGCGCATGCCAGCGGTGAGTTAAGTACCAGTGAAGAAGCGTTAGCCCTGGTGCAGAATGAGCTGTCAACTATGAGCAAGCAGCAACCGAGAGCTTCCCGAAGATCCCGGAGTTCCGGGGCAAAGCAATCTCTGGCACAAAGGTAGACTGAATTGAAACGGAGAACCGTTTACTTATTGATTTTCATCCTGGTCCTGTTCGGCTTCGCGCTGTGGTCCATAGTCCCGCTGGACAAGAATGTTTCCGGCAGACAGGGACTAAGGCTGGGACTTGACCTCGCCGGTGGCAGCTACCTGGTCTACCAGGCTGATCTCACCGGTGTCGGGAATGGCACGGAGAATGAAATCATGGAGGGTGTGCAGGGGGTTATAGAAAGGCGTATCAATGCTCTGGGCATCACTGAACCCGTCGTTGAAATACAGAAATACGGAGGCGAATATAACATTGTCATCCAGCTGCCCGGCATTGCTGACATCGAGAAGGCCAAGGAGCTGGTCGGGCTGTTCACAGTGCTAGAGTTCCGGGAGCAGGACGCCGCCGGAAATTTCACCATTCCTGCCACAGGAGTGGTGGGCAACCAAACCTTGATCCTCAGCAGCAGGTATTTCAAGGCAAACACAGAGGTCGTTATAGATAACCTGGGCAAACCATTACTGATATTCGAGATGGACGAAACGGGAGCGCAGCTTTTCAAACAAATAAGCACCCGCCTTCTGAACAAACCACTGGCTATCTTCCTTGGCGATGAGGCACTGCGGGGTGCAGACGGTCATATCATCGCCCCGACAGTTCAGGCGGTGATAGAAGATAAGGGACAAATCGAAGGACTGAGCCTTGCTGATGCTCAAGAGCTATCGCGGGTGCTCAACGCTGGACGTATCGACGTACCGCTGGGGAGATGGAATGATGGGCAATTTGAAGCTAGTATTCCTCTCTACGAACGGACTGTGGATGCCACCCTGGGGCAGGATTCAATCAGGAAGAGCATACTGGCAGCCGGGATTGGAATAGCGCTATTGCTGCTATTCATGCTTGTTTATTATCGTCTGCCCGGCCTGGTGGCTTGCCTCAGTTTGGGGGTCTACGGTGTGGTGCTTCTGGCCATCTTCAAGCTTGTCCCTATAACCATCACTCTGCCCGGCCTCGCTGGCTTCATTGTTTCTCTGGGCATGGCCGTAGACGCCAATGTCCTTATCTTTGAGCGCATGAAAGAGGAATTGCGAGGAGGACGCAGCTTAGCGGCTGCCGTTGAGGCCGGATTCAATCGCGCCTGGACAGCCATCAGAGACGCCAACATCACTACCTTTATTGCCTGTATCGTCCTTTTCTGGCTTGGCGGTACTCTTGGTGCATTTATGGTCAGAGGCTTCGCCTTGATCCTGTTTATCGGTGTGGCGCTGTCCATGTTCACTGCCATTACCGTCACTAGGACCTTTTTGCGCCTCATCGTAGGCGGCCAGGTAGTCACCAATCTGTCAGCCTACGGAGTAACGTCGCCTCAAACAGTGAGGAACCCGAAATGATAGATTTTGTTGGCAAGAAGCAGTGGTTCTTTTTGATTTCCTGGATACTTCTCATCACCGGAATTGCTTCCTTGATTATCTCTCAGATACAACTGGGCACTCCCCTGCGACTGGGCACCGATTTCGCCGGTGGCACATCGATGACTCTGCAATTTAGCCCGGCCGTGGAGCAAAGCCGGTTACGAGAAGAGATGACCAAGCTGGGATATGATAAGGCAACGATCCAAAACGCTGGTGAGGGAACCTTCATCATCCACGTTACGGAACTAACCTCCGAACAGGCGCATGAGCTGGCTGGGGAACTTGGAGCAGCCTTAGATTCAGAGGTCAAAATAGGCGACTACTATTTGGCATCGCCCACGGTAGGAGCGAAAGCAGCACAGAGTGCCGTCATTGCTGTAATAGTAGCATCTATAGCCATGTTGTTCTATATCATCTGGGCCTTTCGCCGCATGCCTAAGTCTTTTCGCTGGGGTAGTTGCGCCGTCATTGCCCTTGTCCACGACGTGCTCATAACAGTGGGCCTTTTCTCCCTCCTTGGTCTGATTGCAGGAGTGGAGATTGATGCCTTGTTTATCACCGCGCTGCTTACGATTGTGGGCTACAGCATCAACAATATTGTGGTTGTCTTCGACCGCATCCGAGAAAACAAGGCTAGAGGTCTTAGCTCTGACTTTGCCTTGACAGTAAACTCCAGTATTGTGGAAACGGTGGGGCGCTGCTTAAATACCAGCCTGACCACCATCTTCGTTATCCTGGCATTATTCCTCTTCGGTGGAGCTACCATACACTATTTTGTCCTGGTATTGCTCGTCGGTGTCGTTGTCGGCACCTACGATTCTATCTGTGTCGCCGGTCCGCTCCTGGTGGTATGGGAAAAAGGAGAATGGAGTTCGCTGCTGCCCTGGACCAAGAGACCAGCGTCGTCATCGTAGGCTCAGAGCTGTCAGTCGATATGGTGCAGTCTCTTTATTGCCTCGATACGCTCATCAAATCCCTCGGGTTTTCTTGCGATTGATGCTTTCCCCAGAGGGTCATCTATCTCCGGGTTACCCAGAAGTACATCAAATGTAGCTTTTATCGAAGAGGCAACAACTCGAAGATTATAGCCACCTTCAAGAGTGAAAACCAGGCGCCCCTGGCACAATTCGGCAGCCAGTTCTTTCAGTATCATCGCCATCTGAGCAAAACCTGTAACAGTCACCTTCATCATAGCTAGCTGATCAGCCCAATGAGCATCAAAGCCAGCAGAAACCAGGATGAGTTGCGGCTGAAATCTCCGGGCCACCGGAACCACGACCTCGTCAAAGACTCTCAAATATTCCTCGTCGCCCCAACCAGCAGTCATGGGAAAGTTAACTGTAGTGCCTTCTCCTTGACCCGTTCCGGTTTCGTCCATCCATCCTGTCCCGGGATAAAAGGGATACTGATGCGTGGAAAAGTAAAGAACTTCAGGATCGGCATAGAAAGCATCTTGAGTCCCGTTGCCGTGATGGACATCGAAATCAGCGATAAGAATACGGTGGAGATTGAAATTGTTGAGGGCAAATTTGGCGGCGACCGCCACGTTATTGAAAATGCAGAAGCCCATTGCGCGATCTTGAATGGCATGGTGGCCTGGCGGCCTGACTAGAGCAAAGGCATTATCCACCTCCCCCGTCATCACCGCGTCCACAGCTGCCAGAACTCCGCCGGCCGCATATAAGGCTGCTTCGTAGGATTTCAGAGATATTACGGTATCAGGGTCAAGCCAACCACCACCTTTTTCCGCTTTGCTCTTAACGTAAGAAGTGTACTCAGGCGCATGTACCGTCTGCAGTTCTTCTAGCGAAGCGCGGCGTGCAGGCACACCGGTCAGTTTCGCCTTGATTCCAGTTTCGTTCAAACAAGACATCGCGTCCACCAGCCTGCGGGAATTCTCCACGTGGTCGCCGGTATCATGCTCCAAATAGATTGGGTCATAAACCAATCCTGCCTTCATACTGGCATCATATCAAAAGCGCTCAAGCAAAAACAATCATGGGCGATGCCCCGAAACAGGCAGTGCTTTCTATGCTGGAAAGCATCCATGCCGGAGAAAGTGTATACTTCTTGGAAACGACGGGCTCCGTAGCATGACCAGAGAAGAAACAAAAGCGCTGCTCGGCGAGGCAGAGAAGACGTTTGCCTCGGAATCAAAGTTGATACAGCTGGAGTCCGGCCGAGCCATTTTCGTTGGCGATACCCATGGTGACCTTGAAGCCACGGAGAAAGTCATTCGCAAGTATCTCAAGCCAAAGAATAACCTGGTTTTCCTGGGGGATTATGTTGACCGGGGACCAGCTTCTCTGGAAAACATTAACTTTCTGCTCGGACAAAAACTTGAGCACCTCGATTCCCTCTACCTTCTTATGGGAAATCACGAAGGTCACACTGTATTCACCTTCCACCCTGCCGATTTTTGGGAAGGACTGGATGCCGACCTTCGTCGGCGATATAGTGATGTTCTTGCCAGGTTGCCACTTGCCGTTTCCACGCCAAATGGAATCATCGCTCTGCACGGAGCGCTCCCCGATGTATCACGGTTGGAAGATATCAATAAGATAGAGCCAGGCAGCAATGAGTGGCACCAAATAACCTGGGGAGACTGGCAAGAAAGAGCAGGGAAGTTCCTGGGAATCGACCCCTATAGCGGGAGACCTCAATTCGGGCGTGGTTGGTTTCAAGAAATCATGACCCGCCTGGGCAAAGATGTGTTGATAAGGTCTCACCAGCCGGACGCACCATCCATCATGTATGGCAGACAGTGCCTCACCATATTCACTTCCTCAGCTTACGGCCATCACGTTTCTGAGCGCACCATTGCCCTGGTTGATCTGAAAAGACCGGTGAAGAGCGCGGATGATATAGAGATAGAGATTGTCTAGAGTTCTGCAACAACCTTGACATAAGTTCGTTGGACGTCTACACTGATTAAGATCAACTGATGAGGTTCGAGAACGATGATATGCCCTGTCTGTAGGTCCGATATGATAGTGGTTGAGTATCGTAGTATTGAGCTTGATCACTGCAATGGCTGCAAGGGGGTGTGGTTTGACTCTGGAGAGCTTGAGCTTCTGCTCAAGTCGCAGGGTCTGGAAGAGACAAAAGCATTCTTTGATGGCATCCTCAACTCCCAAGAGTCCCTTTCATCAGAGAAGAAACGGAAGTGCCCCGTTTGCGGCCATAAGATGAAGAAGGGAAAGACGGGCGGACAGCCTGAAACCCTCATCGACATATGCCGTGACCAACATGGATTGTGGTTTGACGGGGGTGAGGTCGCTCAACTGGTAAAATATCTAGCTGCCAAACATCCGTCAAAACATGATTCCAAGGCACAGGTCATGGATTTCTTAGAGGAAGTATTCGGAGCTTCCGGATAGAGCAGCAATGGCGATTAGGCAACACCCAGAGAATATTAGATAAAGGAGGTTTAATATGATTCCAGGTATCATCATCGGTGTTGTTGTTGTGGTCATCGGGCTATTCCTATGGGCTAGCTACAATGGCCTGGTCAGACTGCGTAACCAAGTCAAGAACGCCTGGGCACAGATTGACGTTCAGCTGAAACGCCGCTATGACCTCATCCCCAATTTGGTGGAGACGGTCAAGGGCTATATGAAGCACGAGCGGGAAACTTTGGAAGCAGTCACCAAAGCCCGCAATCTCGCCCAGCAAGCGTCGTCTGCCGGCGCTGGCGAGCGGGCCAAGGCCGAAGGCGAGCTGAGTTCAGCGCTATCCCGTTTGCTGGCTGTAGTGGAACGTTATCCCGACCTCAAGGCCAATCAGAACTTCCTGGCGCTTCAGGAGGAACTTACCTCAACTGAGAATAAGATAAGCTTTTCCCGCCAGTTCTACAACGA
>MGMS01000043.1 GCA_001796515.1 Chloroflexi bacterium RBG_13_51_36
CTGATAATGAGCAGAAGGGCAACAAAGCAGAGAGAAGCTGTTCTAAAGATTCTGAAGAATACTCGTTCTCACCCCACGGCCGATCAGATATACGATATGGTGAGAAAAGACATACCTAATATTAGTAAGGGGACTATCTATCGAAACCTTCAAGTGCTGCGTGAAGATGGGGCTATCTCAGAACTGAACCTTAATGGTACGCTAAGCAGATATGAAGAAAAACAATGTAGACACTATCATTTCCGATGTGAGAAATGTGGACGAGTTTTTGACCTGGACGAGCCGGTGAACACAGAAATCGACAGAAGGGTATCTGCAAGAACTGGCCTGAAGGTTTCATCTCACTATACCGAATTCTGGGGTTTGTGCAAGGACTGCCAATAAAGATAAATAATAGATAAGGAGGGATATTTGATGACTAAATCGGTTAAAGGGACCCAGACAGAAAGGAATCTCCTAGCTGCTTTCGCCGGAGAATCGCAGGCAAGGAACAGGTACACTTTCTTTGCCAGCCAGGCCAGGAAGGAAGGTTATGAGCAGATAGCAAATTTCTTTACAGAAACAGCTGGCAATGAGAAAGAGCATGCTGAGGTCTTCTTCAAGTATCTTACGGGCGGCGACGTGGTAATCACGGCTGCCTACCCTGCCGGTATTATCGGTAACACGCTGACTAATCTTAAGGCAGCTGCGGACGGTGAGAAGATGGAATGGAGCGAGATCTACGCGAACTTTGAAAAGACCGCTCGGGAAGAGGGATTTGAGGATGTAGCAACGTCGTTCAAGGAAATTGCCGAGGTGGAAGAGTTTCACGAGCGACGCTATCGGAAGCTGGCTGCGAATGTGGCTGCCGGTGAAGTATTCAAGAAGAAGACGGTGGTCAAATGGCATTGCACCAACTGTGGTTATATTCACGAGGGTACGGAGGCTCCTAAGGAATGCCCGGCCTGTAAACACGCACAGGCATACTACGAACTTTTAGCGGAAAATTACTGATATTGAGCGATAAAGCGGATAATGAAAAGGGAGGAGAAAGATGCCAAAGAATGATGATGCAAAAAAGAAACCAACTACTGTTGCCGGCGGCAGCAAGACGAACAAAGACTGGTGGCCGAACCAGTTGAAGCTCGATATGCTGCACCAGCATTCCTCAAAGTCCAATCCCATGGGCGAGGGTTTCAAGTACGCTAAGGAGTTCAAGAGTCTCGATCTGAAGGCCGTGAAGAAGGACCTCCGTGAACTGATGACGAAGTCGCAGGACTGGTGGCCGGCGGACTTCGGCCACTACGGACCTTTGTTCATCCGCATGGCGTGGCACAGCGCTGGCACTTACCGCATGGGCGATGGCCGCGGCGGCGCAGGCAACGGCAGCCAGCGATTTGCGCCCCTCAACAGCTGGCCCGACAATGTGAATCTCGACAAGGCGCGTCGGCTGCTCTGGCCGATCAAGCAGAAATACGGCCGCAAGATTTCCTGGGCTGATTTGATGATTCTCACCGGCAACGTCGCTTTGGAATCGATGGGATTCAAGACGTTCGGTTTCGCCGGTGGGCGTGAGGACATCTGGGAACCGGAAAAGGACATTTACTGGGGCTCCGAGAGCGAGTGGCTTGGCGACAAGCGCTACTCTGGTGATAGAGAACTCGAAAATCCGCTCGCCGCCGTACAGATGGGACTGATTTATGTGAATCCGGAAGGCCCGAATGGCAACCCTGACCCGCTTGCCGCTGCCAAAGATATCCGCGAGGTCTTCGCGCGCATGGCGATGAACGATGAGGAGACGGTGGCCCTCATCGCGGGCGGCCATGCATTCGGCAAGACCCATGGAGCCGGTGATCCGAAACATGTTGGGCCTGAGCCCGAAGCCGCCCCCATCGAGGAGCAGGGACTGGGCTGGAAGAGCAGCTTCGGCACGGGCAAAGGCGACGACACGATCGGCGGCGGCCCGGAAGTCATCTGGACCCAGACGCCTACCAAGTGGAGCAACAACTTCTTTGAGAACCTGTTCGGCAACGAATGGGAACTGACCAAGAGCCCTGCCGGTGCGTACCAGTGGAAGCCGAAGGGTGGCGCAGGCGCCGGTACTGTGCCGGATCCGCACGACCCGTCGAAGGGTCGTGCGCCAGGCATGCTGACCACGGACCTCGCCCTACGGTTCGACCTAGTTTATGAGAAGATTTCAAGGCGCTTCATGGAAAATCCGGATCAGCTTGCGGACGCGTTCGCCCGGGCATGGTTCAAGCTGACGCACCGCGATATGGGACCGCGTACACGCTACCTCGGTCCGGAGGTTCCCGCAGAAAAGCTCATCTGGCAAGACCCCATCCCTGCCGTCAATCACAAACTGGTTGATGCACGGGACATCGCCTCCCTCAAGGGCAAAATCTTGGCTTCTGGCCTGTCAGTGTCGGAGCTGGTTTCGACGGCCTGGGCGTCGGCGTCCACCTTTCGCGGCTCCGATAAGCGGGGTGGTGCCAACGGTGCCCGCATTCGCCTGGCGCCGCAGAAGGATTGGGAAGTCAACCAGCCGGCTAAACTGGCGAAGGTGCTCAAGACCTTGAAGGGCATACAGAGTGCATTCAACAGCGCGCAGTCCGGCGGCAAGAAGATATCACTGGCTGACCTGATCGTTCTGGCCGGTTGCGCGGCCATCGAGCAGGCTGCGAAGAGTGCCGGTCACGACGTGACGGTTCCCTTCACGCCGGGACGCATGGACGCCTCGCAGGAGCAAACCGATGCGGCATCCTTCGCCGTGCTCGAGCCAGTGGCGGACGGATTCCGCAACTACCTCAAGACCAAGTTCTCTGTATCGGCCGAGGAACTGCTGGTCGACCGAGCGCAATTGCTAACTCTGACGGCGCCTGAGATGACGGTTCTCATTGGCGGCCTCCGAGTCTTGAATGCCAACTTCGGGCAGTCCCAGCACGGCGTCTTCACCAAGAGACCGGAGACGCTCACAAATGACTTCTTCGTGAATCTGCTCGACATGAGCACGACCTGGAATGCAACCTCGGAAGACAAAGACGTGTTCGAGGGTCGTGATCGCGCAACGGGCGAACTCAAGTGGACCGGCACCCGTGTCGATCTGATATTCGGTTCAAACTCCCGGCTCCGGGCTCTGGCGGAAGTCTACGCAAGTTCGGACGCGCAGATGAAGTTTGTCCATGACTTTGTAGCGGCCTGGAACAAGGTGATGAACCTTGATCGCTTCGACCTGGCAGGATCGTAGCATAAACGTCTTCGCGGGCTTCCGAAGAGTATTCTGAACCATGAATCAGATGACCGGGAGACAATAACCGTCACAGACTGACGGACGTTTTGAAAGGTCAACGGAGGTCATTAGCGACATACGAGTGCGGCGTTTCGACACAATCTGAAACGCCGCTCTTTCTTTGTCTTCCTGTTAGCCAGGGCTGGAGTGCACAGAAACCAGGACTATCGGGTCACTTTCCGACGTTTTTTTCGACAAGCTATTGACTAGTCATTATATTCATGTTATCCTCAGAAATAAATCTCAAGCACAAGGAGGTTCAAATGCAGGCATATTGTATGAAGTGCAGGAAGAAGAGGGAGATCAAGAATCCAAAGGCCATAAAAATGAAGAACAAGCGCCCCGCGACTCAGGGTGTTTGCCCTGTGTGCGGCACAAAGGTATTCCGCATAGGCAAGTAGCTCTGCCAATACTGGGATAAGGGTTTCACCGGGTGGCCCTTATCATATTAATAATAAAACCGACTGCCAGTCGGCCAGATGTTTTGGCTTTCTGACACGTCGCTATATCAAGCTGGTGTACTCGAATTCTCGGGTGTTGACAATTGTATAGATGTGCGCGGGGCTGAAGCCTGAGTCTCCAAAACTACCCTAAAATCATATATTGGGGATGCGGTGATGATAGAGGGACTCCAGAACGGCGGAAGGAATTCGCCGGTTGCTGGTGCCTTGTATTGAAGGCAATGGTTGGTCCGAACTCTTTCGGGAAAACGAGGCTATGTCCCGGAGTAATTAAACGCCGCTTCACAGTTTGGCTGAATGTGTAATTCCGTCACTTACTCAATTTTTTGATTAGAAAGGCCATATTTTTGCCGAAGTTCCAGGCTGTTTCCAGTCCCTCTTCATCCTGTTTCACCTCACCTTTTTCCCGGCCGATAGCAACGTTCCAGTAAGTAGAACCGGGAACAAAGAACCCCAGAATCTGAAACCACAATGTAAGTTGAGCGAATGTGAAAGTCCTGCCGGAACGTCGCGCCACTACCAATGGCCCTCCAACCTTGCCTTGGAAAGGTTCACCATTCCAGTGTGAGATGTAGCCGGCACGCTCCATAAGCGCCTTGATAAGCGACGTAGCCGAGCCATAATATACCGGTGAGGCCAGAATTATACCTTCGGCCTCCTTCATTCTGAGGTATATCGGAAACAGGTCATCCTTGATAGAGCAAACCTCTTGTTTCTTGCATGCCATACATGCAGTGCACGGTTTTATCTCCAGACCGGCTAAGCGGATAAGCTCGGTATCCAGCCCTTCTTCGGCAATTGCCTTGAGGGTATGCCTGGTCAACAGTTCTGTGTTGCCGTTCTTTCTTGGACTGCCTACTATCCCTATGACTTTCATCTCACACTCCTTAAGCTATTCCGGTTTATGAACCACTCTATAACAATGAGTTGAAATTATAAATCATTCTGCCAAGCCTGAGAAGCAGTCGAGAGGATACCCAGGGAACCGCAAACGGTTTTGAAAGCAAGAGAACCCTTCCTTACTCGGGCCTAAGTTTCGCAGCGGTCTATGGCCCTGACAGCACCAACGGTGGATTTGTCGGAAGGTCCACCGGAGGGCGTGGCTCTACGTTATTCCCATGAAACGGCTTCTTTGTCAGTCGACAACCTTGATACGAAAGCTTAGGCCTTGAGTATCTCTTTATGCCTCAGTGCCCGCTCCAACCACGGCCGCATCTTCATATCACGAAACTCTGATATGACGAAGTCAAGATGTTCCAGTGCCTCGGGTCGCTTCTTGGGATAATGTTCCAGGAGCAGCTCGGCAAGCTGGAGACGTGTGAGGGCCAGCTCTGGACGGAACCTCATGTCTGTGCAGACTTTGATGGCTTCCTGATAGAATTTGCGGGCATCTTCATATCTACCGAGTAGCGCGGCTGCCCCACCCAGATGGCGGGCCACACAGGTCGGATTGTGCAGGCCCGTTGTCTTGTACGTGGCACCCACAAACAGGTTCAACAGAATCTCGGCGGCTCGCGTATGATTAGCCAACACCGCCGTCTCCAGCAGGAGTACCAGCGCTCCGAACGCGTGCCTGGTTCTCTCCGGCTCAGCGGCATAGTGGTCTGCAGCCTCGCCGAGTATAGTCTCGACCTCTTTCCGCTCTCCCCCGCACACCAGATAGTAGGCCCTTATAAACGCCGGCACAGGCACAGAAAGGCCGACTGCTTGCGCCCACTGCTCCAAACGTCTCAGTCCCTCTGGACCCCAACCAAGATATCCACTCAAGCGAGGCCCAAAGAAGAGAGCATAGACCCCTGCGACTAGCGGTGCACCCATCTCAGTAGCAAGCCTTAGCACATCATCATGGCATTTTGCCGCTTCCTCAAGCTGTCCGTCTATGACGTGATAACAGCCACGTAGATACGGCAAATAATACTGACGAGCTGGCATTCCGGCGAACCGTGCCGACTCCATTTCCTGGCGATGGATTGCCTCGCCCTCTCTTCGTTCACCCAGCCTGAGGAACGACAGACCTACAGACTCCATTGCATAGGCCATAGAAAAGGGATCAGCTCTATCCCAGACCCGGATCATCTCGTTTGCTATCTGCCGTGCCTCTTCGACATATTCCGCAGTGGGCGGACAAAACCACAAATAATCCCCCCCGATGTTACAGAACGCGCTGGCATCTCCCAACGTGCGTGCTAGGAGCGCACTTTCGCGGAATAGCGGCCACGCTCCGGCAATATCGCCGGCGGCTATTTTTCTTCCTCCCAGAGCCTGGTTCGCCCAGGCGCGCTCGATCGTGTTGGGTGAGGCATAACGATCGAATGCTTCGGTCCACCTCATCGCCTCGTCTGTACCGAAGGCGGCGCCCATCCCGGTACCTGATATGGCAAATGTGGCAAGCAGACAAGCCTGACAGGCACGCCCGGTATCTCCTGCTCCTTCTGCCAGCGCCAGCGCCGCAGGTGCCTCGTTGTCCATGATGTGCTGGTACTCATGGTTGTAGAAACGTGCCCAGCCCAGGGCCAGCAAAAGGTCGTAGCGCTTCAGTTTCTCGTCGGGATCGAGTACTTCCTGTACTTTGAGCGCCTGTTCGAGCAATCTCGCAGCTTCTCCATAGGAGTAAACATCGGTGGCTCTCCTGGCTGCCATCTCCCCGTAGCTGACAGCCTTCTCTAAGTCAGCTCTATCCGATGAGTAAGAAAAGTGCTCGGCAAGCTCGGCTGCGTGCTGCTCCAGCCTGTTGCTGTATATCTCCTCTAGCGCCCGCGCCACCTGCTGGTGCAGCCGTATTCGCTTGGGAGCGATTGTCTCCTCATAAAGCGTCTGGCGGAAGAAGGCATGCGCAAAGCGGTAGTTCACCTTCCCCCCTGCCCCCGTCCGCTCCTCGATTACTGCCGCCTTCCTAGCCTCCTCGAGTGCCCCGAAGATCTCGTCATCACTCAGGCCGGCCACCTTCTGTAGCACCTCCATCCGGAACTCCCGGCCGATTACGGCGGCTACGGAAAGCACCTTGTTGCACGACTGGCTCAGGCCGGAAAGACGTTTACCGATTACATCCCTCAAGCCATCGGGAATACGCATCTCCACCGGCGTATCACTCCTGGCCCGCCACCGTCCTCCCATTCTCTCGATAATGCCTTCTTCGGCCAGGTACCGTACCACCTCCTGCACAAAGAGAGGGTTGCCTTCCGTCTGGCGGTGCACCGCCTCGGCCAGCCCCCAGGGAACATCCTGTCCGGCAATACCGGACAGCATCCTCCTCACTTCATCGGGATTCAGCCCCCGGAGCAGGACTCGCCCGAAGTGGGGCAGCCGCCTCAACTCAGCCAGGGCGGCGGAGAGAGGATGTGTTCTGTCAACTTCAATATCGCGGTAGGTGCCCACCAGCAGCAGTCGCTTATCGCCCAGGTTGCGGGCCACATGCTCCAGCATCTCCAGCGTGCCCCCGTCGGCACTGTGCAGGTCCTCCAGTACTATCAGTAACGGCTTTGCCACAGCGGCACTACCCAGGAAGTCGCTGACCGCCTGCAAAAGCCGGTATCTCTCTTCCTCCGGGTCTCCCTTGGGCCTGGGCTCTATCCTTAGCCTCTCCCTGATCTCCGACACGATGCGGGCCACATCCGATGCTCCGGACCCCAGTTCCTCCCTCAGTAGATTGACATCGCAGGTCTGAGCATAAGTCCTTAACGCCTCCACAAAGGCCAAATAAGGCAGTGACAGCGAACCTTCCTCATAGCAGTGGCCCACCAGCGCCCGGCCGCCTCGCAGGGCAACATAGGTGGCCAGCTGTTCACAGAGAGCGGTCTTGCCGATGCCCGGCTCACCCACTACCATGGTCAGCGAGCCCTGCCCCGATGTCGCAGCATCAAAGGCCGACTGGAGCTGGCGTAATTCCGCTTCCCTGCCCACGAATACCCGCCGGTAGAGGGGGTTGTCCGCCAGCGTCTTTGATTGTTCTCTGGACAGCTCTCCGGCTTTCCCTTCCTCAATAGCTTCCAGCGTCTCCAGCACCTTGCTAGCTGAAGCAGGCCGTTTGTTTGGGTCCTTCTCCAGCAGCCTCATTATGAGTGCCGCCAATGCCGGAGGCAGGTCGGGTCGGTGCCAGTTGGGCGACACGGGAGGTGTGTTGATATGCTGTCCGATAACCGCCACCATATCATCACCAGTGAAGGGCGGCCTCCCAGTTACCATCTCGTAGAGCATTGCCCCCAGTGAATAAAGGTCAGCCTTGGCTGTGGCTTCGCCGCCCATGGCCTGCTCCGGTGGCATGTAGTAATACGTGCCAACCATCATGCCCTCGTTTGTCAGGCGGGACAGGTCTACCGCCAGTGCCAGGCCAAAATCGCCGACCTTAACCGTCCCATCGCCACTCAGCCAGACATTGCCGGGCTTGATATCCCTGTGGATGACGCCTTTACCGTGGGCACACTCCAGCCCCCGGCAAACGGCTTTGGCAATACCGGCTGCCTGTTCGATGGGCAGGCGGCGCTCCGGGGTCTTATCGATAAGACTTTCCACGTCCCCGCCGGGCATGAGGGGCAGAACGATATAGGGCTGCCCTTTTTCCTCACCCATATCATGTATGGTCATAATGTTGGCATGGTCGCCCAGCCGCCCCATGACCTGGGCTTCCCGGCTGAAGCGCAGGCGAGTGACGTCATCCAGTCTCTCGGTCTTTATCAGAGCAAAGGCCACATCACGGTCCAGCACCTTATCATGGACAAGATAGACCTTCTTCTTGCCTCCCTCTCCGAGGAATTTCTTCACCTGATAACGGCCATTGGCAAAGGAGGCGGGCATGGCGGAAGGGGAGGGCGTTTCAAGTGCCTGCTGGACCAGAGAGTGGCCGCATCTATTGCAGAACTTGTTATCTTGAGGATTCGCATGTTCACATTTAGGGCAAGTCTTCTCGACGATGAATGATTTACCACACTCGCCGCAGAACCCTGCCCCTTCGCGATTCTCGTATCCACACTTGGGACACTTCATCGGAAATCCTCTCTCACTGAGTTTAACTTTATGACCGCCCCTTGGGAATGTCAAGCCCTTGAGGAGCACATCCTTTGGCGGACTCTGTGATGTATCGAATCATCGTTGAACGATAGTGACATTTGTGCAATCGTATGGACAGGTCCGTTTTGGTATTCAAGTGTAGTGTCCAGCGGCGGAGAGCGGGCAGAGCCCCGAAGGAGGGGGATATCACCCTCACCTGAATCCTCTCCCGTCCAGGGAGAGATGAATGTCAGCCCTCTGTCAGCCAGGTTAGGGCTTTCCCCATTACGTCAGGGCGGTTATCCGCGATGTCGTGCGGTGGCGGCGGTCGCACCCCTTTGTCTCTTCTCACACTGAGTATCTATCCAGTCCGGCATCTTTGATGGACTGTTGGACAGTTTGCTTGAGCATGTTCCCGGCACGGTGCATGAGAGTGTCCTGGAACTCCCGGTCCATCGCCATGGTCGCCAGACAGGGGAACTGGTGATGCAGAAGCCCTGCTTGCTCCGTGGCCTCTCTGAACCAGATTCCGACGAGATGGTCGGCCACGAACCGCGTGCTACCGCAGGGAGCCTCTCTTTTGACAGTGACCTTGCCTATTCTGTGCCTGTCGTCTTTGTAGAACTCTATGTCCACGTCGGGTCTGCCGAAGTGCCGGGCGAATTCCCGGATGTAGTGGTTCTGGCTGTCGTCCTCCGTCAGAGTACAGAAGGGGACCGGATAGACCATATCCACTCCCATGGATTCCAGTTTCTGCTTGATTTGCCTGGCCAGGCCGAAGGGCAGCCATGCTCTGTTGTCGGCAGAGGCAACCACTGCCCTGGCCCCACTCTTTTTGACCATGTCGGGAATCATCTGAGCCACTCCGGGGTGCTCGCCGAGGGATATGAGCAGGTCGGCCGCCGGCAACTCGCGGGGCAGGAACTCATCAGCGTCGTCTATTATCGCTGGTAGGCCGGCAGGAATGGTCAGGCGATTCACCTCCCAGTTCGCCGGAGCATGGCGCTTGATATTCTCCGCCATTCTCTCGCCATAATATCCCTGTATAGCTATGAAAATACGCATCGGTCTTCCGGCCTCATCCCTTTCCGTCTCACCTTCTGAGGAACAACCGTGATGATGGTGGGCCTCCTCGTTCCTGGGAATTTCGAGAGATTTCATAGCTTGACCTCCTGCTCAGCGTTCGGCATTTCCATTGTAACCGAGTCTATCGGCGCTGTCATTGTGTACTTCCTACCTAAGTAGCGCCTCGCGTCGTCTGAGCCGGATGGCGATTTCATTTCTGCAAATCGACAGACGACATGCTCGTCAGGCCCAGGCCGAAAATAGCTTAATCGTCGAGAAGAGCTTGGATTCTTATGACCGTTGTGTGATCTCGGGCCTCTGTGCAGAAAGGTCGGCTAAACCAGTGAAAAGACAAACACGAACAGGTTCCAGTAGACGATGGCCGTATAGAACCCCAAAGCTACCACCGCGACCGCATTGACGAGTCTGGGGTTGGTATTATACTTGATCCATAGAAGCAACGTGGCCAAAAACGCACCTGCTATCTTTATAGCTAGGAACGATTCACTGCCTACAAGGGACATCAGGAAAGGGTTCCCTTCCGACCCATATCCGCCTGTGACCAGAAACTGGCTTATCAGACCGTCGGCAACTATTATGCCGAAAAGCACGCACAGAATGTACCTGGCGGTCCGGCTTTCAATATGAAGGTACTTGGGAACCTCCGATACTTTCATGTTCGGAACCTATCACGACCCTTCCAAAACAAAAAACCGACCATTGTCAGGTCGGTTTCACTATTGGCTCCCCGCCACCCAAGTGACCATGTACAGGTGACAGTTCAGTGCTTCCTATGCCATCGAAGTATTGCGTTTTTAAGGGCTCAACAGTATCCGTCGCCCGGAGGTCTGGAAATCACTGGCGACCACCTAATTTTACGTCTCTGCATGCATGGCGGTCAACGTGTACTAACTTAACTTTTCTTGTCAAATCCAACCTGTATATAGGGAAAATTGTTGATAGATGGGATGATTAAGTATTAGTTTGATTGGGGGTTAGCCAGTTCAGGACTCTATTCAGTACGTCGGTGCGGTTCTCTCTGGTTACCAGGAGCACCTCAACTTCGGGATGGCGTTTGATTTCGTCGGCGAACGGATGCGGGTTGGTCATGACGGTGCCCAGGACTTTCTTCCCGCTGTTTATTGTCTGCGTCACCACTTGCTTGAACCGGGGCGACAGAAGCTCCATCTTGCCAATCTCATCAACGACTATCAGGTCGTTTTCTTTCAGTGCCTTGAGCAGGGCAGAGACGCCGACTCTGTCCAGAGCATCGGTGTCCACATGGTATTTGCTTACCTGGTAAGGGCTGGAGATGCCGACGTGGGCTAACACCGCCTCCTTGCCATCAAGGGTGACAATTCTGAACCCCTGCCTTATGCCCCCGGTCCGTATCTCCTCAGTATAGAAGCCACCGCCCCTCACTTCGGTCCTGGCCAGGACTTCTTTGATGAGAGCAGTCTTACCTGCGCCCGGCCGGCCGGTCAACAGGAGGGCTCTTTTCATTGTTACTTGGCTTGAGCTTGGGCCTTCCTCTTTTCCTTAAGCTTCTTCTGGCGCTGCCGATGCTTCAAAGCAGCTACTTTCTTCTTCTTGTACATGTCTCTCGCGCTAAATCCAGGTTATTGGAATTATTCTATCATATTGAGGGTGTTCAAAAAAATGTGGAGGAGGGCTCGTAACTACACCTCCTTCGGTCGTTGCGAGGCACGATAGTGCCGAAGCAATTTCTGTGGAAACGGGAGATTGCCACGCTTCGCTCGCAATGACAAATGACAAAGCTCAAATGTCAAATCAAGCTCGAAAACCTAATGACAAAACGATGCAGTTGTGACATTTAGGCATTTGGCATTTGTAATCTGTTTGTCATTTGGGTTTTGACGTTTGGAATTTAGTTGGTTGGATTGGCGCACTTCGCTGGTAGGGACGAAAAAGAAGGGGCGGGGACAAGCCCCGCCCTGAATCGATACAGAAGAATTGACTTCTTCTAGGCTTCCCTCTCCAGTATAGTGGCCGCGCCCTGTCCGCCGCCAACGCAGGCGGTGGCCAGGCCGTATTTTCCTTTTTCGACGTTGAGTATTCTGGCGCAGGTGCCCACCAGCCTGGTGCCGCTGGCTCCCAGAGGGTGGCCGATGGCAGTAGCGCCGCCCTTGACGTTGATTTTCTCGGGGTCGATGCCCAGTTCTTTCATGGCATAGAGCGCCACGATAACGAAGGCTTCGTTGATCTCCCAGAAGTCAATGTCCTTGGCCTTGAGACTGGCATGTTCCAGAGCCTTGCGGCTGGATGGGACCGGCCCTTTTCCCATCATTGTGGGGTCGACGCCAGCCCATCCCATGGATATGATCTTGGCTAAGGGCTTGAGGCCTAGCTTCTTGGCCTTCTTCTTGGACATCAGCATCATGGCACTGGCACCGGCGTTAAGCGGAGAGGAGTTACCCGGCGTTATGTGCCCATCCGGCTTGAAGGAGGGCTTCAACTGGGCGAGAGCCTCCAGCGTAGTATCGGCCCTGATGGCCAGGTCAGAGTCAATGATTTTCTTCGTCCCGTCCGCCTGCGGCGCCTCAACCGGCATTATCTCGCCCTTGAAATACCCTTCCTGGAGGGCCTTGGCTGCCATCTGATGGCTTTTCATCGCCCATTTGTCCATGTCCTCCCGCGTGAAGGTGGTCTCCGCTAGCAGCTTCTCCGCGGTCAGTCCCATGTTCATGGTGGTCATTATGTCCAATTCTTTGAATTCCATGAATTTGGGATTAGGTGATATCGGTACCTCTCGCCCGCCGCCTCCCAGGGTTGGGATATGGGTCATGTGCTCTATTCCGCAGGAGATGACGATATCGGAGTATCCCAGCATGATTTCCATGGCTCCCTGGTGTATCGTGGACATTGACGAGACACACTGGCGGTCAATCCCCTGCGCCGGGACATTCCACGGCAGCTTGGCCAGAAAGTTGATAGACTTCCCCCCATAGAGCCACTGCTCGAGCACCGGCATGGCCGTCCCCGTCAGCACATCGCCAATTTCCGCGGGGTTTATCCTGGTCTGCTTTATCATTTCCTGGATCAACCTGGCTGCCAGGTCGTCCATTCTCAGACCGTTGAACGCGTCCCTCTCGGGCTCCCTCGGTCTCGCTCTGGAAAAAGGTGTCCTTAGATAGCTGACAATTACTGCTTCTTCCATATGACTAATCTCCTTTCTTTGAATTTGGTGATTCCGTCTGTCATTTCCCGAATTGCGGGCCGCCGCTATGTTAGCCGAATCTTACCCTAATGTCAAGGCAAGTTTTCTGCAGTGAGACAAAGCTGCGGAAGCAGCGTTTTGGAGGGGCGTGGCGAAGCTTGACACCTTGACGAAATGTGAGTAAGATGAGCTTGAATTTTGGAGGCACCGGGTAATCACGCCTTGTGCCTAACTGCAGACACTATCTGTAACAAAATGGAGGTAACATAATGACACAGGATCCTAACAAAGCCATATATGAAGCCAAGCCGTGGCTAAAATGGTATCTGGAAGGTGTGCCAAAGGATATTACAGTGGAGGAAAAGTCCGTGGTGGACACCTTCAATGAGACTACCGAGAAATGGAAGGACAAGACCGCGGTAGTGTTCTATGGGAGAAAGGTAAGCTACAAAGAGCTCAGAGACCAGGTCGACAGGTTTGCTGCGGCGCTGCACGATTTGGGCATCAAGAAAGGAGACAAGGTCGCCCTCCTGCTGCTTAATTCGCCGCAGTTCATCATAGCTTATATGGGGGCCCTGAAAGCCGGAGCTACGCTGACGGCGATCAGCCCCGTTTATGTCAGCCCCGAAATCAAGTACCAGATTGAAGACAGCGGGGCGAGAGTGCTAGTTTGCCTGGATATTCTTTACGATAACGTGGAAAAAAGTGGAGTCAAGCTGGATGCCGTCATCCTGACCAGCATCGGCGAATACCTGCCAGGAATGAAGAAGTTTATGGGCAGCACTGTTCTCCGGGCCGTATATCAGAAAATGGCCGCCCCGCCCGTGGAAATATTTCAAAAAGAGGGATTCTATCGGTTTCAGGATTTGCTGAAGAAATATCCTCCGAATCCGCCCGATATCAAGTTCAATATCAGGGAGGACATAGTGACTCTTCCCTACACTGGAGGGACGACCGGGAGGCCCAAAGGCGCCAAGATAACTCACTACAATTTTGGCGCTGCGCGACAGCTCGGCAGTAAGTTCTGGGGCGACATGGTACAGGAAGGAAAAGAAACTGTAATAGCCTATTTGCCTTTTTATCACATCTATGGTCAAGCAGTGGTCATGATGGGGGGGATGACCGAGGGCTACACTTCGATACTAATCACCACTCCTGACCCGGATGACATTCTGAGCGCACTGGAGAACTACAAAGGGACTATTTTCTACAGCGTTCCCGCCCTGTACGAATATCTCAAGGACTATGAAAAGACCGACAGAGTAAACTGGAAGAAGGTGAAAGTGCTTATCTCCGGTGCTGATGCCCTTCTCGAGGACACTGCCAGGGGCTGGGAAAAACGGACCGGCGCCAGAATCCACGAGGGCTGGGGAATGACCGAGACGACTTCGACCGGTATGGTCAATCCCTACGGCCGGGCGAAAATCGGTTCCTTCGGTGTACCTATGCCCGGCTGCGTGGCGGGCATAGTGGAGGCGGAGGGCACCAAGTTCCTTCCCGTCGGGGCAACGGGAGAGTTGGTATTCAAAGGCGCCAATGTCTTCACGGGATACTGGAACAAACCGGAAGCAACCAAGGAAGTGTTTATGGAAGTCGATGGTGAAACCTGGCTGCGCACGGGCGACCTGGCCAGAATGGATGAAGAGGGTTATTTCTACTTCTACGATAGAAAGAAGGACATGATTAAGTACAAGGGTCTGCAGGTGTTTGCCAGGGAGGTAGAGGAAGTAATCTGTTCTCATCCTCAAGTCAAGGAAGCCGGCGTCATCGGAGTGCCCGACCCCGAGGTTGGCGAGAGGGTTAAAGCTATCGTCGTTCTTGAGTCGGAAGCCAGAGGCAGAGTGTCGGAAGAGGACATTACGAAGTACTGTGCCGGAAAGCTGGCTGGGTATATGGTACCCAAGATAGTCGAGTTCAGGGGCGAGGTGCCCAAGACAGATATCGGCAAGGTATCCCGCCGCGAATTGAGAGAGGAGGAGCTATAGAATGCCGCCATTTTTTGAAGTAGAGAACCTGACCAAGCGTTTTGGGGGACTGGTTGCGGTCAACAATGTCAGCTTCCAGATAGGCAGGGATGAAATCGTGGGGTTGATTGGGCCCAACGGTTCCGGCAAGACCACCCTCGTTCGCTGCATAATCGGCATATTCAAGCCCGAGTCCGGGAAAGTCCGCTTCAAGGGCGAGGACATCACCGGATGGCGTCCCTGGAAAATCGTTCAGAGGGGTCTTGTGGGGACTTTTCAGGTGGTCAAGCCGTTCCGCCGCCTCCCTGTTATCGCCAATGTCATGGTCGGCTGCCTGTGCCCGCGGATAACCAAGGGAGGTGAATGGACCAAGACCACCGTGGTGAAAGCGCGGGACGCGCTGGAGTTCGTGGGTATCGCCGACCGGGCTCGAGAACCAGCCTCTACCTTGTCTCATGGGGACTTGAAGCGGCTGGAGGTAGCCCGGGCAATTGCCACCGAGCCCGAGCTCCTTATTCTGGATGAGCCTTTCGGTGGACTCAATCCTGCCGAAACAGAGCTTGTCGCCAAGTCCATGAAGAGGTTGCACAAGGGAGGCCGGTTCGGCAGGCTGCACAGCGAAGGACCGGCCATGCTGATAATCGAACACAAGCTGAGTGAACTCATGAAAATAGTTGACCGGGTGATTGTCATCAATTATGGAGAAGTCATCGCCCAGGGTACTCCCCAGGAAGTGGTCAAAAACCCCACCGTTATTGAAGCTTATACCGGCAAGGAGGTGCTCATTGCTTGAGGTAAAGAATGTAATTGTCCGCTACGATACAGCCACTATCCTGGATGATGCCAGCCTGACGGTGGAAAAGGGGGAGCTGGTCGGGCTCGTTGGTCCCAATGGCGCCGGCAAGACCACTCTCCTCCGCGCTATCGCCGGTTTGATGAACTGGGACAAGGAAGTCCTCAGAGGCACCCGGAAGTCCGATGTGACCTTTGAAGGCAGCATAGAGTTTGAAGGGGAAAATATTAATAAGCTGTCGGCATTTCAGATCGCCCAGAAGGGCCTCCAACTTTGCCCGCAAATGGGCCGACCTTTTGTCGAGATGACGGTCAAGGAGAATCTCCTGGCCGGAGCCTACCTGTGCAAGAACCACAAAGAGGTTGATGAGAGCCTGGTCAAAGTCTATGAGCTGTTTCCCAGGTTGAAGGAGAGGGAGAACCAGCTATCGGGGACTTTGTCCGGTGGGGAACGGCAGATGTTAGCTGTTGGCCGCTCCCTCATGCGCCGCCCTAAACTGATGTTAGTTGATGAACCCTCCAGCGGGCTGGCTCCCAAGATAAAAGATGACCTGTTCAAGCGCGTGGAGGAGATTTACCGTGAACTGGGAGTCACCATACTCCTGGCTGAACAGGATATCAGCTTTGCCTTCGCCCTCTCTAAGAGGAACTATGTCATGTCCAGGGGACATATCATCGCCCAGGGAACAGCCGAGGAATTGCTCAAGGACGAGACTATCAGGAAGACATACCTGGGCATGTAATACCACCCCGCAGATTTTATATATGTCGGGTTTACGGGGTCGCCAGGAGGCCTCAACGGTGTAGTGGCGGAATTCACACAGCCCCGCTATAAGACTCAAATGTCAAAATCCAAATGACAATTGAAATCCAAATGTTTAAATACCAGAACTACTCCTTCTTCTCATTTGACTGTTGAATTCTGTCACTTGCCATTACTCAGGGTTTTGAGCTTAGTTTGACGTCTGAGCCTCGTCATTGTTCAGGATTGAGATCCAGCTAGGGAGATTGCGCGATCTTAAAAGGTCGCACTACAGGCATGTTTGGAATTTGGCCAGGGAGATTGCCCCGCTTCGCTCGCAATGACGAAAAAGAGGGGCTCGCAACGACACCCCGCTTGTCAAATCCTAAATCTCAAACACGCGATCCTGAGCACAGCCAATCAGGTTTCGGTTTCCTTGTCTTGTAAGAGCCAGGCGGCTGATGACTGACTACTGACTGCCGGGGCTAATGGCTAACGGCTTTCTTCTCAGTGTAAAGAGAGGCGCCGCAGGCCCGGCATTCCTTACGCCAGGCGACATTAGTCAGCTTGCAGCGAGGACACTCTCGCTCAATCTTGTCCCGTATCCACACGGCGACCCCCTCGGGCATGAACAGCAGTACCAGTATCACTATGATCGCCATAATAAGTATCTGGTTCTGGCCGACCCAGGTTGTTCCTCCTACACCCAGGATCTGTAGAAGCGTCTGCAGGACGTAAACCCCGACAACTGCGCCGTAGATACTCACGATACCACCGAATACCACGTATATTATCGCCCGGAAGGACATCACCATGGAGAGGGAGGAAACGCCGACAGTTCCTAGGATGTGGGCATAGAGAGCACCGGCCAGACCGGCGAAAAAGCCACCGATGGCAAAAGCCAGTATCTTGTATCTTATAGTATTTATTCCTGAGGCACGGGCGGCGATCTCGTCTTCCCGGATGGCATGGAAGATAAGACCGGTCCTGATATATCTGCTCCCGGCATCGGTGAGCTTCCACATTATTAGCACCGATACCGCCATCACTATCAAACATATGTAATATCGGGCTACAGGTGTTTCGGCGAGGCGGGGAAGCCCGGTTATGCCAAATTCACCACCGGTAACACCCTTGAAAGCCATGACCAGTCCCAGCAATATGAAAGGAAATGCCATTGTCAGCAATGAGAGGTAAGGTCCTCTCAGCCTCAGAGCCGGAATGCATGTTGCCACCCCGATCCCGGTAGCGACCAGAGTGCCTATCGGTATCGTCAGCCACGGCTGCAGGCCGAAATACTTATTTAACAGCGCCACACTATAGGCGCTCACGCCGAAGAACAGGGCATGCCCGAAGTTGACCTGGCCGCTGTAGCCGGATAGGAGGTCCCAGCTAACGGCAAAAATAACGAGTAAGTTGCTGATGGTAAAAATATACAGATAGTACGAACGATCCGTAATCAGCGGGAAAGCAAACAGGACCACAAAGAAGACGATGGCGATAATGCGCCCGGGGACGGGCAGGACGCTAAAGCGGAAATCCTTGAACAGCCGTCTGAACAATTTACAGTCTCTCCTCTTCGAATAGCACGCCGAACAGACCTCCCGGCCTCACTATGAGCACTACGACCATAGCTACTATGGCAAACACTACCTTCAAATAAGAATAGGACGGCATGAAGAGCGTAACCGATACCTCAACAAGTGAGATAATAAAAGCCCCGATAATAGCCCCCCTGATGCTTCCCAGTCCTCCCAGGACGACAATTACCAGGACCATTACCAGCGGCGGAGTCCACATGGCGGGATATATTGTCCATAGCGGCGCCACCGCCAGGGCGGCGACCGCTGCCAGACCCGTGGCCATTCCCATGGTTATCATCAGCGTCCTGGGCACGCTTATCCCCATCAGGTTAGCAACCTCGGCATCCTGTGCCGTCGCCCTGAGGGCGATGCCCAGTTTTGTCTTGGCCAGAATCAGCCACACGGCGACAATCACCACCGCCACTATGCCCAGCGTCAGCAGGTGCTGGTTAAGGACGCTAACGCCAAGTATGTCCGTGAACCCGGGAATAAGAGCCGGAATTGCCCAATAGTCATTACCAAAAATCCCCGTCATGGCCTCCTGGAAAGCCATGGCTATGGCTACCGTCATCAGCAGCACGGCGGCATGGTGCTCGCGTATTGGGTTAATAAGGAAGCGGTAAGCCAGGATGCCCACCAGCGTAACGGCGGGCAAAGTTATGACGATTGCCCAGACGGCGTCCAGACCGAGTCTACGCATGAAATACCACAGACCGTAGGCTGCCAGCATGAAAAACGCCGTGTGGGCCATGTTAATAACACGGGCGTTGCCGAAGATAAGAGAGAAGCCTATCGCCAGGAGGGAATATACACCTCCCGTTATCAGCGTCAGAACTATGAGTTGTTCGATCATCGCCCTTAATCCGCACCACTTGTTGTCATTGCGAGCACCCGAAAGGTGCGTGGCAATCTCTGAGATTGCTTCGTCGCTACGCTCCTCGCAAAGACAAAAGGGGAGACCCTCGCAATGGTGGAAGGGGAGTCAAAAATAAAGCGGGGATAAACCCCGCCCACGGACTGTCTGATTCTGGTTGTTCGTTTCGATCCGGGCATTCTATAAACCCTGGCCTTTTCTGCAATTGGCAGATACTATATCTCACGTCTCTGCACCGTGTCAAGGTTTCCCCCGATTTTTCCAGTTTTTCCGACAGTTTCACCCACCTCCTTCCTGTCGTTGCGAGCACCTGAAAGGCGCGTGACAATCTCTTGGTCCGCGCCGGGATTGCTTCGTCGCTATACTCCTCGCAATGACAGAAAAGGAGAAGCTCGTCGCAATGACGAAGGGAGAAAATCAGTCAACGACAGAAAACAGAGTGTCTTACAATGAAACAGAAGAGGAGAGCGTTCGCAATGGCAAGGATCGGTGGCGAAAAAAAGAGTGGTGACCCCGGGCCAACCGGGGTCACCACCATTCCTAGCACGTGTTGGCTAGTGACTTCGCTCAGGTTGCTCTATGCATAGGGGTCCCAGGGAATATTGAGCATTCCTCCGATTGTCAGAATGTAGTCCGATGTGCCGGGGTATGCGAAGCTCCAGTCGCCGTACTGGTCAATTGAAGGGCCGGGCAGAACCATCGGCCAGATGCCTAGCTTTTCGCCTGGTCCTCCTACTACGTGGTCAACATCCTGCCACTGTGAGCCGATGCCGGTGACGAGACCGGGACCGTAGGCGATGTCATGGGCGATGTGCGGTTTCTGGCTCGTGCCGTTGTATCCGCAGCCCCAATACAATTGAACGTAGGCAGGCAGGTCAGGGTAGATCTCGAGTACCTGGGCCTCGCTCAGGAAGTATAATGTGGCGTTGTAGGTGATGGCCGGCATAGGATACTGCATGACTTTGGGGGAAGATACGCCTGTCGTGAAGGCGTTGTCCGGGTCTTCCATCCAGGCAATTAAGGTATCGCTATCCGTTGTGCCCGTGGCCTCCATGGCCTTAGTCACCCAGTAAATAGCGTCGTAGGTGCCGGCAGTATAGACTGGGTAACGGCCAGTCTGGGCCACGTACTGGTTAAACCAGTCAACCGTGGTAGGGGTATTCTCCACACCCACCGCCCAGGTGTCCAGCATGATTTCACCTTCGCATGAGCCGCCGGTGTTCCCCCAGTGACTGATCTGCTGGCCGGGCACGTTGATGCCCAGTGTCACAGCGGGTATTGCCAGACTGTTCTTGTTCACAGAGTAGACAGCGCCAACCGAGCCGGAAAATGCGGTGAAGATTATGTGAGGATACAGCGCCTTTATAGCTGTAAGCTCGGCGGTAATATCAGACGCCGTCGGAGAAACCAGCGTTGTGCCGGTAACAGTGAAGCCCAGCAATGGCAGATAGTACTGGGCGGCTGCCACCATTCCTGCGCACCAGGCCGCGTTCTCCATCAGTATGTGCACCCTCAGCTTGTTGCCTACCGCAAGGCTGACCTTAAAGTCGTCCTTCACGTAGGTCGAGTTCGTCGCTTCCAGGGTCATTAGCGTCCCCTTAAGGAAAGCGCCGATTGTGCCCTGTATCTTGAGAAGGCTGGTTACCAGGAAGCTCTCATTGTAGGGGGTGGCCTTGAACCAGTACTTGTAATGGGCGTAATTGGTGACCACGCCGAACTGCAGAGAACCTGTGGCCGCACCGCAGTTCATGAAGAGTTTCTCGGCATCCATAGCCACTTCTCGGTAGACCTGGACAACTTCCGTCCGGAAACCGCCCACGCAGAAGTCCACGTCGTCTATGACAGCCTGCAGATTTGCCGTGCCCGTGCTGCCATCTTCACCCTCAGTGGCTTCCTTGGTTTCCACTTTCTTCAGAACGATCGTGTAGTCCGTGCCGTTGATGGTTACTCCACCAGCGGCATTGATCTCGTCGGCCGCCATGTTGGCGCCGTCCCAGTGATTTTGACCTTGGAGGTCAGTCATCGGCCCGACTACGGCGATCGTGATCTCATTCTCCGGTGTGACGGGCCCAGTACATCCGGGCAGTACCAACCCTACCACCAGGAGAGCGCCGATAATAAGGAAGATAAGTTTTTTCAATTCATCAACCTCCTTTTGACTCCTGTACTTGCTCCGATTTCATGGGAGCGAACCTTTGGTGCTGTAACAGACCGGTCGACTACCGGTTGCCTCCAGCTACCAAAATCTTGATACACTATCCCGATAGAATCACCTCCTTTCCTGCTTCTGGTGTTCCGGTCATTTCCCTTCGGGGCAAAGTAGATGCAGGCAGACCAAAGAGTTAATCAGAATCTCGACCTTTTTAATATGACCAACGGTTGTTGGCGGTTTAGAAACTACTGAGTCGCCCGAGCCTCCATTAGTTGGTTCCACACCTCCTGCAGCATTATATACTCCGCTCACGCCTCTGTCAATCGACCTTATCCCTTTGCGTACTTTACTCTGCTCCTTCTTCTCCCCCACTACTTGAAGTGTAACATTCAAATATTAAGATAATGTTAAAATTCAGGCCGATGTGGCAAATCTTTGGGAGAAGAGATCAATTTTTCTCCACTGCCTTGTAGCCGCCGAGATTGCTTCGTCGCCTTTGGCTCCTCGCAATCTCATTGGCTAAATGCCAAACATAATCGTAGTGCGACCTTTTAAGGTCGTGCGGTCCTGTTATGGCACGAGGCAGGAGCCTCGCACTACACTATTTTCGCCTTGATTTGTCACTCTGGTTTTTGATCTTTGGTCTTTGATTTCACCTCGAGCATCCTATCCACGGCAGCTATCGCCTTAAGCCGAATTCGCTCGGAGACCTTCACCGCGGGACTCATCTCTTCCAAAGACCATAGGATCTTTTCCAGGGTAATCAGCTTCATGTTGGGACAGATTGCCTGCTCGGAAGCAGGAATAAACCTCTTGCCTGGATTCTCCTTTCTGAGCCGGTGGATTATCCCCATCTCCGTGCCCACAACCATCTCTTTGACGTCATCCCGGCGGGCATACCTGCACATCCCGCTGGTGCTGGCCACTTCGTCGGCCAGCACGATGACCTGCGGCCTGCATTCCGGATGGACTACTACCTTAGCTTGAGGGTATTCCTGCTTCAGCTCCTTTATCCTCTCGGGCTCTATCCTGACATGGGTGGGGCAGAAGCCAGGCCACAGAATCATCTTCTTGCCCGTCCTGGTTGAGATATAATGTCCTAGATACTGGTCAGGGATGAAGATTATTTCCGGAGCATCCAGGCTTTCCACGACCTCGACGGCATTGGCGGAGGTGCAGCAGATGTCCGATTCCGCCTTGACTTCGGCTGAGGAGTTGATGTAACACACCACCACTGCCTGGGGGTGTTCCTCTTTTTTCGCCCACAGGCGTTCAACGGTAATCATATTCGCCATGGGGCAGCCAGCGTTTACGTCGGGCAGCAAGACCACCTTATCAGGGCAGATGATGGAGGCTGTTTCCGCCATGAAGTGGACTCCGCAGAACACGATTACATCGGCACCGGTCTTGGCGGCATTCTGGCTCAGCTCCAAAGAATCGCCGACAAAGTCGGCTATGTCCTGAATCTCACCCAGCTGATAGTTATGGACGAGGATAACAGCATTCCTTCTTTTCTTGAGAGCCGAGATCTTCTCTACCAGCCCGTCATCTCTATTCTTCATCTCTAATTATCCATTTCCCTATCTTTATGCGGTCTCCGCCCCTGACACGGCCGCCGTGAATCACCCTGGCAAAAATTCCCTCCTTGGGCATGATGCATTTGCCTATCTTCTGATAGATGGCGCACCCGCTGTGGCACTTTTTGCCAATCTGGCTGACTTCGAGGAGCACGTCCTTGCCAACGGAGATTCTTGTGCCTGGAGGCAGGGAGAAGAGTTCCACCCCCTGAGTGGTGAGATTTTCAGCAAAGTCGCCGGGCCTCACCTCGAAGCCCATTCTCTTAACCTTGTCGATACTTTCCATTGCCAGCAGGCTCACCTGCCGGTGGGTGCAGCAGTCAGCGTGGGCATCGCCGACAAGCCCGTAGTCCTCTTTAAGGACACCTTCGGCTACTGCTTTCTTTCTGGTGCCCTTCTGTTCGCTCTTACAGACGGTAACTATTTCGGCCATTGAACAGTAGTTTGTATTATACACATTCCTGCTGCCCACTCGCTATATCAGCGAGAAGCAATAGCCCAGAGCCAGAGACATCGTGCAGATGACCGCCAGATAGATAGCTAGAATCCTGCCGCCGAATTCCTTTCTCAGGACCAGCATGGTGCCCCAACTGGTAATCGGCCCCACCAATAAGAGGACCATTCCCGCACCCATATTCATTCCCTGAGATACGAAGGCGTGGACCAGGGGCACGCTGGCTGTGGAGCAGATATACATGATTAAGCCAAAGCCAAGGCTGAAAAGATACCCCAGCCCCCCGCCGAAATGACTGCCGACAAACTCCCCCACGGGAGTCACCGCCGCTACCAGGGCCGCTAGGGCCAGACCCAGAAGCAACTCCGGCCCGATGTCCTTGACCATGTCCACAAAGGCATATCTGAGCACATGCTTTACCCGGTGAGCAACCTGCCGAGAACCTCCCATATATTCTTCGGGACTCTCTTCAAAGGCCTGCTGGCAGTGGGAACAGCAGAAGTAATACGTTTCCCCGCCACATTGGGTTTTAGTTGCCTTCTCCATTTCGACGCTCATTCCGCAGACCGGGTCGAGAGCCTGCTGCGCCGGGGGAGCAGGGATTCTAGTTCTGCCCCGGACCCTATTCCCCATCAGTCCCATGACCAGGCCCATGGCTATCACGGCAAAGAAGATGAACACGGTGAACTTCAGTCCGAGGAGGCCGTATGTAACCAGAAGGGCGCTTATCGAGGTTGCGGGAGTTGCCACCAGGAAAGCCAGGACCGGTCCCAGTCTCGCTCCTTTTCGATGCAGGCTCACCGCTACCGGCAGGGAACCGAGACAGCAGATGGGAAGGATTGTCCCGATAAGAGTCGAGTAGAGGATCGGCCTTAAACCCGCGCCGCCGAGGTGTCTCTCCACCCACTTTGTGGGAACAAATTCGTGAACCAGGCCGCTGAGCAGGAATCCTATTGCCAGGTAGGGCGATACCTCAATCAGATAATCCTTAAATACTATGAGATACTGAACTATCACCTATTTACCTCCAGCTTGGAGCCCGGGCAACACATGCCCTGCCGGCGACATAGCTATATACACCTACTGATCTACCAGAGTACGCTACAGATGGGCTGTAGAAACTCGAACCGGCCGGAGTAAAGGCAGGCGAGGAGCAGTACTCCCAGAATTATCAATATTGTGGCAGCTACCGGTCTGAAATACTTTACATATCGGTCTCCCAGGCTTGAAGTCAGAGCAATAGCAGCCGAACCGAAGATAATGAGGTCGTCGAGCATAAAAGACAGAACATACAACAGGATGTAGCCATAGTATTGGAAGGTGGTTAGACTGGCCAGGGATAGAACGCGAGTGAAAACCGCCGGGATTGCCGCCGAACAGACGAATTCGATAGAGTTTACCGCAAAGGCCAGAACTATAATGCCCGCTATCGTTCCCAGGGTTATGGGGGAAGACACAATCCTCTGTATTCTGGTCATCGTCTTTTTTCGGGATTCCTCGTCGGTAACTTCACAGACAATGGCGCCTTTTGTCTCTATGACTTCCCTTACCTGCAATATTCCTCCCCCCAGAGCTACCAATCCAATCACAATTGTCACTGCCTTGACATAGCCAAGAAGCAGGAAAACATTGAGCCACGCTGTCATGAACAGGAAATACAGGACTCCTGAAGCCAGAACGAAGGAGCCGACAATCAGCCATATCCTCTTTCTATCTCTTAAGGTTGCTACCAGGGATATGAGGTAAACAAGTACCCACATAGCACAGGGATTGAAACCGTCCACAAGACCCAAAATTACAGCCAAAGCTGGAAGCGAATAATCAGAAAGCGCAATTTCCCCTATGAGGGGCAATACGATTCTGCCTCGGTCATCTACGTCTTCTTCGCTGGGCGGTGCCGGGCAGTCCCCTGCCAGACATTGTTGCAAGGCTGTCTCAATTGTGCTGCCGCTTGTCTCCTCGGATTCCCAATCACCGAATACTTGATTGCCGAAGATTGTTATGGGAAAGCCTGGCTCATATTCTATCCCTCGTTCTTCAAGCATCTGATGCAACAAGGCGATTCCTTCAGGTGTAGTGCCGTCATGCTCGATGATTTGAATCGAAGGGTAGGTATTGGCTAGCCTTTCGTTAAATGGCCTCTGTTCCGCGCAGTGTGGACAGCCGGTGACATAGAAGAAATGGACCTCAAAACCTTCACCGGGACTTGACGTTCCCTGACCCGTGAATCCGATAACTACTCCCAGGATTATGAGGGATATAATCAGGTATCTCTTGAAGCGATCCCGAAAAGTGTTTCTCAGGAAATTAGTCACCTTGTTGCGCATTGACAGATGCCAACTCAAAATAGCCTCCATGATTCAAAGTCTTCCGCAGGAGAGGCACCTGGTGTGCGGGGCGCCACCTGGAAGATTATGCCGTTACGTAGAGCCATTTATCCTGTGCAAGACCCAAATGTACACGCTGAGCAAGACACCACTTTGAGAACTAAGTTCTCACTGGCCATATTACCAGCGATATCAGACACTACTACCGTGACTGTTGTACTTGGAATGTACTTATCTGGGGCAATCCAGGTAATCATAGAACCGTCCTCGGAAATCTCGCCATCATCGCATGACCATTCGTAAAACAATTCGATGCCGGTGTCTGAAACAATGCACTCGATATCATAGATTTTTCCCTGCCCAACGTAATATCCCGCGGAGTATTTTTTCAGGTAGCAATGGTCTGCGGTGATACGTAGCTCTGCGATAATTGGTGGTTGCCCCGTCACTACGCTAGTGGGCAGCGTTCTCGTATCCAAGCTACCATAGCTGTCGGTAACCACAACGGTGACGTTGTATGTGCCAACCTCTTGGGGAGCACTCCAGCTTACTGCCGCGCCCGTGCCA
Organism: Chloroflexi bacterium RBG_13_51_36; assembly: GCA_001796515.1. Lineage (GTDB taxonomy): Bacteria > Chloroflexota > Dehalococcoidia > GIF9 > AB-539-J10 > RBG-13-51-36. Next base: position 25,988 of record MGMS01000043.1, read on the forward strand.
GAAATATTACCTCCGCTGGTTGACCACTCATAGCTTAGCTCGTCGCCATCAGGGTCTGAAGCAGTACACGTCACATTGAGACTACCCGAAGGAAGAGTCCAGGCTGCATCGGCTATCAGGCTGGCGATAGTTGGCGACCTATTGGTTCTCACTTCGATGGTTACCTTCTTCATGACTTCGCCACCGCGGCCATCGGTCACCGCGACCGTAACATCGTAGGAGCCTACAGAATTGGGAGCGGTCCAGGTAACTGTGGCTCCTTCCCCATTTATTCCGCCTCCGCTAGCCGACCAGTTGTAGCTTAACTCATCGCCATCAGCATCTGTAGCAGTGCACGCAATCTGGCAGCTTTCCGAAGGAAGAACTCTGTTTGCCTCAGCTTCCAGGCTGGTAATAGCTGGCCGATGGTTGGCTAGCAACGTGTCAAATAGGACTACAAGCACCACTACTGCCGCCACAATTCCTATGATTATTAGAAGTCTTTTTCTGTTCATTAGTTTCTCTCCTTTGAAACCTGTTTTGTTCAAGCCTGTATGCAGGGCATCATATGTATTGCCACTCTTGTAAGGGCGACGGAGACTATGTGCACTGTTTCTTCATAGGTTCCGTTGTCACCGCATTCAGAGATCTCATGCTACTGTAAATGCTTGGGAAAGGTCTTCCTGGTAAGAAGCGAAAGCCATACCAGGAACAGCATTATGGGGACTTCAGTCAGCACGCCCACTACGGTCGCCAGAGCTGCGCCTGACGCTACTCCGAAGAGGGTGGTGGCGACGGCTATGGCGACTTCAAAATGATTGCTGCCGGCGATGATAGCAGCCGGTACGGCGTCGGCATATCTGAGTTTCATAATGCGGGCAACCAGATAAGTGATACCGAAGACCACCAGGATATTTACCAGGATAGCCAGAGCTATCATGCCGACTATGGCCGGCAACTCAACGATAATATGGCCCTGATAGGTGAACAGGACAATCAATGTGATGAGCAGGGCGATTATGGAGACCTTTCCCAGATTAGGCTCTAGCTTGCTGTCGAACCACTCTAGTCCCTTTCTTCTTATGGTCTCCCTCCGTGTAATATAGCCGGCAATCAAAGGCGTTACAATGTAAATTGCCACAGAAAGGGCAATGGTATCCCAGGGTACCCGGATACCCGAGATGCCGAGCAGTAAGACGGCCAGTGGGGCATACAGAACGACCATGCTGAGTGAATTGATTGCGGTCATTACCAGGGTATGCGCCATGTTGCCTCTGGCCAGGTAGCTCCAGACCAGCACCATGGCAGTGCATGGGGCGACGCCGAGCAGGATTGTTCCCGCGCGGTATTGTTCAATCTGCTCGGCGGTCAGGAACCTGCCGAAAACAAGGCTCAGGAACAACCAGGCGAAGAGGGCCATCGTAAAAGGCTTTACCGCCCAGTTGGCAAACAGAGTGAGCCCGATTGGCTTGGGAGACCGGACTGCTTTTCTAATTTCCTCCCAGCTTATCTGGACCATGATTGGGTAAATCATGGCAAAAAGCAGTATGGCGATCGGTATAGAGATGCCCGCCACTTCGAGTCGGGCCAGCATATCGGAAAGTTGTGGGAACAGCCGTCCCAGCCCAATCCCCGCCCCGATACACAAAGCCACCCACAGGGTCAGAAACTTTCCCCAGATACCGAGCTTTCGTTCCTTTTCAGGCATCTTGGCTCCTTTTGTTACTAAGGGTGGCACCAGGATTGCCCCCGGCCATCGCCGACTCTACCAATCCCGCTGATAAAGCCATGTTAGAGATCTCCCAAATGCCGGAAACCGACGTCTGAGAATAACCGTTACACATTACACAGCGACCTTCTTCCGAAGGATAACCATCCGGCGGTTTTCCCTTTAACACGATTTCTTGTGCCCTTACTTGTTCTATCTAAAAACCACATGCACAATAAGGCACCGTGCAGACTAGACTCTTGCCCACTTCATTGCCGGCAACATCAGACACTATTACCCTGACTGTGACGTCACCGGGCGTACCCGGGGCGGTCCAGGTAATCTTAGAGCCTTCCCCGGAAATCTCGCCCCCTGTGCATGACCATACATAAATCTCTGTGCCCGTCGCGTCCGAGACAATGCACTCGATATCGTATTCTTTTGATTTCCAGACCTTGTACCCACCAGCGGTTGTTTTCAGATATTTGGGCTCTCTGGCGGTAACAGCCAGGTCTTCAATGGTCGGCGGAGTACCGGGCGACACGATAAGAAGCACCTCCCTACTATCTCCCCCACCCTGGCCATCTCTAACCACAACAGTGATGTTGTATGTGCCGATTGCCTGGGGAGCAGTCCAGTTTACAGCTGCGCCTGCGCCAGAGATATCACCTCCGGTGGCTGTCCACTCATAACTCAGCTGGTCGCCGTCACTGTCCGAAGCGTCGCACGTCACCTGGAGACTACCCGAGGGAAGAGCCCAGTCCGCATCAGTGATCAGGCTGTCGATGATTGGCGCCCTGTTGGCTTTTGCTGTGATGATTACATAACGCGTATCTTCGCCACCGCGGCCGTCGGTGACCGTCAGTGTGATATTGTAGGAGCCTTGAAAGTAAGGAGCGGTCCAGATAACCGTAGCTCCTTGGTGAGTTATCTCGCCTCCGTTAGCCGACCAGTTGTAGCTTAGTTCGTCGCCATCGGGGTCTGTAGCATTAAACACGATCTGGCAATTTTCCCCGGGAAGAACTCTCTCCGGCTCAGTTGCCAGATTGGTGATAGCTGGCTGATGGTTGGCTAGCATCGTGTAAAACAGGACTGAAAGTAGCGCTGCTGCCGCCACGATTCCCATGATTAATAGATATCTTTTTTCTTGTTCATTAGTCTCTCTCCTGAAGCCTCTTTCATTCAAGCCTGTATCCAGAGCACGACGTAATATATTCCTATCCCTATGAAAACGATGGCAATCACTACGCGTATGACCTTCTCGACGCGGGTGACCGCGTTAAACCAGCTCGAGACCCTGGCCACGCCGGCGGATAGAAGCACGCCGAATACCAGAACAGGTAAGCCGGTGCCGATAGCATATACGGCGGGCAGCGTGACACCGCCGGCGGACTTGAGAGCCAGAGGTATGAGTACTCCAAAAAACAGGAGTGCACTATAGGGGCAAAAAGCAAGGGCGAAAAGAGCACCTAGCAGAAATCCACCGAGCATGCCCCAGCCAGCCACCTTTTCTCCTATTGAAGACAGTTTTCCACCCCCCAGACTAAGCGGAATCCTGTTTACAAGCAGCATTAGTACGCCTATGACTATCAGAAGGGGCCCCAGGACCTGTTCGCCGAAATCTTGAAGAAATAAAGCTACTCCAGGAATCTCGAGACCAGCCACGATGATGATGATGCCAATGATTGAGTAGGAGACCATACGCCCCAGCGTATATAGCGCTCCAGTCATGACAGCGTATCTGCGCTCTGTCACTCTACGGCTGACATATCCCAGGGCAGCGATGTTGGTGGCCAGAGGACAGGGACTGATAGCTGTCATCAATCCCAGAAACAGGGCTGATAGGACCGGGATGTTGGAACCTGCGATGGCGCCAATAAAATCCATCAGCTCTCTCCGTTGAGGCATTTCTCAATCTTGTTCTTCAACGCCGTGACAAATGCCTCCTCCCTGCCAATCAGTAGATAAACGTCCGTTGCCTGTTCAATATGATCAGTGCCGTCCTTTATGGTGTTGATAAACAGTTGTGAACCATAAGCGCCATATTTTTCGGCAATGTCGGCGTTTGCTTCATCGTCTATGTTTATCACCTGGAAGGTCAGTCTGCCGCTGGTCAACTCATCCGCAAAGTAAGTGTTCACGGTATAGTTTGTCCCTGCCTCCAGCCATCTGCAGGAATAGCAGCGTGCCGTACGGTGAAAGTAGACAATATCGACCCTGTCAGCCGGGCCTGTAGAATTGCCTGAAGGCGGAGGCGTGGCAGATGACGCCCCATAAGCCAATATCAGCCATACAGCTAAACCTACCAGGACGATAGGGCATGCAATCCACAGAATCCTGGCTAGCTTCCTCTTTGGAACATTCTTGTTTGTCTTGTTCTTGGTTGCCTTAGTCACTTTGCTACCTCCTCGGTGGTGCCAGTCTGGAGCAGCCTGGCTAGCGCTTCTTTATCTTGGGCAGATTCCGGTTTGCTTAAGGCGGAGCAGTCCTGCAAGCGTTTTTGTCCTTTCACCAATGCCACGGCAAAGGCAAAGCAGGTGGGGAGCCCGCAGTCCCGGCAGTTGGTCCTGGGCAGAAAATCAAGTATGTCCTTTGCCTTTATCTCTCCCTTCCTCTCATGGACGGGAGTGATACCTGCTCGCTTTTCCCAGGTGTCATTTATCAACCTCTTGACATAATCCAGAACCTTCACGCCATCTTCTTCGCATGTCACCTGCCCTACGATTATCTCCCGGGGCATAAGGCTTATGGCCCCTGCCTCTATCTTGAAATTGAGGTTCTGGACTTCAGGGGTATATACGGCATTCTTGACAACAGCATTAAGATACGGGAGAACCTCACCGATATCGTCGCTAAGCTCCGCTCTTACCGCAATCCATTCCGGATTGCAGAGGCTGCGTCCCACTTTGGTTATCTTGCAGTCGTGTAGAAGCATAACTCACCTCATATGTTGAATACTCAAGCAGCGGCAGTCCTCCGGAACAGCTGATAGAAGCTTACTGCGGTCAGCATCTGGAAGGCAAAGCCCACCGCTATAGGTAGCATCTGCAAGCCCTTGAAGCTCATGGCAGCTATGCCGATGGCAATGGGCAGGTTTTTCATACCCGATGAATAGGTAATGGCTATGTTCTTGCCCTTGGGGAAAAACTTGATGCTCACCAGATACGCCACTATGAAGAGGATTGGGAAAATCAGAATGGTGGACGCCACCAGGGGGCCTATCAGCCCCACGTTTTTCATGATTGGCGAGATATTGGTGTTAATCGCCATGAACATCAATAGCACAGCCATAGTAGCCGAGATGGCGGGCATTACCGGCAGGTACTTCTGAACATTGACCCGTCTTTCCAGGACTTCCCTCAAAACGACGCCGCCCAGTACGGGTAGGAGCACAGTGTAAATGAGCTGCTGGAACATCCCCCAGGTGTTAACGCTGACAAATGTCCCGGCGAATAGAGACATGAGGAACGGGATGAGGAAAGGGGCCAGAATCATGGTAGCGGCGTTGATGAGTGTGGCTAAGGGAACATCTCCCTTGAGCAAGCCGGCCCAGACCAGAGCCATGCCGGCGCAAGGGACTACGCCGATTAGAATCAGCCCGGCTGCCAGGTCAGTATGAGAGGACAGGAAAAGCTTAGCCAGAAGCCAGCACAAAAACGGAGCAAACAGGAAATTCAATACGATTCCAAACGAGAACCCTTTCCAATCCCTAGCCGCTAGCCCCAGACTTTTGAAGGTAATGGTAAAGCCCATGGCCGCTATCATGATTACGATCAGTGGAGTGTTAATCTGGCGAATATGGACACCGGGGCTGGCGGTGAAAAGCCCGACTACCACGGCGATTACCCAGGTAGTCAGGATTATATAGGTATACTTCTCCCTGACAAACTTTGCGTATGACAATATCGGTGTCATTTATCTGTTCGCACCTCCTCTGCCTCACTAAGTGTCTTCACCAGCCCACACAGCCAGAGTGCTATGAGAATGGGAGTCATATCTGTCCTCACCTTGTCGACCTATTTCCGTGCTCGACTTTATTCAGGAGTTCAACCACTCTCGCTCTTATCTCATCTCTTATTGTTCTCACCTCCGGCAATGGCTTGCCTCTGGGGTCTGCCAGCCCCCACTCCTCGGTCTCTACGAATGTGGCCGGGCATACTCCTTCCGCCCCGCAGCCCATGGTCACCACCACGTCTGCTTGGCCCACCATGTCGGGGGTCAGCGCTTTCGGTTTGTTGCCGCTGATGTCTATGCCGACCTCCCGCATGGCTTCTACCATAGTGGGGTCGATAGCATCGGCGGGAGCAGTGCCTGCCGAAAGCGCATTAGCTTTCCCTTTGGCAAGTCGGTTGAAGAAAGCCTCGGCCATCTGGCTTCGGCCAGCGTTGTGAACGCAGACAAAGAGGGCAGTGGGCAACTTGGTGGTTTTGTTCATTTTTCGAGTATAGTCTTCACAATGAGTTCTTTTCCCCTTTTCACTTCATCGTCGGATATGTATTCCATGACTCCCTTGATGTCTTGCCCGATGTCTTCGTGCAGAGCCTTCTTCTTCATGCCTATGTCTCTGGTAAGCACGATGCTTTTGGTCGGCCTGAAGCCGGACTGCTCCACGGTTTTCCTGGCGCATTCGAAGGGACAGCCATCCACGGTGATAACCTTCTTTGCAGCTTTTGTCTTACCTATTACCGGCTTCACTCCCAGCGGCAACGCCCCCATGCAGCCAATCGCCACCTTTTCCAGCCCCAGCTCCTTAACTGCCTCCAGGCAAGCCAGGGCACTGGTTATGCCTGTGTTTGACATTCCGCCGTAGCATGAAAATATAATGTTCTCATGCGTCTTCATTCCTTCTTTCCAGTGTTTTTCTCCTGCCATAGTTTAACCTCCTTAGTTTTGATTCTATTGATTTCCGCCTATGGGATTGCATTTTCTGGCCTTCAGCACCCCAGAATAGTCCTCCACGGGTCGCACCCCTTGTACTGCTCTTCCTTAGCTATTGCCTCTACCAGCAGGTCTTCAACGCGGTTCTTATCGCTCTGCGAAAGTTCCTGAAATTCAGGACTGTCCATGAACGTAGTAATATCCTCCCGCAGCCTGAGAAGCTCAGACTTGTCTTGAGCGGTCTTAAGTCTGATTCGGAGTTCTGCCATAGATAAAGTCACACCCGCTTCCCAAATAGTTTTTCGTATTCATTAAGTAGCGCCTTTGAGTAATCAGACTCGGCACTGGGCGCAACGTAATTGTAGATTTTGACTCTCTGGAGCAGTTCCTTCTTGATAGCCTCGCTGCCAGCCAGCTTCAGGTCGGCGACTTCCTTGAGAATGTTCTCCAGGTTCACGATGCCCACCTCAAAGCCGCCGGGTAAGACCAGTTTCTTTACCAGTCTCGCCGCGGCTGCTGGACAGCACGGTTTTTCCCTTTGCATTCTCCCTCCCCATATATTTATCAGACTGCTGCACCGAGATTCGTCTTCTATCTTTTGTTTCTATCCTCTTTGGTTAAGGCGTTAGTGATTAGCTGAGTAAGCTCGGCCTTGGTGGGCACCCGCCCGGCACAGGCCAATTCTTCGTTGATTACCAGTCCAGGAGTGGTCAGGACTGCATACTCAATTATTTTGTTGATGTCCTTGACCTCTTCTATAGTGGCATCAATGCCAAGCTCTTTCACTACCTCCTTCGTAGTTTTCTCCAACTGTTGGCACTTAGCACATCCAGTCCCCAGAATTTTGACCTTCATGATTCCTCCTTATTCTTAGCTGACTATCAGACCAAAAATATAGCCCGTTACGGTGGCCATGACCACTACCAGACCTACATAGGTAAGCATCTTCTTCGTCCCCATAATGTTGCGGATGACCAACATACTGGGGAGTGATAATGCCGGACCAGCCAGAAGCAGGGCTAAGGCGGGTCCTTTACCCATCCCCAGGTCCAAAAAAGCCTTTACTATGGGCACCTCAGTGAGAGTAGCAAAATACATCAGCGCACCAAGGAATGAGGCGATGAAGTTAGAAAAGACACTATCTCCACCTACATATTGCGCCACTATTGATTGTGGAATGGCCACTGTCAAGATGCCGGCCACAAATACACCCACCAACAGCCAGGGAATAATCAGGCGGGTAAAGTGTAATGTCTCTTTAAGCCATTGCACTACTTCACCCCGGGTGAACCAGCGCCACAGGATTACCGCAACGGCTACCAGGAAGATGCTCATCACAATCCAGTTCTTGGATGCAGCGAAGATAAGGACACCCACCAGAGCTCCAACGAAAGCGACTTGCTGCCAGATGCTCTTACCCGCTGGATCGGCGGTGAGCAAGGCGAATGCCTTGGCATCTACCTGGGGTTTCTCTTTACGGTAGATTAGGGCCATAATCAGGCCGATCACGACCGAGAATACAATAGCGCCGATAGCTCTTGCCAACCCAATGTCATATCCAAGTAGCTTTGCTGAGTATACGATGGCAAGAACGTTAATAGCTGGTCCTGAGAAGAGGAAGGCGATAGCCGGCCCCAAGCCGGCCCCTTTTTTGTAAATCCCGGCAAACAGCGGTAACACTGTGCACGAACAGACGGCCAGGACCGCACCCGAGACTGAAGCCACACTGTAGGAAATAGGTTTTTTCGCCTGCGGGCCGAAGTATTTAAGTATGGCCGCCTGAGAGACGAACGCCGCTATGGCTCCGGCAATGAATAAAGCCGGCACTAGGCAGGTTATTACATGCGCCGATAGATAGCTTATTAGGCCGTTAACTCCGCCCCAAAAAAGATCAGTCAGCATTTCCATGATTTTCTATCTCTTTAGATGCACATGAACCGACATAACTGCCCAGACACTATTTGGGCATCGCCTTTGAGCAGATTCGTACAGCGTGACTTAACCGTTCCCTGTCCTGCAATAGCATTTCGTCATTGACAAGAGAGCTGCGGAGCAACTCGATCAGCGGGGCTGTATAGCTCTTCATCCTCTGCTCATCAATTGAATAGACTATCCAAAGCCCGTCTCTCTTGGACTTAATGAGGCCAGCGTCCTCAAGTATGCCCAGATTGCGCGAGGCACGGGACTGGGAGATAGTCAACGCCTGCATAACCTCACAAACGCAGCATTCTCTTTCGAGCAGGACTTTCAGAATCCTGATTCTGGTCTCGTCAGACAGAGCCTTAAACAGTTTTACAAAATCTCTCATTATTGTACTCGTTACCTGTATGCATATATTCGAATATATGGATTCACAGTCAGGAATTCTAACGCATAACTATCTTTTTGTCAAAATTCGCGTGTTTTAGTGCGGCTCCTGGACACCCAGAATAGTCATGCGACTGAGGCATTTTATGCCTCTAACGCCGGCAGGAGAGAAAATCATTGAGCGTGGTTCTGCACCACACCGTTTTTCGCCTATGGTGAACACGCCTTTGCCTGATACCACATAGAAGAAGACGTCGTAGGGCTCGTGGTGAGGGGGTATTTCAACTCCATCGTCCAAGCATATGACTACGATGTTGAAGTGCTCGCCTTTGAAGACATCGCTCTTAGTCTTGTCGCCAGGCACGAATTTCAGGAACCGGTCTAAGTCATATTTCTGTCCTTCTGCATGGCTTTGGCTTTTGTTCGGTTGTGACATGTCATATCCTCCTGGGCATCGTTTTGTGGTGCAGCTTCGTAGCCACTACAAGGAAAACGGCGGTGAAGGCCAGCAAAACTAGAAGGTCCAGAGCTACGGGCAAATGGCCTCGCCCCTGGATACTGTATCTCGCGATGTCCGTAAAGTAAGTCAAGGGTGAAATGTAGGCAATTGCCTGCCCCCATGCGGGCAATTCGTCCAGTGGTACAAAAATGCCGCTGATAAACACCACGGGGAATTTCACCACTGCAGCAATCATGTTGACCGTAGAGGGCATGTTGGTGGGGGGGATGGAGAAAACGGTGCCGAGAGAGGCAAAACAGAGAGCTGCCAGGATAACTGCCAGGGCAAAGAATAATGGGCTCAATATTGTGATTCCCAGGAACAGACCAATAAGGATGGGGACCAGAGAGATGGCAAGCCCGAAGGCGAAGGAAGCCAATATGTCTCCTACTATAATAGTCTCAATCTTAACAGGGCAGGACATCAGCCGCTCCAACGTGCGCGCCTGGGCCTCCCAGGGTATCACTATGGGTGAGACTGAAGTCGCGGTAAAAAAGAGGATCATCCCCAGAAGTCCGGGAATCATGAAATCAACGGATAGATGTCTACCGATGGTGAAGGAAAGGAAGAGAAAAACGGGGAAGAGGACGCCGAAGATTATGACCGGCCCCTTGGCGTAGTAGATACGTATGTCCTTGCGGACTATGGCTAGAGAACGCCGCGCCTGCTGCAACACCGTCGGCATATCAGGCATCTTTCACCTCCTTTTCCGTGAGAGCCACGAAGGCGTCCTCCAACGAAGGAGCAAGCGTGTTCAGAGACACCATTCTTAATCCGTTGGAGGATGAAAAGTTGGTGAGCGAGACCACCAGCTCTCCAGGACTGACGGTGTACAGTCGCCACTTGTCGCCCAGCTTCTTCACTGTGTTCACGCCAGGGATGGCGGCCAAAAGTTCAGGGTTCACCACATTATCAAAGCTGACCTCAACCGAATACATGCCGCTCACGGCCATTCTCAGTTTCTCCGGAGCATCTATGGCCACCAGTCTTCCTTCGTTGATGATAGCAACCCGGTCGCACAGCTGGTTTGCCTCCTCCATATCATGGGTGGTGAGAAATATGGTCTTGCCTTTGGCATTGAGCCCCTGTAGCATATCTTTGATCAGGCGGGCGCTCTGCACATCCAGGCCAGAAGTCGGCTCATCTAGGAATAACACTTGAGGGTCGCTTATCAGCGCCAGACACAAAATCAGGCGCTGCTTCATTCCCTTGGAATATGTCCTTACCAGACTATCTTTTCGGGTGTAGAGCCCTGTCTCCTGCATCAGGCCGGTGCCTCTTTCTCGAGCTACGCTGGCGGGAATTCCATAGAGTTCCGCCATAAGCATAATGTTGTGCCATCCGGACAGGTCACCGTAGGCATTTGCCATCTCCGGCACCACCCCTGTTAGCTGCTTGGCTCTCAGGCTGCCCGCCTCATATTCCAGGATTGAAGCAGTCCCTGCATCCGGCCTTATGACTCCAGTCAACATCCTGACGGTGGTCGTCTTGCCGGCACCATTGGGTCCCAGGAAGCCAAAGAACTCTCCCTTGCTAACGATGAAGCTTACGTGGTCAACTGCCAGAAGGTCACCAAAGCACTTGGTCAAACTGACCACTTGAATGGCAACATCATTACTCATGGGCCCACTGAGTCTTGACTATATTGTGTGCGAAGGTCATTTGAGTGCTCTGGTCGTTTCGCGCAGCGTGACTTAACCGTTCCATATAACTGTACTATAGTTTCCTGATTTTGTATGCCCTTACGGTAATGCTCAGAAGCTTCGTCAGTGCCTGACATTCCTCGCTTTCTATGTAGAACTCCTTGCTGGACAGCACCTGCACATCCCTGAAGCCCGCTTTCCTTATCTTGTCCAAGTATTCCTGCTGCTCCAAAGCGCCGCCGATGCAACACGCCCAGGCATTCGAGTCACTCCTTATCTCATCGGGCAGCGTTCCCTCCGAGACGATATCGGAAACTGTAAGCCTTCCGCCGGGCTTCAAAGTCCGGTAAGCCTCCTGAAAAACCTTAGCTTTGTCCGGCGAGAGATTGATAACGCAGTTGCTGATAATCGCATCCACGGAGTCATCCTCGACCGGGAGTCTCTCGATTTCCCCCAGGCGGAACTCAACATTGTGATAGCCATGGTCTCTGGCGATGCGTGTTGCTCTGTCCACCATCTCCTCCGTCATATCAATCCCGATGACCCTGCCGGTGGGGCCAACTTTGTTAGCTGCCAGAAACACATCTACTCCGGCTCCCGACCCCAAATCCAGAACTACCTCACCTGTCTTCAGGTCGGCTATGGCAGTAGGGCTACCGCACCCCAACCCCATAACTGACTCTTCCGGGATACGCTCCAAGTCCTCTCCCGAGTATCCGACAGCCTTGGAAGACAGTAGGGAACTGGCCCCGCAGCCACAGCTCGGGCAGCAGCTCTCTTGATCTTGCTTAGCTATCTGGGCATATTTCGCCCGCACCACTTGCTTGATTTCCTTTTCTTTCATAGTTCACCTCCTGACATTTGCATAGCGATAGCTCTTTCATCAGAGTCTCGCAATCAATAATCAACCTGGCTAATCTAGCATCCGTAAGCTTATAGTAAACCTTTTGAGCTTCTTGCCTTTCCTTCACAATATTACATTCCTTGAGAGCTCTAAGGTGGTGCGAAATGAGAGACTGCTCCTTATTCAGAACGCTGGTGATCTCACAAACGCACCTCTCACCTTTGGTCAGCAGCCGAACTACCTGGAGTCTTGTCGGCTCCCCAATACACCTCAGGAACCTTGCTTGGTCTTCAGCGATTGTCATATGAATCTCCGTTTATATGAATCATAATTCATATACCGCAGAAAGTCAAGAATTGTCGAATTATGCAGTGCTTGAGATGACTAAGAGATTGCGTGAAACAACAGGAAAACAAAGCAGGATGCTTACACGCTAGCGCCTTTGCCTCAATTTCTGCCGCTCCTTGCCCATGCACTTATCCATAACCACCATGAGTCCAGCTTCTCTGGCCCGGGCGGCTGCCTCCTCGTTTATAACACCCTCTTGCATCCACACCGCCTTGGCACCTATCCCGATCGCCTCTTCTGCAATCGGCCGCACCTCTACAGAACGGCGAAAGATGTCAACCACGTCTACCGATTCTGGGATGCAGGCAAGGTCGGGATAACAAGGTTCCGCTAATATCTCCTTTTCCGCTGGATTTACGGGAATTATCTTATAGCGCTCCTCTTTTAGATAACTAGCTACTTCATAACTTGGTCGGTCGGGTTTTGAGGAAAGGCCGACCACGGCGACAGTCCGACCGCAGTTTAGAATCTTCTCCTCAATGCTCACTCTTTTGTTCCTTTGGCGGCGTATTTCTTCAGAGCGCGGTAGAAGGCATCCCAGAAGGGGTCGATCAAAGGGTGCTCCAGTTTCTTTTCTTTTCCCTCTTCCACCAGAACCATCCCATACTTGGCATCTGTTAACCCACCCACGATTGAAGAAGGGATTCCTTTCCGAGACAAAGCTTCTACTATCTCCTCTGCCTTGTGTTCCCGACAGGCGATAATCAAGGTCCCCTCGCTGATAGAGGCATAAGGATCGATATCGAAAAGGTTGCAGATCTCTCTTACGCAATGTTCAAGGACGATGCGTTCTTTTTCTATTCTGATCCCCAGATTGGCAGCCTGGGAGAGTTCAAATAGACCACCCCATATGCCGCATTCAGTGGCATCGTGCATAGCACTAACACCTTCTTCCCTCACCCCGACACTAACTGCTGTCAAGGCATCTTCTACTACCGACATTTTATAGAAGATTCTTTCTGCCCTCCGGCTAAACTCAAGGCCAAAGTTCTTTTCAATAAGTTTGGGAAACATGGCGGCAAATATACCCGTTGCCTCAATGGCTGGACCTTTGGTGATGATTATCTGGTCGCCAGCCCTGGCAAATTTTGGGGTAACATATTCATCTTTTCTTCCGACACTGATTACCGTGGCACCGCCTACCATGGGATAGCTGCATTTTTCGTATCTAGCGGTGTGGCCGCACACAACCGATATCCCCAATTTCTCACATTCCCGATGCATGGTATCCCACACTATCTCCAGTTGTTCCCTGGTCATCTCCATGGGCAGATTCAAATCTACAGACAGGAATTTGGGTTTTAGTCCGGAGGTGACAGCATCGGAAACAAGGATATGAATAGCGAACCAGGCTGCTCTTTCCCAGCCATACTCAGGAACGATGAACACAGGATCTGTGGTCAGGGCTACTGCTTTGCCCCCAATTTCAACTATCCCCACATCCACCCCATGTTGAGGTCCCACCAACACCGCCTGACTTTTCGCTCCTAAGCGAGGGTATATTAATTCGTTGAAGATTTCCGGGGAGATTTTGCCGATTTCAGGAAGGTCGCTCACTTTTGTTGTTTCTCTTTTCAGACACTATCTTGAAGTTCTCCAAAGCGGGGACATGGCTCTCAGCTTGGCGACAATTCCCGGCAAGACGTCTAGCACCCGCTCCAAGTCTGCCTCGGTGTTTTCTCGTCCCAGGGTAAATCTGAGCGAACAATGAGCTTGCTCGGGGGGAAGCCCCAGCGCCAGAAGAACGTGGGATGGTTCCAGGCTTGAAGAAGTGCAGGCTGAGCCTGTAGAAGCACAGATGCCCTCTAAATCAAGATTCAAAATCATGGATTCCCCTTCCACAAAATCAATGCTCACATTGACATTGTTGGGCAGCCTTCTCGTAGGATGACCGTTTAAGTGAATGTGGTCAATCTTTTTTCCCAGACCTTCAATTAACCTATCGCGAAGGTAAGCCAACCGTTCTGGCTCCCTGCCCATCTCCTGCCTGGCCAGCTCCACCGACTTGCCTAGTCCCACGATGGCGGGGACATTCTCCGTACCAGCTCTGCGTCTCTTTTCTTGCTCCCCTCCGTGCACAAGGGGAACTAATTTAGTGCCTTTTCTGACATACAGCGCTCCTACCCCTTTAGGTCCATATAACTTGTGCGCCGAAATAGAGAGCAAGTCCACCCTAAGTTTATCCACGTTCACTGGAATATGCCCCACAGTCTGTACGGCATCGGTGTGAAGACAGACACCGGCCTCTCTGGCAATGGCGCCTATTTCTTCCAAAGGCTCTATCGTGCCGACTTCGTTATTGGCATGCATGACTGAAATGAGGATGGTCCTAGCAGTAATAGCCTTCTTGACATCATCAGGGTCAAGCAGGCCATACTTGTCCAGTGGCAGGTAGGTTATCTTGAAACCACTTGTCTCCAGAAATTTGCACGCCTCCAGAACCGCATGGTGCTCGATAGAGGTGGTGATGATATGATTCCCTTTGCACTCATTGGCGTAAGCCACGCCCTTCAGGGCGAGATTATCCGCCTCCGTACCTCCGCTGGTGAAAACAATCTCCTCGCTCCGGGCGCCGATGAGTTCTGCCACCTTGGTTCTTGCCTCCTCTACGGCTCCTTTCGCCTCCTGTCCGCAAGAATAGATGCTCGAAGGATTGCCAAAGGCCTCAGTGAAATAAGGCACCATGGCCTTTACCACCTCGGGATGTGTGGGTGTGGTGGCAGCATGGTCCAGATATATCCTGCGCATCTAACCCTCTACAATATCCCCTATAACGGGATCAACCCGTACCCCTCTGCCAGTCACCCAAGTGATTCCATGCTCGATATCTTTCCCTTCTCGCTCCAACTCAAGAACTACCCAGCCCTTATCTCCATTTACGTCAGCCCGACGGATATTGGTCGCTATCTTGGACTGCTGGCCGAGCTTGTAAATGATGGGCTCCTTAATCAATTCTGGTGGAAAGGTGAACTTTACTCCTCGTTTGACCGTCTTGTCTTCCTGATATTTCCTAGAGTTGAAATCATGACACGGTGAAATATTAAACACTCGAACTCACCTGCCCACTATCTCCTAATGTCACCAGTTTACACATGATTCGCAGTACACCACCTCGAAAACTACACTCTCCCTGACCCAATTACCTATGCCGTCAATCACTTTTACCGTGACAGTAGCGTCAACTTCAATCTGAGTATCCGGGGCAGTCCAGGTGATCATGGAACCCTCTCCGGAAATCTCGCCACGATCGCAGGACCACTCATAAACCAGTTCTCCGCTCGTGTTTGAAGCAATGCACTCAATGTAGTAGTCTTCGTTTCTCAGGGCCTTGTATGCCGTAGCAGTTTCCTTCAGATATTGGTGATCGGCAGTGACAATCAGGTCTTCCATAAACGGCGGGGGGCCGTTCGACGCGATGAGAACTATCGATTCTCTGTCTTTCCTGCCCTGACCATCCTCAACCACAACCGTGATGTCGTACATGCCAACTTCCTCAGGAGCAGTCCACATAACTTCAGGCCCCGAGTCGGTAATATTACCGCCGGTGGTTGACCACTCGTAGTCTAGCTCGTCGCCATCAGGGCTTGAAGCACTGCACGTAACCTGGAGACTATCCAGGGGAGCAGCCCACGCCGCCTCAGCTTCCAGGCCGGTGATAACTGGCCAAGCGCCGCTGCAAGAAGAGGCCAGGAGCAACACTGCTACCGCAGTTGCCACAATTGCCAGAAATCCTCTTTTGTTCACTAGTTTCTCTCCCCATATTATTTATCCAAAAGTACATGCTGAACAAGACACCACATCGAGGGTTATGCTCTCAGTCACTCTATTGTCAGCGACATCAGTAACCGTTACCGTGACCGTAACTTCATCGGACACATCCGGAGCAGTCCAGGTAATCGTAGAGCCCTCTCCGGAAATCTGGCCGCCCGTGGATGACCATTCATAAATCAGTTCACCGCTTGGGTTGGAGGCAATACATTCAATGTGGAATTCTTTTGTTTTCCCAACCTTGTACCCGCCAGTGGTTTCCTTCAGATATTTGTGGTCGGCAGTAACAATCAAGTCTTCAACAGTTGGCGGAGTACCAGTTTCCACGCTGAGAGCTAGCCATCCCATGTCTTGCCCGTCCTGACTATCGGTAATCAGAACTGTGATGTTATAGGTACCGACCTCCCCAGGAGCAACCCAATTCACAACCGCACCCGCGCCGGTAATACTACCTCCGCTAGCCGACCACTCATAACGCAGCTCATCCCCATCAGGGTCTGAAGCATTGCACGAAACCTGGGAACTTCCCAAAGGAAGGACTTCCTCCTGTTCGGCTGTCAGGCTGATTATAACTGGCGGATGATTGGCCAATACGGTGTTAAATAGGATCAGAGGCAGCACTGCTGCCACCGCAATTACCGCTGATATTATCACCAGCCTGTTCTTTCTGGCCCCGCCTCTACTCAACTGGACTTCTCTATCTCGTCGTTGTATTTTTGTTGCCATTTATTCTATCTTCCTTGTCTAATGCAATAAAGGCGCAATTGCATGCATTCCTCTCCTCGCTTACTAAGGCCACCCAGGCTCGAGGGTATCTTCATAGGCTGCTACGAGATCAACGTCCTGCATTATTACGCTGGCACCGTCAATGTCGTATGGGACCGATGCCTTGGGAAAATCCACACAAGCTCCCTGAATTCCCTGGCCTGTCTTGGCCTCGAAAGTGGTCGCGCATCTATCGCATACCAGGATGTCTTGGTCAAGAGAAAAGCCTATTGACTGGCATGGCGGGCAAACATTCGCCCGGACATGGATTTCTCCATCCAGCACATAGGCCATGAAATTCTTGTCGCCGTCTTGCGTCTCCACCTTAAAGCGTACATTCCAATTATCTTCGACCGCACTTACTGGAATAGCTACAATGCCATCAGTAACCTGAGGCTCAATCACTGTTGCCTTTATTGGTCCCGACGGCGCTGGATCAGAGGCTGGCCCAGAACAGCCAGCGATGATTAATGCCAGAACAATTACTAGGACTCCGATTATTGTATTTCTCAACATCTGTTTATGCTCCTTTCTGTTCGAATCAGTTTTCATTTTTGCTCGCTCTTTCTTGCCTGATCCTATCTACAATTTGACCATCTTGGAGAACTACGACTTCCTTGGCATACCCCGCTATCTCAGGGTCATGAGTGACCATAACAATGCTGCGGCCTTCTTTATTCAGTTGATCGAATAAAGCTAAGATTTCCCTTCCCGTTTTCCGGTCCATATTGCCCGTCGGCTCGTCAGCCAAAATAAGAGAAGGGTCGTTAACCAGGGCTCTAGCGATTGCTACTCTTTGTTGCTCGCCGCCGCTTAGCTGGCTGGGCCTATGCTCGGCCCTTTTCTCCAGCCCCACCTTTTTCAAGATGCCCAATGCCTTCTGGTTCTTATTATTCGTCCCGCAGAATGTTAGGGGCAAAAGGACATTCTCAAGAGCAGTGAGCGACGGAATCAGATGATATTGCTGAAAAACGTAGGCGATTTTGCCCCTTCTTATATCAACAAGGGCATTCTCATCCAGGCCGTCGATACGGTTGCCATCCAAAATCACTTCGCCGTTGGAGATACGGTCCAGACCGCCCAGAATATTAAGAAGAGTGGACTTCCCGCTTCCGGAAGGGCCCATGATGGCTATGAAATCGCCTTCGTTGACGCGGAAAGAAACGTTCTTTAAGGCAGCTACTTTGGCTGTTCCCTCTCCGTAGATCTTTGATATGTTCTTGATTTCTAGCATTCTGCTGCCTCACAATGACCTGAAAGAATCAGCGACCTTGATTCTGGAGGCACGGAAGGCAGGGTACACACTGGCTATGACAGCAATAAGGGTAGCTAGAGCCAGTGAAGGGAGAAAATACTGGGGAACATAAGTAACGGCTACACCTCCAAAAATCAGAGGCCCGACTATGTATGCGAGCAGAGTCCCAGCTACATATCCCAACAAACCTCCTGCTAGCCCGACGATGACTGCCTCGTAAAAGAAAATCTTCATTATCTGATTACGTGACGCACCCACTGCTTTCATGATGCCGATGTCCTTGATTCTTTCGTGAACCGAGGTTGTCATGGTGTTGACCACACCAAAGCAGCCAACAGCCAGAGTGATTGCAGCCAGGGCGAACAGGAACTTGCTTACCTTTTCCTGCATACCCATCTCAGTCTCAGCTATTTGCTTTACAGCAACTGCCCGAACCCCCGGCATGTTCTCGTTGATGGCACCCGCAATATCTGATGTTGGACAGGCATTACACAGTGCACGGATGTCTATTGAGGAAACCAATCCCTCTTTATCGAACGCCTGCTGCGCTGTTCCCAGAGGAACAAAAACTTGATAATCTTCGTTTGAACCTGTCTCCTCAAGAATTCCGGCGATGGTTACCTCTCCTCCATTCAGTGTAATCTTGTCGCCCACATTGAATCTCAGTAGCTCAACGGCTATTGCCCCAACTAAGGCTTCGTCGGGGGCTTCGAGGTACTTCCCTTGTGAGACTTTCCACCATGTCTTGAGCAGGCGCTCCGCGTGCGGGTCTACGCCCACTACTATCACAGGCGTTCCATTTACCTTGGTGTTCATGTAGAGTTTCGGAGCAATCGTGACAATATCTCCCTCATCTTCGATATTCAGTGCCTCTCTTATCATGCCATCCGCTATCTGTCTGATCTCCGGCAGCTTGTCCTCAGAAATATAATTCTCGCCAACCGCTAAACTACCGAGGCTTAAACCGCCCAATCCTATATCAATATCACTGATCGCAGGCATGACCATCAAGTTGGCGCCATATTTTTCCAACTGGCTATAGATATTCGTTTGTCCGGCAAGAGCGATCGTCAGCACAGCGATGATTGTTGTAATGCCGATGACCACGCCCAGCGAGGCATATAACACCCGCCTCTTTCTTCTCAGGATGCCTTTCAAAACTACCTGGTATAGTTTCATTAGCTCTCCTTCACAGGTGATTGAGTGTCTTGTCCAAATCCTCAATCAAATCTTCAACGTTCTCAAAGGCAAAGGTTGACGATTGGTAGATAGGCGTGGATATGGCACCAAATGCTCTATCTGGCCTACCTCCGGCATGAATGGCCGTCGTTTCGAAGCTCATATTCCCCCTCCTTTGCTGAATAGCGCCTCTATCATCGTCTTCTCCGGTAATTCGTCTGTGGGAGACGCTATTCCATTGGCATTCTCTAAGATTCGCAAACGTGCTTCTAGTTTGTCCTGCTCCCTTAAGACGAACCTGACAGCTTCCGCCACGGGGTCGGGTAAGTTACCATGTTCCAAATCCGTGAGCGGTTTTCGGTGGTCTCCTACTGTTCTTCCCGGAATTCCCACCACTGTCGCCCCAGGCGGCACTGACTTTATCACCACTGAGCCAGCACCAACGCAAGCCCTGTCTCCTATCGTGATGGCACCCAGTGCTACTGCACCGGTTCCCATCACCACGTTATTGCCGATGGTTGGGTGTCGCTTCCCTTTCTTCAAGGTCGTTCCCCCCAAGACAACCCCTTGGTACAATAAGACATCGTCTCCGATCTTGGCAGTCTCTCCAATGACTACCCCTGCCCCATGGTCAATAAAGAACCTCCTGCCGATTCTGGCTCCGGGGTGAATTTCGATGCCGGTTAGGAAGCGATTGAAGTGGGACAGAAGACGAGCTAGGAACAAGAGTCTGTGTCTCCAAAGGAAGTGCGCCAGGCGGTGAAACCAGAGGGCGTGGAGGCCGGGATATAAGAAGATGATCTCCAGCGTGTTCCTTGCCGCCGGGTCTTTGGCAAGAACCGTTTGAATGTCTTCTCTTAAGGTCTTAAACATGATACTGCCTCTTCTTTGGATTTACGGGCTTGGTGTTGTCTGATAAAGATCCTGGAAGAGCCAGGTGGACAGGTAGCGCTCTCCCGTGTCAGGTAGAACCACTATGATAAGCTTGCCCTGGTTTTCTGTTCTTTTGGCCACCTGCAACGCTGCCCAGGTTGCTGCGCCTGAAGATATGCCAGCCAATATCCCTTCCTCCTTAGCTAGTCTTCTGGCCATTATTCCGGCATCTTCATTGGTAACTCTGATAATCTCGTCAACCAAATCTAGCCTGAGAATTTGGGGTATAAATCCCGCGCCAATACCTTGAATCTTATGAGAGCCGGGCTTGCCCCCGGAAAGAACGGGAGAATCAGTCGGCTCAACAGCAATGGCTTTGAATTCGGGCTTCCTTTTCTTTATAACCTCAGCTACTCCGGTGATCGTCCCTCCCGTTCCCACACCGGAGACCAAGATATCTACCTTACCTTGCGTATCTGTCCAAATTTCCTCAGCAGTGGTCAGACGGTGTATCTCCGCGTTTGCCGGGTTGTTGAATTGCTGGGGCATAAAGTAATCGGTATTCTCTGTCACCAATTGTTCGGCCTTCCTCACCGCACCCGTCATTCCTTCTGTCCCAGGTGTCAAGACCAGCTCAGCTCCGAAAACAGATAGAAGTTGCCTCCGCTCCAAGGACATAGTATCAGGCATGGTGAGGATAAGCCGGTATCCCCTGGCAGCGCAGACAAAAGCCAGGGCGATTCCGGTGTTGCCGCTGGTAGGCTCGACTATCACAGTATCTTTGTTGATGAGCCCCTTTTCTTCAGCATCAACAATCATTGACACCCCGATTCTGTCCTTTACACTTCCCAGAGGATTAAAGGATTCAAGCTTAGCCACCACCTCTGCCCTCACCCCTTTAGTCACCCGGTTCAACCTGACCAAAGGCGTATTGCCAATTAGCTCGGTAGAGTCCTTAGCTATCCCTTTGGTTAGCTTCGGTATCTCAACTGTCTTGTATTGAAGTCTCTCCACATTTTGACTCATCTTTGTCATTCCGCTTTTCTCCTGATCACAAGCGCAACAGTCAGCAAAATCCCTGTCCCATTCTTAAACACATTTTGTCAATCGCATCCTCATCCTCTCCACCTACTTCTACTTTGCGGCTCACTCTTCTTATCATCATCCCTCCGTACAAAAACCACCGGACACGCTGGATTACAGCACCTAGACTCGCCACTGCGACCTCCCTTCGTCAGTGGTTTCGTGCAGGTCGGGCACCTCTCCACATTCTTATTAGCTTTCGTGTGCGTCATTTCAATGTCCTCCGTCATTCAGGCCAATTTCGAGGCAATCCCTCAAGGCCTGAACCGATTTCTTACAAGCTTGCTCAAAGTCGTCCGGGTTACAACGTCACCCTCTGGACTTTGTGCTTTCTTCATAGTCTACGACGCCTTTTCGCGTGCCCGGACAAACGCTGCTCAAATGTAATACATCCTTGTTTCAATTTGTCCCTTCTGTCTTTGCCGCTGAACCAGGTCCTGTAAAGTCGTAGAATCCAAGACCTGACTCATTGCCCTCTTCATCTCGATCCAGATATCCCGGGTAGCACAAGAGGCAGAACGGTGGCATACGTTGGGATCATTCACACAGTCCACCGGCGCAATGGAACCTTCGAGAAGTTGAACTACTTCACTAAGCTTGATCTCCGAGGGCGGCTTAAGTAGCAACACACCACCCCGAGCGCCCCGCGTGCTCTTCACAAGGCCGGCAGCTATAAGAGGGGTGATTAGATGCTCCAGATACGACAGGGAAACCTCTTGCCTCCGGGCGATGTCCTTTAATAGAACAAACCCTTCACCTTGGTGAAGACCCAAATCCAAAAGCGCTCTGAGTCCGTATCTTCCTCTAGTAGAAAGTCTCATTGCCTTTTTCTGAATTGTAGACTAAAATAATCAACTTAGTATATGATAGCCTCGTGTGGTAAATCTGTCAAGTTTTGAAAAAATTAGCTACCTGAGCTATGATTCGTCCGATAGGACTGACAAAGTTGTCAGTCGGTTGGCCCTGCAAAACTTCGTTCTTCAGGGTAGGTTTGCCTGTTGCCGTATTTGGGGGTCATGGAAGAAAGGGAAGCGAATTCTTCATGGGGTGTTAGTTACCCTCCGAGGGAAATAAATGAAAGTATTTAATACCATGGCCGGGAAAGAAGAGGATTTTCATCCCCGTGGCGAAGTGGTTACCATGTACGTCTGTGGAATTACGGCTTACGATGACAGCCATATCGGGCATGCCATGGCCTACGTAATCTTCGATGTGATAAAGCGCTATCTGAGATTCAGGGGCTACAAAATCAAACACATACAGAACTTCACCGACATAGACGACAAGATTATACAGCGTGCCAGTCAATTGGAGATCCCTCCGCTGAGGCTAGCCAACGAGTACATTGAGCGATATTTCGCTGACATGGATGCGCTAAATATAGAACGTGCCGATATCTATCCCCGTGCAACCGAGGAGATTGCGCAAGTCATCGAAATTGTCCAGGGCCTGCTGGCTAAGGGCCACGCGTATGAATTTGAAGGGAGTGTGTACTTCCGCGTCAGGAATTTTCCAGCTTACGGCAAACTAAGCCATCGAAACCTGTCAGACATGATTTCCCAAATGTGCACCTATGAAGAAAAGAAGGAGTACCCTTTAGATTTCGCTTTGTGGAAAGCCTCAAAACCCGGTGAGCCTTTCTGGGAGAGTCCCTGGGGAAGGGGTAGGCCGGGGTGGCATATAGAGTGCAGTGCCATGGCGTTAAAATACCTGGGCAAGAGCATTGATATCCATGGCGGCGGACAAGATCTTGTCTTTCCTCATCATGAGAATGAGATAGCACAATCAGAAAGCTTTACCGGACAAGTTCCCTTTGTTCGATACTGGCTGCATAGCGGGATAATGCAGTATGACAGGCAGAAGATGAGCAAGTCTACCGGCAATTTAGTAGGTGTTGGAGAGATATTGAAACGCTTCAGCCCTGACGCTGTTCGTCTTTTTATCCTCAGCTCCCACTACAGGAGCCCACTCACCTACAGCGAAGAGGCTGTGGAGGCAAGCGAGAAGGGTGCAGAGCGGCTACGCTGGGCATTGACTCATCAAGCTAGCGCGGGCAAAGGAGTTACTACGTTAAACGCAGAGCTATTTGAGCAGAGATTCGTCGAGGCCATGGATGATGATTTTAATACTGCGCAGGCGATAGCGGTACTCTTTGAATTGACTAGGGAGATAAACCGCAGCGCTGAAGAGGGTGTGGATATAATTGAAGCACAGCATATCCTGCTGAAGCTGGCGGGCGTCCTGGGTTTTACTTTGAGGGAAAAGACACAGTCCACACCTGACACGGACGCATTTATCGGTCTGCTGGCATCCGTTAGAGACGATCTGCGTCGAAACCAGCAGTGGCAGCTAGCGGATAGAATTCGAAAAGGATTAGCTGATTTGGGAGTAACGCTTGAAGATACCCCTCAAGGAACAAGGTGGAAGTACAAGACATAGGCGCCGGCTTACGGGTATAGCGATTTGCAGAAATGATGGCGCAGAAGGCGTCGCGAGTCGTCTTTTCCCTTCCGTCCTGCATTGAAAAATTGTCACATCCCCCTGAATGTTAATAGGAACTTAATATTTAGCTGTTACGATTCTGTTGTTTCTTGTATTGACTCCTTCGCTCCGTTGTTGCCAGGAGTCGAGATTCCTTGCTTATGCCTCGGAACAGGTTCCCCAATGTTGGAGATTGGGATGGCTTGGTAGGCTGGGCCTCGCAATCACGACAAAGTGAGGGGCTTGGCCGGCAAAGCAGGCAACTGCAGGAATCGGGGGTCGGAAATAAGAAGAAAAAGGATAGTTGTGTGCTATAGTGTATGAGGACTAGGTTGCCGAGATGCGACTGGTTGCCAACGGGTTTCCCCCAGTACGAGTGGGTAACTCTGATGAAATTGGAGCAATTGCAGACCAAGACGAAGGTTAATCAACGATGAAAAGGATTGCCTTTCTGGTTATGGTCAGTCTCCTGGCCATAGGATTAGTTATTCCAGGCTGTGGTGGTGGGCCGAGACCCCAGCCTGTGCTCTATGTTTTCGAAAACGGGAAGATTGATGTTGGTATAGCCGGGGAACGGAACTGCACGGCTGGCGCAATGCAATGGGCAGGGGCCACGCTGGCACAGGAAGAAATCAACGACAATGGTGGGATAGACATAGGCGGCGTGTCTTATATCCTGGAACTGGTCCCACTGGAGACCGGCGAAGAAACCGTCGACCCTACTGGTCTTGCCGGTGTGCTGAATCTTACCGCAACGCTAGATGGAGTGGACTTCATCCTCGGTGGCTTGCGAGCGGAGGCTGTTCAAATCTACCGGGATGTGGCTATGGAGAAGGGGGTGATTTTTGTCGACTGTGGTGCTGCCGCAGAAACGCTGCAACACAGTGTAGTCAACGATTACGCGGGCTATCGGTGCTGGTTCAAAGGGACGCCGTACAATGAGTATTTTCTGGGTCAGAGCGTGGTGAGGACAGTGGGGGCGATCGCAATGAAGCTCAGAGAGGAAATGGGGGTAGCAGCTGATTATACGCTGAAAGCCGCCATAATCGCCGATAATTTAGCATGGGCCTACGATCAAGTGGTAGTTATACAGGCACTGCTGAAGAGCATAAATGTGAGTCTTGTTCACAGCCCCTATTGGGTAGATGCGGCGGGAATAGCAGGAGGAATGCAGAATGCACTGAACTCAACAGCAGGCCTGGATCCCCAGTTTATCATCCCTGTATTCTCGGCGGATGCCGGCGTTCTCTATGATCTGTTGCGGGCATCCTACGTACCGAATGCCATGTCGGTGGGAATTAACGCAATGGCGCAGCTTAAGGCTCCCTGGAGTGCCAACCTTACCACTGCTCCCCCTGGCGGCCCCGCTTGTGCTTATGAGGTCATACTGGACACCTGGGCGGATGGGCTGGTGCAAACCGAGAAGACGGAGCCTTTCCTTACTGCGGTTATGAACTTCACTGCAGGAGAGTATCCACTCGACAACGCGGCTACTTATGATGCTCTGTTGGGTCTGAAAAAGGCCATCGAAGCGGTGGCGTGGTACGATGCGGAGGAAGGAGCTGCATTTGCGTGGGCTGACGACATTGTTGGATGGATGGAAGACCCGGCAAACGCTCAGGTGACCACGACTGGTATAACCGCCTATTATCCCAGGCCGGGAACGACAGCTGCTGGGAAGCCTGCGCTCACTCAGACACAGGTACGCTCGTTGTATGATCTCAGTAGCTATAACGAGACATATACGTATGATGCGAGGGACTGGACGATGCCGGCGCATACCACTCACGACCTGGCCTACGGTCCTGGCCTCTTGACCGGCATTGGCGCCCAGTGGCAGTGGGACGCAGTCGCCGGTACATGGAAGAAGGTCGGCGTCTGGCCGATGGATTTGGGAGCCGAATACGACGAGGCGCTGACTGACCAGTACGGGTGCTGGAATTTTGCGTACAACGGCACGAAGGCTCTTGTAATACCGCAGAATATAATCGACCACCACAAGCCGTAGAGCACCCGGGGCAATCACCTGGGAGTGAAGAGCCTCTTTCCCCGCCAGCCCCTAAAAAAGTGTCATATTCCTAAACGTTAACAGAATTCTAGTAGTCAAATGTCAGGCTTCAATTGGTTTTGCTTTTTGTATTGACGCATTCCTTCCATTGTTCCAGGGCAGACTTCAGTTAGACGAGGCAATCTCGGTGGAGGATAATGAGATTGCCATGCACTTGCGGATGCTCGCAATGACAAGGAGGTCGGGACTCGCAGTGATAGAGACCTCAAGTGGCTGGACATTGCCTGACGATAGGGGTATACTAGCTGCCACGTCTTCAAGGACGCTACTCCACTAGCTAGAGGAGGCTGACTCAGGATGGATGAAGTCATTATTTCCCGTGCCATTGTTGAAAGCTACATGGAAGACCTCATGGAAGTGATGGAGGTTGATGTGGCCGTGGTCGGGGCTGGGCCGAGCGGGCTTGTTACTGCCTACTACCTGGCGAAAAAAGGAATAAAGGCAGTGGTATTTGAAAGGCAACTCCGTGTCGGCGGGGGCATGTCTGGCGGAGGGATGATGTTCAACCGCATCGTTCTTCAAGAAGAAGGCAAGCGGATATTGGATGGGTTTGGCGTATCGACCAAAGAATACCAAAAAGGTTACTATGTCGCTGATTCTCTGGAGGCTATTGCCACCATTTGCTCAAGGGCGATAGAGGCCGGGGCGAAGATTTTCAATCTGATCAGCGTTGAAGATGTCATGGTACGGGAGAATGACAAGATAACCGGGCTTGTTTTGAATTGGAGCGCTGTCTCCTGGTCGAAGCTACACGTGGACCCTCTGACTGCAAGGTGCAAGGTAGCTGTGGATGCCACCGGGCATGATGCTGAAATCTGCAGTATCGTGGCGAGGAAGATAGGTCCGAAATTGAGAACGAAGACAGGAGAGGTTATGGGGGAGAAGTCCATGTGGGCTGAGAGAGGAGAGAAGGAAATATTGAAAAACACGAGGGAAGTCTATCCCGGGTTAGTGGTTGCTGGTATGACAGCGAACGCCGTCTTTGGTTCCCCGAGGATGGGAGCCATTTTCGGTGGCATGCTTCTATCTGGAAAGAAGGCCGCCCAGGTGGCCATAAAATTACTTCAGCAAGGTTGAGTTTGCCGTGGCGAAGACCATAGCCGAAATCAACGAAAGAATCAGAAAAGGCAAGGCTGTCGTGGTGACGGCCGAGGAAGTGGTCGACATTGCCAGGGCAAAAGGCGTAAGCAAGGCAGCCGAAGAAATCGATGTCGTTACCACCGGCACCTTCGGTCCCATGTGCGGGTCTGGAGCCTTTCTCAATGTCGGACACTCGAAGCCCAGGATAAAACTCGGCGGCGGCAAGGTTTATCTTAACGATGTCCCGGTCTACACCGGTATAGCTGCTGTAGATGTTTTCCTGGGGGCAACGGCCATCCCCGATGACGACCCCAGAAATAAATTCTACCCTGGAGAGTTCAATTACGGTGGCGGCTACGTAATACAGGAGCTGGTAGCGGGGAAAGACATAATACTTACCGCCAGCGCTTATGGCACGGACTGCTATCCCAGGAAGAAGCTGGAGACCCTGATCAACATTAGGGATATAAACGAGGCAATTCTGTTCAATGTCAGAAACGCCTACCAGAACTATAGCGTAGCGGTGAACCTCTCCGATAAGGTTCGCTATACCTATATGGGGGTGCTCAAGCCGAATCTGGGAAATGCCAACTACTCTACTGCGGGGCAACTGTCGCCGCTGTTTAACGACCCTTACTACAAGACCATAGGAGTGGGAACGAGGATCTTCTTAGGCGGAGGGGCTGGCTATGTCGCCTGGCATGGCACCCAGCATAACCCCACTGCTCTCAGGGCAGACAACGGTGTGCCGCGGCGGGGGGCAGGGACACTGGCTGTTATCGGCGATTTGAAGCAAATGAAGCCTGAATGGTTAGTGGGGACAAGCATGCTCGGTTACGGCTGCACATTGACTGTGGGCATAGGCGTCCCGATACCCATACTTTCCGAGGAAACTCTCCACTATACGATCGTGAGCGATGCCGACATCCTGGCTCCCATCGTTGACTATTCCGAGGCTTATCCACAGAGGGAGCCTGATATCTTGGGAGAAGTCAGCTACGCTGAGCTAAAGAGTGGTAACATCAGAGTCCGAGACAAGGATGTACCCACAGCTTCCTTGTCCAGCTATCCCAAAGCTGTGGAGATTGCCAACATCTTGAAAAAGTGGATAGAGACTGGTGAGTTTTTGCTCACCGAACCGGTAGCTCCGTTGCCTGGAGTGGAATCAGGCATAACATTTAAGGCACTCAAGGAGAGACCGATATCTTAAACAATGATAAATGACAAGACTCAAATGGCAAAGAGGTGTCTCTGGCATCTAGACGTCTAGACTTCATTTGCCATGTGGATTTGTTTGCAGTCTAGGACTTTATAGAAATGAATGTTTCCCGGAGGATAGTGCTTCACTTCCCGCCGAATATGACGGGGCAGCCGGTCGTTTGCCACCTGGTTAAGGATTTTGGCCTGACCTTCAATATCATTAAGGCTTCAATATCGCCGGGACAAGAAGGATTATTGATCCTGGAGCTAAGCGGCGAGCGAAAGAACTACGATAAGGGCATCAAGTACCTCGCTGAAACGGGGATAGAAATCCAGTCCTTGAGCCAGGATGTTGTTCGTGACGAAGCCAGGTGCACTCATTGTGGAGCTTGCGTCACCATTTGTCCCACCGAGGCTTTTGCCCTGGAGCCAAAGACTAGGAAAGTGCTCTTTGATCATAATAAATGTGTTGTCTGCGGGCTGTGTGTCAAGGCTTGTCCTCCTCGAGCGATGATATTGTATCTTTGACCGCGAGATTGCTTCCGCTGACGAAGTCAGCCTGGCAATGGCAAGAGAGACAAGCTCCGTGAAAGAGAAGAATCCGTGTCTGAGCCACGTTTCTACCGCCACTGGATTAAGGACAGCGACCTGGTTTCTTTCGAGGTAGCGGTAAAGCAAACAGACCTATACATCCGGTCCCGGCGTAATCTGAGTAACAAAGCTCTCGATTCCGTGCTAAAGCACCGCGGGTCGCTGGAGGCGTATATTGAGCGTCATCCTCTTTTCCTGACCACATTGGACCCTTATCAGGCCGAAGCTGAAGCCCCGGCCATCGTCAAGGAAATGGCCAGAGTCTCTCAACTAACGGGTGTCGGTCCTATGGCGGCAGTAGCTGGCGCCATCGCCGAAGCAGTAGGCAGGGATTTACTCGCCTTCTCGCCAGAGGTGATTGTGGAAAATGGCGGCGATATTTTTTTGAAAATATCCAAGAAGCGGCTGGTGGGAGTCTATGCCGGGCAATCCGCTTTTACGAAGAAGGTTGCCCTTGAAATCATGCCCCAGGAAACGCCACTCGGTATATGCACATCTTCCGGGACTGTAGGGCACTCTTTGAGCCTGGGCAGCGCTGATGCCGTTATTGCCCTTTCATCCTCGGCAGCTTTAGCTGATGCCGCAGCCACAGCGTTGGGCAATATTGTCAAAGACGCCGATGATATTCCTGAGGTAGTTGACAAAGCCCAGAGTATCGCGGAGCTGCGAAGTGTGGTTATCATTGTGGGCCACAAAATGGGCATCTGGGGCAAAGTGCGAATTGTGCCCCTCGGTTAAACGACTGCGCGAGGGTCCGGTGATTCTGATAGGGGCCCTGTCAGTTTTGAAATCAAGTTATTCCCTGGGTTAATCTAGTCCTTTCCTTTTTGACCCGAGCAGTGATAAAGTTCTAAGTGATGAGAAAGTCGCCCGACCTTCGAGTGCAATTAGCGCCACGGCATCCTGAAGGACTGGTCCTGTCCAATCCGGTCATGTTGGCCTCCGGCATAGCCGGCTACGGCACAGAGTATGCCGAAATCGTTGATATACAGAAGTTGGGTGCCATTGTCTGCAAAGGGACTACGCTTAGACCCAGAAGGGGAAATGAGCAACCACGGCTGGTGGAAACTAC
>MGMS01000044.1:0-5714 GCA_001796515.1 Chloroflexi bacterium RBG_13_51_36
GCCATCACATCACCGGAAACACCAGAGCAAAAGAAAGGGTGAAATACTGCAATATGCTGTTGAAAGAGGTTAAGGTAGACGGCAGACGTGTTGGGATGTTCAACCTCAGCCCCAATGCGCCCCACAAGTTTGTTAGAGCGGTAAATGAGATAACCAGGATAATAGAAGAGCCCGGGAGGTAAGATGATAATCGCTGAACGAAAACCTATGGAAGAGATCAGACAATTAATTGCCCCCTACAAGAAAGTGCTTGTGGCGGGTTGTGGGACCTGCGTCACCGTTTGTTGGGCTGGCGGAGAGAAAGAGGTGGCGATGCTTGCCTCACAACTCAGGTTAGCTAGAAGTGCAGAAGGAAATGAAATCGTCGTTCTTGAGGCTACGGTAGAGAGACAGTGTGAAAGGGAAATGGTAGCAGAGATTAAGGATGAGGTTGCCGAAGTTGATGCGGTTCTCTCACTAGCCTGCGGGTCAGGAGTGCAGACTATGGCTGAGATGTTTGAGGACAAGCCCGTGTTCCCGGGAGTTAACACTACCTTTATCGGGATGCCGGAAAAAGAAGGGCTTTGGGTGGAAATGTGTGGCGCCTGCGGTGACTGTTTTTTGGACCGAACGGGAGGTGTTTGCCCTGTAGTTCGCTGTGCCAAAGGTCTTCTTAACGGTCCCTGCGGGGGCACAAGAAAGGGAGGAAAGTGCGAAATAGACCCGGATAAGGATTGTGCCTGGGTTTTGATTTATCGCAGGCTGGAGAAGCAGGGCAGACTTGATGTGATGCGGAAATATTACGCGCCGAAGAATTATCGGGCCGTGAAAAGACCCGGAAAAGTCCAGGCGGCGAAAGCTTAAGGGGGTGAAGGATGGCAAAGTCTTTTAGGGAGATTCTTAAAACAAAGGATTTCGTGGTGACAGCTGAGTGTGGGCCGGTAAAGGGCTCCAGCGTCTCAAAGGCAGTAGAGCATATTGAGCTTCTCAAGGATAAGGTAGATGGTCTGAATGTGACTGACAATCAGAGTTCCGTTATGCGTTATCCTTCCCTGGGCGTTTGCCTCTTAATTAAGGAACACGGCGGTGAGCCAATACTTCAGGTAACTTGCCGCGACCGGAACCGTCTGGCACTTCAAGCCGATCTGCTGTTCGCCCACTCTCGAGGAATAGGCAATATTCTTTGTCTTACTGGTGATTCCATTGACGTTGGTGACCATAAAGAAGCCAAGCAGGTGTTCGATCTAGATTCGGTGCAGCTCATCCAGCTTGTTCACACCATGAACTCTGGCAAAGATATGGCAGGCAATGAACTTGATGGAGGCATTGACTTCTGTATTGGGACAACGGCTACCCCTTCGGCTGATCCTCTTGAGCCGCAGCTTATCAAGGTTGAGAAGAAGCTCAAGGCAGGCGTGAGTTTCATTCAGACGCAGGCGGTCTATGAACTTGATGAACTTAGAAGATTCATGGAATTCGTTCGCAATATAGACGGAAAGGTTAAAGTCCTTGCTGGTATAGTGCCTGTTATCGGTGCAAAGATGGCTGCGTACATGAATGAGAACGTCCCCGGTGTCTTCATCCCCCAACGTATCATTGATGAACTTGCACAGGCTCCCAAGGGAACCGGGGTTGCTAAGGGAATAGAGATAGCTGCCCGCATGATAAGGCAAATGAAAGAAGAGAAAATCTGCGACGGAGTGCACATCATGTTTATCGGACGGGAGGAAAAAGTTCCCGACATACTTGGGGCTGCGGGACTACTATAAGATTCCTCCCCGAGTGGGAATTAAGGAGGCAAAAATGACTGTAACTTTGAGTGAACTGGATACCAGGTTTAAGTACAATGTTGCTAATGAGCCAGGCGGAGAGAATATCAAGCTTTGTTTCGCCTGCGGCCTCTGCACTGCAAGCTGCCCTGTCGCTGATATCGACCAGAAATTCAATCCCCGCCGGATAATTCGCATGGTGCTCTTGGGGATGAGGAAAGAAGTCCTTTCTTCAGACACTATCTGGTTCTGTATCCAGTGCTACAACTGTCAGGGACACTGTCCTCAGAATGTTGATTTTGCCGATATCATGAAAGCTCTGAGAAGCATGGCAGTTAGAGAAGGATACGTTGCCCCAGCTTTTGTTGAAAAGATAAAGGAAATAGACGTCTTTTGCCAGAAATTACGCCATGAGATGGTGAGTGCAATTGTTGACTCGCGGTCTCAAGGAGTGGAGGTAGAGCCTTCCGGACTTGCTGAGGAGGCATTGCAGAAACTGTAATGTGAAGGTGTCATTATGGAAAAGCAAAGCGGAAACGGCAAAATAGGGGCGGTTCTTGTCGTAGGTGGGGGTGTAGGAGGGATTCAAGCGGCTTTGGACCTTGCTGAATCCGGATATTACGTTTACCTTGTAGAGAAGTCGCCTTCCATCGGGGGCGTAATGGCCCAGCTTGATAAGACCTTCCCCACCAATGACTGTTCCATGTGCATTCTTTCTCCGAAGTTGGTGGAGGTCGCCTCGCATCAGAACGTCTCCCTCCGTACTTACACAGAGATTGAGAGCATTAACGGTGATGCGGGAAACTTCGATGTGAAGCTGCGCAAAAAGGCAACTTACGTTGATTGGGAGAAGTGCACCGGCTGCGGGGTATGTAGCGAATGGTGTCCCGTAGTGATGAAAAGCGAATTCAACATGGGACTCGGGCCCCGCCGTGCCATCTACACACCCTTTCCTCAGGCAGTTCCTAAAAAGTGTGTGATTGATCAAGAAGAAGAGCGTCTTTGTCATGCCGCCTGTCGTGATGCCTGCCCTCTCCATATGAACGTTCCTGGCTACATTAAGCTGATAGCTGAGGGGCAAAACGAAGAAGCCTACAAGCTCATCAGGGCAACGAATCCGCTCCCCGCTATTTGTGGGCGAATATGCTACGCTCCCTGTCAGGAAGCTTGTAATCGTGGCCAGCTTGATGAGCCGCTGGCTATACGAGACCTCAAGAGATTTGCGACTGACGCTTTCGATATAGAGAAACTTGAGGTACCTGCTGTTGAACCCAGTGGGAAGAAAGTCGCCATAATAGGAGCAGGGCCGGCAGGACTGGTCGCGGCTCATGACCTCGCTCTTAAGGGACATAAAGCAGTTATTTTCGAAGCTCTTCCCAAGCCGGGCGGTATGCTCCAGGTTGGAATACCCGAATATCGCCTGCCCAAGGAACTTGTCCGTAAGGAGATTGAATATATAACGAAGCTCGGCGTTGAGATAAAGACCGGCGTTGAGATCGGTAAGCACATTTCTCTGGGCGAGCTTAGAGGAGAATTCAACGCTATCTTTATTGGTATCGGTGCTCATCAAGGAATGGAACTGAAAGTTTCCGGGGAAGACCTTCCCGGCGTTGTGCAGGGGGTTGAGTTTTTGCGCAATGTAAACCTTGGTAAGAAAGTAAGAGTGGGCCGAAAAGTTGCTGTCATCGGTGGCGGGAACACGGCGCTCGACTGCGCCAGGACAGCTGAACGCCTGGGGGCTGAAGAAGTTACCATCCTCTATCGGCGTACCAGGGCAGAGATGCCGGCGTCTGTAGAAGAGATTGATGCTGCAGAGGCAGAGGGCATCAAGATTGAGTTGCTTGTTGCTCCGAGCCGTTTTATCGGGAATAAGAGGCTCTCCAAAGTTGAGCTTATCCGGATGAAGCTCGGCGCTCCCGATGCTTCGGGACGGCCTCGACCAGTACCTGTTGAAGGCTCTGAATTTCAACTTTCTGTAAATACTGTTATAGCTGCTCTGGGGCAGGCGGCGAAAACGGATTTTGTTAGGGAACTGGGCGTTTCACTCTCCGAGCGCGGGACCATAGAAGTGAACCCCGGTACCGGGGCCACCAATATCGAGGGTGTTTTTGCCGGTGGGGATGCGGTGACCGGTCCAGCCTTCGTAGTGGACGCAATGGCAGCAGGCAGGCGGGCTGCCCGCTCTATAGATGCATTCCTGAGTGGCATCCCTTTGCCCGCAGAAGAAAAGTCGGAACCTCAAGAACTGACATCTGAGGAAATCCAAAAACTGAAGAACCGGTTTGGTGAGAGTTCACCGCACAAGATGGCGGAAGTTCCCGTGGAACAAAGGGAAGGTTTTGGAGAGGTGACTCTGGGTTACTCGAAACAGGAAGCGTGTAAGGAAGCGGAACGGTGTCTTGCCGGGCAGGTCACAGGGTGCATCCAGTGTCTTGAGTGTGTTGACAGATGTGAAGCCAAGGCTATTGACCATTCCATGAAAGACACGTTTGAAGAAGTAAAGGTGGGAGCGGTTGTCTTCGCTGGAGGATATGAATGTTATAACCCGTCCGAACTTTACGAGCTTGGCTATGGGAGACTTCCCAATGTGGTCACAAGTATCGAATTCGAGCGTATATTAAGCGCCTCGGGACCATTCCAGGGCGTGTTGCAGCGGCTCTCTGACGGAGTTCCTCCCCAGAAAATAGCTTTCATTCAATGCGTGGGCTCAAGGGACGCCAAGCATAACAGGCCTTACTGCTCTTCCGTCTGCTGCACTTATGCCATCAAGGAAGCTATGATTGCCAAGGAACATAGTACTGTTCCCTTGGATGTAACTATCTTCTTCATGGACCTCAGGACTTACGGCAAAGACTTCGATAGATACTATGAACGTGCCAAAGAGGAAAGCGGCATACAGTTCGTCAGGTCGAAGATTTACAGCGTTGAAGCGGTAGATAGCACGGGTGACCTGGTAGTCAAATTTACTACCGAGGACGGTGCAATAAAGAACGAGAAATTCAGCATGGTGGTGCTTTCTGTGGGTTTCCAGTCTTCCCCGGAATTGGTTAAGCTTGCTAAGGAAGTCGGAATCCAGCTTAATCCTTACGGATTTTGTCAAACAAAGCCTTTCTCGCCGGTGGAGACCTCCAAGCCCGGAATATTCGTCTGCGGGGCTTTTTCGGCACCTAAGGACATTCCCGAGACAGTGATGCAGGCGAGTGGTGCTGCCGGTGAGATTTCCGCTTTTCTGGCCTCGGCAAGGAAGACTCTAACTAGAGAAAGGGTATACCCGCCAGAGAAAGATGTGCAAGGAGAAGAGCCGAGGATCGGAGTTTTCATCTGCCACTGCGGGATCAATATTGGGGGGTATGTAAATGTCCCTGATGCCACTGAGTTTGCCAAGACCTTGCCCAATGTCGCCTATGCTGAACGAAATCTTTTCACCTGTTCTCAAGATACTCAAGAGAGGATAAAGAAAGTAATTGAAGAGTACAAGCTTAATCGGGTTGTCGTGGCCTCCTGTACCCCGAGGACTCACGAACCTTTGTTCCGGGAGACAATCAGAAAGGCCGGACTCAATCCGTATCTTTTCGAAATGGCGAATATTCGAGATCAATGCTCCTGGGTACATATGCGTGAGCCGGATAAAGCGACTGAGAAGGCAAAAGACCTGATAAGAATGGCAGTGGCCAAGGCGAGGCTGATTGAACCCCTGAAGCCTTTATCTCTTCCGGTCAACCGTGCGGCATTAGTGATTGGAGGAGGGGTGGCAGGAATGACCAGCGCCTTGACATTAGCGGAACAGGGATTCGAGGTTCATCTTATCGAGAAGAGCAACGTGCTCGGTGGGATAGCCAGAAGAATACATAACAATCTTGATGGCGAAGACGTCCAGCAGTTTCTTGGTAGACTCATCAAGAGAGTCCAGGAACACCCGAAGATCAGAGTATATACCGACACATGGATTGTGGACGTCCGCGGGTA
>MGMS01000044.1:5927-5993 GCA_001796515.1 Chloroflexi bacterium RBG_13_51_36
AGGCAAGGCGGAAAGGGATTATCTTCCTGCATTACGATTTGGAAGATAAACCTAAAGTAAGACAGG
>MGMS01000044.1:6168-6246 GCA_001796515.1 Chloroflexi bacterium RBG_13_51_36
GGAAGCGCATGTCAAACTACGTCCTGTTGACTTTGCCACAGATGGGGTCTTTGTCTGCGGGCTGGCTCACGCGCCGAA
>MGMS01000045.1 GCA_001796515.1 Chloroflexi bacterium RBG_13_51_36
CACAAACAAGTCGAGAGGGTTCGCTCATACCTCGCATCACCGATTATCAGTCCCGGGATAGCTTCGATTCGGTGATAGCAGTTGCATGTTGCCAATTCGAGGATTTACTTCCTGCCTACGACTCGGAGCAAATTAGACTGGGGATTTGCGATCTGTATTTCCTTGAACCCAGCAGTCTCAAAGATTGACTTTAGATATTTGGCGGACCTGTTCGTGATGAAATCCAATAGCCACATTTTGCCCGGGTATATCTGTCGCCCACCCACCAGCATCAAGGCAATCCCTTCGTGCTTCAGGACTCGATACGATTCAGTAATAGCCTTCGGTCGATCATGCAAGAGGTGTAGACTGGCCACACTTACGACCATGTCAAACGAGCCGTCGAAGAAAGGCAGCGCATGAGCATCCGCGAGCAGAAATGAGATGCGGTTCTGGGCTGGGTTCCGGAGCACGGCTCTTCGAGCATCTTGAAGCAACACTCTTTCTATGTCTATGCCGACAAC
Source organism: Chloroflexi bacterium RBG_13_51_36 (assembly GCA_001796515.1). Classification (GTDB taxonomy): domain Bacteria; phylum Chloroflexota; class Dehalococcoidia; order GIF9; family AB-539-J10; genus RBG-13-51-36. The sequence continues at coordinate 504 of MGMS01000045.1, forward strand.
TCTGATGTGCGGTGCAATCTCCGCCAGAAGCCGGGGCAGGCTGCCTGGTCCAGTGCCAATGTCGAGAACTGTGCCCTGTGCCAGGTACTGGCAAGACGCGACTACAGTACTTCTGAAAAGCTGTTTTCGAAGCCACAGGACTAGAGGCCAGTCAGGGCTATTCGAATAAGCTCGTGTGTACGCATTGTACCTTGCGCACCGGCTGCGAATAGTCTTCCAAATAGTGCGTGGCTTCAGCATCTACCGTCCGCTACAAAGACGTGACCATCACCTGAGGTCCTACTCCAATGATGCTGAGCCGAAACGCGGATTGCCACACCCGTTATGATAGCATTCGTTCGTTGTAAAGTGAATGTTCGATTGAAGCGTCGAGCAGGTCATATGGGTCCACATTTTTCGGTTCGCGTAACAGAAGCCTGTCTTGTTACCTCTGACGCAACAAAAAGCCAGTTTGTGTCCGCAGGATCTAACCGTACCGGTTTACGGTCTGACTTCTGCCTCAGTCCTACTACCTTGTATCTGTTATTGCTCTTTTCTCTTTAACAGGAGCCAATTCCTGGCGCCCGTGTGGACCAGAGCGTACTCCCCTTGTAGTCTGCTTCCATGAAGCGCGAACGTTAACAGGTCAGGCTCCTTTTGTTGGAGTTCATATTTACCTCTGTCCCAGATTTCGACCTTGCCGGCACCGTACAAACCTTCGGCGATGTCTCCTTCAAAATCTATGTGACTCACTGGATGATCATCTACTTGAACGGCCAACCTTCGAATACCGGACCCGGTAGGAGGGCCTTTTGGCACAGCCCAGCTCTTGAGTACCCCCTCCATTTCCAACCGGAAATCATAGTGTAGACGAGTTGCATGGTGTCTCTGGATTACAAATCTACTCATTTTGAATGTGGCCTGCCTTTTCTCATTTCAGTTACTAGTCTGGCATCCAGCGCCAAAAGCGGGGTAAGATACTTACGCCAGGGGGCTTCGCCAGCTCCTATTGTCTTTTCTTGCCTAACAAATCATCGTTTAGTGACCCAACGATTCTGGCTTTGGTGCACCGGTCAAAATCCAGGCAGTCTTTCGCGGTCGCTAAGGTGTTCTACCTGTTGGTTGAAACAGGGAGCATATTTCCTTCTATCAAGATTACTGCGGACTCTCAGGAGCTGCTTTACGCCAGCTAGCATAGGCAAAGTCAACTGTCCTCATCGTATGGTCTTTCCCTTTTTCCCAGCCTAACCTTTGGCTTCAGAGCCGGAGGGAAAAATGTTCTTGACCATCCGTTCATATAAACCAGGCTGCTTTGTGTAACTGTTTTTAATAAGTTCCGCCATATCCGCTTCGGGATTTAGGTACCCATCCGCCTCACATTTTACTATCTCAAGCATACTAATAAGGGCTTGTTTGTCCTTATCTGATAGCGGTAACAGTATCTTCTGGATAAACTCCCACCCCGCCGGAGCTGCCGGTCCAAGGGCCTTCTCCCCCTTGGTAGTCAAAGACACATTTACTCCTCTGCGATCCTTCCTATCTCTTGTCCTCCTCACCAAACCACCTTTGACCATCCGGTCAACCAGCATGGTCACGCTGTTGGGGCTACGTGCTAGGATCGTGGCTAGCTCACCTGGCTTTAGAGAACCACCCCGCGATTTCACAGCCGCAAGCACTGAGAACTGCTCTGTAGTAAGCCCGTATTTCCCAAATATTGAATCCTCACACAGGACCATTACGTCGTGGACTCGGTGCAGAAGAAGCCACAATCTCAAGACCGTATTTCCGGATTCAGAATTTACCGTCATGTTTAGCTCCTCCTCATTATTTCATGCAGACTTTGCTCGTTTGCGCCGCTTCTATTATAACAAAGCAACATGACTTCATAATAACTTTCTCCAATCGGTGCAGTCCCGCGATGTATGAATTCAACTGGTGTCATGTACTTGAGTAATTAGTGTGGTACTGCAAACACCTGTAAGGGTATTTAACTTTCTGGCCAATTGTGCATAATTTCAAGCGTCCGCACCTGTAAATGAGAGACAACTGCAAACGATGTACGGGCTTGCCCATTACTCACACCTGTTTAACTCACTCCGGCGGTTGATTCCTGGCTTTTCGCCTTCTCGCTTCCTGGTCTTCGGCAATTGCCTGCTCTCTAGCCAGATCAGCTTGTCTTCTTGCCTGCTCTCTGGCCAGTTGCGCAGGTTCTTCCTCAATGCGTTTCTCTTTACGCTTAGCCTCTTTGGCTGCCTGGTCTTTTTGAATCGCTTGCTCCCTAGCCAGATCAGTTTGTCGTCTTGCCTGCTCTCTGGCTAGTTGCGCAGATTCTTCCTCAATGCGTTTCTCTTTACGCCTGGCCTCTTTGGCTGCCTGGTCTTTTTGAATCGCTTGCTCTCTGGCCAGATCAGTTTGTCGTCTTGCCTGCTCTCTGGCCAGTTGCGCAGGTTCCTCCTCCCTGCGTTCCTCGTCACGCTTAGCCTCTTTTGCTGCCTGGTCTTTTTGAACCGCTTGCTCTCTAACCAGATCAGTTTCTCTTCTTGTCTGTTCTCTGGCCAGTTGCGCAGGTTCCTCCTCCCTGCGTTCCTCGTCACGCTTAGCCTCTTTTGCTGCTTGATCTTTCGGGTCTCTCATTGTCTGCCACCTCCAAACATTAGATAATCGTGAAACCAATCATGAATCACCACAAACCTGGGCTAAGTTTACGAAACTCCAGTCCATTCTGCAAGATTATCAGCAGATGCACTTTCCGACGGAATGTGACATGCGGCTCAAGTCAGAAAGGGCGAGTCTTGTTCGGAAACGTATGTCGGCGTCCCGATATTCGGGTGGCTACCTATGGTAGAATGCTGTCAGGGCTCAGTGAGGTTGTGAAATGCCGGAACACGTGATGCGGCGTCATTTGGTCCGCTTTAGCTGGCGTCAACATTCTCTCCTGTCAATCGCCAGCCTGTTCCTGATCCTGTCGGCACTGGCCGGCTGGGGCCCATTGATTTATGACCGTTCGGCAGTTGACTATACTCCTCTGCCCGGGGATGGTTGGGAGGTGTCGACACCCGCAGAGCAAGAGCTGGACCCAATGCTTGTGATGGAGCTGTATTGCAGTGCGGCTGAATTGGAGACCATCTACAGTCTTCTGGTTGTCAAGAACGGCTATCTGATAGCTGAGCATTACTTCAATGGAGGGTCCGTTGAGCAGAAGAACCGGTTGCAGTCGGTAACAAAGAGTTATACTTCGGCGCTGGTCGGTATTGCACTGGACCAGGGCTATCTATCAAGCGTCGAGCAGAAGATGCTGGATTTCTTCCCGGAAATGGCCGACCAAATAACTGACCTGCGGAAGGAGCAGATTACAGTCCAGCATCTGTTACAGATGCGCGCCGGATATCCCTCCGAAGAGACCGATCCCGCTCTCTGGGAGGGGCTTCTATCCGGGTACTATCTGCCCCTCATAGAGGAATTCCCCCTCACCACGGATCCAGGAACAGAGTTCGATTACAGCAATCTATCGTCCAACTGGCTGGGGATTATCCTGGCCCAGGCGTGCGGTACGAATCTCAAGTCGTTCGCCGAGGAGCACCTGTTCTCGCTGATCGAAGTGGACGTGGGCGAATGGGGCACAGATGCTGAGGGCAATAACCTCGGCTGCGGGGACCTCCACTTCACAGCGCGTGACGCGGCCAGGTTCGGTCTGTTGTATCTCAACGACGGTGAATACAAGGGGAACCAGATCGTTCCAGCCGATTGGGTCAGGGAATCACTGCAGACGTATTCAGAGGATATCAATGTGACCGGAGAATTTCCGGCAAACCGGAGCCTTTCCATTAGCGACATCGGGTATGGCTATCAGTGGTGGTCGGCCAGGGCAGGTGAGTACTACTTCGACTTCGCATGGGGGCACGGAGGGCAGTTGATCGTCCTGCTGGATGAGCTGGACATGGTCATTGTCGTTACGGCTGATCCATTCTATCTGCAACATGATGCCGAGTCGTGGAGGCATGAGTCGGCAAACATCAATCTGGTGGGTGAGTTTATCGAATCCTTGCCAAGCTAGCGTCCGATACCATTTATTCTGAAGCTATGATGGATGTTGTGTCTCGCTTCCAGGCGACTATCATCTATTTCTCCACTACCGAGATGATTCAGCCATGTTACGACTTTAGCTAGAGTAACCGCGAACTTAGGGGTTGTCCTGCCAGCACGAGCCTCCTGCCCGACTTCAAATATCCAGGTTTGTTCGGTCGTGCTCATCGGTATCTCCATTTCTGCTATGGCTAGATAATCTCCTGGCGTTGCTGGCCGTCTCACAGAAACGAGTGAAATCCGATTGTCTTCCCGTGTTAATACTTCGCTATTTCGTATCATCTGATTACTCCACCGGCGCTGTCCTGCTTATCACTGTAATGCAGAGGGCCGAAAGACGTTGCATTGTGCCGCTTGGCTTAATCATTTTCGAATTCCGGGACACCACGAATTGCTCGCTGATGATAGCTAAGGTGGCGGGCCGTTTTTTGAGCAGGGGTTGACTCAATCAATAGAGGCTGTAAAGCCAAAACGCAAATAAGATGGTAGAATGACACATTTGAATCTTAAGGAGGCAATGTAAATTGAGAAGCGATCTTGATAAGTTAATGAAAGACTACCGCCTGGACGCCATTGTTGCTTTTGGATCAGCATCAGACCCGGCGTTTAACTACCTGACCGCCGGTTCCGACATTCAAGATGCAATGTTCACCAAAACGCCAGGTCACAAAGCCAATATATGGCTAGGAACTTTAGAAAGAGAGAATGTCAAGAGTGCGGATTTTGTAACTCACATTTTCGACCGGGCTTTATTCAGGCGAGTGTTTGCCGAAACGGGCAGTTATGAGAAAGCTGAACTGGAGCTATATCTCCAGGGCCTTGAATTTCTTAAGAAAGGTATCAAGCGGGTTGCTCTATACGGTCGGATGGAGTTTTCGTTCAGCTGTTTACTTCGAAATGAGCTGAACAAAAGGTACCCCGGCCCGGAGATAGTCGATGATAAAACACCTACTCTGGTCGACCGCCTGAGAGCGACAAAGAGCAATGAAGAACTGGCAAAGATGATCGAAATCGGCCGGAAAACCTCCCGGGTAATGAGCGAAACCCGTGATTATATAAAATCTCATAAAATCAGAGAGAATCGTTTCATGAAGGCCGACCGTTCACCTTTGACTGTAGCTGATGTCAAAAGATTCGCTCGTTCCAGGCTTCTTGACCAAGATCTCGAGGATACCGAAGGGATGATTTTTGCTCCCGGTAAAGAGGGTACTGCGGGTCATAACACCGGGGAACCGGACACGCCAATACCGCTGGGAGTGCCAATCATATTCGATTTGTTTCCAAGAGAAGCCAAAGGTTACTATCATGACACAACACGTACGTGGTGCTTCGGACATGCCTCCGACTACCTTGTCAAACTCTACGGAGATGTTCGCGGCTGTTTTGATTTTGTTGTGAACAAAGTTGCCCCCGGGATGTCTTCAGGTGACCTTCAAGAGCTTACGTGTGATTATTTTCGCGAGCGGGGCTATCCGGTCGTTAAGGACAATCCCAACACTATAGATGGCTATATCCACGCGTTAGGGCACGGGGTAGGGCTGGCGGTACATGAAACACCGTTTATGGGAATAGGGGACAAAGACATATTGGCCAAAGGGAACGTTTTTGCCATAGAACCCAGCCTTATCGATACAGAACGGGGACTTGCCGTTCGTATTGAAGATACCTTCTATTTGGACAACGATGGGAAAGCAGTCAGCATAACCGATGTTCCCTATGATTTGGTAATCCCAGTCGAGTAGTATCTAGGCCTACGGGTCCCATTCTCATGTGCCCGTTCCTTTCCCCATGAATATACGAATTTCGGGTGTCCTTTTGTCGGCCTGGATTAGAGGCCATCATCAGCGGGATGGTGAGCGGATAGTTGCCCAGCTCCTTTCCCCCTGCTACTCACGGACCCGACCTTCGGCATCGGTTCGCAGAATGATCGCATCGTAAGAGCGGCCACCGATAATCTCGACAAAGCCAGCGACCAGGAATCCTCCAGATTCCAGCTCGATCAGCGCCGCTGCGCCGTACACAGACTGTCCGACCAGGGAACGCTCCCATAGAATGTTCCCGTCCTCATCAGTGCGCTTAAGCGCCATCCCGTTCTCGAGAATGCCGACCAGATACGTGCCATCGTTGAGTCGAATCAACGAAAAGGCATAGTCGTCGAATGATGGATTCCCAAAGGATGTCTCGCTCTCCAGTTCACCTGTTGACGCGCAACGGGCAAACCAGGTATCTGCCTGCTGGCTTGAATCCATCCAGAAGCCAACCAGGAGAAAGCCGCCGTCTTCGGTCCGGGCAATCTGTGAGGCGAACTGCCACCCGTCGAGTTCGTAGCGCTGCTCCCATTGGACGTTTCCATCCGCATCCAGCTCTACAAGTTTGCCATCTTCTTCAATAATAACGGCAAGGACGAGGTTGCCCTCCTCCGTCTCGAGGGCATCAGCCACGAGTTCCTCCTGGGAAGACTCAACAGTGTATTCCCAAATCGTGTCGCCCCCTGAATCCACGCGGAGAGCGTATTGGTCACGTTCTCCAGCCGGTGCTTCCGTGAAACCGTAGAGCAGCAAGTCTCCGTTTGATAGCCGGAGCATCCCATATGGCCATTCCCTGTTCTCCCCTCCGTAGGTTTGAAACCAATCCTCGGTGCCATCCGCGGTGATCTTGAGAAGAAGAAGGTCCCGGTCCCCAGCACCATAGGAATCCGTTTCACCGAAGACATAGTAGCCTCCGTCCCCGGCCGGCGTCACTGAAAATGCTTGTTCGTATCCGCCTCCTCCCCAGGTTAGCTCCCAAAGCACGTCGCCATCGAGGTTGAACTCCATGAAAAGCACATCTCCCGAATATGGCGGCATGTGTAGGTGGTTTGTCGCGCCAACCGCAAGTACATTTCCATCCTGGGTAAGAGCCATGTCGAAGAACGCGCCATAATCCGGACCCTCGAAAACTTTGGTCCACGTGGTTGACGGTGTGCATCCCACCGAGGTGCAGGCGATCACGAGGACAAGCAGAATGAGATGGGCGTATCTTGGTTTGAACAGGAACGCTACTCGATTTAAACCTGATTTCATAGGCGCCAGAAAATGGACGAGATTTGGGTCCTCTCTAGTTTGAGACACGTTGAGACGTTGCCAGGATTGATAAGCTGAATTCGCTTTCCCATCTGGGATGTCTCTCTGCAGCAAGCAGGACCAAACGCTTAAGGAAATCATCATATGTATATCCCGCGAATTCAGCTGCCAGTATAGTACTGGTGTCCGGACAGATGTCAGCATTGGGATTGATGTCTAGAATGTAGAATAATCCGTCTTTCATTCGCATATCGATACGAGCATAATCACGACATCCCATTAGTACGTACGCTGCCCTGCAGACCTGCTCAACTTCACGGAGTTCACATTCACTGAGAGGCGCCGGCAGAAGCGTCCTAATACTCCTATATTGTTCCGACTCCGACACAAACTTAGATTCGTATGTGCAGAGCCGGGAATGCACATCCTTGAACGAGGGAAATTCCATCTCGGCCGGCGGCAACACGTCAATATCCCCGTTGCCCCATAGTGATACATGTAGTTCGCGCCCGTCAATAAAATCCTCAACTAGTGCAGGACGTTCAAATCTTCTAATTACGTAGCGGATTCTACTCTTCAGCCTTGTTTCCGTCATTACCACAGAGTCACGGTGAATCCCTTCACTGCAGTGCTCCCTGGAGGGTTTGATGATGGCTGGAAAACGTCTCCAGTCGATGGAGCAACCCTTATCGTATAATTCCCACGTGGGGGTCAGGATTCCAGCTTCATCAAGGAGTCGTTTTACGTGGCATTTGTCATATGCCGACGCCAACGTAGCCGAACCTGCACCTGTGAATGTGAAGCCATGCTGTTCCAAATAGTCTGCCACGAGCCATTCGCTGTGGTGCACACCGGGAAGGCTTTCACACCAATTGAAGACTATGTATTCGAGGGGATTGTAGCCGGACAAGACGCTGGTCAGGTCACTATTCGTTATTTGAACCAGAGTGGTTGGAAATCCTGCAATGCGGAGTGCCTTGTCTAACTGCGAGGTTGCATCAAGAGCCCCTGCTTGCTCCCGTGTCGACCATTTCGGGTCTAGATTATAGAGCAGCAACACAGGTATTTCCGATGGGCAAATGTCTATTCCCATTTCGGACTTCCCAATTTCATCACTCTCCTTCTTAAGGTTCGACGCGGTGTAACAACACCCCGGACAGACCGATTATTCTGCTATACTCGCAACCAATAATAATCGCATTCTGGTTTTAAAACAAGTATTCCAATAATTGGATTGATTCAATACTCAACCGCAGTATAGCCCTGTGATTCCGATTAATCAATACTTTGTACTCGTTCATATGATTAGTGGCGCTCCGACAATACGAAATCCTAAATCCGAAGCACGAAACCCCAGAGAATGGGAATGACAAGTGACAAAGCCCAAATGCCAAATCAAGCCCAAAATCCAAATGACCAAGGCGGGCGGACTTTCATAACCCCCTTTTGTCCCCCTTAACTTAAGAGGGACATTCAGGAGGGGATTGCTTCGTCGCCCCGATGCATCGGGACTCCTCGCAACGACGAAAGGACAAGGCTCCTCTAAGCGATAAGAGAATGTGTCACCAATCACATGAACGAGTAGCATTCTAATCATAGGCTTGCGGGGTATGGTATAATTGTCCGCAGTACACATTGTTATTCGGTGTACAATTTAAGACTTCTACTGAGGAGTTGAACAGCCTTGCCCCGGGGCCAGGCTTTATATGTTTTATAACTATCGATACCTGCCGCTAGCCGGCCCGCGGATGTTTTGATAGAATCGGGACCGGCATAACTGCTGACAATCTAAATCACACGGTGAACGTCACATATTGTTCAGCAGAATTTGCCCCGGGGGAAGAGAAAGTCCGTAGAGTTCATTGAGTTTATGACGAGATGGTGGACAGGGAGTGGACTAGAGAGCAGGGACTAGAGAGCAGGGACTAGAGAGCAGGGACTAGAGAGCAGGGACTAGAGAGCAGGGACTAGAGAGCAGGGACTAGAGAAAGAGGGATTCTATGCAGTCAGTCGAAACATTAACAGATGCAAAACAGAAAGAGTTATTATCACTGAAGATCAGCGAGCTACCTCTCAAAATCGAAGGCACGCATCTAGAAGGGTTGATTATCGGGCTCTACAAGGAACTGGAGGCAGCTAATATTGTTTTCAGGCCAAACATCTATCTATCCGACAGCTGGGGTTGTCCTAATGAAGTCCCTGTGATTGGTATTCCATTCCATCTTGCAGACCCGGCACTTTGTAACCTTTTTGGGCAAATGAGTGGTATTGAAGCTGAAAACGATGTAACCCTGATGATGGTCCTTCGACACGAAGCAGGGCATGCGTTCAATTATGCATACCGGCTCTATGACGAGCCAGAGTGGAAGACCCTATTCGGGCAATTTTCGCAGCCGTATCAAGATGACTACCAGGTAGATCCGTCCAGCACCCGGTTTGTTCATCATTTGGCAGGATGCTACGCTCAGAAGCATCCTGATGATGACTTTGCTGAAACCTTCGCTGTATGGCTGACGCCTGATTCGCACTGGCAGACGGCCTATACCGGCACACCGGCTTTAGAGAAACTACAGTATGTCAGAAGGGTAACGGTTGAGTATGGTGACAAGCCGCCGATAGTGACCGGTGGAATGGTAGACATGCCCGTTGAAGAGATAAAGATGACCTTCAGCGAATGGTATGAGACTGTTTACAAAAACCGCATTAATCAGGACCAATTGACCCAGATTATGCGCCCGGGAATATCAGAGTCGCCCCAGGTGATAACACGGGAAGCGGCAGTCATAAGTTGCCCAAGCTATTCACCGGCGTAACCAGTCGGCGTAGTTTTCGGCGGCAGCGATTGAATTCCAGGGGCACCATCCTTCTCTTTGTGAAGGATCAGGCCTGCGCCGGAAAGAGCTTGATCCTCGAAAGAGGATTGCACTTTTCTGACGATTGTGCGAAGAAGCGGTATTGACTGCGACCGCCAGTTGGCTTACTATGGATAAGACAAACAGAGAGAGATGACTGAAGGCTGAAGCCATGGAGACAGAAGAAGAGCTCAATAAGCAACTTGAGGACATCCTGACCAAAATAGACAAGGCCAAGAGGGAATTGAAGGTCCTGCGAGGACATCCGGCGGAGAGCTCAAAGGGAAAGCTAGGAACCAGTTTCATCGCAGGTAAGGAACGAATGATTGAGGCGGCGGAAGCCGCAAAGCAATTGGATACACTGAAGCAACGAGAACAGGAGATTCGGGCTAAATTGCACCCAGGCAACCACTGACCTTGTGCATGTCAGGGCAAAAACTTGTGCTGTTACTCCTCCCCGGTTTTGTTCAATGGTATATGCCATCTGAATTCCGGGGACATCATACCAATCAGACCTACCGCAAATCAGGTATTGTTTCCCCGGAAGACCACCGCCGCACTCCAGTATTGTTCAATATAGCGTCTTGTGACTTGCCAACCCGGTGGCATATCTGGGACGCCGCACAAGAGCCATTGACTATTTCTGAACCAGCGATATAATAGTTAATGTAGAAACGTTTTCAATGAGAGATAGTGAATGAAGACTAACGTCAAGGTGAATGGTGGGGCGTGTGCCTTAAGACGTTGCAGCGGTTCGCAGGATACTCAGTGGGGCATATGCGGATGGGTGAACTCCGCTCAGTGTTCCTGCCGGCGGGCCACCGACGTTAGTATAAAGTATGGATAAGTGAGGGTACATGATGGCCAAATTAGATAGAAAAGCGCAAGATAAGGGTGCGGGACCGGGCAGAGACGTAACCGACCGGCAAGTGGGTCTGGAAGAGGCGGCGACCGAATTGTTGAGGTCAAAACGGAAGCGCGGGCGAGCGGGAAGGGCAGCTTTTGACAGTGAGGAGCGCTACCGTCTAATAACTGAGCGCGCCGCAGACGCCATGTGGACGGTGGATATGGACATGCGGCCCACATACATCAGTCCCTCTATAACGCCCCTTCTGGGCTACAGTGTTCAGGAAGCAATGGCGAAGTCCATGCAAGAAATCTTCACTGCTGCTTCATTCAAGCTGGCAACGAAGCTTCTGAAAGAGGAGATCGGCAGAGAAAGCAGGGGACAGAAGGACCTCGCCCGGGCGCGGACGTTAGAGGTGGAATTGATTCGTAAGGACGGCTCATTAGTCCCAGTGGAGGTTAAGTATACCTTCCTGCATGACGCCCAGGCACGGCCTGTCGAGATTCTGGCGATAGCGCGCGATATCAGCGAGCGAAAAAAGGCGCAGGAGGAAGCCAGACAAAGCATTGAGAAGCTAATAAGGGCTATGGAGCACGCTATACAGGCCATGACCATCGTGGTCGAGATGAGAGACCCCCATACCGCAGGTCATCAGCAGCGGGCAACTCAGCTTGCCTGCGCCATAGCGAGAGAGATTGGCCTTTCTGAAGAGCAGATTAGTGGACTCCGTCTGGCTGGACTGATTCATGATATCGGCAAAGTCCGTGTACCTGCTGAAATCCTCATGAATCCCGATGGGTTGTCTGAGCCCGAATTCATGATGATTAAAGCACACCCACGACTCGGCTACGAAATATTGAAGACCATAGACTTTCCCTGGCCGGTTGCCCAGATAGTGCTTCAACACCACGAAAGGATGGACGGTTCCGGATATCCCTCGGGCCTATCAGGTGAAGACATCGTCATGGAGGCGAGGATACTGGCCGTAGCTGATGTTGTCGATGCCATGGCTTCTCACCGGCCTTACCGGCCAGCTCTAGGCATGAGCAAGGCGTTAGACGAAATATCACAAAACAGGGGCGTGTTGTATGACTCCAGGGTAGTGGACGCGTGTCTGACGCTCTTCAGAGACAAAAACTTTGACTTCGAGCCGCATACAAAGGTAGGAACTTCGCTTGATAAGATATACCACGGCGGACTGCAGTCACGGCCCGTGGTCTCTCAATCCGGCCAGCAGAGTCAGGCAAGCCTGTGAGTATAGAACGAATCAGAGACTGGCAACGGGATGCCTATAGATGAACTACCAGCGAGCAACTTCCGGGCATTATTAACCTCATCATACATTTGCCTGTTTTGTTACTTCCGGCGTAACGATGCGTGAATTTGAAATTTGCCTGCCGATGGGCTAACCTACAACTGGTAAGAATATATGGACATTCCTTTCTCAAGATGGCACCCGGCAATCGAAAGGCGTAGGTCACGCAGGCATTTCGATTCAAATCTACCCATACCGCCAGAGACCCTGGCAACTCTTGACAGGGTCTGTAACCAGTTCGCTCCGTTTCCCCATGCTCGCTCACGTCTTGTAACTGAATCGGCAGAGAGCGTTTTCAAAGGCGTTGTAGGCAGCTACGGCAAGGTAAAGGGCGCCCCGGCGTTCATTGCTTTTATTGGAGACATGGATGACCCGTTTGTCCAGGAGGAGGTCGGCTACACGGGTGAGGGAATCATCCTCGAGGCGACAGCTTTGGGATTGAATACGTGTTGGGTCGCCGGCTTTTTCAGACGGGAGACCGTGGCCTCTCTCATAGACGTCAGCGATAAAGAACAGGTACTGGCCGTAACTCCAGTGGGCTATGCGCAACAGTCCGAGTCATGGGAAGAGAAGTTGATGAGCCGCTTTGGCCGGTCGCACAATCGTCTGCCGCTTTCCAAGCTGGTTAGAGGCCTGCCAGGGGAAAAATGGCCCGATTGGGTAAACGTATCTCTTGAAGCTGCCAGGCTCGCTCCTTCTGCTGGGAATCGTCAACCGTGGGGCTTCGAGGTACAGGAAGATGGTATCACAGTTTTCGTAAGGACCGGCGGCCCGGAGTTCAATGTCTCTAAACGTCTGGATTGTGGTATTGTGATGCTGCATCTGGAGGTAGCTGCTGCAGACTGTGGCCGTAGGGGGCAATGGGAATTCCTACCATCTCCACAGGTAGGCAAATTCAAGATGTATTCCCAAAGTGTTCTTTCGGCGTTGACACAGTGGGGTAGGTAAAGAAAGCCTGTTTTGCCACCTCGTTACAGAATACAGCGTTTTGTTTAGGTCGGGCAACAATTGCTCAGCTTGTTAAGGCGGACAGCAAGTTTCCTTCTAATTGATGGGTTTTGAGGTAGGAAAGGACGGTATTCGATACGGTCGTTTCATTATTGGTGCAGTAAACGCTATAATACTCAGTATTCCTGAGCAAAAAGAGGAGATACACACAGATGGCTGTAGTTCATATCCCAGGGAAGAAATCCCATCACATCATACTATACGCTCTCAGTACGTGTGGCTGGTGTCAGAAGACCAAGAAGCTGCTGGATGATTTAGGGGTGGAGTACAACTACGAGTATGTTGACCTTCTTCAGGGTGGTGAAAGGGAAAGAGCGATCAAGGAAGTATCATCCTGGAATCCCAGCTGTAACTTTCCCACCATGGTTATAGACAATAAGAAATGTATCGTTGGCTATCAGGAGGATGAAATCAGGGAGGCACTACAGAAGTGAATGAACAGGAAGTAGCTATAGCTGAAATCGATAGGCTGCATGAAAGACTGTTCAGGGAAGCCGAGGGCGCCGGCTATCATCTTAATCCCGATGTGGAGTTCGCAAAGGGGCTGATAAAGAGCCTAATCATAAATGAACGGAGATACGGCTATTGGGCCTGCCCGTGCCGTCTTGCTGCAGGAAAGAAACAGGATGATAGGGATATTATCTGCCCGTGTGATTATCGAGATCCTGATCTAAGTGAGTATGACGCCTGTTACTGCGCCCTGTACGTCTCGGATGCTCTGCGGAAAGGGGAGAAGAAGGCAGGCAGCATACCGGAGAGGAGGCCTCCGCCAGCGGAGAGAAAAAGAGAAACCAGGAAAGAAGGCAAAGGACCGACCGGACTTGCGCTGCCGGTGTGGCGCTGCAAGGTTTGCGGCTACCTTTGTGCCAGGGAAGAACCGCCTGAAGTCTGCCCCATATGTAAGGCAAAGAAAGACCGCTTTGAGCGTTTCATGTAGCCGAAAGGTAAAAGGTGAGGTATAACAACGCGGCAACTTGTTGGGTAACAATCGCGCGTATTGTTACCCAACATTTCTGACAAAGATGCGATCCCCATACTTTGAATGCAACTCATCTTGTTACTTAGCATTGCCGCGGTATACCAACTACAACATTCTTCTTTCCAAAGATGTCATAACTCTTGACTTTTCCGATGTTGATTTTATGACTACTGAATACACGTTCTTGTACGATAGTACCGCCACATTCCACATCTAGCATACACGTAGGTGTGAAGTCAGCAGGGTAAGGCCATCGATGAAAGGTGATGCCGTTCTAAGGGAAATTGAAAAACTATCAAAGAGGACATTCCTGCCCATCCTCGGACCAGAAAAGGGAAAGCACCTGGTCGGTACTGTCAAGAGGTTCAACGTGAAGAATGTTTTGGAGATTGGCACGCTGATTGGATATTCGGCAATTCTCATAGCCTTGAACCTTCCTCAAGAAGGTAGGATTGTCACCATAGAAATGGATCCAGAGTCGGCAAGGCGGGCGGAGAAAAACATTCAGAGAGCTGGCTTGGCTGACAAGATTGAAGTGCATATTGGTAATGCACTTGCCCTGATACCCCGTATGAACGGTAACTTCGAGATGGTCTTCCTTGACGCCGCCAAGGATGAATACCTGGAGTATCTCAAGCTTTCTGAAAACAAGTTACGGAGAGGTGGCGTGGTCTTTGCCGACAACGTCAAAACGCCTACTCACGAAATGCGGGACTACCTGAACTATGTGAGGAACTCAGGCAGATACAGGAGCGACTACGTCGATATGGTATTTGACGGAGTGGAGATCAGCACGAAGCTGTTCTAGTTCTGGAATTCCCGCGCCCTTTCCCAATCGTGTGTCCGGCCGCGATTGGGAAAATGTAATGGTTTTGTTACATTTTGTCATCCAGTGTTATGACTATTCCAGTGACGCTGGCTTAGAATAAGGATGGATGTGTAAGACTGGGGCGTTGAGGCGGGTAGTTGGCTTGTTAGCAGAGGAGGTTACAGAGCCATGAGAAAGATTGTTCGTCACGCAGCAATAATGTTGGTCACGGTCGCCGGGGTGGTGGCACTGGCAAGTCTGCTGGGCTGCAATTCGGAGCCCACACCTAGCGGCAGTTTTCAAGTCGAACGGGTGTTTCCCGGCCTGTCTTTCCAGGAGATGACCAATCTCGTCCAGCCGAATGATACGAGCGGCCTGATATTCGTCACCGAACAGGGTGGAGTCATCCATACCTTTTCCGTCAACAATTCGCAGCAGGCGGACATATTCTTGGATATTACGGATCGGGTCAACAGGGAAGGCGACGAAGAAGGCTTGCTTGGCCTTGCCTTCGGCCCCGATTACGAGGAGAACGGCTATTTCTATGTCTACTACTCGGCTGCCGATCCCCGTCGCTCGGTGATATCTCGCTTCAGCCTTGATCAGGAGAACCCGGATGTGGCCGACCCGGAAAGCGAAGTTATCGTCATGGAAGTTGCGCAGCCCTACAGCAACCATAACGCCGGGCAGCTCGCCTTCGGCCCGGAGGGGTACCTTTACATTGGTTTGGGCGACGGCGGAAGTGGCGGTGACCCTCTAGGCAATGCCCAAAATTTGAGTACAGTCTTGGGCTCGATTCTACGTATTGATGTGAGCGGGTTGTCAGCACCTGGGGATTATGAGATACCTGCGGATAATCCATTTGTGGGCGCCGAAGGTGCCCGGGAAGAGATATGGGCATACGGCCTGCGAAACCCCTGGCGTTTTTCCTTTGATCCAGAAACCGGACTATTGTGGGCCGGCGATGTCGGGCAAAACCTGTGGGAGGAAGTAGACATCATTACCAAAGGCGCCAATTATGGCTGGAACGTCATGGAAGGTTTCCATTGCTACTCTCCATCCACCGGCTGTGATCAGTCCGGACTGACGCTGCCATTAGTCGAGTACGACCACTCGCAGGGGTGCTCGGTCACCGGAGGATACGTGTATCGGGGAGACCAGATAGCTTCTTTACAGGGTCATTACATATACGGTGATTATTGTTCGGGAAATATTTGGGCCCTACTCTATGACGGCAATGTCGTGACTGAGAACACACTACTGGTTGACTCCAATCTGAGTATCACCTCCTTCGGTGTAGACCTGGCACGTAACCTGTACATCCTTGACCGGCAAGGAGGCATTTATACCTTGGTACAGGCGGAATAAACGTCCTTCAGGTCACAACCGAATTCCGAGGACACCTTACAAAGCGGGCCCGCTACAAGTCAGGTATTATGCCCCCAGGATACCATGACAAAGCGGACAATCGGATGAGAAGTCACTTGTGGCATTCTGCACTACGCTGGGGGCCGATAACGTCGATGGAAATATTCATACAATCTGCTATCATTGCTTTAAACTCCTGAAGGAAATGAGTTATCATTCTGTAGAAGACAAGGCGTATGAGCGAAACTCGGAAGATGCTTGGTGAAAGGGACCATCAGTACATCAATAGAATTTCACCCATGCTGTTGATGGCCGATGACGGTATATATACGCCAGCTTGAAGTAGATTTGCAGAAAGCGGGCGAACCGAAGCCCAAAAGGAGGGACAATGGCACGCGGTAAGAAAGAGATTGGGTCCAAGCCAATGTACGGTGTGAAGGTCGAAAAGAATGTCTATGTTCCAGCTCGCGACGGAGTGCGGCTGGCGGTTGATATTTACCGTCCGGACGCACCTGGGAAGTTCCCGGCTTTGCTTGCTTTATCTCCTTACGGCAAGGATGTACAAACATTTGACACACCTCCCCAGCCGTTCGGGAAATCGGTTTTTGAAGCATCGATAGAGGCTGGCAACCCCGACTTCTACGTGCCCCGGGGTTACGTTTACGTGATAGGAGACTTGAGAGGCACGGGCTACTCGGAGGGTGAATATGAAGGCCTCTTTTCTAAAAAGGAAGGGGAAGACGGCGCCGATATTGTAGAGTGGTTGGCGCGGCAGCCCTGGTGCAATGGCAAAATCGGGATGGCGGGTATCTGCTATTTTGCGACGATCCAGCTTTTTGTGGCCGCGGAACAGCCGCCACATCTGAAAGCAATCTGTCCCTGGGAGATATTCGCCGACGACCTATATAACCACGGTTTGTATGAAGGCGGAGTTCTGAACATATTTCTCTACGGTCTGTACACCGGTACGTATCCGGCACGGTGTGGTTATGCCCCCAGGAATGTCGTATCAGCTATGATGAAGAACACACCTCCAAAGAAGCTGGAACGGCTGGTAGAGAAAGCCCTGAGTAATCCCGATTTAAGACAATACCCTTACCTCTACCATTTGCTGAAGTATCCGGAGAAAAACCCAATCCTCTTCGACTTCATGCTGAATCCTTACGACGGACCATACTATCGGGAGCGGTCGGTTTGCAGCAGGGTTAACAAGATAAAAGTGCCCGCCTATGTGGGGGGGCCTCTTTTCAGCTTCTTCTCCCAACCGCAGATTAATATCTACAACACGCTGAAAGTGCCCAAGAAATTCTTACTGTATTCTAATATGGGGACCCGCCCGTGGAAGGCACAACACAAAGAGGTCTTGAGATGGTACGATTACTGGCTCAAGGGTATCGATACTGGCATTATGGATGAGCCGCCCGTAAGGTACTATACTGCGGTGGACAACAAATGGTCAAAGGCGAAGGAGTGGCCGATTGAAAGCACCGTGTGGACGAAATTCTATCTTAACAGTCTGGGGAGTTTGTCGCCGGAACCGGACAATTACAACGATGTTCCGGATTGTTTCATCCAGCAGCCCCTTTACGTATCAGAAGAGAGAGCCCGTGTTCGGTATCTGACTCCGCCCCTGTCCGAAGACGTGCAGGTAACTGGCGCCCCGAGGATAGTCTTCTACGCTGCCATAGACGCAGACGACACAAATTTCAGAATAGACGTAAGAGACGAACCTTCGGACGACAGCGGCATACTACCGTTGTCTTCGGGCTGGCTCAAAGCCTCTTTCAGGGCCCTTGATAAGAGTAAGACAACGCCCTGGGAAATCGGACACGACTTCACAAAATCAGTTCCCGTGGAACCGGGGGAAATCAACGAATACGTCGCTCAGCTACGCCCGATTTCTTATACGTTTAAGGCAGGTCACCGCATTAAGCTGGAGATATCAAGCATCGATATTCCTACCGACCCGGAAACATATGATGTTATGTGGCACGTCTGCAACAGCAAACCGACACTCCATAAAATCTACCGCGATGGCAAATACCCCTCCCACCTGCTGTTACCAGTCATTCCAGAAGGCTAATATATCGCCGGCGCTGGCACCGTAATTTATCCTGCAAAAAGGTATCTTCGGTGCGGCTATCTCTGGTTGCCAGGAGCGTTTCGACTCCGGGGATGACGTTTGGTTTCGCCGGCAAAGGCGGGCGTCAGGCAGACAAGGGCGTATCTTTGCTCTGAATGGCTGCGGGGCGCAACGCAGTTACCCGATATAACGTGATGGGCGCTGCTTTCCCCTTGACACTCTGTGGCTCGAGTTTCTCGGTTTCTATATAGTCCTTTGTTTGATTATACGTCTCAGGACCAATCCAGACTTCATTACCGGGGGCACTGCTGCAAATGCGTGAAGCAATGTTGATGGAATCCCCGATGACGGTGTATTCGCTGCGTCCGGCGGAGCCGACATTGCCGGCCACGGCTACGCCGGTGTTGATACCAATGCCAAATTGTACCGGGAGCGGCCGGTTATCTCTCTGTCGCAGCTCGGCAAGTTTCTGCTGTGCTTCCCAGGCAGCCTTTACTGCCAGCAGTGCGTGGTCCGGCTGAGATTGCGGCGCATTCCACACTGCCATGATATTGTCGCCGACAAACTTGTTAACTATACCATCATGCCGTACCACTTCATCGGCTATAACTGACAAGTAAATATTGAGCATTTGCATTACATCTTCAGGAGATAACTGCTCGCTTATCCGCGTAAAGCCACGAATATCTGCAAAGAACACACTCACTTCCCTTTGCTCGCCCCCGAGTTGGAGTTGGCCAGAATCGGCCCGGCTAACTATCTCATTGGCTATCTGGGGCGAAATGTAGCGACCAAAGAGCTCCTTGACAAACCGTTTGTCCGCCTGCTCAGTAACGACAATGTAAACGATGTCACTGACATAGATTACCGGTAATAACAGCAGTGGATAGAACAGGTCCAGGACATATCCTCTGTCGAAAGCGACGAAGCCTGCTATCAAGCAGGCAGCAAATAAGCCCACGGTTATTCCCACGCCCTTGACTATATCCCTCCAGTTGCGGGTTCCACACCAGGGTAAGGCAAAGGCAGTGATGCCAATCAGCAGGAGCATAATCATTAGCGTGGTGGGAATGCCCGGCTCTCTTAAGAAACGCCCTGTGAGAATGGTATCCATGGCACCGGCGTGTATGAAAACCCCGGGAACCTTGCTGGCTGAGGTGGGGATAGCCCAGCTGTCGAGCTCACCGGTAGCGGTCATACCGATCAGCACTATCTTGTTGTCGACCAGCGACGGGTCAAAGTTGCCGCTGATAATATCACCATAGGAGACGTACGGTCGTTCACTATAATCGGCGGAAAAGTTGATGCGCAGACGGTATAGGGCATCAACCGGAATATCACGGGCTAACAAGTGGATGGAGCCGTTTTCGAGCGGATATTCCTGCGGCAAAGACATCGCGAAGAGTTGGTGAAGTGCAGCCAGGGTCAATGAAGGATAGGCCTGTCCCGAGCTTGACCTGACAATCAGCGGCAATCGCCTCACCGTGCCATCGCCGTCGGGAACCACGTTGGCGTGTGCGACACTGCTGGCGGCCTGTTCCAGAACATCTGCGGGCAGGAGGAAACTATCGTAGGTGATCCCTTCTTTGGTCTGATAGACAGGGGGAATGCCGACCTCGGCCAGGACGACGTTGCCCGCTTCGGCTATTGCTGTCGCCAGCATTTCATCATCCGTGGAATTATCGGCAAAGATGACATCGTAACCGATTACCTTGGCTCCAGCCTGACTCAAGTTATCAATGGCCTGGGCGTGCAGACTGCGCGACCACTCCGCCCACCGGCCGTAGGTTTCTAGCGTATCGTCATCTATGCCAGCGATAACGATATTCGGAGAAGGAAGTTCAGAGGTGAAAAACTGGTCTGAGAACCATAGATTGATACTATAGAACGGTTGGACCAGTAGCGAGACAAGAGTGCAGACGCAGCCCACACCTATGAGCACCAGAGTGTGATAAAGGCGCTTGCGCTGGCGCCTGGTCATTCCACGCTTGGGTAACGAATTAGCTGTAATCTTGGTCCGCCTCTAGGTATCTCTTTTATTGTCGCGGGTCTCTAAGACGACCTCGCCATCATGATATACCGCTCCTGGCCTGGTACAACCAAGTCGAAAGAGGTATCAGCAACAGCCTGGCAACCGAGCTGACTTCTTCTATTCAGCGATACCGAACAAAACTGAGTATTCAGAGTCCGTGGCCGCATATCCGTAGGCAGCTTCGTCCTCATAATCATCGACAGGAGCAGATGTGACGGTCCAACCATCAGGATGCTCCATCACATAGCATATTTCTTCCGGCTTATGCACCCAGACGTAATAGCGGCGTCCGGCAGCAACGCTGATGGTCATTGTTGTTTCGTGATGAATCCCGTTTATTTCATATTTAGTATCTTCGTCTATGGCCCACCAATTACTCATTTCATCCCAGATATATATGGGCGCTGAGCCCGGTTCCAATGCGACATGAATGTAGGCAAACGTTTCAACAGTGGCCACGGTGACGGCGACGGTGGCGCTGTCGGTACCGCCGTGGCCATCGCTGACGGTGTAGGTGAATCTGTCGGTATCGTGGAAATCAGGGTCCGGTGCGTAGGTAACATCGTTGCCGTTACTAAAGACCTGGCCGTGATCGCCTTGAGTTACCGAGGCCACGGTCAGTGTATCACCGACATCGGGATCGAAGTCGTTATCCAGAACAGGGATGGTGATCCGGTGATACTCTAGTGTTGTGCCACTATCATCTGCTGCCACCGGCATGAGGTTCGGTGGCTCGCCGGGGGTAATCATGCATGTTTGACCCACAGGAACGTCCACTTGCACACCCTGCGCGATGACATAGATATTCCCTTCCAGATTGGTTACCAGGGCTGTGCCGTCTTCATAGTTCGGGTTTCCAAAGATGACCTGAACTCTCATGCCACTGCCCCTCACCCCAGCCACACCGCCTGGTGTTTCGACTTCATAGCTGGATGCCGGGTCAAGAATCTCTGTCACGTGGCTTATGGTATCCCCTATCATCTGCAGAAGACTGATCGTCGTGACGCCAGTATCACAGACAATATCGAGTGAGAGAATCTCGATCTGGGTGCCAGCCTCCAGTTCCATAGCGCTGCCATCGAAGAAGGTGATTTCGGCGCTGGAATTACCGCCGGTCTTTACGCTATCTCCCACTTCTAATTCCATCTCAACCTGAGCCTCTACCCAATCGTCTGTACCTGCCTTCATTACGGATACATCACCCTCGGTTATCGAAAGTATAGTAAGCGTGGAAGGACATGGCGATCCCCCGCCGCAGCCAACTGAAATTGAGGCTACCAGAATAGTCAGAATAAGCATTAACGCCAGTTTATTACGCATGGCACACTTCCCATAAGTACTGCGGAGGTTTTAATAGCAGCACCGGCTTCTGAGTGCATCTATTGTTTATCTGCACTGCTTTACTGGCATACAAAAACCTGGAGGCTAGTACCCGCGCTGAAGCCTTGCATGGTGGTCCCGACCCAGTTCAACCCTCCGCTGGAGTCACCTCACCTGATGGCCAATCTATGGAACAACAATCCCATATTTCCTCATTAGACATCTCTTTACTGTACTCTCTTACCATAGCATCGTTAATCCAAACTCTAACCGTGGCTATGGAAGGGCCTAACCCATGGTCGTTCTGATAATTGACTTTGTACCGATATGTCCCCTGTTCATAAGGCTGTTCCAGCGTGATGATCTCCGGACCATAACCATAAAGGAAATCTCCATTAAGAGACGGGTTATCTTCGGTTACTCCAGGGAGTCCCCAATCGGGGTTTTCATTTAGCCAATGGCAATCATCAATTTCGTGCCCATACCGTCCCAATGGCCGGATAAGGTGTGCATCCATGTCGGTGTTATCGGTATCCCAGGTCAGTTCAATCTTTATACCATAGGTAGGAATATCAACTATGATGGTGACACTGGCGGAAGCTTGTGCGTTTACTTGCCGACCCAAGGCATCGGTGCCGTACGTCGTAGCGGTGTTGACCAGGGGGCTAGTGTCTTCGGCAGTTATGGTATAGCTTGCGGCAAATACCCAGGTCTCATCGAGGTCAAGGATTTCATCTTCACTGGTATCGCCGCTTTGATAGGTAATGTCCTCAATCTCATCATCGGTTACAGAGATAGCCGATAGAGGCGTATTGCCAGCGTTGGTCATGGTGTAGGTATAGGTGATGGTATCGCCTTCGTAAGCTTCCGTCGGGTCGGCTGTCTTATCTAGAGCGACGGCTGGTCGCAGGATGTCAACACTGGCGGTAGCTTCTTCCGACTCTACTGTCCACTCCAGGGCATCGGTGCCGTATGCAGTAGCGGTATTGACCAGTGGGCCAGCGTCTTCGACATTTGTGATATAGTCTGCGGTAAATATCCAGCTCTCATCCATGTCGAGGATTTCATCTTCATTTGCATCGCCGCTCTGATAGACAACATCTTCAATTTCATTGTCGGTTACAAAGATAGCCGATAGAGGCGTATTGCCAGCGTTGGTTATGGTGTAGGTATAGGTGATGGTATCGCCTTCGTAAGCTTCCGTCGGGCTGGCTGTCTTATCTAGAGCAATGGCCGGCCTCAGGATATCAACACTGGCGGTATCCCAATCAATTATTGTCGCGGATCCAGCATAGGTACCGGCAGCCGCAGCGGTGTTGACCAAGGGACTGTCGTCGTCGGCAGTCACGTTGTAGGCCGCCGCAAATATCCAGGTCTCATTTGTGTCAAGTGTGCCATCATTGTCAGTATCACCGCTCTGGTAGATAATGCCCTCAATCCTGTCGTCAGTAACTGACACGGATGACAATGGTACATTACCGGGGTTGTCAACAGTATAGGTATACGTGATGGTATCGCCTTCATGGGCCTGCGTCCTGTCAGCCAGCTTGGTTATCTCAATGTCGGGGTTCGGCGAGAAACCGCCGCCTCCTCCACCGCCCCCACCGCCGCCATAGCTTGTCGGTACGAGCTGTGGCAGCTGACCGGATATAACAATGCATTTTCGCCCTTCAGGGATCTGCAGTTCCACACCGTCGGTAATGACCCATATATCCCCTCTGCTATTAGTTACCCAGGTCGTGCCGTCTGCGATGACGTCAACTATCATGACGCTACCCCTCACCGCCGCCACACAAGCCGGTGTTTCAATTTCATAGCTAGATGACGAGTCAACAAGCTTGGTCACACGGCTTATGGTAGTCCCTATTGTCTGTTTAAGGCCGATGGTTTTAGAGCCGGTACCCGTGACATTGAGAGACGCAACTTCGACCTGGGTGTCAGCGTCTAATTCGATAGTGCTACCATCAAAGAAAGTGATTTCGGCGCTGGAATTGCTGCCCGACTTTATGGTATCTCCGACTTTTAGAGACATGCCGACCTGCGTCTCTATCCAGTTGTCAGTACCTGCCTTCATTACGAGTATATTTCCCTCGGTCATCGAAAGGATAGTGAGGGTAGGGTCGGTAGTGGGCGTATCTGTCGGCACGTCTGCTGTCCCACCATTCGACGGCTCATAGGCCTGGTGGATCAATGCTATGGTCACTGGAATAGACACAGCCAGTACGGCCACCACAATCATTAGCAACAGCTTTTTACGCATGACAGGTCTCCTGTGAATGCTCAGAGTGTTCTATCAGCAACATAGGCTCCTAACGGTATTCAATGCTTATCCGAAACACTTTACTTGTTCTGATACACAACCTATAATCTCTTACAGCTAACCGTGGTTCTTTTGGTCTATTGATGCGATGACTGTAACGGTAGAGATGATGTATTATAGGTTGATGCAATCGGGATTGTCAATAGGATTCCATATTGGGAGCGCAAGGGATCCAGCGCGGCAGAGGCAATCTTTATCATGATGTTAAGCAGGATATGACTATGGCGGGGGATAGAGCAGACGAGATTGCAGCCTCACCCAAATTCCGGCAAAGATACGGTAAATCCCAGGTCATCTTTGAGGAAGGCAGCATTGGCAGTGAAATGTATCTCATTCACAGCGGGAGGGTGCTGCTGTCGGTCCGGCGAAACGAAACCGAACAGACCCCCTTGGTTGTTCTGAATCCTGGCGATTTCTTCGGTGAAATGGCTCTGGTAGATGACTCCCCTCGGTCAACTACCGCCGCGGCTGTTGAAGATGACACCGAGTTAATTGTCATAGATAGGCCCAGATTCCTGTTTATGGTGCGACAACAGCCGGAGTTCGCACTCAGTCTCATGCACACTCTGTGTCAGAGACTACGAGACATGGACAAACGATTGTCTCCTGACGGAGCTTCATCATGAAGGAGAAGCCGGTAAGTCCCCGTGCGCAGACCAGGGCTGAGCTACAGCCGGAGCAATCCACAGTAACTGAGCTGGTGCCGGGAATCTACCAGCTTCGCGGCGAGAAGCCCGGAAGTCACGTCTATCTTGTCAAGGGCGATGGCAGGAATGCTCTCATCGATACCGGTGTTGCCGGTAAATTCCCGGTTCTGAAGCGCCGGCTTGCTGAATTGGGTCTGCACGTGAAAGACGTAAATCTGATTATATTAACACACGAACACTATGATCATATCGGTGCTACCGCCTTCTTCCACCGAACTGCCGTAGTAACGGCGCACCGTCTGGCGGCCAACAAACTGGAGTTGCAGGATGAATTTGTCACCTTCAGGAAATACCGTGATCAATCCGGTAAGCCCTTCTGGGTAGATGTCTGGCTGGAGGACGGTTCTACAATTGACCTTGGGAATTATGAACTTCAGGTAATACACACGCCGGGGCACACCTCGGGCTGTATCTGTCTATATGAGCCAAGAGCGAGACTGCTCTTTACTGGTGACACGGTTTTTGCTGGGGGCACGCTGTCCGAGATAGCTGTGGGCGGTAATGTCAGCGACTATGTGAATTCCGTCCGGCGTCTAAGCAATCTGAAGATCAAACAGGTTTACCCCGGTCACGGCAAGGTATCCAGTACACCCGAAGAGGACTTGCCTAAAGCAATAGTCTATGCTCAGACGATGCTTGACGACTGCAAGAGCTTCTTTGAGGCTTTCATTAAGACTAGAAAGCTGCAGGACAAACTTGGATCGGCTTTCGGATATTGGACACGATCCCGGGACGAAGAGAAGTAGCAGTGCCTGTTATTCGCAGGCAATCTCTGGCCCATGGATTGGTCTTCTTGCTGCTACAGAATATACTCGTCGCCCTCGCGGGGAATATCAATCGTGATTCCTAGCGATTTGGCTACTGCCCTGACCTCTCTCCTTATTTCCGACACGTGTTGGGGACTCATGTCAATTACCAACATTTGGAGGAATGAACTATTGCTGGTGTGGATTGGGGGTGGAAGACGCCACCAATTATCTTGATACAACCAAGCTAGGAGAACGAATAGAGTAGTAGTCCGGCAACCCTGCTAGCTTGCTTAATAATAGACCGTAAAATTAACTGGGTAGAGACTGTCTGCAGCTGTACACCCATAGACAGCCGCAACCTCAAGTTCAAGAAAATCAATATAGGATATAACATCCCAGCCGTCAGGCCACGCACTCACGTCGTACCACTCCTCTCCGGTGTGCACCCAAACATAATAACAATGTCCGCCGACAACAACGATGCTATCAGGCGTTGTGTGATTAGTACCATCTACTGGCTGTTCAGTGTCTTGGTCTATGGCCCAGGAGCCAGTGTTATCATCCCAGATGAATATGGGAGCCTGTGGCCCCATATCTATCTGAACGGAGATGCTGGCCGTTTCAGTGACAATGATACTGATAGTGCAACTAGCTTCGGCGGTTATCGTCTCACCTAAAGCGTCGGTGCCGTATGCCGTGGCATTGTTGGTCACAGATTCGCCGTAGTATCCGTAGGGAATTTCGTAGGTTGCGGCAAATATCCAGGTCTCACCTGTGTCGAGTCTGCTATTCCCATTAGTATCACCGCTCTGGTGAAGAGGTTCCCCAGTCATAGCGTCAACAACTGAGACATCGAATAGAGGCGTATTGCCGGGGTTAGTTACGGTATAGGTGTAGTTGATGCACAGGGCTTCATGTTCCCAATCTTCCCACAGTTGGCCTGTCTTATTCATGGCAATGGCAGGTCGCAGGATATCAACGCTGGCGGCATCCCAGGCGATTATCGTCCCGGCACCAGCATAGGTACCGGCAGCTGCAGCGGTGTTGACCAAAGGGCTATCATCTTCGGTAGTCACGGTGTAGTTTGCGCTAAATATCCAGGTCTCGCTCATGTCAAGTAATCCATTCTGGTTAGTATCACCGCTCTGGTAAGTAACTTGCTCAATCATATTGTCGGTAACTGACACATTTGACAGCAGCACGTTACCGGGGTTGGTGACGACATAGGTATAAGTAACAAGGTCTTCATCGTGCGCTTGTGTTGGGTTGGCGGTCTTGGTTATTTCAATATCGGGGTTCGGCGAAAAGCCTCGGCGACCACCGCCGGTCTCGCTACCACGACTTGTCGGAGCAAGCTGTGGTGGTTCACCGGGTGTAACAATGCATTTGCGTCCCTGAGGGATTTGCAGTTCCGCGCCGTTCGCAATGACCCATATATCCCCTCTATTGTTAGTTACCCAGGTTGTGCCGTCTGCTATGACGTTAATTGTCATGATGCTCCCCCTCACCACCGCCACACACGCTGGCGTTTCAACTTCATAGCGAGATGCTGAGTCCACAAGCTTGTTCACGCGGCTTATGGTAGTTCCTATTGCCTGTTTGAGTCTGATGGTCGTGGAGCCTGCACTAGAGATACCTAGTGAAACCACTTCTAGCTCGGTGTCAGCTTCTAATTCAATAGTGCTGCCATCAAAAAAGGTGATGTCAGCGCCGGAGCTGTTACCGGACTTCACACTGTCCCCAATTGCAAGGGGCATCCCCACCTGCGCTGCTATCCAACTGCTCGCACCTGCCTTCCTTACGGATACATTTCCTTTGGTGATCGAGAGGATAGTGAGCGTAGGAGAGGTGGTGGGTGGCTCTGGTGAACCTCCATTGGACGGCTCATCGCCTTGGTGAAGCAAAACTGCGGCTACCACGCTAGACACAGCAACTATTGACACGATAACTATTAGCAGTAGTTTCTTGCGCACAATGGGCCTCCTGCGAATGGCGCTACATTGGTATCAACACGCCAGATTACCGGCTTATATGGTGCGGCGATATACTACTCTGGTACAATCTGCATGTCAATAGAGATTTATTCATAGTGGCTACTAAAGGGTGCCTCTTATTTTCAGACAACCCGTGAACTGTGGATAACTGTGTATTCTGCTACAGGATAAACTCGTCGCCCTCTCGGGCAATATTTATCGATGTCTCCAGCAGTTTGGCTAGTTCTCTGATTTCTCTCTTTATCTCAGGTTCATGCGGGGGACTCATGTGAATTGCCACCACCCTGGGCAGATAACCCTTTATTCGACGGAACTCAATCAGCTCCTCCTTGAGCATTTCTGGGCAGAGGTGACCTGCATCTCTGGCGGCACCGGCCAGACGATTAGGCCAGGTCAGATCAGCTATTATCAATTGCGGAGATATGTTGTTCCATATGGAGGAAAGTCCGGGACCAGTATCACCTGTGTAGAATAGGGGCTTTCCGTCTCCAGAAGTGATTTCAAAGCCCACGCCGTCAAGTGGATGCTGCACCGGCACGGCCGTGACGTAGTAGCCTTCTATTTTTTCCCGCTTGAAGAATTCCAGCGGGACTAATTTAATGGTTGCCCTCTGGAGGAATGAGGACTTGCTGGTGAACTCAGGATAGACGACACCGTCAATTAGATGAGATGAGAGAATATCGAGGGCCTCAGGTGTGGCGAAGACTTTGGTAGTGCGGTCAGAATTGTTGAAGGCAAAGGCGGGGACCGCCCTGATATGGTCGTAATGACCGTGAGAAAGCAATATCGCCTTGATCTTCTTCTGTTCGGCGAAGGTCAGTTCTGAAACCAGGCTACCGGCATCTACCGCGAGTATGCCATCAACGAGGAAGGATACGAGCCGCGTGTTTTTGGACTCGGCATTATGTGTCCCCAGAAACCTCACTATCACTGAGACTGCTCCATCGCCATATCTATTCTTTAAGAAGTGTGGCCAGTTCGTCCCGCCCCTCAGGCGTGGTCATGAACACCAGGGTATTCTTCCGGTCAATAACGTAGTTTTCTGACGGGTTATAGACCCAGTTGTCTCCTGTCTTAGCTGCCAACAGCAGGGCATGGGGGAATCTCTTCAGGTTCAGCGCCGATATAGGTCGGCCAACAAATGATTCGGGCACGGGCAGCTCTTCAACCCGCAGGTTCTTCTCTCTGTCGCGCAACATAATATCCAGAAAAGATACTACCGTGGGTCTCACCATTTCGGAAGCCATCCTCAACCCACCGATAGCGCAAGGTGAGACGACGGCATCGGCGCCCGCCTTCTTCATCTTCTCGCCGTTTCTCATGTCGTTGCAGCGGGCCACTACCCTCAGCTTTGGGTTAAGCTGCTTTGCCGTCAGGCTCACAACCAAATTCTGGTTATCATCTCCGGCTACAGCGAACAGGCCGGCCGCCTTCTCAACGCCGGCTTTTAGAAGGGTGTCGCTGTCGGTAGCATCGCCTTCTATGAAAACCTCATCACCGAATGATTCCAGGTCAGCTCCTAAATTGCTTTTGTTGACATCGACCACCACATGAGGCCTTTTGGTCGCGTGAAGCTCGTTGGCTATGTAGGAGCCCACTCGACCGAGTCCGCATACAATGTAATGGTCCTTATAGTTACCAGCTATCTTTTCCATTCTTCTCCTCCTGAAGGACTCCGTCAGTTGTCCTTCAACTACCAGAGCAGTGATATTGGTAAAAATGTATGCCATAACGCCGACCCCAGCGACAGCAATGAATATGGTGAATATCCTGCCCCCGACATTGCCCGATAGATCAATGACCTCTTCGAAGCCAATCGTCGTTATAGTGATGACCGTCATGTAGAGTGTATCCACGAATGAATACTGTCTACCACCAATGAACCAGTAACCCACGGTGCCTATCAGTAAGATGACTGCAAGGATGACGGCAGCCCAACCAAACCTTCTATAAACTCGTGAAGACATGACTATCCTGTATTTTATATGACATGACTGATTTATCTCAAGGGCGCTTCGTCGGTGATCGAGCCCGTGTGAACAAGATACTTCTGAAGGTGATAGTCATGCCATGCAATGGCGTCCCTAGCATGGCTCTGCCTTTGTGAATCTGGAGCTACGAAATTATATTGAAACACAAGGTCTCGGGGATTATAATGTTCTTGATGTGCGGCGACTGATGGTGGTGCGTTCCTCCATATCGTGCAGTTCAAGAAGAA
The DNA here is from genome assembly GCA_001796515.1 of Chloroflexi bacterium RBG_13_51_36. GTDB lineage: Bacteria > Chloroflexota > Dehalococcoidia > GIF9 > AB-539-J10 > RBG-13-51-36. Next base: position 30,228 of record MGMS01000045.1, read on the forward strand.
GACAGGATAGAGGAGCCACGGTAAGATATCATTGTGAAGTTCACTGAATTCTGTTTATCATGTCACGTCAGAAATGCAGGAGATCAACAGGGACTTTTTCGCAAAATCATATTCCGAAGGAGAGATTGTGAGGAAACTGAAAAAGTGCGCTTCTGAGGACGCCGAACCACATAGCGGCAGATTATTTGGCATAGCTTTTGAGGCTGGACTTGATGATATGAGAGAAATCGCACATCGGGTTCTTACTACTTTTGGTGATAGGAACATACTCGATTTTCTGGAATTTCCCAGCGCTACTAAGTCGAAGACGGACATTGTTGATGTGGCCAGGAAGAACTAGCCCTGTGGTACGATCGAAACCAGGTGGCGCGAACGAGTATAGCGGCCCCGTATTCTTGGTGTCGACGTCGAAAACGTCTTCGGGAGGAGATCAATGATAAAAGACAAGCTAGACTATTTTGAATTCGTTGATTTGTGCCGCGGCCAAAGGACAATCGAGTTAAAAGGAAGAGATAAGGAAAGAATCAGGCAATCCAGAAAGGCTTTTGAGGGTATTCTGAAGTCCAATCCGCACAAATCCTACTATGCAATAAACACCGGCGTCGGTGCTCTTTTGAATAGACGCATTCCCAAAGGCAGAATGGAAGAATTCCAGGAGAATCTAATCATGAGCCACACCTGTGGCGTAGGCCCCCCTCTGGAGAGGGAGATAGTCAGAGGGATCATGCTGCACATGATTTTGAATCTCAAGAAAGGATATTCCGTCATGAGATTGCCGACACTGGAGCTCCTGGTGGAGATGTTCAACAGAGATATCATTCCGGTTGTACCGGCAAAGGGATCTCTGGGTGCCAGCGGCGATCTAGTTCCTCAGGCTCACATTGCCCTGGCCTTGATTGGCAGGGACCCTCAGCGGGTTTTGCCTACTGCAGGACTAGAGCCAGCGAAGTTGCAGGTCGGGGAAGCCATTGCCCTGCTTAATGGCACGAGCTTCATGACGAGTTGTCTGGCCTTCCTGGCATTCCAGTCTGATAACTTGATCCGAACAGCCGACATAGCTGCCGTTATGACCATTGAAGCTTTGGGTTGCGGCACCAAATCCTTTGAGCCTGAACTTCAAGAACTTAGACCTCATCCAGGGCAAATCACAACTGCTCACTATTTGAACCGCCTTCTTCTTAGGAAGACAAAAGGGGGCAAGAAGCCAGCTTATTCATTACAGGACGCTTATTCCTTGAGATGCATTCCTCAGGTCCACGGCGCTTTTCGGGATGTTCTTTCCCGGGTCAGAGATGTTGTAGATACCGAGATCAACTCCTTTGGCGGCAATCCCTGGATTTCAACCAAAGGAGAGAAAACTGAAATTTGCGAGGGCAGCGGTAATTTCCATGGTCAGATTCTGGCTCACGCAGCCGATAGTTTGTCGATTGCCCTCTGCAGCATCTCGGGCATTTCGGAAAGAAGAATAGACAGGCTGGTCAGTCGCGGTGCCAACGGTCTCCCTTTGTTTCTGGCCAGGAACCAGGGGTTGAACACCGGTCTGATGATCACTCAATATACCGCGGCCGCTCTGGTTTCGGAAAACAAGACTCTGGCTCACCCCGCTTCTGTTGACTCCATTCCCGTGTCAGCCGGCCAGGAAGACTTCGTGAGTATGGGTGGCTGGGCCGTCAGCAAAGCGAGGGAGATTTGCAGAAATACGGAGTACGTCATAGCCATCGAAATTCTGTGCGCTGCTCAGGCCCTGGACTTCCGCGAACCATTGCCGGAAGAATCGAGGCTGGCCAAGATTCATGAGGTCGTCAGAAGCCGCGTCGCCCATTTTGAGAAAAGCAGGGTCCTGGCTGAAGATATCAAAGAGATCTACGAACTTGTTCATAATGGTAGATTGCTGGAGGAGGCGGGGATGCTATGAGAAAGATAATTGAATGCGTGCCCAATTTTAGCGAAGGCAGAGATACCAGCAAGATAGAACGGATCACTGCCGAGGTCGAGAAGGTTCCCGGCGTGAAGCTGTTGGATGTAGCCTCGGACGCTCATCACAATCGTACAGTGTTGACCTTCGTGGGAGGACCGGAGTCAATAAAGAAGGCCAGCTATAATGCGATTGCCAGGGCAGCCGAAATCATTGATATGGCCAGACATCAGGGGCAACACCCAAGATTGGGAGCCTGTGACGTCTGTCCTTTTGTTCCTATTCAAAACGTCACCGTGGCGGACTGCGTTGCTGTGGCAAACGAGCTTGCCCGCGAAGTTGGAGAAAAGCTGCGCATCCCTGTTTTTCTTTACGAGGAAGCAGCAAGATTTCCAGAGAGAAGAGACTTAGCCAGCATTAGAGCCGGTCAGTATGAAGGCCTGGAGGCAAAACTGAAGGATTCCCGCTGGAAGCCAGACTACGGCCCGGCCACTTTCAACAGAAAGAGCGGAGCCACCGTTATCGGTGCCAGAGAGTTTCTGATTGCCTACAACGTTTACTTAAGCACGACTCATAAGGAGACTGGCCACATGATAGCCAGGATTATTCGTGAGTCGGGCTGCATGGCAACTGCGGATGACGGCCGGAGAATCAGGATACCTGGGATATTCAAGTCGGTTAAGGCAGTCGGTATTACACCTGGAGAACCGGGAGTGGCCGAGGTCTCAGTCAACCTGACCAACTACAGGGTTGCTCCCATGCACTTCGTCTTTGAGAAGATAAAACAGCTCGGTCAGCTGGGAGGCGCAAGCGTTCTCTATAGCGAGATCATCGGGTTGGTTCCCAAGGAGGCGATTCTCAAGGCAGGCAGATTCTACCGGCCAAGAGCAAGGTCAGACAAGAGACTCATTGAAGCAGCGGTGAGAAATCTGGGACTCGATTCGCCTCAGGGCTTCAATCCCATGGCGAAGATAATTGAGTACCTGATTGGTGCCCCGTGAGAAACTCAGTTTTTCAAGGGCAGCCAGTTAAGGAGGAATAGGAATGCTACAAGAATTGACCATCGAGGAATTTCTGGAGGAGCTGGCAGCTAGAAAACCGACGCCCGGCGGAGGTTCTGTGGCCGCCCTTTCCGGGGCGTTATCAGCCGCACTCGTGTCCATGGCAGCCGAGTTTTCCGGGAATAAAGATTTCTCTGAACAAGCCCGGACATTGATGAAAACCTTGACACATTTGGTTGACAGAGACGCTAAAGCCTTCGCCGCCCGAGACTTAAGAGAAGCCACCCAGGTTCCCCTGCAGACGGCAAAACATAGCTATGCAGTTCTGAAGCTCGCCGGAGCTTTGTTGGAGACCTGTAATCCCAAAGTTATTACGGATATCGGCGTAGCGGCCAAGATGGCCGAATCAGCCGTAAAAGGAGCTATGTTAAACGTCGAAGTCAATCTCGTCTCCATCAGGGATGAAAACTTTAGGCAAGAGGTGTTGAAAGAAGCGGAGGAGTTCTCCCGCGCCGACTCGCTGGCCAGGAAGATAGCGAGTAAAATTGAAGCCCGTCTCCGTTGACGAGCATTCTGTAGATCAAACAGCCTGACGTCGAAAGGGAGGTAGATATGCCAAGGCCGACATACCCGGAGTTAAGACCGAAGAGAGAGATCAAGGGGCAAACCGGCGGGAAACTGCAGTGCCGGAATTGGGACGCGGAGGCCGCCCTGCGCATGTTGAGAAACAATCTGGATCCCCGGGTCGCCCTGGACTGGAAGGAGCTCATTATCTATGGCGGGCAGGGAAGGGCCGCCCGGAACTGGCAAGAATATCATAGAATTGTGAGAGCTCTGAAAAGCCTCACAGACGAGGAAACCCTTTGTGTTCAATCGGGCAAACCGGTCTATGTTGCTCCCACTCATAAGGAAGCTCCCCGGGTTGTGATCGCCAATTCCAACATCGTTCCCAAGTGGGCCACTCAGGAGAATTTCGACCGGTATGACGAAATGGGTCTGACGATGTACGGTCAAATGACGGCCGGCTCCTGGATCTACATTGGAACCCAGGGAATTCTGCAGGGAACCTACGAGACTCTGGCCGCTCTGGCCAGAAAAGAGTTTGGCAAAGATTCTCTTGCGGGGAAGTTTGTTCTTACCGCCGGCATGGGTGGAATGTCAGGTGCTCAGCCCATGGCTGCTACCATGAATGAGGCGGTCATTCTTGATGTTGAGGTTAGACACGAGAGGATCAAAAGGAAAATCGCAGAAGGATACTGTGACCGGATGACGGCAGACCTTAAGGAAGCCCTGGGCTGGATAGAGGAATCGAAGCGAAAGAAACTGCCACTTTCTGTGGGGCTGGTGGGTAATGCCGCCGAGATTCACCCGCGGCTCACTAGAATGGGAGTGATCCCTGACATCGTTACGGACCAAACACCGGCCCACGATATCTGGAGTTACGTTCCCGCGGGCGAGCTGAGCGCAATGGAAGAATTGCGCCGCGATGACCCCGCAGACTACAAGCGAAGAGCCTATGAATCAATCGTTAAGCATGTCGAAGCAATCTTAGAAATGCAGAGGCGGGGCGCCATCTGCTTTGACTACGGCAACAATCTGCGACAGCAGGCAGAGATTGGCGGGTTGAGAGTAAGAGATGCAAGGGGAGGCTTTCTCTACCCCGGTTTCTTGCTCGCTTACATCAGGCCTTTGTTTTGCGAGGGTAAGGGACCTTCGCGATGGGCAGCCTTGTCCGGGGACCCCAAAGATATCCTGACTCTGGATGAAGCCGTCCTGGAAGCTTTTCCCGAGGATAGACATCTTCACTACTGGATTCGCCAGGCTCAGAACAAGGTTCCGTTCACTGGACTACCGGCCAGGATTTGCTGGTTAGGGTATGACGACCGGGCCGAGATTGGGAAGAGAATAAACCGCCTGGTGGCCCGGGGAAAAGTCAGCGCCCCCGTTGTTATCGGCAGAGACCATCTGGATACGGGTTCAGTGGCTTCTCCTAACCGCGAAACCGAGGGGATGCTGGATGGCTCTGATGCCATTGCCGACTGGCCGCTTCTGAACTTCGCTTTGAATGCCATCAATGGAGCTTCCTGGGTCTCTTTCCATGATGGAGGCGGAGTGGGAGTAGGCTACGCCTTGCACGCCGGAATGGTCATTGTGGCTGACGGCACTAAAGAGAGAGAGAAAAGACTGGAAAGGGTACTGACAGTCGATCCCGGAATCGGCGTTGCCAGATACGCCGATGCGGGCTACGAAATAGCCACCAGGACCGCCAAACAGAAGGGGGTCAACATCCCGGAATGATAGCTGACATCTTGATCAAAAACGCTTCCGAACTGGTCACGGCTCGAGGTGCCAAGGGTAGCCCCAAAACGAAGGAGGGCATGGCAGATCTGGGCATAATCAGGAACGGAGCGTTGGCTATAGATGGCAAAGAGATTGTCGCCGTAGGGGAGACGGATGAAGTCCTGGCTGCTATCAGGCGGGCAGGAACGGTAATTGACGCCACAGACAGAATCGTCCTACCGGGGTTTGTAGATTGTCACACACATGTGGTCTTTGGTGGTTCCAGAGAAGACGAGTTCGTCCAGAAAATAGCGGGCAGGTCATATTTAGAGATTATGCAAGGGAACGGGGGCATCTTCAGCACCGTTGAGAAAACGAGAGAGGCCCTGGCTTCTCCCCGAGCTCTGATAAATCGGGCTGGGGCTTTCCTTGACAAGATGCTCACCTTCGGCACGACCACCGCAGAGATAAAGACAGGTTACGGTCTGTCGACAGAATCAGAACTCGGCCTGTTGAAGATTATCGCCAGGCTGAAGGAATCTCACCCGGTTGACATTGTTCCCACCTTTCTGGGCGCTCACGCCTTTCCGAAGGAATATAAAGAGAGGAAGGCGGACTACATTCAGTTGGTTCTGGGCATGCTGGAACGGGTTAAGACTGAAGGCCTGGCGGAATACTGCGACGTTTTTGTGGAAGTGGGAGCGTTTTCGCTGTCAGAGGCCAGGACAATCCTGGAGAAAGCAAAGAAACAGGGCTTGAAGCTGAAGCTACATGCGGGCGAATTCAATGACATAGGTGGAGCGGAGCTCGGAGCAGAACTGGGAGCTACCTCAATCGATCACCTGGATTACATTTCTGACAGAGGCATGGAACTCATGGCAGAGAAGAAGACGATTGGAATTCTCTTGCCCGGTGTTCCCTTCCACTTAATGACCAACAAGTATGCGCCGGCCAGAAAGCTCATTGAGGCCGGAGTTCCC
>MGMS01000046.1 GCA_001796515.1 Chloroflexi bacterium RBG_13_51_36
ACCTTTGTCTATCAAAGCCAGGAGCACTCTCTGAGAAAAAATGATCCCCTGGGTAAGTTCGATGTTACGGCGCATATTCTCCGGATAAACCTTGAGTCCTTTCATTACTAGGGTAAATACGGACAGCATATAATCCAGCGCCAGACAGGAGTCAGGCAAGATGATTCGCTCTGCGGAGGAGTGACTAATGTCACGTTCGTGCCACAAGGCGATGTTCTCCAGAGACGTCAAAGCATGGCCTCTTATCAGTCTAGCCAGACCGCAGATACGCTCACAAAGCTCTGGATTTCTTTTGTGGGGCATTGCCGAGGAGCCCGTTTGCCCTTCTTCAAAAGGCTCTTCAACTTCTCTGACCTCTGTTCGCTGGAGCCCCCTAATCTCGGTGGCGAATTTTTCCAGGGAGCTAGCGATGATAGCCAGAGTAGTAACAAACTGGGCATGGCGGTCACGCTGGATTATCTGGCTTGATATGGGAGCCGGCCTAAGCCCTAACCTGCCACAGGCCATTTTTTCAACCTGAGGAGGCACAGTGGCATAAGTGCCCACCGCTCCCGATATTTTGCCCACCGAGATATTTTCTCTGGCCGCAGCCAGTCGCTGAGCATTGCGCTTCATTTCTTCCGTCCACAAGGCCATCTTTAAACCTAAGGTAGTCGGCTCAGCGTGAACCCCATGAGTCCGCCCCATCATGATCGTATGTTTATGCTCTATGGCTTTGGTCTCCAGCACAGATATAAGCCCGGCTATATCGTTGGCCAGGATATCTACCGCTTGGGTCAATTGCAGAGCAAGGGCGGTATCGATGACATCCGAAGAGGTGAGACCAAGATGTATGAAGCGTGATTCTTTGCCCAGGCTTTCAGCCACCGCTTTGAGAAAGGCAGTCATGTCATGGTGGGTCACCTTCAGAAACTTGGCGATGTCGCTCAAGCTGTAGATAGCCTTCCTTATCTTAGCCATATCTTTTCGCGGAATTTCCCCCAGTTCAGCCCAGGCTTCACAAACGGCTATTTCTACCTTGAGCCACTGGTCGAACTTGTTCCCCTCAGACCAGATCTTCTTCATCTGAGGCCTGGAGTACCGCTCAATCATATTATCCCCTTGCTAATTCCTGTTTATACTGACGAAAAGCTTCTTTTATCCCCTTGTGCTCGCTGCTCAAGATTTGGGCAGCCAGTAAGGCAGCATTCTTTGCCCCACTCGCCCCGATACCCACGCACGCTACCGGCACTCCCGCAGGCATCTGGCTTATTGAAAGCAAGGCGTCCACCCCTTTGAGTTCGCCGGTAGGCAAAGGCACACCGATCACCGGCAAACTTGTCCAGCTAGCTAAAACACCAGGAAGGTGCGCAGCATAGCCAGCGGCGGCGATGATGACCTTGAGCCCCCTCTTCTCCGCCTCCAATCCATACTCCCTTGCTTTTTCGGGTTTCCTGTGGGCTGAGACGATAGAAAGCTCATAATCAATATCCAGTTGTCTGAGCACGTCCAGTGCCGGCTGTATCAGTTCGGTATCTGTCTTGCTGCCTATGACTACGCCTACTAATGCCATCGCAAAATAAATCCTCCGCAAATATCAGAAACAAAAGACAAAAAGCTAAAATCACAGTTCAAGGTGCAGAAAGGCTTTACTAAACTGATTTTCGAATCTCGCATTTTCACTTTTGCCTTTTCATTCCCTCCGAGGGTTTAGATTCTATCTCATCTATCTCCCTTAGAGCAATGTCTTTGCGATAGTAACAGTCTTCGAAACAAATATTAGGGATGTTGCGGTAGACCTTTTCCCGGGCTTCAGCCATGCCCTGGCCCATCCCTACTACCGTGAGCACTCGCCCGCCGTCGGTATAGACTACACCATCGCTTCCCAACCTAGTTCCGGCATGGAAAACTAAAACATCCTTATCGACACGACTTATCCCTTCTATTGGAAAGCCAGTCCTGTAACTACCAGGATAGCCACCCGAAGCCATGATTACTCCAACACAGGCCTGGGAACTCCAGTCTATTTTCAGCCGGTCGAGGTTGTCCTGGACTACCGCCATGAGTATATCCACCAAGTCGGTCTTAAGAAGAGGCAAAATGACCTGAGTCTCGGGATCGCCAAAACGAGCATTGAATTCCAGCACCATCGGTTCTCCATCGACAATCATTAGCCCCGCATAGAGCACCCCTTTATAAGGCAGGCCTTCTTTAGCCATTGCCCTCACAGTCGGCAACAGAATATCCTTGGTTACCTTCTGTGTCATCTGTGTGGAGAAGAAACCGGGCGGGCTGTAACTCCCCATGCCACCGGTATTGGGACCATGGTCACCATCCCCGACCTTCTTATAGTCGCAGGCCGGCACCATGGGTAAGACTCTTCTGCCATCGGTAAAAGCGATGAGGCTTACCTCCCGACCGCTAATATATTCATCAATCATTACCCTATCCCCAGCAGAGCCGAAAATCCTGGCTTCCATAATATCACTGAGAGCTCTCTCGGCCTCTGGCAGAGAACCGGCGATGATCACACCTTTGCCGGCAGCTAGCCCATCAGCCTTGATGACGACGGGTAGACATTGTTCACGGAGGTATTCCCGAGCCTTAGAATAAGATGAGAAAGTGGCGCCCTTAGGACAGGGGATACCGTATTTTTCCATCAGATTCCGGGCAAAAACCTTGCTTGATTCTATCTGGGTGGCTGACTTAGAGGGACCAAAAACAGGAATACCCAGCTTATCAAGGAAGTCCACTACGCCTGACGCTAGCGGAGCCTCAGGACCAACCACGACAAGATCAACGCTCTTTTCTGTAGCCGCCTTGCCCAAACCTTCCATATCGGTCGCGCGCAAATTCAGATTGTCCGCAATGGCGGCCGTGCCCGCATTACCCGGGGCAGCGAAGATTTTCCCCACCTTAGGACTCTGGGCAATTTTCCAGACTAAGGTGTGTTCCCTACCGCCACCGCCAACTACCAGTATCTTCAAATTTCACTCTCGCGCGTCAGCTTCAAGAAAGGGAGTTAATATCTCCTTGGCCCGCTCAGCCTGCGATGCCGACACATGAATTTGGCATGTCATGCTGTAAGTGAAATAATACATGGCTGCACGAAGATTCGCACCTTTCAATACGCAGCGAATGCCATGCTCCTCCAGAATACCTGACCACATACTTGCCACCGCCTCACTGGGTGCAGTAGCAACATAAACCACAGGGGCTCGTCCATCTCTTTGTCCCTGGGCTGAACAGGTAAGTGCTCTACGAGGGCAACCTTGCAGTCCGGGCAAACCTTCGCCCAGTCCTGAAACTCATCCCGACACTGAGGACAAAATGGCATCTCCCTCACTTACCCAGTATGAACTCCTAGCTATATCTTCCCGCCAACACCCGATATATTCAGGGCCCACTCTCGCACGTTAGCCTATCGGCAGTACCTATGCTGAATCCTTCGTTTTCAAGACCCTTCAATGCCAGTTTCTGGAATCATGGCACAGGGAATCATAGCGAAGATCCTTGTTAAGTATTCCCAGTCTTAACTTCAGAGACTGCGCGTCTCTTCTTCTTATGCTTGCCCCTGTTCTTCCTCACCCCTTTTAGCTTTACTCTGTGTGACATAGCGTTACAAAATCTCCTTGAATTTCTCGGCCTGAACGGGGTCGAGATTCTGAATCAGTCTCAGCAATTCTGCGACATGCTTCTTCTTTTCTTCGATAATATGCTCCAGTGTAGTCACAGCCTCTTCATCATCCAAGATTAATATATGGTCTTCATATTGGTTAATGGTCTGCAGCTCACCTGCCAAATCCTCGCGGAGCATCTCCAAATCGTCTATTGTGGCTAGCTGTTCATCGTCCATTTCTTCAGAAGAATGACTCATCTTTTCCTCTCCGTTGACACCTACTCCCATTCTATAGTTGCCGGCGGCTTACTGGTGATATCATAAACCACTCGGTTGACGCTGGGAATCTCATTGACTATGCGGTCAGATATTGTAGCGAGAAGGTCATGGGGCAGGCGAGCCCAATCAGCAGTCATGGCGTCTTCACTGGTCACCGCTCTGACTGCTAACAAGTAGCCATAGGTCCTGTAGTCGCCCATGACGCCGACACTCTTGACATCAGTAAGGACAGCAAAGCTTTGCCAAAGCTGGCGATAAAGGTTGGCCTTTTTGATTTCACTCATCAAAATCCAGTCGGCAGCCCGGAGTATTTCCAGCTTCTCTCTGGTCACATCACCGATGATACGAATGGCCAAACCCGGTCCGGGGAAAGGCTGCCGCCAGACTCTATCCTCGGGCAGGCCTAGAGCCAACCCGACCTGTCGAACTTCATCCTTAAACAAGTACCTCAGGGGCTCGACAAGAGTGAAATTCATCTTGGCCGGTAACCCGCCGACATTGTGATGGCTCTTTATCTTGGCAGCAGCTTTGGTATCTGTGGAGGTGCTTTCAATGACATCAGGGTAAAGAGTGCCCTGGGCCAGAAAGTCAATCTTACCCAATGTGGCGGCTTCTTCCTCAAAAATCTGGATAAACTCGTTTCCTATCAGCTGTCGCTTCTGTTCTGGATCGCTGACCCCTTTGAGCCGTTCCAGAAATCTGTCGGTAGCATCCACGTAAACCACATCCATTCTTAAGTGACGCTTGAAGGTACTAAGCACCCTTTCAGGTTCATCACGACGCAACAGGCCATTATTGATAAAGATGCAGGTTAGTTTATTGCCAATGGCGCGGTCGATAAGGGTGGCAGCTACCGCCGAATCAACACCTCCCGAAAGAGCACAGACCACTCTTCCGCCGCCGACTTGCTCTTTGATCTTATCTACGCTTTCAGATATGAAATTGGCTGGCGTCCAGTTGCCCTGACAGCCACATATTTGAAGCACAAAATTCTGGAATATGGTCTTACCGTGGGCTGTGTGGACTACTTCAGGGTGGAACTGCAGTCCATACACGCTATTATCCTTACCGATAACAGCGAACGGCGAGTTTTCAGTATGAGCCAGGGTTTTGAAGCCGGGAGGCAATTCCATTACTTGGTCACCATGGCTCATCCACACGGGGAAAGATGATGGAAGACCAGCAAAAAGAGGAGAGCCTTCCTCACTTACATGCAGGATTGTATGCCCGTATTCGCGCTTTGCTCCTCGAGTTACCTGGGCACCTAGGTGAGAAGCAATGGCAAACATCCCATAGCAAATTCCCATTACAGGCATATGGCTCTCGTAAATATATGGCAAGGGCAAGGGAGCCCCAGAATCGTAGACGCTAGCCGGACCCCCTGACAGGATTAATCCTCGCGGGTTCAGGGAAGCTATTTTCTCCCACGGCGTATCGTAAGACACAAGCTCACAGTAGACATGGCATTCCCGAACGCGCCGGGCAATGAGCATACTGTATTGAGACCCGAAATCGAGCACCACTATAGTATCACGATCACTTGGAGGCAGCTTGGGCTCAACTACAGGTTGCTCACCGCGCAACTCTTTGGCTAGCCCCAGATAAGTGGAGACTTCGATATCATCGCTGGCGGCAATTCTGTGGCTTTCTACCTTCTTCTTCATGGCAGATCTACGGTGATGGATGCATTTAGCTTATCACTATCCCGAACTATTATCAACAGAAATAGGCCAAGTCCTTTCCTCTCCCGGAAATGCCTGTCACCTGCGATTGAAATCTTATCAGCCCTTAGAACGCAGAAGACAGAGAACTTCTGACTGACGCGCGCGCCATGCTATACTAGCAGTGAGAAAGATGGGTGTTCCTCAACGAGAGATTGAGAAAGGGGTCAAAATCCTGCGAAGGGGTGGCGTGATTGCCTTCCCCACGGATACGGTCTACGGCCTGGGGGCTGATGCGTTCAATCCTCCAGCCGTGGAAAGGATTTACGAGATAAAGAACCGGCCCAGGCACCACCAATTCCCGTTGCTGATCGCCGACGCAAAGCAATTGACTGCTCTGGCCGAGCCGATACCGGGAATTGCCTGGTTTCTGGCAAGGCGGTTTTGGCCCGGCGGGTTGACTCTGGTCTTGTCGCGAAAAGACTCGGTGCCTGCCCATTTGACTTCAAGATCCAGCATAGCAGTACGTGTTCCAAATCACTCTGTTTGCCAGGCCCTGATTGAGAACCTGGGGAATCCCCTGATCGGGACCAGTGCCAATGTTAGCGGTCAGCCCGCTGCTTTGACTGCTGAGACAGTTGAACATCAGTTGGGGAGAAGAATCGACCTGATTATCAACGGAGGCCGATGTCCTGGTGGCCAGGAATCTACGATAGTGGACATTACCCTTGAACCGCCGGTGATCTTACGTCAGGGCATCATACCCTCGCATGATATTAACAAGGCTTACAGTGAGTACCTGGAGGCGAAATGAAACGCATAGCTATAGGTTGTGACCACCGCGGTATCACGTTGAAGAAGGCAATCGTGCCGCTCCTGCAAAACACGGGCTATACCTGTCAAGACTTTGGTTCCTACAGCACTGACCCCGTGGACTACCCTGACATTGCCCAGAAGGTCGGAGAGGCAATAGCATCGGGCGGTTTTGACCAAGGTATTCTAATATGTGATACGGGCATAGGCATGAGCATAGCTGCGAACAAAATAAAAGGGATAAGGGCGGCTTTATGCTGCAATGCGTTTTCAGCACAGCGAGCCCGCCAGCACAACGACGCCAACATCTTGTGCCTTAGAGCAGACGACATAGATACCGAGTCAGCTTTGGAAATCACCAGAACTTTTTTGGCAACGGATTTTGAAGGCGGTCGACACATACGAAGGGTGAATAAGATAAGGGCTTTGGAAGGACACTCTACGGAATAATAGACCGCGCCCTTAAGAAATCCAACCTGGTGACCGGCTATCTTGTTGGATTAACCTAGATGTCGGCTTCTCAATTCATTGGACAACTTAGCTGTCAGTTCCAGAGCCTGATTGGCTGCTTCCAGCGACAAGCTTGCCAGGGTACAACACGGGGTTATAAGCCCTTGAGCTATGATTTGCCTGAACCTAACGCCATCCCTGGTGAATGGCGCCATAGCCTCTTCCAGCCGGTCACGAAGACTGGACAAAGATTCTTTGACCAAAGCCTCTTCCTCGTTCGGAACTATCCCCCAGGCAATGCTACCACCACGTTCAAGAAATGATTTCACCTTGTCGTTGTGAGTGCTCAGGGAAGAGGCGTAGTTGTAGGCGTCAAAGCTGAGAACATCGATTGTTGTGTCTAGAATCACCGACCAGTTAGTATTTCCACAGCAGTGTAATCCCTTTATCCCTTTGATCCCGCCCAATACTTCTTCCAGCAGGACAGGCACTTTCCCCTCGGGAATAGGAGTGAACACCGAGCCCAAAGAAACTAAATAAGGCTCGTCAACAAAGATAATAGGATTAGGCGATATTTCCTTCAAGGCGTTTTCCTGCCATGAAGCCTTCAGCCGCAAAAACTTGGCTGCAGCTTCTGCCAAAGTGTCATCGTAGAGAATACCCAGACCATCCTGACTGGTAACCGCCAAACCCCAGGTGACGGGGCCTGTTACCTGCCCCTTGACTATCCGATTACCTGCGGCCTTGGAGAGGAAAGAATGAAGCCCGGCAGCGTATTCCCTCGAAACGCTATATTTCCGGGCGTCGTCTTGTTCACAATCGGCATAGATTTGCTCCAGCTCGTTCTCGAAATCAGCCGACGGTTCGATATAAATTCTGTCCCCCTTTACAACCACCCCCGGAAAACCATCGCTAAACTGGATGATCATGTTTTCTTTGGGCGAGCGCTTCGGCAATTGTGGCCAGAATGGTATGTCAGGAAGATATTTCATAATGATGGAACACGCCTCATCGGGACTTGTGTGAGGCATGCTGCCGATAGCAGTGGGCAAACACCCGAACTCAAGCTTGGCTGACATTTTCTTCCTTAGCTAGATACTTGCCAATGAATAGCCCTAGCTCTTTTCTCTTTTCTTCCGGGATGTACTTCGGGTCAGTGGCTATAGCATACTTAAGCGCGCTGGCGCAGGCACAATCCCGTTCCTTTGGTATGGAAGGTAGTAATAACTTCAAGGTTCGTTTGACAGTCTCAATACCCTTCCGCAAGTTGGTCAAAATCATGTCCGTGGTCACCCATTCGTAACTCGGGTGCCAGCAATCATAATCGGTGACAATAGCCAGCGTCGCATAGCATATTTCCGCCTCCCGGGCCAGCTTAGCTTCCGGCAACGCCGTCATGCCAATAACATCAGCACCCCAAGAGCGATAGAGTTGTGCCTCAGCCCTGGTGGAGAACTGTGGACCTTCCACCACCAGATAAGTACCACCCTTATGCACCTTGATCCCGACCTTAATGCTTGCCTCAAACGAGAGTTGCCTCAAAACAGGACAGAAGGGTTCCGCGAATGAGACATGCCCTACTATCCCGTCGGTGAAGAAAGTGCCGGCTCTTCCTTTGGTGGCATCGATTAACTGGTCGGGAACAACTATGTCTAGCGGCTCCATGTCTTCCTTGAGACTGCCCACGGCGCTTACAGAGACAATCCTTTCCACCCCCAGAGATTTCAAGGCGTAGATATTGGCTTTCGCCGGCAGTTCGCTGGGGCTTATTCGATGTCCTTCACCGTGTCTGGCAAGAAATGCAACTCTCGTTCCTTCCAGAGTGCCCAATGTGATAGCCTCGCTGGGCTCACCAAAGGGCGTGCTGACTTTCACCTTCTTAATCCCTGTCATCCCCTCCATTCTGTAAAGCCCACTCCCACCAATAACGCCAATTTTTGCCTCAGTCATTTGACAACCACCTATCATTTGGAGGATGCATATCGCTATCGCTCTCGTGAAACTCTTCTTAGAAACAAATTCTTAAGCTGTCACCCTAAACGGGGATGTGCTCAGGAGGTCTGATTTCAATGAGTTGAATGGCTTCTGATTCGCATCCCACGACACAAACTCCACAGCCAAAACACTTGTCTGAGTTCACCTGCGCCTTCAGCTTCTTTTCCCCCGGGATTTTCACCATTTCCAGCGCTTCAAAGGGACACCTTTCCACACAGGTCTGACACCCTGTGCAAGTTGCCTTGTCCACCTCTGCCTGAAATCTGCTTCTAGCCACTCCTTTGTCCAAGACACCACGCCTGGCAAGCGGATAGTAGAAGACACAGCAGTCAGCGCAGCAATTGCAGATCACATTGGGAACCCCGGAATTGTTATACACACTGTGTATAAGACCAGCCTCCTCGGCAACATCCATAATCTTCATCGCCTCATCCTTAGTCAATTCCTTACCGGTCCCTCTAGTTATGGCGTATTCCGCTCCCCGGTTGACCTGAAGACAAACCTCAGCCGGCGAGTCACACCTCTGGGCTATTCTCCGGCAAGAGCAGTTAGCTAGGGCAAGCTTGGCAGCCTTGTCGATGATAGCCTCCACATCCTCAGACGGAAGCAGTTGTGTTCCTTTGAGGATAGCTTTTCTGGCTGGGACCACCCGCCACACAGGCATTTTCCAGGTCTGAACGATCTTCGCCCAATCAGCGTACCATTCTGTCTGGAGAAAATCTTCCCAGAGGTCGAGGAGCCCACGCCCCCAGACCTTGTCCAACCTAACGTCACAGGCCGTGGCATCATGCAGTTGAAATATATCCCTGGCAAACTGGTAGCCCTTAGAAGTCATAAAAATGACGCCTTTCTCAAAAAGTCCCCTTTGTATTTCGTTCACCTTTTCTTCCTTCTTGCCCAGCTTCTGAGCAAGTTCGGCTACGGGACAAGGAAGAGATGCTACTATCTCCGCTTCTTCCTTATCCATGAGTCTTCTAAGCAACTTTTTAAGTCTCTCTGATTCAGGATAACCAAGCTTTCCGGCTAAGACTGCGTAGGCGTCTCCCATTTGTGTGCCTCCTTCTTAGTCTGCGTGACGAAGAACATAATTCCCTGCTTCTCCATCCCCCACCCCACTTCCCCTTCCTCTTCGAGATACTTCAAATGAGCCAGAGCTTCCCCAAAAGCAAACAGCTTCTGTGCTGGAGGAAATAAGCCCCAGGATTTATAGCCTATGTCCCAGGTCATCTGCGATGCGACCTGGAAGGCGTTTTGCTTACCCTTGTCCAGAATAGAGATGACCTCCGTGAGTCTTGCTTGATGATGTCGTTTCAACTCTCGAATTCTCTCTTTTTGATTCCTGAAGATTCTCCTGTGACCGGGCAGGACAAGTTCAACGTCCAAGTCATAGACCTTGTCCAAGCTCACAAGGTATTCCTTCAGCGGATTCCGGTCCTCGAAGGAGAGGGTGATATTCGGAGTTATATCATTAAGGATATGGTCACCACATATGAATGTTTTCTTACCGGGCTCGTAAAGACAAATGTGGCCCGGGGTGTGCCCCGGCGTTTCAACGCATTCGAATAGATACTCCCCGATGTCTATCGTATCACCATCTTCTGAGATACAAAAATTCAGGGAATTGTCTGGGCTATATCTACGACCGGGATGGCTTCCGACAGCCCTTTCCAGCTCCTCTCGAGGAAAGCCGCATTTACCGGCGAAATCAATCATTTTCTCCCAGTGTTCAGGCGTACTAGACCTGATAATCTCAGCATCTGCCTGCCCAAAGTAGATTCTCGCTCCGTCTCGGGCGAGAATGGACACTAAACCTGAGTGGTCTGCATGCATGTGCGTGATGAAGAAATCAGCTTGCCCTGGGTCAATGCCGCATTCGTCTAAGCCAGAGACCAGTGCCGCGAGGCAATCTTCCCGATTCCATCCAGTATCAATAATCAAAGACCTTTCCGTCCCCTTTATAGCGTAACAGTTGGTGGCTCTCAGAGGACTTCCGGGAAGAGGGACTTCAATTCTATAGAAACTCGGCAGTATTTCTTCCATAGATGCACCGATGAATCCTTGTAATGTTCTTGACACGAGTCCAATGCGACACTAACATTGGCCTTATTGTGCAGACGAAAACCTAACACATTCTCCCGGAATTGTCTACCAACGCACTTGTTGGCGCCGCGTGCTCCTAGAGACGAACATTCCCCACCACCGACTTACTATTGCCGCAATGGCCCGTGTTGGCAAGCAGGTACTTGGCAGTTCAAACTGGGGAAACGCCTTCCGACGGTCTGCGACTAGAGCTGCCACGGCGAGGTCCACATTCACCAATCAGCACTGAGGGTCAAGTCACCCAGCGTTCTACCGGAACGCAGAGTTTGACAAAGACTGAGAAAACAGATACGATTCTGGTGACGTTAATGGGTACCGAAACCACTCAACTGACCCGTGGAAGCGGGCCCTGGGAGGACAGGTGAGAGGGCAACTCACGAGTATTCTGACCAGCTCTTTGATGCCCGAAGACTTCCATATTCTCTTTACCAAACAAATCCCTGTTGCAGTATGCCGAGGACTGGCCACAGATAAACTTGTCGTATGAGCAAGAATCAAAACAGCAATGAGGTGTGGTAACAAATGAACAGAGTTAGAACAGCGACAACAGACGATATATTCCCCTGGCAACCTGATGAAATCTCGGGAGCCAAGCCAGCTCATCTTATGAATTTCATCGACGGGAAATGGGTAAAAGCTAACAAATACAGAGAGGTCGTAGACCCGGTATCAGGCGAAGCGTTCATCCAGATGCCGGACACCAGCGAAAAGGAATTGGCACCTTTCATTCAATCGCTGGCGAAATGCCCCAAATATGGTTTGCATAACCCGATCCTGAATGGCGAAAGATACCTGATGTATGGACAGATCAGCGAAAGGCTCGCCGATTTTCTCAGAAGCAGCGAAGGGGACAGCTACTTTACGAGGCTGATTCAGAGAGTTATGCCCAAGGACACTGCCCAATGTCGCGGTGAAGTCAGTGTGGCCGCCACATTCCTGGAGAACTTCTCAGGTGATCAGGTCAGGTTCCTTGCCAAGGGACAGACTACCCCAGGCGATCGCCTGGGGCACGAGGCCATCGATTATCGCTGGCCCCATGGTCCAGTCGCCGTGATTACACCTTTCAATTTCCCACTGGAGGTAATGACCCTACAGACGATGGGCGCCTTGTACATGGGAAACAAGCCAGTTCTCAAGCAAGCCACAACTACCTCAATTGTTGCCGAAGCTTTTGTGAGGCTGCTTCTCCATTGTGGAATGCCTGCGCAAGACCTGCTTCTGATTCACTGCGGCGGGCAGGTCATGGAGAAACTAGTTACCGACCCGGTCATTCAGTTCACCCAGTTCACCGGCAGTACTTCCGTTGCGGAGCGGCTATTGAAGCTGACCAGAGGGAGGTGCCGGATTGAGGATGCTGGCTTCGATTGGAAGATAGTCGGACCGAATGCAATCCCGTCTATGCTCGACTTTGTAGCTGCGCAGTGTGATATGGATGCCTATGCGGCTAGCGGTCAGAAGTGTTCGGCCCAGAGCCTACTGGCTGTCCACGAGAACTGGATGAAGCTTGGACTCTTGGCGAGAACAGCAGAACTTTCCGCCAGACGCACCATGAAAGATCTTACTATCGGTCCGGTGCTGACTTGGACCAACGAGATGATTGAGGAGCACATTAATAAGCTATTGCGCATCAAGGGCGCGAAGATACAGTTTGGCGGCAAACGCCTGAAGAGGCATTCGATACCCTCGTGCTACGGCAGCTTTGAACCCACTGCCGTGTTCGTACCATTAAAGAGTATTGCCTCACATGTTGCTTTGGTTACAACCGAGGTTTTTGGCCCCCTTCAGGTCATAACGACGTGGGAAACCAAAGACGACCTCAAGTTGCTGCTGAACATATGCAATTCCATGGAGCATCATCTTACAGCCGGAGTCGTCGATAACGATCCGGACTTTCTGAACAACGTATTAGGACAGACGGTGAACGGCACGACGTATGCCGGTATCAGAGCGCGAACCACAGGAGCGCCTCAGTGGCACTTCTTCGGTCCATGCGGGCATCCAGCCGCTGGTGGCATCGGAACGATAGAAGCCATCAGAAATATCTGGTCGCTCAACAGGACGATCATTAAGGACACCAACGTGCCCTCCTTGGGCGAGTAGCGTACTTTGCCTAAGATGGAGCGAAGACAAGAACTGACCTGGGCTCAGCCAGGCTTATGATGGATTGTCGTCGGTCACGCCTTGCGGCAGGGCTGGCTCTTGCGATCGAGATTGCTCAGCACGATGGGCTTGAGATATGTGGAGTTTCGGACTCATAGGACAACGCGACCAGCATGTGCAGGATAGATCTTGACGGCGCACCAGCTGCCGTCGTACGTTCTGCGAAGTTCGGACTGACAGTCTAAGACACTTCAAAAAATGCGATCCCTCATCAGGAATTACCTCGGTGGTACCTCTTCCCAGTGTCACGTAGCATTCGCGACACAAGATTACACAACTATCAAAGACATCGTGTCAATCAGAAAAGAGAGGGACCGGTTCTCGTTCATGCAGCTTGCATTGACAAGGACTCAGAAGCAGGATAATATCTTGGCGGCACTCATCTATCTGCAAACGATTGAACCAAAACACTTCTTCGACCAAAGACGCTGAAAAACACAGCACGCGCAAGCTGCCTTGCCCTGGGCAGAGTATACATTAACTGGCAAAAAACATTAGCAGGAGGCAAAAGAAATCAGAGGCAATATGAAAGTTCTAGTTATTGGTTCGGGTGAAGTGGGTGCTGCAAGTGCCTGGGATCTGGTCAGGGATAGTGAGGTGGAAATAGTAGGAATAGTAGGTAGACGGAAAAGCAACCTTGAGAGGGTACGAAAATGGATAAATAGCAGCAAGCTCAAACTGCACGTTCTTGATGTCAGTAATACCGCAGATATGAAAATACTAATGAAAGAATACGACGTCGGCATCATTTCACTACCTGACAGAAAAACAAGTTATACGACGCTCGAAACAGCGATTGAGGCCGGATTTAATATCGTTGACATACTCGAAGAGTATCACAGAAGACCAGACCCTTATGAGACCGAAGGTTTAGATGTTCCCAATCATATGACCCTGGAAGAGTACGGAGCATGGCTCCATGAGAGAGCCGTGGAGAATGACGTCATACTCATTGACGGATTAGGCTTTGCTCCCGGTTTAAGCAACATCACAATCGGTGAAGCTATTAGGAAAATGGACAAAGCCGAGTCGGCGATAGCGAGAGTGGGGGGCATCCCTACGAAGGAAG
>MGMS01000047.1:0-3751 GCA_001796515.1 Chloroflexi bacterium RBG_13_51_36
CGATATACTAGCTATCGAGGCATTCTAGTTTACCCAGTATATGTGCGTCGTCAGTGTATGTCAAACCTGCTCGGCCTAGGTTGAACAATCTGACGTTTAGTGCATTATCAAAGCTAAAGCACAGGAGTGAACTTAGCCAATCTCTCTGAAAGATGAAATTTGTGCCAATTCGTTATCGGTCAATCCCCAAATTTTCGCTGCTTGTTCATCTATCTTATTCTCAACCTGACGTAGTTTTACTTCCCCAATTTTTCCCTGACGTGCAAGTTGATGCGCTTGCTTAGAGAGAGTTGAAAGGGTTCTATGTAGTGAGTTTGATTGCTCATAGCCTGGCACTGCGAGGTGATTCATAATAGACGGAGTACCAAAGCCTCGACCAGCCGATGAAAAAGAGCGAATAAATGCTCCAACGACGGAAGAATTGATAAGCGCGCAAACATAATGCGCCTCATCCTCATTTTCAAAGGGAATTAATGAAGTGGTATCAGTCCCTATACCTACCTTGTCTCCGAAAGGCGTGGTAAAAGTGGAGACTACTGCTGCTACTAGGTCGGTTGCCATCCGCTTCCATACTACCTTATATGGAGCAAAAGTGTATGGCCCTATTCCATACATACTGTAGAAGACAGTCTTCTCTGCTAATTCACGAACAGCCCTTGAACCTCGGCTAAGAAGCTCATGCTTAAACCTTTGTAGATAATTATAGGTTTCTGGCCACTCATTCTTCATACGCTTCTCTGGATAACCTTCTCTTGTATTTGGATCTTGAACGATTAGGATATAAATTCCAGGATTGGCTTGCCAGCGATTTATATCTCTTCCCCGCGCTGCTGGATACACTAAATCAGATTCCAAATTGACATTTTCAAACTTCTTAATATCGCGCTTACCCATTTCAGGTAAATTTTCTATGATTAGCATCCCATCTGAGCGTACGTTCCTGAGCTTAAGCCAGAAGATACCGTATGGCTCAGCTCTGGCTCCCAGTTTTGCTTCATAGAAATTTTCTCCCTTAAGCTTCACTAAAGCACTTTTCTCCTGCACTTGCGCAGTTTGCCATGAGGAAGTTTTATCTCCTATGGGAGTAGCTTGCAGTTCCTTACGTATCGTTAATTGAATTACATCACTGAGGGATGTGGCGGTATCTATATTACCGATACCCTTGTTTCGCTGCCAGACAATATAGGGTACCGGATATGATGTCTCCATACCTTTCTCCAGGATAATTGTTGCTGTCTTGTTGGCAGCGTTCTCAAACGGTTTAACCGTAACCATGTCACCAGCCTTCAAAACTTTCAAATAGGCACCTTCCTCCCGTAATCGGAAGCGCCTGAAACCTTCCCCAGCGCCTTTAGCCTTGAATACTTCTTGAGTAATGACGAAACCCAAACGTCCGCCGTCTCGTAGGTAATAGTCGGCACAAGCATAGAGGAATAACATAGAGAAATCTTTCTCACCACCACCTAATCGAGCCGCCATTCCTTTTAAGGAGAATAAGCCATAATCTACCCACAGCTTCTTGGTAGCCTCTCGGTACTCATCAGACAGATACCCCCAGCGTACCCAAGGCGGATTGCCTACCACGTAATCGAATGGGGAAGTCGTGCGAAATACTGGCGCAAAGGCATTCTTGATGATTCGTGCCCAGAGACCGTTACGTCCTTCTTTCTTAAGCCGCTGGACTTTTTTATAAAGTTCCACAAGGGACCGTTCCGTGAGAGGATCTTCCCACTTTAATTGCGGCTGGACAAGTGATATGAACTCATTTTCATCATATTTAGCTTCAATGCAGTGCTCTAGCATGCGGCATAGCTCATCCAGCTTGCCCTTATCGACAAGCTCTTCGGGTATCCAGAACTCCTTCTGTGCTGAAGGCACTGGGATGTCCTTCTGATGAGCGAGAGGTCGTTTTTGAGTACGCTGGCTTTGGGGTGTTAGTACGGAGTCACAGATATAGACAGGGATGTCCTTACCTGACATATACCTAGCCAGGTTACCTAGGGCTAGAAGATAATTGGTCCGGGCGGAGATGACAGCTAGCGGGTTCAGGTCAAAACCGACTATGTTTTCCAGGATATGATTTAGGAGCTCGTGTTCGCCTTTCGCTCGAGAGGTCATAGAGCTTTGAGCATAATCCCGAATTCGCCGAATCGCCAGTACTAAAAACGTACCCGAACCACAGGCGGGGTCTAGCATGCGCATTTCTGGTTTACCGGCATATCCCACATCACTTAATACTACTTCGGCTAACCAGTCTGGCGTATAAAACTCACCTAGGTCATGGCGAAGTTCTCTAGGAAGTAAATACTGGTACAATTTCTTGAGCAAATCCCGCGTATCTTCCGGTGCTAATGTACCGGTGGCGGGTTCGTATTCAGCTAGACAGCGAGCTAGGTTGCGAATAGCCTCCTCTATCTCAGAGTTCCAACTGGAGAGATACCAACCGAAAAAGTCTGCTTCAAGAAAGTTACGGATACCTTGTGCTTCGAACCAGGTATTATTCTCCAAGTTATGGAGACTGCTTTGCAGCACTTCGCTGGGGGCAGCAGGCAGTTGTTCTGCTATCGAGGGTAAAAGCGCCCCTTGCTGAAGAGAAAGTAGCTCGGCAGCCAAAAGTTTCATGAAGAAGGCGTAATAGGTATGCACTGCGAAAAGAAGTGGCTTGAGGTCAGTAAACTGGTCAATATGGTAGAGACGAGCCAAAGCGAGGGCATCCTTTTGAGCTTTCGCTATCTCCTGACCATATACGATTCCAAAAATACGCTTCCATTCCTCATATAGTGTCTCCACACGAGGGAAAAGGTTTGCCGGTGCTGTTAAACATTCTTCAAGCCGATTATACAGGGCGTTAACCATCTGATGAGCTACTTCTCCCTCAGGACCGAACTCTTTGCCAAGCTCTTCCGCAGTCAAACGCCGCCGCCGTAACGCCCGTAAATACATGAGGAACTCATTAACACTTTCCTCAGTAATTTGATACGGACCGATTTCAACAAAACTGCCTTGTGGCGCGTCTTCTTCAAATAATGGAAACTGTGTTAACTGCTCTCTGGGTATAGTCTCTTGTGGCAGCGGCTTGTCAGCGCGGTAACGAACGAAAAATATGCTCTGCCCGTCAATCGCAATGCCAGCAATACGCCTAAGAGTATCTTCTCGCTGCTTACCCGACCCCGCTAAACCAAGAAGATATCCCTCAATTTGTTTCTTAGTAGAATTCTTCCCTTTCGCAGTGCTGAGTTTGCCAGGCGGCTCATACTCAATAATCGCCTGTCCGTATAGAGCGTCAGCACGCCCCACTGCTGTAAGAACAGTACGGCTTATACGCTTTTCGTAACGTGGATTAGCCGCGATGCCTAGTTTTTTCAGAGCGGGATCTAGCAGCTTCTCAATGCCAATGCGTAACTCCTCCTCGTTCCTTGCCCTTTCTGCCACAATTCTGATATCCTTGGCCAGAGTCGCCGCTACTGTAATATTATTGAATTCCTCTTCTTTGCCCATACTAGCTGCAATTATACTTGTCCTGTCAACAAAGGACAACCGCACCAGTCATATTTTCCAGCGCCCTGTGTGATCAGCCCGGTTATCGTTGCACGATCCTGACTTTTGTTCAACCGGCCCCATCCAACAAAAAGTCATTAAGTGATATTTCAAGAACTAGCTCGTTTTACAATAGGGGGCGGGGGATTATGCAGGTAATACAAATTGTGAAAATGCAAGAACTGTGAGGGAGGGATGCAGGCGAGGTGCAGAA
>MGMS01000047.1:4161-5984 GCA_001796515.1 Chloroflexi bacterium RBG_13_51_36
TATCATGACTGTCTGGTATCCAGCTACCGGTCATATTTGAAGGCGGCCGGATACTCACAAATCCCACAGGAAATCCGTATTTCTGAGCGAGGAGCCAGGCGCTTTCTGTCTAAATTCCCTGATCCCAAGCTCTGGATTACACTCTCGGGGGAGAAGCAACAACGATGTGATCGCAAAGAGCGCAGCTTCGTAAACTATCTGATATTACGCCGACTGTTACCCATGCCTTTGGAATATATCCTAATACCGAGGCCCCATCTATTCGAGATGGCTATCCGGCTGATGGAACGCGAAACCTACCAACTGTATGAGAAAGTGGCTTCCCGGCTGGGATACAACGAGCCGATTATCAAAGACCAGTTTCGCGCTCTTCTTAGTCTTATGATATGGGCACAAAAGCCGCTACAAGCTCTCACTCTTGATGATTTGAATACTTTCGCCCAAGCCTTACGCGAGGCATGTGTGGGATTGGCGATCAAGTGTAGATTACGACACGGCCTGCCGCACCGGTGGGACTCCCGGCTAACAAGCGTACAAAAAGTCCTCTATCACATGGGAGTCTTCCCCCAACTAACCCGCAGTACTCGAAGAAACGGCTTTGATAGGCAATGGAGAAATGTCCCGACCGATATCGCTGCTTCGGTCCAGCGCTATCTCCGGCAGATGTCTTTGTCGCTTCGCCCTGAGTCGGCCTATCAGGAAAAGGTGCGTCTTTTCCGGTTTTTCTCCTGGCTGGCCAACACGAATCAGGAAATAACCAGAATCGAGCATATTCAGCGCTGTCACATCGAAGCCTTTAAAGAGTATATACGCTGGGCGCCTCTCCAGCATAAATCAAACGGCCCGGGAGACGTACTTAAGGCAGCAACCAAGTATCACTTGCTTGCTGCCTTGTATTATTTCTTTATCCGCATCTCTGAGTGGCAGTGGCCGGAGGCTCCCACGCGGGTACTGGTATTTCCCGGAGACTTCCCTATCCTGGACAGACCCTCTCCGAAATTTCTGGATGAGATAGCCGCGGCGAAATTCCTCCAGGCGGCAAGAGCTCATCCTGACCTGTTTACTCGGCTTTGCTGTATCACTCTTATCCTGACCGGGATGCGCCAAGGCGAATTCCTAGACCTTACCGCTGACTGCATAGTCCAGATCGGCGAGAATTACTGGCTCCGTGTGCCTCTGGGAAAGATGCATAACGATAGGTACATCCCGCTTCATCCGGAGGTAAAGCAGCTCCTGGACGAATGGATCGAACAAAGCCCGCCGAAGAAGCCTTATGATTTCCTGTTTGCCTCGCATGGCCACCGGCTCGGAAGAGGTAAAGTGGCTCTTGCCGTGGAACGTATTGGGAAGGCAGCCGGCATCAAGGAACATATTTCACCGCACCGGCTTCGACATACTCTGGCTACCCTGGCTATCAACCGGGGAATGCCTCTGGAGAGTATCGCTGCTCTTCTGGGGCATCGCTCTCTGTCCATGACCATGGTCTATGCCAGGATCGGCAACCGGACTGTACAGCAGGAATACTCTCAGGTGAGCGAACATCTAGAGGAGCTTTGTAACCGGGTGGACCTGTTAAATCGCCAACCGTCATTGGTCGAAGGAACTCAGATGCGCCGGCTGCGACAGGATCACTGGCGGATGCTTGGCAACGGATATTGCACCCGGCCGGACGGTGTCCCTTGCGAATACGAAACTATTTGTGAATCCTGCCCTTGCTTTTCGACTACCGTCGAATTTTTGCCGGTGCTTCAAAAACAAAAGCACGATGCCGCAGAGAAAGGACAAATCCAACGAGTAGACGTGTTTGCCAAGCTTATCCAGAA
>MGMS01000048.1 GCA_001796515.1 Chloroflexi bacterium RBG_13_51_36
TGAACTATTACGCATATCATACACCGATTACTACAGTTGTCAAGTCCCGCCATGGCCCTATCCCAGGTCTACGTCTGGCTCAGGTGTTATGGATCGCAGAATGAACATTCCGCCGTTTTGGGTAACGTGTGAACCAGGGTATCAATTCCAGCTTTAAGACGTCTCAATAATAAGCCGCAGCCTATTCCTTTGTGCTTCGTCTGGCAGAAGATCTGTCCCTCAACCGTTGCGTCTGTGTGAGCAGTTTCTTCCTCAGCCTGATATTCTCAGGAGTCACCTCAACCAGTTCGTCCTTATTGATGAAGTCAATGGCTTGCTCCAGGCTCATCTGCACAGGAGGCGTCAGCTTCACGCTAATGTCGGACGTGGATGAGCGCATATTGGTCTTCTTCTTTTCTTTGCACACGTTGATGGCTATATCTTGTGGCCGTGAATTCGACCCCACTATCATACCTTCATACACCAGTGTGCCAGGCTCGATGAAGGTGAGTCCACGCCCCTGGGCATTATTTAGGCCATAGCTGACAGCTATGCCTTGCTCCGATGCTACTAGCGCTCCACTACGAGTCGAAGCTATATCTCCATGCCAGGCTTCATAGCCAAGAAAAATGGTATTCATGATGCCTTCACCACGGGTGGCAGTAAGATAAGCACTGCGGAAACCGATGAGCCCTTTTGTAGGTATATGGAATTCCAGGCGTATGTTATCATGGCCATCGTTGCGCATATCAGTAAGCTGAGCTTGGCGCTCGCTCAGTATCTCGGTTAGAACTCCAACGTATTCCTCTCTGGTATCAAGAGTAAGAGCCTCCACGGGTTCCACAAGTTTGCCGTCAACTATTTTGGTAATAGCTTCTGGCCTGGAGACCTCAAATTCGTAGCCCTCGCGGCGCATGGTCTCAATCAAAATAGCCAGATGCAGTTCTCCCCTCCCTTTTACCAGGAAGGTGTCCGGACTATCTGTATCTTGTACCCTGAGGCTGAGATTAGTTTCCAGTTCCTTGTAGAGTCGTGCCCGTAACTGGCGCGTGGTGCTGAAGCGCCCCTCGCGGCCACCGAACGGCGACGTGTTCACTCCCAGGGTCATCTCCACCGTCGGTTCGCCAATTTCTATGCGTGGTAGAGCTTCGGGCCGCTCTGCGCTGGCAATGGTATCTCCGATGCCGACTTTTTCGAGGCCGGTCACAGCTACTATGTCACCCGCCTCGGCCTCAGCCACTTCGAGGCGTTTGAGACCGAGATATGTAAGTACTTCACTAATCTGATAATGACCTGGGCTCCCATCAGCGCTCAGGCAGACTACGGCGTCGTGGGCAGCAACCTTGCCTCTCCAGATTCTACCGATAGCTATTTTGCCCTTGTGGCTGTCGTAGTCCAGGTTAGAAACCAGCATCTGAAATGGCCCACTTTCAATCTGCGGTGGTGGTACTTTTTCTAAGATGCATTCGAAGAGAGGAGCGATGTCTTTGCCCTCAGCATCCGGTTCCCTTACGGCTGTACCTTCCGTGGCACTGGCATATACCACCGCAAAGTCAAGCTGATCAGCGTTGGTGGCTAATTCCAGGAACAGGTTCTCGGTAAGCTTGAGCACCTCTGCTATGCGCGAATTATGTCTATCTATTTTATTGATAACCACAATAGGCCTTAGACCCTTTTCTAGAGCCTGGCGAAGCACAAACTTGGTCTGGGGCATGGGACCTTCTATAGAATCCACCAGAAGCAGGCAACCGTCCGCCATATTCATGACGCGCTCTACTTCACCGCTGAAATCAGCATGTCCGGGGGTATCGATGATATTAATCTTGACTCCCCTGTAAATCACGGCTGTATTCTTAGCCATAATGGTAATGCCTTTTTCACGCTCTAAAACGTTCTGGTCCATTATTAACTCGCCTACTTTTTGGCTGTCCCGGAAGACCTTGCTTTGTTTTAGCATGGCATCCACCAGAGTAGTCTTACCATGGTCAACGTGGGCAATAATAGCTATATTTCTTATGTCGCTGCGATAATTCATATGCGTTAGCGAAATCCTGCCTCTATCCGGTCCTGCTTATAGTCCATACCTGTCACTGCGACCCTGTCGTCTTCAGTCTCCCGCAACGGGGTCAGCGTCTTTTGTCTCATCAGTCAGGCATCTATTATTGCAGGAAATTTGCTTGGAAGGGGTGAAGGTAAACGTAATTGCGAAGACACCATATTCTAAAAATATACACGGGCCAGGTATCCCCGGCCCGTGTATGTCCATGTCAAACCGGCATTATCTACTCACTCTGACTTTGCTGTAGCAATCGCTACAATAGACTGGCCTGCCATTGGTAGGCGCAAAAGGCACTTCGGTGTCTTTGCCGCACTCAGCGCATGTGGCAGGAAACATCTGGCGTGGGAGCCCATAACTGTTACCACCATTCCCATTCCCATTCCCGTTCCGCTCTGTCTTCCTTGTCTGTCGACATGAAGGACAGCGCTTGGGTTCATTAGTATAGCCCTTGGATTGATAGAACTCTTGTTCCCCAGCGGTGAAGCCGAAGTCAGTCCCACAATCGGCACACTGGATTGTTTTGTCCTGAAAACTCATTGGATGACCTCCTCTCTTTAGAATTTTAGTTAGAGCCTGGGTCATCCAATACTTGATATGAATCTAGAGGAATCCTAAGAAGCTTGTAACAACCTAAACTTGAACTATTAAATACATCATACACCAAAACAAGTTGTTTGGCAAATAGCCCCTTGAAATTGTCAAATCCCGCCGTGGCTCTATTCCGGGTCTACGTTTGCGCCAAGCGCTAAGGGATAAATTCAATTCCGCTCGGGCTTAAGACCTTTTCCCTCGTCAAGGCTTAAAAAGGCCGCGTTATATTCCCCAACCAGCCCGACATCGGGGAAGTGGCACTGGACGACAGACAGGACTTTGTGCTATTGTTCAGCCTCAGTGCATGGTCGAACCAAAATCACATGATTTGCCTACCCCAATTACATAGGTTATCCACAATCAAGAATGACCCAAGCCCATGGCATCTTGGCGCTGCTGATTTCACGAGATAGTGTCCAGAAAAGACAGCTCGCTGGAGGATAAACAATGAAGATAAATAGAAGAGAGGATCGATCGGCTTCGCCGGTTGAATCCCAAGCTGTGGGCCCAGTAAAGAGAACCCTTGCCCAGGACCTGTTCGATGGGGTTGCCCCCTCGTACGACACCTGGGCGCAAGTGCTGACTGTCTTTCAGTACCTTCGCTGGCGCGAGTTCTTAGTCTCGCGAATGGCTCTTCCGCCGGGAAACCTTGTGCTTGACGTATGTACCGGTACAGCCGGAGTCGCCATGGAGATTGCCGACCATCATGATGGCCGAATCGTGGGGCTCGACGTTAGCCACTCAATGCTGCAAGCCGGCCTCCGCGCCCTCGAGAAGAAAAACCTGGACGGCAGAGTCCAACTTGTCCAGGGCCGCGCTGAGCATTTACCATTTCCTGATGAGACCTTCGATGCGGTTGTCTTCACCTACCTGTTGCGTTATGTCCAGGACCCTGATGCCACAATACGGGAGCTGTCTCGGGTACTGAAACCAGGCGGGAAATTGCTCTCGCTTGAGTTCGACATTCCGGAAGCCCTCTGGATGAGAGCTCTATGGGAACTCCACAATAGAGTCGTCATGCCCATAATGACCATCCCCGTTTCACGAAGTTGGCATCGTATGGGCTGTTTCCTGGGTCCCAGCATCTCGGACTTCTGTAAGCGGTATCCTGTTGAGCGCCTCGCCGCAATATGGCGTGAAAATCGAATTCCGCTGGTGGAAACGAGACGCCTGTTGCAGGGTGCAGCCATTGTGATGTGGGGAACGAAAAGAAGATAGAGACCGATACCCGGCCGTAGCGATTACCTTATGTCGATTTCCCGAATTCCAGGCCCGCCCTGGCAACTAAGACTGCCACGAATCACAGCTATCACTTCCCCAAAACACTCGCACGATCTAGCACAAGTTCACGATTAATCTGCATCGGCTCTAGGAGCCGCTAGTGCGACGTAAACCACTGGTGGTTTTCTCGATGTATCTCGTTTAAGCGCAAATGTTTCTGGATATCTTCTGATGAGAGACTGTAATTTCTGATGACCGTAAGTACGGGGGTCAAATGCCGGGTCCAATTGCCGAAGAACGATGCCTAATGCCGCCAGATGAAGCCATTCCTCTTCTTTCGCAGCCAGATTGAATCCTTCGAGAAGAAGGTTCAACGGGTCAGATACATCAGACTTCTCTCTCTTTGCTGCTTTCTTACTTATTTCCTCCGGTCCAATTAGATTCTCACAGTAGATGAACTGATTGCAGGCGTTGGTGAAAGCTTCTGGAGTCTTTCTATCCCCCACTCCGATAACGAAAAGGCCCGCCTCTCTTATTCTTGTTGCCAGTCGTGTGTAGTCGCTGTCGCTGGCGACAAGACAGAAGCCGCCCACATTGTGACTGTGGAGCAGATCCATCGCGTCAATTATCATCGCGCTATCTGTGGCATTCTTGCCAACCGTATACCTGAACTGCTGCATGGGCTGAATTGCATGTTTATGAAGCGAAGGTTTCCAGCTATTCATGTTTGTGGTGGTCCAGTCTCCGTATATCCGCTTGACCGTTATCAGCCCGACTTTGCTGACCTCTGCCAGGATTTGAGGAAGAAGAGACGCCTGGGCATTGTCACCATCAATCAGTACTGCAAATCTCAGTTGTTCAGATTGCTCGTCCATTGTGCACCTCCCTGGTTATCGCGTGACGCCAAACCCATACAGACATAGCGTCCATGTCGTTTCCCAAGTCAATCGACCACGTATTTATGAAATTCTACCGCGTATGTACCTCAGATAGCAAGAGGCCAAAATATGACGTTTTGTGACTCCTTAACTCCACGTCATATCTTAGACACCGCAACCTATTGATAATTCCTTCAACGATGCCATAATATAGTTTATAGGATCGACTGTAATTTGCTCAGGGAACCACAAGAATCTGGAGGTGGAGTACGAAAACAACACATGGTTGGATGAGACACCCTTACGCAGCGAGAGTCGGCATCTTCTTGATTGCGATAGCTTCGATTGCGGCGGTGGTGGGTTGTGGTGGCGGCGAATCTTATACTCTCACCATCTCCAGCACTGCCGGAGGATCGGTAACCACCCCTGGAGTGGGGAGTTTTGCCTATGACGAAGGAACAGCGGTCAACCTGGTCGCTGCCGCTGAGGATGGCTATCACTTTGTCAGATGGATTGGCAATGCAGGCACCATCGCCAATGCCACCTTTGCCACAACTATCATTACCGTCAACGGCGACTACCAAATCACTGCCTGCTTTGGGGCGGACTTTATGGTCGCCACAGGCAGTCTTCACTCCGTCGGCCTTAGAATCGACCACACCGTAGTTTGCGCAGGCGATAACTCCAACGGGCAGTGCGATGTCGGCGACTGGACGGACATCATCCAGGCCGCCGCAGGCGCTGATCACACGGTGGGGCTTAAGGCTGACGGCACGGTAGTCGCCGTGGGCTACAACTACGACGGGCAGTGCGATGTCGGCGGCTGGACGGACATCATTAAGGTCGCCGCAGGTGTTACTCACACGGTGGGGCTTGACTCCGACGGTACCGTAGTCGCGGTAGGAGACAACTTGTATCACGAGTGCGATGTTGGCAACTGGACGGACATTATCCAGGTCGCAGCGGGCTGGGGTTACACGGTGGGACTTAAATCCGATGGCGCAGTAGTCGCCGTGGGAGTGGACAACTGCGGGCAGTGTGGTGTCGCCAACTGGACGGACATAGTTCAAATCGCCGCGGGCTGGTCACACACGGTAGGGCTTAGAACCGATGGCACGGTAGTCGCCGTGGGACTAAACGACTATGGGCAATGCGATGTGGGCGGCTGGGCGAACATCGTCCAGGTAACAGCAGGCGTGGCTCACACGGTGGGCCTTAAGGCTGACGGCACCGTGGTCGCCGTGGGGGAAAACTCTGTCGGCGAGTGCGATATCAACGACTGGACGGATATTGTCCAGGTGGCGGCAGGGCTCTATCACACCGTGGGGCTTAAAGCCGATGGCACGGTAGTCGCCGTGGGAGGGAACAACTACGGACAGTGCGATGTCAGCAGCTGGGATCTGACGTAAATGCGCCCCCATGCTTCCCTCCGTGAGAAGGGAGGCGCACCAAACAAATGAATATGTAGGCGAACGCCTCAATTGCGCCAGCCTCGCCGTGTTCGCGTCAGCGGATTCTTCCTTCTTTGAGGCTTGAGAAGTCCGAGTTATACTCCTCAATCAGCCCGGCATCGGCAAAGCTGAAGTAGCGATTTTCGCCTATTATGATGTGGTCCAGAACCTTAATCTGCATAATATTCCCGGCGAAGACCAGGTCCTGGGTTATTTGTTTATCGTTATCGCTGGGCTGAGGGTTCCCGGCCGGGTGGTTATGGACGAAGATTAGGGCGGCGGCATTATGCTTAACGGCGCCCTGGATAATTTCCCGGGGATAAATAGCACTGGCATTCAACGTCCCTTCAAAAAGGTCTTCAATCTCCACAACTCGATTCTGGGAATCAAGGAACATGACTTTGAACACTTCTTTTTTAAGATCTCGCATGGAATGGTACAGGTAATCGAAGACCTCCCGGGAGGACCGGCAATAGGGCTTATCCAGTACTTGCTCCCTAAGAAACTCCCTGGCTATCTCCTGCATGAACTTGATGACAAAGATGTGAGTTGGGCCTATTCCTTTGATCTTCAGCAATTCCTCAGGAGGAGCCTCCAGAACACCTCTCAGGGTCTTGAACCTCTTTATGGCTTCCTTGGCTTGCGGTTTGCAGTCACTGCGAGGCGTCCCCAGCGTCAGGAGCAGTTCCACCATTTCGTAGTCAAGGAACGCGGTCAGTCCCGATTGATTGAACCTTTCCCGCAACCTCTTTCTGTGTCCTTCCGAACTTCTTGCTTGCATGCTGAAAGACTCTCTTTCATAACTCCCCTTACCCCTCTTATCTTGAGAGGGGTAAGCTCAGAGAAACTCTCCTACTATCCTGAAATTATATATTTTGCCCGCGATTATGGGAACTAGGTCGCACGACGACAGCGTAAGTGCTGATATAATACTTACGCAATGAATTTGGCGAGGCAAATAGAGCAATATCTCCCTCAGCCGCTGCTGGCACTGGTCAAGGATATCAGCGGACAGGCGGCCAAGCAGAGAGAAAGAGTGTATCTCGTCGGCGGAGTGGTACGAGACCTGCTTTTGGGCTATCCCAATTTCGACCTGGACCTGGTGGTCGAGGGCGATGCGGTGAGACTGGCCCAACGAGTGGCGGAAACCGGTCAGGCCAGGCTGCTGGCCCATCACCGCTTTGGCACCGCCAAGCTCAGATATGAGAATTTCATCCTGGACCTCGCGACAGCACGAAAGGAGACCTATGCCAGACCGGGGGCTCTGCCCGCGGTGACGCCGGGCACCCTCAAGGATGACCTCATCCGCAGGGATTTCTCCATCAATGCCATGGCCATATCACTTGCCCCAAATGATTACGGGGAGCTAATCGACACCCATCAAGGCAGGACCGACCTCGAACACCGGCTCATTCGCATTCTCCACCCCGGAAGCTTCACCGACGATGCCACCAGGATTTTGCGGGCCGTGTGCTATGAACAGCGGTTTGGCTTCAAGTTCGAAACACAAACCGCCCGGCTGCTTAAGCGGGGTATTCCAATGCTGGATACCATAAGCGGCGACCGAATCAGGCACGAACTGGAGCACATTTTTGAGGAAAAGCGACCGGAACTCGTTATCAAGCGCCTTGGTGACCTGGGAGCACTGCACAGAATACACTCCTCCCTCGCAGGCGACGGCTGGATAGCCGAGAAATTCGACAAGGCCCGCCGTCACAAGAAGCCCGCCCAGTTGCCGCCGCTCTACTTCTGCTTTCTCGTTTATTCATTCAGTGAAAACGAACTCGGGCAATTTCTCACCCGTCTCAACCTACCGGCAAAATTGTCCCGAATCATGCGAGACACGCTTCACCTCAAGACCAGCCTCCGCCTCCTGGACAGGCCTTCCTTGAAGCACAGCGAGATTCATTGCCTGCTGCGGGAGTACCAGCCACTGGCGATACAGGCAAATGCCATGGCCACCGAGTCACCGACCGCACGCCGGTCTCTCCAACTATTCCTTACCAAACTGCGCTATGTTAGAACCTCTCTTGACGGAGAAGAGCTGAAAAAACTGGGTATCTCGGCCGGACCGGAGATGGGGAAGGTCCTCGAGAGATTGCATAAGGCAAAATTGGATGGAGAGGTCCGCACCAGGGCCGACGAAAAGAAACTGGCCCTCTCTTTATCACCGAAGTTATAGTGGTGGAAAGGGAAGAATATTCAAGACCGCTGGGCCAAGATAGCAGGCCACAAGATACTTGGGGAACTTGCCACCCCAGCAAGGTAGGAGAAACTTCCATAACGGCATTTTAGAGGCCCCGGCCAGAAGCCCGGCTATGTCAAATGGCAATATAGGTTGAAGTGAGAGAAGGAGAATGCCCCAGGGGCCATGTTTATTCATCCAGCCTACAAGCTTTTCATATCCCGGTGTGTTCTCAAGGCGTATGATTCTCTTTCCCAGGTAGCCGGCATAATAGCCGCTTGTTTCGCCCAGGGCACCGGCCACGCTGGCCACCAAAGCTACAAGAACAGGGTCAAGAAACTTTGCCGCTGCTATCATCAGGGAAATATAGATGAATACAGGGGTCAAGATGGATACGTTGGACACCAGGGTAATCGCGAAGACAACCAAATAAGCTGTCGACGCCAGTCCTTCCAAGGAAATATTGAAATGAGCGATCAAGATTTGAATCAGATAGGCAAAGCCAAGGCTGAGACAGGCGAGGACGACAAGGTAGAGCACCATCCTCAGCCATTTCTTTTGCTTCAGCCTTTCTATCACCATTTGACTATCTATCTACTTCGCAGAAGGAAATGCCAGGTAGCACTCCAATCCCTGCCTTTTCAGGCCTGAAAACAGCTCGGCTGCTTCTTTTCTACCCGAAAAGAAGGTAAAAAGACACGGCCCGGAGCCGGCCAGATGGACTCCGGGCGCCCCAGCTTTCTCCAGCATCTTTCGATACTTGCCCAACTCCCCGAAGAAATCAAAGGCCACTCTTTCGAAGGCATTGAACACAAGACTGTGGTCAATCGGTCTCCCTGCTCGCAAACACGAGAGGGCCGCCTCGACAAACTGGCCTCCCGTGAAATCAGCAACGCGCAGATTACTATACATTTGCTTCGTTTTGCCCGCGATTCTAGGCAATGACGGTATCAGCAACACGAAGCTGGTTGAAGGCAGTGGGGGCTGCGGGCGTATTTTCTCTCCCTTCCCCTCCACCAAGGCCGTGCCTCTATGGATGAAGAAGGGAACATCCGAGCCCAGCTCGAAGGCCAAACGGGCGAGTTTAGAAAGAGGAAGCCCCAATCCCCACAGCTCATTTAGAGCTAACAGGGCAGCAGCGGCATCGCTGCTGCCACCTCCCAATCCCATGCCCCAGGGTATATGCTTGCGAAGTTCAATTCGTGCCCCCAGATCACATTTCGTGCGTTCCTTTAGCAGGGCGGCTGCCCGCATTACGAGGTTATCCTGCTTCAAGCTAGGCTCAGCACATTCAAAACTTATCTCATCGTCCAATTGAAGATTTAGAACGTCGCATAAGTCTATGGACTGGATGATGCTGGAGATTCGGTGATAATCATTGTCCTTGCCCAGTACTTCAAGCACAAGGTTTATCTTAGCCGGCGCATAGACAGTCAACATTACGAGTTCCTTACGAAGGGAGCAAAGACCTTCCAGAGCTCCCTCCATTCCTCCAGGCTCAGAGTCTCCGCCCGCCGTTTAGGTTCTATTCCAGCCTTCTCCAGCAACGAAGCAACCTCGCTGGGCGGCATGTCCAAAGAATGAGCCAGGGAGTTACGAAGCTGCTTACGAGGAGCACTGAAGCCATGTATAACTATATCAAAAAAACCGGTCACATCGGACACCTCGATAGCCGGCCGGGGGAAAACATCCAGCCGCAGAATGACCGAATTCACCTTCGGGGCCGGGGAGAAACTTGCCGCCGGCACGTGTGCCACAATAGCAGGTCGGCTGTAAAACTGAGCCTTAACGCTGAGCAGCCTCATCTTGCCCGGCCCGGCAGCAATGGCTTCACCCACCTCTTTCTGCACCATTACCACCATTTTCGAGGGTCGAGGCTGCGCCTCAAGAAAATGGCTCAATACCGGTGATGTAATGTAATACGGGAGATTAGCGACGACTTTGTAGCCTCGGCCAAGTTCAGAGCCGGGAAAGTTCTCCTCCAATAGCTCCCGTGGGGTGACATGAAGTATATCGGCATGGACAATTCTGACATCAGGAAAGGCAGCCAGTCGCTTCTTCAGGAGGCCGACCAATCTGGCATCGAGCTCGACGGCAATGACTCTGGCTCCCTGTCTGGCTAACCCCTCGGTTAGTACGCCCAGGCCCGAACCTATTTCGATTACGATGTCCCCAGGGGCCAGTTCGGCGGCGGATAGAATGTGCTCTAATACAGCTTCATCTATCAGAAAGTGCTGTCCCAGTCTTTTCTTCGGTCTGAAGCCAGATTGGCGGATTAATTGCCGGTACAAGAGTCTCAGCCCTGTCCAAACAACTGATAGAAGCCCTTGCCCACTTTCCTTCCCGTGTAGCCAATTTCTACCATCCTCTTCAATAACGGAGCCGGCTTATATCTTTCCCATCCCGTCTGCTGGTAAACCCCTTCCAGGAGGTCAACCAGGACGTCTATGCCAACCATGTCGGCCAGCTCAAATGGGCCCATAGGCCAGTTGTGCGACAATTTCTCTATTTTATCTATATCCTCGATGCTGGCTAAATTCTCCTCCAATAGCTTGGCGGCTTCGTTCATGACCAGGGTTATTATTCTGTTCGTCACAAACCCGGGGGAATCCTTGACTACGACTGTTTCCTTACCCAGGGATTGGACGAAGTGGAGGCTTACCTGCAAAGTCTCCTCTGATGTAAGTAGGGTTCGTACTATCTCCACTCCCTTCATCAACGGCACTGGATTCATGAAGTGCGTGCCGATAACCTTGTCGGGACGCTTCGTCGCAGATGCCAGCAGACTTACCGGTATCCCCGATGTGTTGGAGGCCAGAATAGTCTCTTTGGGGCAGACTTCTTCAAGTTGTCCGAATATCGGCAGCTTGACCTCCGCCCGCTCAAATACCGCCTCTATGACGTAATCAGTATCTTTAGCAGCACTTCTCATGTCAACTGAGGTATGAAGTCTCGCCAGTGTCTTGTTCATGTCCTCTTGCTTAATTTTCTCTTTTTGCACAAATTTGCCCAGACTGGTCTTTATCATGTTCATGCCACGGTCAATGAACTCTCGCTTCACGTCGACCATGGTCGTCTCATAGCCTGCCTGTGCCGACACCTGGGCTATTCCGCATCCCATAGTCCCCGAACCGATAACACACACTTTCTTTATTGCCATGAGTATTGCCTCCTGCCTGATTGAATTTTCTATACCATTGTGTAACCGCCATCAACGCTGATGGTCTGTCCGGTTATGAAGTTAGCCCGATCTGAAGCCAGGAAGAGAACAGCGCTGGCTATATCATCCGGCGTTCCCAGCCGTCCCAGCGGGATACCCTTAGCTATCTTCTCCAGCGCCTCCGGGGTACCGAATGTCTTCATCATGTCGTCCGTCCACATGCTTTCCGAGGCTGTGACACCCCTGTTTGCAGGAACAACAACGCCCGGACAAACCACATTGACGTTTATCCCGTAACGGCCAAGCTCCCTGGCCAAAGACTTAGTCATGGAAATCACGGCACCTTTGCAGCCGCTGTAAACAGCTTCTCTCAGTTGGCCCACTCTGGCAGCATCAGAGCCGATGCTGATGATCTTTCCGTACTTCCGTCCAATCATGTGGTCCAGTACGGCTCTAGTGCAGTTTATATCACTCCAGAAATTGCGGGCTATCTCTTTTTCCCAGTCTTCTCTGGGTTTCCTTACAAAAAGGTCGTCCCTGACCCAACCGACAACG
The DNA here is from genome assembly GCA_001796515.1 of Chloroflexi bacterium RBG_13_51_36. GTDB lineage: Bacteria > Chloroflexota > Dehalococcoidia > GIF9 > AB-539-J10 > RBG-13-51-36. The sequence continues at coordinate 12,080 of MGMS01000048.1, forward strand.
TTTACCAGTATATCTACCCGGCCAAACTTATCCAGTGTCTGCTTCACCGTCGCCTGTACCGAATCCCAATCGGTCACATCCGTCCTTATATTCTCAACCTTGCCCTTGCCCGGAGCATTGGCTTCCTCAGCCACTTTAGCTCCCTGAGCTTCGTCCAGTTCGGCTATGGTTACATTCGCTCCTTGCTCAGCAAAAGCCAGAACTATGCCCCGCCCGATATTGGAGCCACCCCCGGTAACAATTGCAGTCTTACCTTCAAGTCCCAGGAAGCTCATTTGCGGACTTCTTCCTATCTACTCTGAAATTCACGAGCCGTGCACCTGCTCTCGATTTCCGTACCGGGAAGCCGTCTTTGCCAGCTAGCTCCAGCCAGGCGCCTCCATATCACACTGGAGATGCTACTTACCGCTGCTTCCTTCCGGACCTGACGGGGTTCATAGTTTCCAGCTGCATGGAACCCGATTATCAACGCCGCTCAGCAAGGACAAATCTAGCCGGCCGTCAACCTCAAGCAGGAGTTCAGCCCCGCTATAGCGGTTTTCGGGTACAGGGCACCGCTAGTTCCCCGCCTAGCACGGCTCAGTTCATGATGTTACCAATAAGCGTTAACCCAGTCAACATTAGGGTGAATGGAAGATTCTGAATCCCAAGCACCGAATCCCAAACTAGGTTCAAGGGTCAAAAGCAAAATGATGAGTCAAAACGAAGGAACATAGCGCGAGGCTTTGGCGTCGTGCCAGAGTGAAATTGCACAACCTCAAAAGCCCGAACGACAATTGGGACTGTGGGGACACAATAACATAGAACTTCTACTGTTCAGCGTGTTTAACGTGGGTGGTCACAATACAGTAGTCCCGGGTTGTATAATGAAGTAACCAAACAGGCTTTGTTGTCTGACCTGCACAGAATAGATTCCTGTGCAGTCTGGTCCGTAAGGTACAAAGGTGCTAAACATATCCCACGGCATGTTGTGCCGCGTTGAGTGGTCGCCTCAAACCTCAATGGGCTGCCAGTGCCATCTCTCTGCTCTCGGCACAACATGACCCAAACCCGGGAATGGGAAGTGAAAAGCAAGCACTAGAGCGTTCTCGGTTGCAGCCCTGGTTAGGAGCTTGCGCCTAGTAGTCTCAACTTGCCTGGGATCCAAATCGACCACGGCACACCACTCCGGCCGCTCTAAGTGGATAGGATGGAGCACCGCATCGGACACACACAGTAGTTGCTCGCCTCCAGACGAAATGGCAAGGGCCATGTGTCCCGGTGT
>MGMS01000049.1 GCA_001796515.1 Chloroflexi bacterium RBG_13_51_36
TCCGATTCTTCATGGCCATACCTCATTACGTTGTCCTATACTTCCTCGGTATAGCGGCAGGAGTTGTAGTATTCATTTCGTGGTGGGCGATCCTGTTCATTGGTAGATACCCCCGGTGGGCTTTCGATTTCGTCTCAGGCTATTTTCGTTGGAATGTAAGGGTAAACGGTTATTCTGTTCTTCTGACCGACAAATATCCGCCGTTTAGCTTCGATTAATTGTTTAGGATTGGGCTCCTTCTGAAATAAAATGCGTTATTCAAAGCTTTTTGGCAAGACACTACGGCAAGCGCCCGCGGAAGCCGAGAGCATAAGCCATCAGCTGTTGCTCAGGACAGGCATGATTGCTCAGGAGGCAGCCGGAATCTATTCTTACCTGCCTTTGGGGTGGCGGGCGCTGAGGAAGATAGAAAACATAATCAGAGATGAAATGGATAAGGCCGGCGGGCAGGAATTGATGCTGCCTGTGTTGCAGCCCCTCGAACTATGGCAACAGTCAGGCAGGGATGTATCGTTCGGCAAATCTCTATTCACTCTGACCGACCGCAAGGAACACAAGCTGGCTCTGGGACCCACCCACGAGGAAGTCACCGCTGACCTTGTCCACCGTTATGTGCAAAGCTACCGGGAGCTTCCTGTGCTCCTTTATCAGATACAGACCAAGCTTCGCGATGAGCCTCGACCTCGCGGCGGCCTGTTGAGAGTCCGTGAGTTCATCATGAAGGACCTGTACAGCTTCGATGCTGACGAAGCCGGCCTTGCCGAGAGCTACCAAAAGATGTGTCAGGCTTACAAGAACATCTATGCCCGCCTGGGTTTGCCCGCATTGATGGTGGAGGCTGATAGCGGCGCCATAGGGGGCAAGGATTCCCATGAATTCATGGTTATCACGGAGACCGGCGAGGACGAGGTCATTTACTGCACCGATTGTGGCTACGCAGCCAACATCGAGAAAGCCAAGTTCGTCAAAACCGACAAAGCCACTGTCCCGGGCAAAGCCAGGAACCCTCTTCCCCTGGAGGAGATAGCCACACCGGAATCAAAGACCATAGAGGAGGTTGCTAAATTTGTTGGCGTGCCGGCAAGTCAGACTCTCAAGGCAGTGTTCTATTTCACTGATGGAGAATTTGTCTTCGCTATCATCCGGGGCGATCTGGAGGTCAATGAAACGAAGTTGAGAAATGCCCTGAAATGCTCCGAGCTCCGCCTGGCTACAGAAAGCGAGGTGAATGCAGCCGGACTTGTAGCTGGTTTTGCGTCACCAATAGGTATAAAAGGAGTCAAGGTTATTGCTGATGATTCGGTAACTTCGGGCTCCAACTTCGTTGTTGGCGCCAACAAACCGGGGTATCACTTCATGAATGCCAATTATCCCCGCGACTTTCAGGTTGACCTCATAACTGATATCGCCATAGCCCGACCTGGAGATAGCTGCCCCATCTGTGGGGGCAAACTGTCGTCGGCTCGAGCCATCGAAGTTGGGCATGTGTTCAAGTTGGGCACCTTCATCAGTGAGAAATTCGGAGCATCCTTTTTGGACAGTGATGGCAAGTCCCGCCCTATTGTTATGGGCAGTTATGGCATTGGACTGGGGCGGTTGCTGGCCGCAATAGCTGAACAGAGCCATGATGACAAAGGCATTATCTGGCCGCTCCCAGTTGCTCCATATCAGGTCTACTTTTGTCCTCTGTCGCTGGACAAGCCGGAGGTCCTCCCTACGGCAGAGAAGATCTACCAGGAACTGCAAAAGGAGGGTATCGAAGTGCTTTTCGACGACCGTGACGAGTCTCCCGGGGTCAAGTTCAACGATGCCGACCTTCTGGGAATCCCGTTGCGACTGACCTTGTCTCCGCGCACCTTACAGAGCCAGAGCGTAGAGGCCAAATGGCGCACGGAGAAGAAACCTCAGCTTTTGCCCCTGGAGAACCTGGCGCCGCAAGTGAAGAGACTCTTGGAAGAGAAGGCTGTAAGAGCTCAGCCTTGATTCCAATAACTCGCTAACTCAACTTCTCAGAGTAGCGCCCAGTTCCTTTTGCAATCTGGCAAGCATCTGTTCTTGAGTTCGGTCGACTCCCTCATCAGTCAGGGTGTGGCTGGGCGACTGGTAGATGATCCTTATGGCGAAAGATTTCTTGCCCTCAGGTATCTGCTCGCCACGATAGAGGTCAAAGAGAGTCACCTTTGCTACCAGTGAAAAGCTCTGGATTGCCTGTTCCACTGCTCTATAGCTCACTTGCTCATCTATTACCAAGGCGATATCCCGAATTACGCTGGGAAACCGGGGAATAGACTGGTATCCTCTTGCCCCGGCGATCCTGGTTAATAGCTTCTCCAGGTCAATTTCTATTAGGTAAACGGTGTTGGAGAGTTCAAAGGCCTGTGCTACTCTGGGATGCAGTTCACCAAGGACACCCACCTTATCATCAGTAGCGATTATATTAGCCCGTCTTGCCGGGAACAGACCTTCGTCATCGCTATTCTCGAAACTCGCCTTCAGACCCAACTGGCCCAGGAAGTTCTCAACTACTCCCTTGGCATCAAAGAAATCGAGCAGCTCTTTATCAGGTTGCCAGGATAATTCTGCCCTTGCACCACTGAGCACAGCGCAGAGCATTTTTTTCTCCTGGGGCAGCTCCTTTCCTTTTTCAGATTGCTTCGCTTCGCTCGCAATGACATGTGGGTGCTGAGGCAAGAATATTTTGCCAATTTCAAAGAGCCTCACACCGGCTTGCTCAAATTTCTGGTTGTATGCCAGCGTAGCCAGAAGACCAGCGCGCAAGCTGGTGCGCAGGTACTCCTGTTCCCTCGTCATGGGGTTAGCTACTTTTAACGGCGGGATTGTCAGCTCAAGCTTCGGGGAGAGTTTCTGCAATTTCTCCAGACTGACCAAAGAATAAGTCAGTATCTCTTGAAAGCCAAGGCCGGTCAGAATATTGCCCAGTCTCTCCCTGAGATTGCTTTGCCGGGCCGTTGGCGACAATCTTGATTTCTGCGCAGGCAAGGGAGAGCCAAGCCTGGTCATAGGGATTTTCTCATAACCAATGATGCGAACCAATTCCTCTACGAGGTCGGCGGCACATCTAATATCGCTACGCCAATAAGGCACGGATACTGAAATCTGCGACCGTGAATCGCTCTCCTGACACTCAAAGCCCAGGGCAGTTAACACCTCAGTGATCTCATCAATATTGATTTTCAAGCCTGAAAGGCGCTTCACCTCCCGCGTACTAAGTGATACCAGCTTTGGTTCGGACTTCCCGGGATAAATATCAATGATGCCCTTGGCTGCTTTGCCACCGGCGAGCTGCAGCAGCAATTGAGTAGCCCGTTTCAACGGCAGCACCGGCAGGCCGGCATTGAGCCCTTTATCAAAGCGAATCGAGGCCTCGCTTTGAAATTGAAGACGGCCACAGCCTCGACGAATTGCAGCCTGATTGAAATTAGCCGACTCCAGAAGGATAGTATCAGTCTTGTCCGTTACTTCGGAATCCAGACCACCCATGATTCCGGCAACGGCAACAGCTCGTTCCTTATCGGCAATAACCAATGTCTCTGAGTAGAGAGCGCGCTGCGAACCGTCGAGCGTAGTCATAGTTTCACCATCTACTGCTCTGCGAACGATAATCTGTCGGCCCCTGAGCTTGTGATAATCAAAGGCGTGAAGCGGCTGACCATATTCCAGCATCACATAATTTGTAACATCAACCACGTTGTTAATCGGACGCATCCCATAGCTATTCAGGCGCTGCCGCAGCCAGATTGGAGAGGGGCCTATCTTGATGCCGGTCACCAGACTGGCGCAGTATCTGGGACATAGATCGGGGTCGGCTATGTCAACGGAAGCGAAGGAGTCTATCGATTTCTCCGCTTCTTCGTAGTGGATTTCTGGCAAATGGAGCGTCTCACCAGTCAAGGCAGCGATCTCCCGGGCAATGCCAGTCACAGATAAGCAATCCGGGCGATTGGGTGTTATCTCTAAATCCAAAACCACATCGCCCAGATAGGCAGCAAGGGGTACACCTATGGGCGCATCTGGAGGCAATACCAAAATGCCCTCGTGACTCTCAGAAATCCCCAGTTCCTTCTCTGAGCAGACCATGCCTTCGGAAGCCACGCCGCGAATCTCGGCCGGCTTCAGTACCACAACCGCTCCGGTATGAGAGTCGACAAGCCGGGCTCCTATATGAGCAAAGGCCACCCTTTGACCGACATTGATATTGGGGGCACCGCACACCGTGCTGACCTGCTCGGTCCCTACGTTGACAGTGGCGAGCTTAAGGCGGTCAGCGTTGGGATGGGGACCCAGGCCTACTACTTCCCCTATTATCACACTATCCCAGGTGCCGCCCACTGGCTCGATACCTCTGACCTCCAGGCCGGCCATGGTTAGCCTTTCCGCCAGTTCTCCGACAGTGAGCCTTATGTCAACATAATCCTTGAGCCACTTGAGGGAAACCTTCATATCGCCACCTAAAAACTCAGAATTGTCTCAGAAACCTGAGATCATTGCCATAAAAGAGGCGGATGTCATCAATACCATAGCGCAGCATAGGTATGCGCTCAACTCCCATGCCGAAGGCAAAACCACTGTAAATCCCGGGGTCGATATCGACGCGTGCCAGGACGTCAGGATGCACCATACCCGCTCCCAGTATTTCAATCCAGCCGCTGTTGCCACACAGCCGACAGCCAGTCCCGCTGCAGGCCAAACAGCTAATGGCTACCTCCACCCCCGGCTCCACGAAAGGAAAGTAATCGCAGCGGAAACGCACTTTTCTCTCCTCACCAAAAATACAGCGGCAAAAGTCAAACAAGGTGCCTTTCAAATCAGCCAGAGTGATGCCCTTATCCACAGCCAGACCTTCAACTTGGTAGAACATAGATTCGTGAGTAGCATCGGTGGCCTCATATCGGTAAACTCGCCCGGGAACTATCGCTCTTATCGGCGGTCTTTCCTTCTCCATCAACCTGATTTGCATCGGAGACGTATGAGTACGCAAAAGTCTCGCTTTTCCGCTCACGCCCGTATCGACCCAGAAGGTGGCCATCATGTCCCGCGCCGGATGATGTTGAGGCATGTTCAAGGCCTCAAAGTTGTAGTAATCCCACTCCACGTCAGGTCCCTCAATTACCTGAAAGCCCATGCTTTTGAAGGCGTCACAGATTTCCTCGAGGATCTGAGTGGTAGGGTGAGTTCGCCCTGTCGGAAGAGGTCGTCCGGGCAGGGTGACATCTAATGTTCCGGATTCCCGAGAAGAAGACAAGAAGGTTTCCTGAAGTAGTCTTTGCTTCTCCGCCAAGATTGACTCTAAAGCTGTCTTGATCTCGTTAGCTTGGGCCCCAACTTCGCGTCGTTCTTCCAGAGGCAAGGCGGCCAGGGAGCGCAGACTCTGAGTTAAACTGCTTTTCTTGCCCAGGTACTGAACGCGCCACAACTCTAGTTCTCGAGGATTGTCAATCCTATTTAGCTCCTCGAGAGCTTGCGCATGAAGATCTTTGAGATGTTCCAGCATTGCTGCTACGCAATGTTATCCTTGTCCAAAATCCTGGAATCTCCAGGTGTAACGTAATTACGCGCGAGGTGAATTGGTCTCAGTTATCGAAGCTACTAGCGCGGCAAAATCTTCAGGATCTTTGACTGCCATCTCAGCTAATATCTTACGGTTGAGTCCTATATTCGACTTCTGTAACCTGGCCATAAACTGACTGTAAGTAAGACCTTCAGCCCGTGCCGCAGCACTAATGCGCGCGATCCATAGCCTCCTGAAGTCGCCCTTTCGCTCACGACGATGCCGATACGAATAATCTAAAGCATGAAGCATGGACTGATGAGCTATGATATAAAGCTTGTGTCTGGCGGCCCGATGCCCCTTCGTCAGCTCAAGCACTTTCTTATGTCGTCTGTGAGTAGTTTTCCCGCTCCTGGCTCGTGGCAAGTTCTTCCTCCTTTAATACTTGGGTGTTATTCCTTTCTCTTTGGTAATAAAATACTACTTTCCCCCACTACACTATTTGTAGGGCAAAAGCCTCCTTATTCTCTTCTCATCCGCCGAAGAAACCGGTATCGTTTCATCATAGAGGCGCTTAGTTCTAGGAGCCTTTTTCCGCCTGAAATGACTCTTGCCACATTTAGTGCGCATAAGCTTGCCAGTACCCGTTATGTGAAAGCGGCTCTTTGCCCCTTTGTGGGTCTTAAGTTTTGGCATCTGTCTCTTTCTCCTTAGGTTTCTTCTGGGCAACCGGGGATAAGACCAAGGCTATATTATTCCCCTCACTAACAGAGTTGCTTATTACCGCTATTTCATGGGAGGCTTCAGCTACTTTGCGCAGCACCTTCCAGCCCAGTTCAGGATAAATAATTTCACGTCCTCTGAACCTTAGCATTAACTTTACTTTGTTGCCCTCCTCCAATAATTTCTTCGTGGTCTTAATCTTCGCCTGCAAATCATGCTCTTCTATCTTGGGTCTTAATCGGATCTCCTTTAGTAAGCCAACTCTCTGACCTCTCTTCGCCTTGCGTTCCTTTTTGGTTTGTTCATACTTATATTTCCCATAATCAAGAAGTCGGCATACTGGTGGAGCCATTGTTGATGCTACTTGCACCAAATCGAGGCCGCGTTCATAAGCAATTTGTAGTGCTCTCGGCAGAGGCACCACACCCAACTGTTCTCCATCTTCCCCTATGAGGCGCACATCTTTGGCCCTGATTCTCCGATTAGTTAGTAATTCCTTGACTATGCTCTTTCTACCCCCTGGAACAGTATTCAGGACTTGGCCTCAATCGATGCCTTTATCCTATTCTTGACCTGTGCTACAGCTTCTAGACCCGGATTCTCACCACTCCTCAGGCGAAGCGACACACTGGACGAAGCCATCTCTTTATCACCAACCACAAGCATATATGGGATCTTCTCCAGCTGGGCTTCTCTTATTTTCAAATTCATCCTCTCAGAGCGGTCGTCAACCTGAGCCCGAATACCATCATTCTTGAACTCATTCTGTATCTTGTGCGCATAGCTGGCATGGCGATCTGCTATGGGAATTACCATTGCCTGAACCGGCGATAACCATACCGGGAAAGCGCCGCCATAATGTTCTGTGAGACACGCCACAAAACGCTCCATCGCGCCAAGTACTACGCGATGTATCATCACTACATTGTGCTCCAGTCCATCTTCACCAATATAACAGACATTGAAGCGTTGTGGCAAATTGAAATCGACCTGGATGGTGGGACCTTGCCAGACGTGCCCCACAGCATCCTTGAGCTTAACATCGATCTTAGGCCCGTAAAAAACACCCTCGCCAGGATCCACTTCATAATGCAGGTCAAGTTTCTCCAGAACGCGTTTCAATGTTCCTGTGGCCTCTTCCCACATTGAGACTGTTCCAGCATATTTCTCCGGACGTGTCGAGAGAAACATCTCATATTCTTCGAACCCAAAGCTAGACATCATGAATTGCACGAAGCTCAGAACATCCGTTACTTCTTCTTCAACCTGATCAGGTCGGCAAAAAATGTGGGCATCGTCCTGAGTGAATCCTCTAACTCTGGCAAGACCATATAATACACCGGTCCGCTCATACCTATATACTGTGCCCAGTTCAGCATATCTCAAAGGCAAATTCCGGTAACTGCGGAGCCGGCTTTTGTAGATCAAAATGTGCCCCAAGCAATTCATGGGCTTGAGCATATACTGCTGCCCCTCAATTTCCATTGGTGGGAACAGATAATCCCGATAGAACTCCCAATGCCCGCTAGTCTTCCACAAATCCAGCTTGGCAATGTGGGGAGTGTAAACAACGTCATAACCTCGCTTCATGTGCTCTGTTCGCCAGAAGTCCTCGATGATCTGCCGAATCAAAGCACCTTTGGGGTGCCAGCAGACCAAGCCAGGACCAATCTCCTCGTGCGTACTGAAGAGGTCAAGCTCCTTGCCCAGCTTTCTGTGGTCCCGTCTGGCAGCTTCAGCCTGCAATGATAAATAATCGTCAAGCTCTTGTTGGCTGTGAAAAGCCACACCGTAAATTCTTTGTAGCATAGGTCGCTTTTCATCACCACGCCAGTATGCTCCGGCCAGATGAGTCAGTTTGAATGCTTTCACCTCACCTGTGGAGGACGCATGAGGGCCCCGACACAAATCGGTGAAAGAACCCTGTTTATAGATAGTCACATTGCTATCAGCGATTTCATCGATAAGCTCGAGCTTATAGGGCTGGCCGGCAAAGAGCTTACGCGCCTTGTCCTTGCTCATTTCCTTGCCAACAAATGGCACATCCTGACCGACAATCTCCCTCATTTTGTTCTCAATGACAGGCAAATCCTCCGGTGTTAACGGGCGCGGCAGCTCAAAGTCATAGTAGAACCCGTTCTCAATGATCGGGCCGATGCCGAATTTAGCCCCGGGGAATAGATACTGAACCGCCTCAGCCATGATATGAGATGCGGAGTGGCGCATTCGTTCCAGTTGTTCGTCAGTCTTTCTTGATTTCATCTCGAGCTTCCTATCATGAACCTAGAAATCAAACACGATTTCATCAAAAAATGGGCGGTACTGGACTTGAACCAGTGACCTCTGCGATGTCAACGCAGCGCTCTAACCTCTGAGCTAACCGCCCATCCTACGATTTTACCAAACATAGCTAAACAGGGCAAACCTTCAATAATATGGCACAAGGATAAGATTACTTGCCATGGGGGCTTAGAAATGATACATCGACAAAAACACGATGGGTGCTCCGGTTACTCTTTACCTCGCAGCCTCACACCACTGGTGACATTCATCTGCACGGTTTGGCCACAATTGGGACAGGTCACTTCTATGACAAGAGGTCTTCCCATGACTCTTTCTATGAGAGATGTTACTATAGAATCTATATTATCCAACCTCTCATCTAACATATCGAGGCGCTTCATTAGCTGCCCTATATCCCGGTCCTGGCCGACCTGTTTACCTAGCCTGGCTCTGTCTTGCACCAATTTAAAGACTCTTCTCCACGACGCCTAGTGACTCTAGCTCAGTTTTATCGTCCTTCATCAACCTCTCTATCTGCTCAGAGACGGTACGTTCCAAATACTTACGGAAAGCTTCGCGCGCTGCCGGTGATGACCTTACCGCGTCCTTTACTCTCTGCCATTCACTCGCGATTACTTCATTCACCTGCTCAACACTTATAGGCTGTTTCGCCTGCCACAATTCTTCTATCCTATCCAGAACCCTACTTGTCATAGCCCTTCTAATGCGATCGAAAGAAAGTATCTCCTCCGGACTATATGGTTGCCCCCCTTTTCTTTCAGGCTTCTCGGTCATGGTACACTACCTCCCGTTGGATTTATTTGAGCCACTATCATAAGCTTAGCAGCGG
>MGMS01000050.1 GCA_001796515.1 Chloroflexi bacterium RBG_13_51_36
TCATGAGGCAGAGATGCTCTGTGACATCGCCGGCGGCGTGGCAGCAACTTTCCCTCACGAGAATGATTTCCTGAACCCAGAGACCCGTGACTTTCTCTTGAAATACACAAAGCGTAATCCAGATATGCCGGTGGAAGACCAGGCACAGCTATGGCGTTATCTGGGCGATGTGCTCTGCTCAGCGAGCGGAGGCATACATAATATCGGCAGTTACCATGGTGGTGGCTCACCTATCATGGAGCAAATTGCCATCACTACGCAGTATGACGTCGAGTCCAGGAAGAAGTTGGTTAGACATATCGCCGGTATGAGCGGTGGCGATCGTGATGCCCTGAGCAAAAAGAAGACCTCGCCAGGCAAGACGCCAGCCAAGGCAGCCAAGCGGCAGAAGACAACTCTTACCCCAGAAGCTGAAGAAGCTTCCGGCTCGTCAACCTGCTATAGCTAGGTTCTCAATCGGCCGGCGACATGATCCTTCTTAAGGCTGGCGTTAGCATCTTGTTCCTCACTAATGCATACATTATGTCAACTAGACCGGAACTGTAAGTCTCCTATGGTTTGACTCTGTCTGCGACTTCGCAAGATTAGACCGTCCTGACGGGGTCGGCATCTATGGCCCAGCGCCGCCGCAAGGTGAGATGGGATAACATCAAGGTCAAGTCACGGCCTAAGAGAAACCAGCGATACCCGGCCTAGCTCTGTGCCCTCGAACTCCTGCGTCCTGCGCTACGATCTAAAGCCTCAATTCCTACCACGAGTTCCGTGATGTGAAGCGCTTCATGTACTCAAGTCCCATCCAGTCGGTGGGAAACCCTTTCCTCAGTTATCCCCAGTATGTCAGCAATTTCTTTCTTAGTCAGCCCTCTTTTCTTCAATCTCAACACCTCCTCTGTCTGCTTAGCCTTCTCCTTTTTTCTACCAGCTATTTCCCTCGCGTCAACAACGTCTCCTATCTCTTTCGTTTGTATAAGCCCCTCCTCCATCATGCCCTCAAAGACCTTTTCGCCCTGTTCAGTCCTGATTATCACTGTTGACCATCCCTCGGCGGAGCGACCGCTGCCGATAGCGATATCGGCCAACTCGGCAGCAAAGTCCTGGCAAATCAAGCAATGCCTGGGTACACATCTCTTGGCCTCGGTTATGGGGAAAGACAGCTTGTTACCGGCCGCATACATATTGAACTCATGGGAGACATCCAATTTATCTACCTGGCTGATGTCCACGCCCTTCGCTCCGATTTTCTCTGCTATGCAGTCGTATTCGTAGTTCTCGCGGCAGAACAGTCCCACTGTCAGCTTCACGGATGATGCGAGAGGTAGGCCTTTGTACTTCAAGTATCTCAGCGACTGTATGTGGCAGGGAGAACCCACAACGCAGATTCTACTCAGTCCATGGTCAACAACGGCAGCTCGGAGCTCCTTCAGCACCGGCACCACGCCATATTTGGTGCCGGATGCGCGGATAACCTCGTCCCGGGTCTTGGCAATACAGGCCACGGGTGCCCAGTTGTCTCTGCCAACTACCAGTGCCCCGTCTATGACGCCGCTGTCCAAAGCATAGAGAAGTGACGTGGTCACAATTCCTCCATCTTGGCAACCCTTCATAATTTCTGGATTCCGCGCCCTTGCCATCACGATGCGCCTGTACAACCCCAGGCTTTCCTTTCTCCCCCAACCCATAATGTTGCTCTCTATATCCTTTACGAGGTCGTGCCTCAGCATATAACAGGCATCGTAGCAGGTGTGGCAACTCACGCAATCCACGGTACGCTTGGGCCGCTTTGGCCTGTGTTCAATAAGCTTGATGTGAGAGTCGGGGCAAGCTGTGATACATGCCCCGCATACCGTGCATCCACCCGTGTTTATTATCCTGGCCTCTAAGTCCTCATAGCTCGGCATATGTTCATACCCCGCTCCGGGAGTAGCAAACAGGCTATTTTACCAGACATAGTCTCGGGATGTCAGATTCACCCTGGCTCAGATGTGCGCCGCGCAAGCTTAATGGGCACTAACTACATTTTTGGCAAGCACACACGAATCTTGAAGGCCTACCACGGACTGAGGCTATACAGGCAGACCTCGCATACTGGGCACCAAGAAGCTGTTCGCTCTACTGCAGCTCCCCGCTGGCCTTCATCTTAGCTATCTCTTCTTCCCTCAATTGCCTCTTGAATAGCTTCAGGGTGACGGTGAGAGGTAGCTCTTCCCTGAATTCAATGAATTTGGGCACAGCATAAGCTGGTAGCTTCTCCCTGCAGTGGGTGATTATATCTTCCGTTGTCGCTTTGCCTCGGAACTCCTCTTTCAACCTGATGAAAGCTTTTATCCTCTCGCTGCCCGGCCGCTCGGGGTCAGGAATCCCAATTGTCACCGCATCGCCGACCGCGGGGTGCTCGTACAAAGCATCATCAACCAACCTGGTATAGACCTTGAGCCCAGAGATATTGGCCATATCCTTAATGCGGTCTGTGATATAGAAATAGCCATCCTCCTCCATTTTGACCACATCACCGGTGGGCAACCAGCCGTCAACAAGCCCTTTGCCCACCTCAGGCCAGTAGCCAATCATTATCTGCGGGCCACGAACCCATAGTTCGCCCTCTTGTCCCGGGGCAGACTCCTCTCCAGTGTCCAGGTTCACGATCTTCACGTCCGTATCCGGCACCGGTATTCCTATCGACCCGAACTTCTCGAAAGGCATGAAGCCGGTGATTTTGGAGAAGGATGAAAGATTCAGGTGGGTGCCACCACCGGTTTCGGTGAGACCATAGGCCTCAGTTATGGGCACGCCGGTTTCTTTCCTGAACTTCTGGGCAATCTCGGGAGCCAGAGCCGCCGTTGTGGACACAAACATCGTGTTGACCCTGCCCAGCCCAGCAGCCACAAGGCGTGAGTATTGCGTGGGCACACAGGCACAGAAAAAGGGACGATACTTCGTCAGCATCCGAACCAGAGTATCAATATCCCTGGGATCTGGAAGCAGGTATCCTTTGAGCCCCCAGTAAACGCCGAACTGCATTATCAGGTGTCCGTAGGCATGAAACAGGGGAATGGGGATCATGGCCGAAACCTTTCCTCTGATGCCAACCTTCAAGGGCTCATACGCCCATGCCATCTGCATCACTGCCACAACACGATTATAGTGCGTCAGCATCACTCCCTTGGGGATTCCTGTGGCGCCGCCGGTGAAAGACAATACAGCCAGGTCTTTCATTGGGTCAATGTCAACATCGGAAGGCTTGGGCTCATGGCTTGCTATTAGTTCGCGAAACTGGTAGGCACCTTGTGACCGTTGCACTGCTGGTTCTTCAGATGAATAGTCCATCATGGACGTGACTATTATGTTCTTGATTCTGGTCTTGTCCTTTATTGAATTCACCGTCTCTAGGGACATCTCGGTGCAGATAATTGTCTCAGCCCCCGATTCGCCGATCTCGTATGTCAAATCATCGGCCTTGTGCATAATGCTACAGGGGACATGGGCTGCTCCCGTTTTCATAATTCCGAAGTCACTTATCATAAACTGCGGGCAATTTGGCAGAACGGTGGCCACTTTGTCGCCTTTCTCGACGCCCAGGTCAGCCAGCGCCGCAGCCAACCTGTCGCTAAGGAGCTTCATCTCGCCGTAAGGGATTTCCTTACCCAAATAGAAGCAGGCAGCTTTGTCAGGAAACTCATCCGCCGTGGCATCAAGAAGACTGTGGACAGTCATTCTTGGATAGGGCTCCTTCGTGTGCGGTAGCTTGTAAGGCCCCATCCTGTATTGTTTCAGCCAGGGTTTTTCAGCCATAGTGGCCACGATCTCACCCCCTATATCTTGCCGACTACATAATCCAGATTCAGATCCTTGAGCTTTTCCGCCGTCGGCTTTCCCGTCTTTTTGTCCCAGCCGCGCAACTCATAATAGACATCCAGCGACTGATCAAGTTTTTTGACCGTATGCCCCTCGGCGGCACCCTCGGGCAATGGTTCCTCAAGCAATCGTTTCGGCAGAGTGTCATCTGCCCTGGTCAGGCCATCCCTGACGTTGAAAGCCCTGGCCAGGTTATAGACTCTCTCTCCAAGCTTTCTGAAATCGCTGACACTGAGTTCCCAGCCAACGCAGTTGGCTATCATATCAACCCAGTCTTCCGCAGCCAGCGCCATGCCCATGAACTTGCATGTCCCCATACAATCAAAGACCGTAAGCGCATCCTCGAGGTCCTTGACCACTTTGGCTTCGGCAGGATTTTCTACTATCCAATCTTCGATTTTGCTATCCTCAACGCACAGGAAAGGCGTGTCCACAAACGCTGGTCCTTCAACGTAAGCCGTGATATGGTCGCCGCCGCGGTTAGCGGTGACAAATGCCAGACCGCATATCTTGGCTGCCCTGGGGTCATAGGCTGGCAACTCCAGGCCTTTGACGTTCATGGCAAACCTTTCAGCACCCTTGTCCAGCTTCGCCGCTACTCTTTTGGTCCCTTCAGCCAACAGGTCGCCTATACCTTCCCTTTTGGCTATCTTGTGTATGAGCTTAATGACAACATCCGCGTCGCCGAACTTCAGCTCCAGTCCATCAGTGTCAGCCTTGGTCAATATCCCCTTTTCGTAGCACTCTATGGCAAAGGCTATGGTGCTACCGGTTGAGACTACGTCCAGCCCGTACTCGTCGCACAAGTTATGTGCCATCGTCACTGCCTCTAGGTTGTCCAGCGCGCACATGGCACCAAAGGCGCCGATTGACTCGAATTCCGGCCCTTCTCCCTTACAGGCATACGGGCCACTCTTCACCACGCTTACCCGGCCGCAGCTAATAGGGCAGGCATAGCAGTGCTTTCTGTCCACCAATAGCGTGCTTTCCAGCGTGACTCCACTTATCTTGTCTATATCCGGAACGACTCCGGTCTGCCAGTTTCTGGTAGGAAACCCTCCCCTGACATTTACCAAGTCCGTAACCATTGCCGTCCCATAGGTTTCAAGTGTAATCTTCAGCAGACTTTCATTAACCAGGTCATAGTTCCTCTTCGAGATTTCGCTGAAGGCATCCTTGTTAGCGATTTTGACCTCCTGTGTCCCCCTCGCGGCCACTGCCTTGAGACGCTTCGACCCCATCACCGCCCCCACACCACATCTCCCGGCAGGCCGATGACCATCGTTGAATATACCGGCGTATCTAACCAAGTTCTCGCCGGCTGTGCCAACGCAGGCGACATTGAAGTCCTCTCCCAATTCTTCTTTGATTAGTCTGGTGGTTTCACTTACGCTCTTGCCCCACAGATGTTTAGCGTCTTTCAGTTCGGCTTTGCCGTCATCTATCACCAAGTACACCGGTCTCGATGACACACCCTCAAAGATAATCCCATCGAAACCTGAGTTTTTCAAGTAGACTCCCCAGGTACCCCCAGAGTTCCCCTCTCCCCACAGACCTGTTAGAGGCGACTTGGTTACCACACAATATCTTCCCGCGCTTGGTGATTCTGTGCCGGTCAGGGGGCCGGTCATGAAAATGAGCCTATTGTCGGGTCCAAGCGGATCAGTGCCTTTGGGCACTTCGTCAAAAAGGTACTTTGTTGCCAGCCCGCTTCCTCCCAGGAACATCTTGCAGTCGTCCTCCTTGAGAGACTCCTTTGACACTTTGCCGTTTGTCAAATCAACCCTGAGTATCTGTCCCATGTAACCGAACATGTCTGCACCTCCTTCTATTTGTTCACACGTGCCCTGAAATGGCCTCGATTACTTCTCAAATTCTGCTTTGACAGCATCCATTCGCCGCACACGGTGGATTGTCTCAAACGGCGTCTGCGTAAAAGTGAGAACCCGTTTCAACACCTTCTCATCAGGTGCCTCCCATTCGCAGAAGTGTCTGCTGCTGGCGAAATCGCAATAACTGCATCTCCAAGATACGCCTTCCGGCATGTAGCTAGGGGCAGCCTTAGCTCGTGCAATCAATTCTTCCTCAGTGAACGGTGCCTTATGAACAACTATGAAACGTGCCATTTTGCCTCCTTATGGTTCCCCCCATATCTCTCGAAGTTATCACAGTGTCTCCAGTAAATCTAGAAATCTATACTTTTCCCTTCGTAGGTGTAATTGAAAAACTTCTCACTCTCTGCAACACTAGGGATTCTGGCAGAGACAATTAACGAGCCGTCGGACATGACGTTGTCTACTAGCTTCTCCATTGCCTTGTTGAAGCTGTCCAATGAAATACCCATTTGTTCAATACTCAACGGTTGATTAATTTCACGAGCCAATCCTCGTATAGCTTGCGCCAAAACCGTTGCCGCCCTTTTTCCTTCTGGTACCTCGAGCTTGATAGCGTAAGCTATCTCTGCCCAGAGTTCTTCGCGAGCCTCGCCGATGTATTCGATGGTGTAGGGCAGAAACATTCCCACCGCCCTGCCATGGGGAACGTGAAATAGGGCGCCAAGGGAATGGCCAGCAGCATGAGCCATAGATGACAGTGCATTAATGAAGCCAATACCTCCGATGCAGCCTGCATTATGCATCCTTTCCCGGGCTTCCATATCGTTCCCATTTTTTACCGCCCTGGACAGATACTTGAAAACAATCTGTATAGCTTTGATGCAAAGACCATCAGCAAAGTCGTTCTTCCAAGCACAGGTATATCCTTCGACTGCGTGAGTTAAAGCGTCCATGCCTGTGTCTGCCGTTATCTGAGGGGGCATTACCCGTGCCAGTTCTGGATCCACAATGGCAATGTCTGGTACGACCTCCCGGTTAATAAGGCTCAGCTTTCTTTGGTCGGCTGTATCGGTGAGTATTATCGCAAAAGTCGCCTCGGCACCTGTTCCTGAAGTTGTGGTGACGCAAACAAGCTTGCACTTAGCACCCAGTCCTAAATCCGAAATGAATGGGTTTATCTCCTCTGGCTTTATATCTGGCCTCTCATATTGCACCCTCATCGCCTTAGCTGCGTCCATGACCGAGCCCCCACCGACTGCCACTACCAAATCTGGTCCATACTGATTCATCACAGCCACACCCTTCTGCACCGTCTGCA
Organism: Chloroflexi bacterium RBG_13_51_36; assembly: GCA_001796515.1. Lineage (GTDB taxonomy): Bacteria > Chloroflexota > Dehalococcoidia > GIF9 > AB-539-J10 > RBG-13-51-36. Next base: position 7,006 of record MGMS01000050.1, read on the forward strand.
GCGATGGGTCGGACTCAATCTCATCGAACACAGCGGTTTGTATCCCTGCTTGAGAAAGTTGTTCTCTGACCTTGTCAACAAAACCCAGGCTCACGATGTTCTTGTCGGTAACGATGAATGCCGATCTTCCCTTTAATTCAGCCAGATGGCTCAGCGCATCCTGTCCAAAAACCACCTTGGGAGCCACGAAGTACCACATAGCTGCCTCCTCGCCACAAACTTGTGATCTTTCTGTGACAACATTAGGTCAACAGACGACAGTTGTTAGCCCGCTTGTGGCTTCACACTATGCAAATAGATGTCTAATCAGGGAATACGGTTTCAAATCCAGTCATGCAGTTGACCAGTTCCACGGCGGCCCTGGGCATTTTCATGATTTGAGCCATATCACCTTTGACCTTGATCCTGCCGGTCATCATGGACTGCACCGGGTCAACTTTCTTGTCCAGTATCTGCTTCATGTTGGTGAACGGGCCAAATATGCGGTATTTCGGAGACTTCTCATTTTCGTCTGTAATCACGCGCGCCTCACGGCATTCGCCATGCCAGAGGTCAAGATAAAGGACATGTCTGTTCTTGTACGATGCATCGGGTTCCACGATAATGTATAGATCTCCCTCCCACTTCTTGGCCGCCTCTTTGTATGGTTGGCTGGTTTCCAGCACCTTCTTCAACGCGTCCACCCACTCTTGCGACCCAAACAAAATAGCCATTCTAACCTCCTCCTGGTGAATTTCGTCTGTCCATTATACCACCTCTATCTACCGGGGACATGGTACATAGAAATCACCACCCCCTCCACGAAAACCCTTCAATTACATGCGGCAGCCAGTGACGACCTGGACTGCCCTATTTCAGCACCAGTATCTTTGAAATCTTGAGCAAGAGTAGAAGATTGCCCCTGGACTTCAGTCTGCCGGTGAGCATAGCCACTATGGGATTGATTTGGCCAGAGCTAATGTGTGCTAGATTCTCAAACCCGGCCTCCATATACGCGGTCGGCTTAGCTATGGCGTCATTCTGCAGCTCAAGTTTGCCTTGATTGAGATGCAGTGTAACTGCTACACCCGACGTCGACTCCCTGATAACTACGCTTCCCTTCAACTTCTCAACGTTCTTATAGTTCTTAGAGTCCTTGAGGTTTGTGTCCATAATTTCCTTGAGCATTGCGCCCAGACCGTTAAGTTCTTCCCCCGTTTTCACCTTGACTTCAGTCATCCTGACTATACCTCCGTTCAGCGATATCTCCGGCAAGATTTCCTCACAAGTTTACCCCTTCATTGTGTATTATATTATAATTGTCGTGACAGTTGTGAAGGTATTTCTGTGGAAAATAACACAACCGACAGAGACATGCGGCGATACATTACCGAATCAGCAGAGTCATATGTTGCCTCGGATGGCAAGACCTGCCTGGTCATAGGCTTGAAGACAACAGCTTCAATTGCCAGTTCCCACGGAGTATCCGCCAAAGAGATCGAAATAGCAGCGTTGAGGCAGGAGACTGTCCCCCGTCGCTATCTCCGCAATATAGGCACAATCGGGATGAACGGGCAAATTAGGC
>MGMS01000051.1 GCA_001796515.1 Chloroflexi bacterium RBG_13_51_36
GCCGGAATTATCAGGCGCAGCAAGATGGCGTGCAATGAAACCAATAATCCAGTGGAAACCGGATGTAATGGAGTGACCGCGCTGTAGGAGGCTCGGGAAAGCCCCTGCTTGCATTTGCCCGACTCCCCCTTCTAGTCCCCGGGAATAACTTGCCTCAAAATGGTCTTAGAATATATTGACCGACAGAACTATTAAGACCGTGTTCTCATATAAGCGACCAGATAGAGACGCGTCGCTGATTCTTGGGACACTTCATCGGAGCATGGACGTGATTCCGCATCTAGGTCGTGGTGCAATACATGATTGTCAGGTTATACATTCCGTCAGATTGTTAGGTATAGAGTTATTACCGTTCAGGGAAAACTTCGCGTGCGCTTTCATCAACTCCCAGTTCAACTTCAACTACAATTCCAAAGGCATCGCCAAACCTTAACTGGAGCTCCCGCCACTTTGTGGCAAGGTACCATGAAGCTCCAGAGGTACCCCATTCTCCCAAACCAGCACACACAAAGAAGACATGGCCAGGGAACCGCAGATTGGGGAGTTTTACAACCATACCGTAGTCCTTCTTTATAGGTTCCTTGAAGCCCTCAAATCTTCTGCCACTCTTCTTATCGAGGATAAAAGTCGTAGCTGCCCCTTCTTGGCCAAATTCCAGAAACTCGTTGTTTGGCTCACGTAGAACCAAGTCTGTAATCTCGTTCGATGAAGGACTGCCCAAAGCCACAAACGTCCGATTCAGACTCTGGGACGCCGAATCATCATCCAAAACCACAATAGGCGTATTCCGGTATCCACTAAGCTCATTCACAATATATGAGGCAGCTCGGACCTCAGAGCCACCAACTATGCCTTCCCAAGGACCAACGAGTCTAATATCTCTCCCATCTCGATAGCGTTTTCCATATCGATAATAATCTTTGTCCCCTGGCTGTGGAGGTAGATTTGGGGGCATGAGCCGAGAGTCCTTCATTGTTCCATAACATACTACAAAGTCCTGGCCGAGGACTTGGTCGCCCCAGAAACGACGAAGCGGACGCTTGCGGAACCTCTTGGAGATCAGTTGTAGAAAATCCCCAAGTACAAAGAACACGGCAGCAACACCGAAGTTTGTCAGAACCTGTACCCAGATTTGGTTCATAGTGTGATGTGTTGATTATACAACCTGGCGTATTCGCCCACAAAATGCCACGGAGACGCTCAACACTTTGCTTCTTCATTGAAAGACACGGTGACACACAGCAATCGCACCATCATGAGCAGAACTCCAGCATTGGGCAGTTGACCTTGAACAAATGTCTGTGGCTTCTTCGGCTTTCGTTTGTGCATGCATTAGTCCGAGAATCTCAACACAAAGCCAGAATGCTACTTTCCTTGGGTTAACTTGCTAGCACACTCGATAACCACGACATACGTCGCAGTCGCAAATGATGCCACCCTTTAACCTTCACATTCCAAGGCGGTTTAAGTTAGTGAGGTTTATGCAGCCTTTCTAAAATAGGATAATATGAAGCGTTAAGGCTAAATGCTGGCGAATATAAGCCCATTTTGCCGATCAAGCTTCCCGTCTGGAGCAAAGCACTTGCTTAGCCTCAGTGCAATCAGCCATAATGTCCGGAGACTGTATTACCATAGGCTTCAAGTAAATGAAACTCATATTTGGTCTGGGGAATCCCGGCAAGAATTACGCCCGTAATCGCCACAATGTCGGCTTCCAGTGCCTGAATTACTTCGCCAGGCTTCATTCTATCCACTTCGACCAAAGGCAATGCCGGGCCAGAGTAGGCCTCAGCGATGTAGGACGTGAGAAGTTGCTGCTGGCTAGACCAGGAACATTCGTGAATCTCAGTGGCAACTCCGTGGCTTGCCTGGTGCATAAGCACAAGATTCCTCTAGGCGACCTCCTGGTAATATACGATGACCTCGATTTGCCTTTGGGCAAAATTCGCCTGCGCCAGAGTGGAAGCTCGGGAGGACACAAGGGCATGAACTCTATTATTTGCGCCCTGGGTAGCGAGGACTTCCCCCGAATCAGGGTGGGAATCGGGCGGCCTCAGGCAGAAGGACAACCCATCGGCGAAGACGCTATAGTCAATTATGTGCTTACTGACTTCTCTGCCCGGGAAGAAGCGATAATTGGACCAGCAATTGCCAGAGTATCGGAAGCCATCGATTGCTTCCTTGCCCAGGGGATAGAAGCAGGGATGAACAAGTTCAATCAGTCGCTTCACGAAGCTACGCCACACGACGTATAAGAAGATGAATTCAACAGTACAGTGTCTAATTCGTTCCGGCAGGCTCACGGAGCACACGACATTAACGCACGCCGGGGCGTTCTTGTTCGGGCCTCATATAGTCGAGTGAGCCACAGGTTACACCATATTGACAACCACAGCGTCTATCGAACACAATATCCCAATTCCTGAGGGACAAAACGAATAGCGGGTCGTCTGTATTCAACGTACCGTACGCCCGAACAAACCTAAGATGTGATGCGGTTGAATACAGAAACTGACTCTCACTAGCCGAGACCTCTGGGAGGGAAGTAAGCATGGCGAAGCAGAAGAAAGGGAAGGAAGCGTCTGAAAAGAAGCCTGGAAGCAAAGGCAAGCGCTCGTCCAGCCCTGGAAGCCAACCCAAACCTCCTGAGCGCGACCAGCAGCTGCAGGAAACGCTGCGCCAGAGCGAGGAGAGGTATCGTACGCTGGCTGAGCAATCTCTGATGGGCCTGGTTGTAGTTCAAGATTTCCGCATCGTATATGCCAACCGTGCTTACGCCCAGATTTCCGGATACAGTGTGGAGGAGTTGCTGTCGGTTACGCCGGAGCAACTACAGGCGATGGTACACCCTGAAGACCAGGCCGTCGTCTGGGGACGCTTCCGTGACCGACTGGCAGGCAAGGCAGCACTTCCACGTTATGAATGTCGAACCATCCGGAAGGACGGTACAGTAAACTGGATGGAGGTACACGCCAGCCGCATCGAATATGGCGGGAAACCGGCCATACAGGCAGCCTACATAGATATTACCGATTACAAGCGGGCGGAGGAAGGCCTGAGGCAGTCTGAAGAGAGATACCGGACCGTACTGGACGAGATGGAAGAGGGCTATTATGAAGTGGATGTGGCGGGCAACTTCACTTTCGTCAACGATGCAATGTCCCGCATTCTCGGGTACTCGCGACACGAGTTGATTGGAAAGAATTACAGGACATATACTCCCGAAGAGCAGGTCAAGCCTATTTTCGAAGCATATAATCGCGTGTACCGGACGGGTGAGCCGCTGAAGTGGTTTCCCATGACAGAGATCAGGAAGGATGGCACCCGCTTGCTCGTCGAGGACTCGGTTTTGCCGCTGAGAAATGACAAAGGGGAGGTCGTCGGATTCCGCGGTGTTAGCCGCAATGTTACAGAGCGCAAGAAGGCCGAGGAGGCGCTGAAACAGTCTGAGGAACGTCATCGCCAGCTTACAGAGAACGCGGGCGAGGCTATCCTTGTCATCCAAGACGGTAGAGTCAAGTTCATGAATCCCAAGGGATCCGAGCTTTCCGGCTATTCAATAGAAGAATTGGCCTCCAAGCCTTTTGTTGAATTCATCCATCCTGAGGACATCGATATGGTGGCCGACCGGTACATGAGGAGGCTAAAAGGCGAGCCCATCCCACAAGTATATGACTTCAGGATTATCAGGAAAGACGGTGTTATCAGGTGGGGTGAGCTTAACGCTGTGCCGATTTCATGGGAATACAGACCAGCAGTGCTGTGTTTCATGAGCGATATCACCGAGCGCAAAGAGGCTGAGGAGGCGCTGAGGCAGTCCGAAGAGAGATACCGGGCTATACTTGAGAGAATGCAAGACAGCTATTTCGAGGTTGACCTCGCCGGAAACCTCACCTTTGTCAACAGCTCGGCTTGTCGGCACCTGGGATACTCCAGAGAAGAGCTGATTGGAATGAGCTATAAGAACTTTGTAGCTGAGGATTACATTAAGTCCGTATTTCAGGTCTTCAATGAGGTGTACCGGACTGGCGTGGCAAACAAGGGCTTCCACTGGAAAACCATCCGCAAAGATGGCAGCCCCGGCTTCATCGATTCCTCAGTAGCTCCTCTGCGAAATGACAGGGACCAGATTATCGGGTTCAGCGGTGTCGGGCGTGACATCACGGAGCGCAGGAAGATGGAGGAGCAACTCATGCTGGCTGACAGGCTAGCCTCAATCGGACAGCTTGCGGCAGGGACGGCCCATGAATTGAACAATCCGCTTACTGCTGTCATTGGTTTCTCGGACTTGCTGCTAGAGAGAGACCTGGCACCCGATGTCAAAGCAGACCTTTGCACCGTCAATCAGGAAGCCAAGCGTGCCGCCGCTATAGTCAAGGGACTTCTCGCATTTGCCCGTGAGCAAAAAATCGAAAAAACTCTGGTGAACATTAACAGCGTCATTCAAGGAGTACTGCAGGAACGCTACTACGAGCAAAGAGCAAGCAACATTGAAGTCGGTGTTCAGCTTGACCCGTCCCTGCCTCAGGTTATGGGCAACGGCACTCAATTGCAGAAGGTCTTCGTAACCATCATCACTAATGCCGAACAGGCTATGCTTGAAGCCCACGGAAGAGGTAAGCTTACCATCACTACAGAGCAGGTTGGGGACACGGTTCGGGCTTCTATTACCGACGATGGCCCGGGAATCAGCCCGGACAATATGAAGAGACTCTTCACTCCATTCTTCACCACCAGGGAGGTGGGCAAAGGCAGCGGGCTTGGCCTGAGTGTCTGTCACGGGATAGTCACTGAACACGGCGGCAAGATATACGCCACGAGCGAGTTTGGCAAAGGAGCCACTTTTGTTGTAGAGTTACCCGTTAGCAAATAGCGAAGAGAAGGAGGCGCACAATAGATACTCCTGATCGCACCACGAAGAGAATCTTGATAGTCGAGGATGAGCCATCGATCGGCCATATGTGCCAGAGAGTCCTCACCAGGGAAGGATTTGAGGTGGATATTGCCCTCAATGGAACGCTGGCTCAGGATTTGATAGAGAAGAAGCCATATCACATTTGCCTGATTGATATCAGGACTCCGAAGATGAGCGGCTCAGAACTTTACCAGTGGCTGAAGGGGAAATATCCGCAGGTAGCGAACCGTGTAGTATTCACTACCGGAAGTGCGATAGACGAGAAAACCATGGCTTTCGTAGAGCAAAGTGGAAGGCCTTTTTTGCCAAAACCATTTACCCCCAATGAGCTCGTGACGATCGTCAATGAATCTCTAAAACAACTGGAAAGATAGCAGGCTCTTATCTTCCTACCAATCTTGCCCGGCCTCAGGAGTCAGCTGCATACCCGCCAGGTTATCACAGATAACCACGGGAACGACAAAGGCCGGCTAGTGCCTACAGTCACTTCATCAGGGCCCGCAAGTTCCTTGGCAATACACCCAGGTAATCCAGCATATAGCAACGATTGAGTTTGTGGACTGTCTCGGGTGGGATGCGCTCAAGCGGTACTCCATTCAGAATCAACCGGGTCTCGGATTCAGTGAAGTCCTCGCCCTCTTCCACCCACTTGGCAAAACGCTTGTTTACCGGGCAGACAAGCTGGCACTTCATACACCCGATAAGGCTGTTGTGCCACGCCGGGTCCACCCATTCAGGAAACTCTCCTCTATCTTCATTAAGGAAGGTAATGCATCTCTCCGCATGAATCAAGAAGCGGTCCGGGACGATCGCTTTGGTGGGACACTCATTAAGACATGCCCTGCATTTCTCGCACTCTTTCATTGCCTGTGGTTCCAACCAGTCAGCGCTACCAACCGGCATGTCTGAAAGAAAGGCTCTGGGTGAAACAAAGCTCCCCAGCCCTTCTATATACGCGATATTGTTCTTTCCATACTTCGCCATTCCGCTGCGTACCGCCAATAGTTTCTCCGGCAACACAGTCGGGTAAAGCCGGTACCCGTAGGACTTGAGAATATTTTGAAGCACCTCCATGATCCGGTCATCCGTGTCACCATAGTAGGTGGGAGGGATTATCACCGAATAGGTCTGCCCGTTGAAATGGAAGTTTGTTCTGCGCTGAGGTTGCGGAGCCGCAGCTATTATTATGGAACAAGCCCCCGGAAGAGTCGTGCCAACATCGAATTTAAAACGAGACAGGCGTTTCTCAAACAATGCCGCGTCTATTTTTCTCTGACGGAGCCACTCCTCTATCTCATATTTAAGTTGAGCGATATGCTCGATGGGCACTGCTCTAGCTCGGTACCCCCGTTCCTCCAGCTTGGAGCGGACTAGTCCTGCTGTTTCATTCGGAGCCATCAGTTGACCTCCTATACTGAGCGATACCGAATTATATCCGTTGTCGCCCACTATTTGAAGTAGCGTCGGCACATGTAATACGCCTTCAAAGCCCCAGAACCGAGCCCAGGTAACGCCGCCCCCCCTGCTATTTTCCCATTTGGCACGTTACCAGCATGCTATAATGGCCTTACAGAGACGGCAGGAGGCTAGCATATGACAACGGTTCAAATTTATGATGCCAAGAAGAACAGGGTGGTGACTGTAGATAGAGTCGAGAAGACGGACGCAGAATGGAGGAAACTGTTGACCGCAGAACAGTTTGAAATAACCACCAAGAAAGGAACCGAAGCTCCCGGCACCTGCACGCTCGACCAAATCCATGAACCCGGGATTTTCCGGTGCGTGCGCTGCGGCACCGACCTCTTCCGCAGTTTAACCAAGTTCAACTCCGGGACGGGCTGGCCAAGCTACTATGAACCAGTGTCGCCGCTCAACGTGGCGCAACAACCTGACAGAAGTCTTGGCAGGTTGCGTACCGAAGTCCTCTGTGCCCGGTGTGGCGCCCACCTCGGTCACGTCTTCGATGACGGCCCGCTGCCCACTGGCAAGCGCTACTGCATAAACGGCATTGTGCTGAAATTCGAACCAGAGAACAAGCCATGACCCCGGGTGCCGCATCGGAAGTCGCCACTCTTGCTGGCGGCTGCTTCTGGTGCATCGAAGCAATCTTCAGGGAGGTCGAGGGAGTTGAGAATGTTGTCTCGGGCTACACAGGCGGCACGACCATTAGCCCCAATTACCAGGATGTCTGTACCGGCAGCACCGGCCACGCCGAGGCAGTCCAGATAACCTTCAATCCGACCAGGATTTCGTACCGGGAAATCCTGGAGATTTTCTTCTCCGTCCACGACCCCACAACGTTGAACCGTCAGGGCCCGGATAAAGGTACACAGTATCGCTCCGCAATCTTCTATCACAACGAGCAGCAAAAAACCATCGCCAAAGAACTTATCGAAGAACTCAATGGAGCTCACCTGTGGAAGGAGCCAATCGTGACACAGCTTGCCCCGTTGGACAAGTTCTATCGGGCGGAAGACTACCACCATGAATACTTTCTGCGACATCCGGAACAGGCGTATTGCCAGACAGTGATTTCACCCAAGCTCGACAAGTTCCGCAAGCGGTGGACAAAACGGCTTAAGCGATGGTGAAGGAAACAGCCTGTTGTCACGCTGATATTCCTTGTACCTTCTGGCAGAATATCAGGCTCAGACCCAGAATATTCGTCACGACACGACACGATGCTATAATAGTGTGATAACAGACTTGGCAACTGGCCAATTCAGATGTTGTGAATGCACGAAGGAGAGAAATGCGTTTCAAATGTGTTACCTGCGGAATTGAATTCACCAGCATAGAGCAACTAGCTAGCCACAAGAAACAGCACCAGGCTGGCCCGAGAAGCTCCCCAGGAGTAATTTGCCTGGGCTGCGGTAAAAGTATCCCTTTGGAGCCATCTAAAGCCAACTAGAGCGGGCCGCTCACCTGTCCTAACTGTCGACGGACCATGACCGTCGTTATAGAAAATGGTGAAGTGGCTGTAGCCCGGCTCGGCTAGGAAGGGCTGTTATTCCAAAGAAATCAGACCCTTATTTTTAGCGACATCAATAGGCACATTACGTGGCTAGAGACCATTTAACCTACCTGGTGTCAGTCAAGACTGACGCTGCTTTTCTGCTTTCCCATTGGACTGCGCCACGAGCTTCCCATCCTTCATTTCCAGGACCATATCCGCTCTGGCTGCTATATCAGCGTCATGTGTGGCTACTATTATCGTTCTGCCCTCTTTAGTAGTGAGGCTGTACAGGAGTTCAACAATCCGTGTGCCGGTCTTAGAATCCAGATTGCCGGTAGGCTCGTCTGCTAGAATGACAGCTGGGCCATTGGCTAGGGCGCGGGCGATAGCTACTCGCTGCTGTTCACCTCCTGACAGCCTGGTCGGTCGTCGGGCTTGGTGACTAGCGTCAATGCCCACCCTTTCGAGCAATTGGCGCGCTCCTGCTTCTTGTATTCTTCGTTTAATACCCCTAAGGTCCATCGGCAGCATAACATTTTCCAGAGCGGTCAAGCTAGGGATGAGGTAATAGTATTGAAAGACGAATCCCACCTTCCTGAGTCGGTACTCCGCCTCATTCACGCCATAGAGCTCTGAGACCTTAATCCCATCCACCAATATGCTGCCGGTTGTGGGTTTGTCCAAAGCCCCAATCAGGTTCAGTAAAGTGGTCTTACCGCAGCCACTGGGCCCTTTGATAGCTATCATCTTCTCCTTGGGCAGCTTGAAGCTAATACCGTTCACAGCCGCCACCGTTGTGAACTCCGATGTGATGAACTGTTTGACCAGTCCATCTACTTCCACAACCATTTCCTTGTAATTACTCATAGCGCAACACCTCCGCTGGTCTAATGCGTGAGATATACCAAGCTGGGAATATGCTGGCAACCACAGCCAGTGCTATGGCTATGCCCACTGCATAAAGGAAAACCGCTGGCGATACAGCTACATTAATCCCGGCAATTCTGGTAACCCCACCATCGAATAGCCCTCCCGCGGAGGGCACAAGCAGATTGGCAACCTTCTGAGCCAGAGGATAGGTGATAAGGGCACCAATAATGGCAGCCATAACGCTCATCCCTAGGGCCTCTCCACCCAATTGAAGCTCTATCTGCCGGTTGGAGGCGCCGATGGCTTTCAGAATGCCAATCTCTTTTACCCGCTGCCGCACCATCAGGACCACGGCAAACAGGATTACTACTCCGGCGACAATGAAAGCAACAATCATCGCCATCTGGCTGGTACTCTGAGCGCTTGCTACAGAGCTATTTATTCGCTGATACATATCCTGGGCAGTGGTGACGTCAGCGATGTTTGTGGGGAAGATCTCCCGAATAGTGCTGACTACAGCATCCACATTGTTAACATCATCGGCTAGTATCGTTACTGAAGTTGCACCTTCTAGATCAAACAGACTCTGTACAGTGCCAATAGGCATAACCAGCATGTTATTTCCAAAGACCTGGCCGCTGTCGTAGATGCCAATAACCTTCACCGACACTCCTTCTATATCCACTAGAGAACCTACTTCCAATCCATTTTTATCGGCCAAGGCTTGACCCACAATCATCACGTCGGCGTTGTTTTCGTCAGTGGTGAAATACCGGCCCTCTACTATATCCATCTGCGCGCCACCCGTTAATGTCGGATTTTCCGTGGCAGTATCAAACCCCATGACCATTATGCCCATGCGGAAACCGCCGGGGAAGGAACCTCCTCCTGAGCCTCCCTGCTCAACGGCTGACTCAAGATTATCACCAGTATACTGAGTCTGAACGCTTTCCTGTACAGAGGCCACGTGGGAAATGTCACTGAGTTTGTCCACATCCTCTTGGGCCAGTGTCCCATTTCCACCCATCATACCAAAGCGACCAGCTGGCTGTATTGTGATCTCCGTGCCAATTTGCGTTCCTATCGACCCTAGTTGGTTTTCAGTGGCGCCATGAACTGTGACCATAATCAATGCCAGCCCGATGCTGACTGACAGAATGGCTACGATTCCACCTGTGCGGAGGGGATTCCGAATCAGATTACGTATTACTCTGCGAACTACACCCATATACTAAGAACCTCCTTCCTTCTTACGTGTTGCCACCCTAAGATGGCGACTCCTCCAGCGTGGCGGTGATTACTTGCTGTACATCTCCACGGTAATAGACAACATCAACCTGGGCACCAATCTGATGAGAACCTATGGCTGCAATCAGGTCATCGGTTGTGCTGATATCATCGTCGCCTAGCTTGGTGATAACATCACCCGCTCTTAGTCCCTCCTTATCTGCCGGGCTACCGCTAGTTACACTGGTGATTAACGCTCCTGCGCTGACTGAGAGGTTGTAGTACTGCCTGATAGTAGAGGTCACGGTGGTCACCTGCACTCCAAGCCAAGGGCGGACTACCTTTCCCTCGGCTATTATGCTCTGCACCACCGGGATAGCAGTATCAGTGCTTATGGCGAAGCCGATGTTCTCAGAATTGCTGGCGATAGCCACATTGATGCCGACCACCTGTCCTGCCGTGTTTAGCAGCGGTCCGCCGCTATTCCCCGGGTTGATAGCCGCATCAGTCTGAATAATACCGTTGAGCACCACACCTGTGTCTTCTTCAATAGAGCGTCCCAGATTACTGATGACGCCAGTAGTCCAGGTAGGACCTCCCGGCAGAGCCAGGGCATTCCCCACAGCTACCACCGGGTCAAGGACACTAAGCTGCTCTAGAGAATTGCTCAAGAAATGTAAGTAGGAAAGATTATCGGCGGCAATCTTCACCACCGCCAGATCAGTTTGCGCATCTGTACCTACTATAGTTGCATCAAAGGTATGCCCGTCACTCAGGGTTACCGTCACCTTGTTGGCATCTTCTACTACATGATTGTTCGTCACAATATAGCCGTCCGGGCTGACTACGATCCCGCTTCCCGCTCCTGTCTGGGGGATTGCCTGCCAGAACCAGTTATAGCTCACCGATTCAGTGACGATGGAAACCACGGCAGGAGCCACCTCGGCTACTAATTCCTTGGTACTAAGGCCGGAGCTAATTGTTTCGTCAACATACAGGTATCCCGATGCCAGGCTGGTGGAGTTAGGCATAGTGTTACTAACAATCAAGCTGATACCGACAACCAGAACGACTGCTATCAGAATATATTTTAGCCTGGACATTCTTCACCTCCGTTCAAAGAAGAGGGGGATGCTCACCCCCTCTCCAGACAGGTTCTGTTCCCTCTGGCCTATCAACTGCTTACTCCATCGGAAGCATCAGGGGAACATGGACCGCCCCAAGGCTGAAAACCTCCACCCCACATCATGCCACCACCGTGACCACGTCCACCAAGCCCTGGTAACGGTAATTCAACACCGGGCCGCGACTGCCACCACTCTAGGTACTGGTCAGCTTCTCCCTGAGTTATCTTGCCGTCGTTTACGAGGTTTTGTAGCCAGCTTTCCAGAGCTTCATCTTGTATCTCAATTCGTGCCTGGTTCAGAGCGTCCTTTAGTTGCTCTGAGTCAATGGCCACACCTGTATTCTCCTCGTAGATGGCACAGACTTTATCCAGGAGTGCCTGGTATCGCTCGGCGGCCTGGGTCTGGTTTCCTGCAGTGGTATCGCTTGAGTTGTTGTTTGCAGCGACCACTCCCCCAGTTATACCCCCGATAAGCAACACCGACACCACCACCATCGGAATAAACCATTTGCGTTTCCGAATTGGCATATCTCCTCCTTTCAATCTGTTCTACTGCTGGGGATATGCTTTCTACTCACATGCCATATCGACCTTCTTTGCTTGAATAGGCACGTCTCATTTCTTTTTCCAGTGCGTCCCCATCAGTGCAAATCAAGCTTATCACAGCAACATGAACCCACCATGAACCGGGAGTGAACGGTAGCAAAAGCATACAAATACGCCATTTCATCTCATGTTCATCTTGGTGTAATATAATCCATTTAAGGAGTTTGTCATGCGGATTTTGGTTATTGATGATGACCGGCGACTCTGCGCCGTGATCAAGCGCGGACTTCTGGAAGAAGCCTACGCTGTTGATTTAGCCTACGATGGAGAGGAAGGAGAATACCTTGCCGAGGTCAATCCATATGACCTCATCATTCTAGACATCATGCTGCCCAGCAAAGATGGCATCGAAGTTTGCCATGAGCTTCGCGCTAAGAAGGTAAATATCCCCATTCTAATGTTAACGGCTAAAGACACTGTGGAGGACCGGGTCAAAGGACTAGATACGGGAGCCGATGATTATTTGGTTAAACCTTTTGCCTTCAGCGAGCTCCTTGCCCGAGTTCGAGCGCTCCTGCGGCGAGAGGGAATGTCCAAATTGCCAGAGCTTCGGGTGGGAGATTTGACTCTGAACACCCTCACCCGACAGGTCTGGCGAGGACAAAGACCCATTGAACTGACTACCAAGGAATACGTCATCCTGGAATACTTCATGCGCCATCCCAACGTGGTAGTCACGCGGACCATGATCGAAGAACATGCCTGGGATTACGATTTTGATAGCCTGTCTAATCTGGTCGATGTTTACATCCGCAGATTGCGGCGTAAGATTGACGGCGAAGGGGAGGATAGCCCGATTCAAACCGTGAGAGGAGCCGGCTACAGGCTGAAAGCGACATGAGCTTCATTCATAGCATCAAATTCCGATTCACCATCTGGTATCTGTTGGTGCTGGCAATTTTATTGGTTGCCCTCAGTGCCGGGGTGTATTTCTATCTCTCGGGAAGTCTCTATCGAGGCCTGGATGATTCACTGGAAATACGTTCGACGCAGATACGTAGTATCCAAGATATCCTGGAAAGCATCAGGCAAGGGGAATTCCAGGAGGAGCTGGGGGAAATAGTCATACTATACTTCTACTCTGGAAATCAATTGATGGATGTATCTCCCCGGGGGATAACTATACCTGTCAGTCACGAACTAATCTCCCAAGCTATTGCTGGCTCGAGTTTGTTTGCCACCGTTCAGACTGCAGAAGGTGAAGGACTACGTCTCCTGGCTGTCCCCGTCAACATTGCAGTAGCTGGACCACCGCCTGGTATTCAGCCTGCTACGCTGGTCATTGCTCGCTCCACAAGACAGATAGACCAGGCATTGGGGGGACTGCTACGTACCCTCACCATCGCCGTCCCGCTGGCTCTGGCATTCGCGGCTGGTGGTGGCCTGTTCTTAGCCCGTCGGGCACTGAAGCCCGTAGATGAGATTTCCCGGACAGCGCAGGAGATTGGAGAAACCGACTTAAGCCGAAGGATCAATGTGAACACCAAGGACGAACTGGGGCGGCTGGCAGCCACGCTCAACGAGATGATTGGCCGGCTGGAAAAAGCGTTTCAACGCCAGAGACAATTCACGAGTGATGCCTCACACGAGTTACGTACCCCCTTAGCCGTAATTGAAGCTGAATCCACTCTAGCACTCCAGAAAGAAAGACCATCAGGCGATTACAGGCAATCTTTAGAGGGTATTTCTCAGGAAGCAAAGCGGATGTCGTCACTCATTGAACAATTACTTACCTTGGCTCGTGTCGACGCCGGAAAGGAGCAATGGAACTTCGCAGAAGTGAATCTCGGTAAACTCATCACTAACCTGAGCACAGATGCAGAGGTTCTCTGCCAGGAAAAAGGGCTCAGCTTTCAATCAGGACAGATGCAAGATTTAGTGGTGAGAGGCGACGAAGCCAGGCTGAGAGAGCTGTTCATGGATCTCTTGGATAATGCCATTAGATATACCTCCAGTCCGGGGACTATTTCCGTTTCACTTCAGCGCGAAGCGCAAATAGCCGTCATCGCCATCACGGATACCGGCGTTGGCATCCCTGCGGAAGACATACCATTCATCTTCGAACGGTTTTACCGGGTTGACAAATCCCGCTCGCGTCCTGAGGGGGGCACTGGTCTGGGGCTGGCGATATGCAAGCACATTGCTGAGGCTCACGGGGGAAAGATAGAGGTAGAGAGTCAGGTGGGAGCGGGAAGCACGTTTTCAGTATGGCTTCCCCTGCAGTCCCTCTAGCTCTTGCCTATGCCACCAGCCGCTTCTCACGTTTTACCTATGGTTTATCTGTGTTATACTGGTAGTGAGCATACTCGGTACATAAAAGCTAACGTCTATGTCTAAACGTCCGAGCGTCAACAGTGTCCCGGCTATAGTGGGTATCGTGGGCTCCATTGTAGTAATTGTCGGGGACCTTGCGGCATCTTCGTCCGTTCCCGGATATAGCCTGGTCCGCGATTCAGTCAGCAGCTTTGCATGGACCTCTCTCGGCTGGCTGCAAACGATCTGTTTTCTGGCTATGGGCTTGCTATGGGAAATCTTCGCGGCCGGGCTCTTCTTCAATATCCGTAGGGCGCGGGGTTTCTACGCCGGCATTGTGCTTTTTGCCCTCTGTGGTTTCGTATTGATGTTGATTGCCGCCTTTCATATGGGTCACACTGGAGCCCCCCCTATTGACGCAACAATCCACACAATAGCATCCTATGGACTTGGCCTGTTGTTCCCCATCGCTATTCTATCGCTGGCACCCAGCTTCAAGAGCACCCCGAATTGGAAAGGCATTTTTATTTATACTCTGATTGCCGGTGTCCTGGCCCTAGGTTTGATATTTGGGGCCTTGCTTGGCGAGCAGCGAGGCTGGTTCGGCCTGTATGAGCGAATCATAATACTAAACGCGCTAGTCTGGGTCGAAGTAGTGGCAATTCACTCTCTACGCCTGCTAGTGAAGCAGGAGCCGAAGCGCCAATCCTTGCAGAGTGGCGCAGACAGAGGAGGAGGACTATGAACAAAAGTCGTCATGTGTTGTACCTGTCGATTCTGAACTTACTGGGCTTCTTGGCTACCGTCGTCGTTAACGCGCTGGCCAGTATCCTCCCCATAAATGGCATCACCACCGGCGAGTTATCCGACCTGTATCCGAATCTATTCGTGCCAGCAGGACTGACTTTCGCAATCTGGGGACTAATCTACGTATTGCTCGGAATCTTCGTTATATATCCATTAATACCCTCTGTTAGAAGAGACGCTCAGAAGATTGACTTTGTACGAAGAATCGGGCCGTTGTTCTTTATTTCCTGCCTCGCCAACATCGGCTGGATATTTGCCTGGCATTATCAAATCGTCCCTCTATCGCTGGTCCTGATGCTGGTACTGCTTGGCTCCCTGCTGGCAATTTACTTGAGGCTAAATACTGGCAAATCAAATGCAACCAGGGCTGAAAAATACTTAGTGCACCTTCCTTTCAGTGTCTACCTTGGCTGGATTACCATAGCTACGATTGCCAATGCCACCGCCCTACTGGTGGATATCGACTGGATGAGATGGGGGCTAACTCAGCAGTTCTGGGCGGTGGCGGTGATTATCGTTGGTATTGCCATTGCATTATCCGTGCTGTTCACTCGCAAAGACATTTTTTATTGTCTTGTGGTTGATTGGGCGTTACTCGGGATATTGCTAAAGCGACTTTCGGATACGACGATGGCCGATCAAAACATAGTAATCGCTACGATTGTTGGCTTGGTGATTGCTACCGGTGGAGTGATAGCGCAATTGATAAGGAAAAAGGCGTACTAGCCGAAATAGCGGTATATGTTGCCTAGCTAATCCCAGTGACCATCGCAGCCAAAAAGTAAAATTAGAGCGAATCGTCGCCTCAATGTGTCAGTTCCCTATTTGCATCTCGAAACAGCTTATTTATGACATCGGACGCGAAAGTGGGGATCGTTATTATCGAGCTGATATAATCATTTCGTAGTTTCACGACACGGCGCGACAAATCAATGATATTTGAAGGAAAACAAGGCCTTTTGCTCGCTACGCTGGTAGAAGATCCCGAGACAGTCATCTCGATTCACGTGCTGACACGGGGTGACTGTAATGTCTACATGTCTAGAGACCAACGTCTTAGGTCGGTGGCCATTCTCCAACCGAAAGAGTTGCCTTCAGAGCCGACCGGTTTTGGCTCGGACGCCAATGCTTTGTGGCAAGAGCTCAGTCGGATGAAAGGCTGGCAATGTATTCTGGTAGACAAGGAGGTTGCCCCTACGCTTGGACAAATCATTTCGCGCCAATTGAAGACACCGGTCGTTTTCCTCGATGATGTTTATCACATCCCGCGGGGGCAAGTCTTTCCTTTCGAAAATGAGTCGGTCCGCCGGTTGATGCTTGACGATCTTGCGCTACTGGAGACCCTGCCTCATGAGGCACAGCCAATCGGATTCTGGAGAGATCTCCGGACATCGCTGATAGAAGGACTGGTAGCGGGTGCGATTGTCGAAGGCAAGGTCGTGGCCACTTCCTTTGTCGCTGCTCGTGGACAGCGATATGTCGATATCGGTGTCTATGTCTTGGAGAACTATAGACAGCGTGGTCTAGCCACAGCTGCTGCTTCGCTTGTTGCACGATCAGTGCAAAGTGACGGGCTAATTCCGGTTTGGAGCTGCGGTTCGCATAACCTCCCTTCGCTCAAACTCGCCCGGAAGCTAGGGTTCACCGAGGTCTCGAGGCGAACATATGTAATCATCGACAAGTATCTTGCAGGCGTCTCCAGTCGCACATACCCTGTGCACAATGAGAGAGAGGCCAAGGCTGCTGAATGAAACGGTTCACGAAGATTGCGCTGTGTGCTAATATAATACACTGACCTACAAAATGATTATCGCAGTCATCGGGGACTCCGCCTGTTCCCGACAGGAAGCCAGACTGGCTGAAAGCGTTGGTGAACTGTTAGCCCAGCGAGGTGCCACCATAGTATGCGGTGGCTTGGGCGGGGTGATGGAAGCTGCTTGTCGCGGGGCCAAATCAAAAGGCGGGTTGACCGTGGGCATTTTGCCCGGACAAGATTCAAGCACCGCCAATCCCTGGGTGGATATTCCCGTCGTCACTGGAATAAGTGAGGCCAGGAACGTTGCAGTGGTGAAATCAGCCCAGGCAGTGATTGCAGTCTGCGGAAGCTATGGCACTCTGAGCGAGATTGCATATGCTCTGAAAAGTGGAATCCCAGTGGTCGGCTTGAATACCTGGTCGCTGTCGCGCAATGGACGAGAGGATGATTCCATAGTCAGGGCCCAGAGTGCTGCCGAGGCAGTGGATAAGGCAATCTCTTTGGCCAAAAGGCGCAAAAATCATGGGATTGCTTCGCTACGCTCGCAATGACAGGGAAGAAAATAGCAGGTATAGAGAGTGTAAAGGCCAGAGAGATTCTCGATTCGCGGGGCAATCCAACGATAGAGGTGGAAGTGCTACTGGTTGATGACAGCACAGGCGTCGCTGCTGTTCCTTCGGGGGCAAGTACCGGCAAATATGAAGCTGTGGAGCTTCGGGATGGTGACAAGACTAGATATGGGGGGCTTGGCGTTCTCAAAGCCGTAGAACACGTCAATACCGAGATTGCGTCAGCAATAGCGGGTATGTCGCCTCTGGAGCAGGGGGCTGTTGACCAGCGATTAATCGAACTCGATGGCACAGCTAACAAAGCCCGACTGGGGGCTAATGCCATACTGGGCACATCCCTTGCCGTGGCCAAGGCCGGCGCTGATTTTCGCGGTATTCCTCTGTATCGTTACTTGGGAGGTACAAAAGCCAAACGACTGCCTGTCCCCATGTTGAATATTCTCAACGGTGGCAAGCATGCCTCGAACTCCGTCGATTTTCAGGAGTTCATGATAGTGCCGCTGGGAGCGTCGAATTTCCGCAAAGCCATGCAAATAAGCAGCGAAGTGTATCATTCCCTGCGGAAAGTGCTTGAAGATAAGGGATTGAGCACGAACGTGGG
Source organism: Chloroflexi bacterium RBG_13_51_36 (assembly GCA_001796515.1). Classification (GTDB taxonomy): domain Bacteria; phylum Chloroflexota; class Dehalococcoidia; order GIF9; family AB-539-J10; genus RBG-13-51-36. The sequence goes on from MGMS01000051.1 coordinate 17,687, forward strand.
AGACGAGGGCGGCTTTGCTCCCAGGCTCTCCTCCAATAAAGATGCGCTGGAGCTAATACTGGCAGCCATGGACAGGGCTGGCTACAAGGCTGGCCAGGACTTATTCATCGCCCTGGACCCCGCGTCCAGCACTTTCTATCAACAAGGCGACTATGTCCTCTCTCGAGAGGGTCTTACTCTGAGTTCCAGGGAAATGATTGACTACTATGTCAAATTGGTGTCGGATTATCCTATCATCAGCATTGAGGATGGCCTGGCCGAGGATGATTGGGTGAACTGGTCGTTGCTCACTGCTCGATTGGGAAAGCAGATTCAACTTGTGGGCGATGACCTTTATGTTACCAACATCAAGCGGCTGGAAAAGGGCATTGCCCAAAAGGCTTCCAACTCCATCCTTATTAAGCCAAATCAGATAGGCACGCTCAGTGAAACCCTGGCTGTTATAGCAAGAGCTCAGCAAGCTGGCTGGACAACCATCATTAGCCACAGGTCCGGTGAGACCGAAGACACTACCATAGCCGACCTGGCAGTAGCCAGCCATGCTGGATTCATCAAATCTGGTGCCCCCTGTCGCAGCGAGAGATTAGCTAAATACAATCGCCTCCTCAGGATAGAGGAGGAGTTGGGAGAGGGTGCAAATTACCCTGGCAAAAGAGTATTATATAATCTACGTGGGATGAAATAATGCGGGTACTAGACGGTGTTCACCAAATAAAAAGCCCTGGCCCGGGTGGTGCATCTTGGCCCACCAATGTCTATTTAATTGAAGGTGGCGACGGTCATATACTTGTTGATTGCGGCTGGGATAGCCAGGAATCCCTGTGGGCTCTCCAGGAGGGGCTGAAAGCGACATTCGTCAAACTTCGAGACATCAAGAAAGTGGTTATCACCCATATACACCCTGACCATTACGGATTGTCAGGCAAGATAAAACAAATCTGCGGGGCACAGGTGGCTATGCACAGAATCGATGCAGGTTTCATCTCTACCAGATACAAGGATTTTGCCGACCTTGTTGAAAAGACTGAACAACTGCTCCGGCAGAATGGCGTTCCTCCGAACGAATTACCCGAGTTAAAAGAGGCCTCGTTATGGATGAATAAATATGTTACCCCGGATTCGCCCGACGTCATGCTGGAGGATGGCGATACAATTTCCAATGACTCCTTTAGATTGGAGGTGTTATGGACGCCAGGGCACTCGCCAGGCCATATCTGCCTTTATGAAAAACAGAGAAAGTTTATGATCACCGGCGACCATGTCCTGTATGAGACCACTCCACACGTCGGCTTCAATCCCCTCTCGGGCGATAACCCCCTGGGCGACTATGTCGCTTCTCTCGAAAGACTAGAGCGCCTTAAGGTTTATTTTGTTCTTCCCGGGCATGGACCTGTGTTCAACGCTTTAGGACTAAGAACGGATAAGATACTCGAGCACCACGAGCACAGGAAGAGAGCCATCATGAAGTCTCTGCACGACGGCATGAAGTCGGCCTACGCTATAGCTCAGGAGATTCCCTGGATGACTGACAAAGGAGGCACCGCTTTTCGGGATCTACAAGTCTGGGACAGACGAATGGCTGTCACCGAGACCATTGCCCATCTTAAGCTCCTGGTGGCGGAGAACAGAGTAGCCAACGTTGATATGGACAGCAGCTCTTTGTATATAGCTAAAGAATAGCAGGATAAGAGGAGGTAAAGAAATGGCGACAAAAGTGGGAATCAATGGCTTTGGGCGCATTGGCAGATTAGCTCTTAAGGCGATTATCCAGCGTTGCGGCGACAAGGCGGAGGTGGTAGCGGTCAATGATCTTACGGATGCTAAAACCAATGCCCATCTTTTTAAGTATGATAGCAACTATGGCATCTATCCCGGTAAGGTGGAAGCTAAAGACGATGGCATCCTCGTTGACGGGAGGAAAATAAAGGTCCTGGCTGAGCGTGATCCGGCGAAGATCCCCTGGAAAGAATATGGGGTAGATATCGTGATTGAATCCACCGGACTTTTCACGCAGGCAAGCAAGGCTGCTGCGCATCTGCAAGGCGGCGCTAAGAAAGTGATCATTTCCGCACCAGCTCAAGAAGAGGATATATCGATCGTCCTCGGCGTCAATGAAGGGCAATACGACCCGGCTAAGCACCGCGTCATATCCAACGGCTCTTGCACCACTAACTGCATTGCCCCCGTAGTTAAAGTGCTAAACCAGAACTTCGGCATTGTTCACGGATTGATGACTACCGTGCACGCATATACGAACGACCAGAAGATACTGGACGTGTTTCACCACGACTTGCGCCGAGCCAGGTCTGCCGGCACCAATATCATCCCCACTACTACTGGCGCCGCCAAGGTTGTAGGTATAGTCATTCCGGAACTTCAGGGGAAGTTGCACGGCATTGCCCTCAGGGTACCTGTCTCAGTAGTATCTATCGTTGACTTCGTCGCTGATTTGAAGAGGAAGGCGAGCGCTGAGGAGATCAACAACGCCTTTCGAAAGGCCGCCGACGGAGAGCTCAAGGGAATTCTGGAATACTGCGACCAGCCGCTGGTGAGCTCGGATTTCAAGGGCAATCCCGCCAGTGCCATCTTCGACGCCCTGAGCACTATGGTCATTGATGGTAACCTGACAAAGGTGTTAGCCTGGTATGACAACGAATGGGGCTATAGTTGCCGGCTGGCCGACCTCGTCGCTTACATCATCAAAAAGGGATTGTGACCTCTCCAAGGTCTCCCTTGAAGGGAGAGATTAAGGAGGAAGAGCGAATGCACGTCAGCGTCTGCCAGATTGAGCTTCGTGTCCCTGAGAACCATTCCCTAAAAGGCAAGAGACAGGTAATCAAGTCCATCATTACACGGCTGCAAAACAAGTTCAATGTCTCTGTGGCCGAGGTGGACCACCAGGATTTGTGGCAATTGGCTACCCTGGGCGTAGCTTGTGTCAGCAACCACAGGAGCCATGCCGACGAGACTCTGGCCAATGTCGTAAAGTTCGTCGTCCAGAACTATCCTGATGTGGAGCTATTGAGTTCGGAGATAGAGACCTTTCCCTGAACCATCCACAAAAATCACAGCATTTTCATGGGAACCTGGTCGGATCTGCAATCGACTCTTATGAGGCTTCTAAGAACCTGCAGAACTTCCTCAAGGTCGATATAAATGGATGCCGCTGCTTTTCTTCACCATGTTGTCAGCCTGACTGACTATGCCCAGCAGATTGTCCATATCGAACGAATCCCTCATCTAGGCGCCATTTTCGGCAAGCTGGATAACCCCCTTCATCCCAGTCTGCAAGCATGCTTGAAATCTCTGGATATAACAGCTCTTTACGGCCACCAGGCAGAAGCCTTGAATGCCATCTTCGCTGGCAAGAATGTCATGATAGCTACGCCCAGTGCCAGTGGCAAGACTCTATGCTATCACTTAGCCACGCTTGACGCGCTTGTGCATGACAAAGACAGCCGTGCTCTCTATATCTTCCCCACCAAGGCCCTGGCTCAGGACCAGTTGCGCAGCTTGAAACAAATCGCTGGCCCTCTGTCACTGAGGGGCAGAGGTGAAATAATCTCCGCGGGTGGTATGGCCACCTTCGACGGCGATACACCGCAGGATAAACGTGCAAATATAAGAAAACAGGCCAGAGTAGTGCTCACTAATCCCGATATGCTCCATCTGGGTATCCTGCCCAATCATCAATCGTGGTCGAGGCTGTTTCGCCATCTCAAATATGTAGTAATAGATGAGACTCATATTTATCGAGGCGTCTTCGGTTCTCACGTAGCTAACGTCATGCGGAGGCTGCGGCGGCTTTGCGCTTTCTATGGTTCCAACCCCCAGTTCATCAGCTGTTCAGCCACTATCGCCAATCCCAGGGAGCATGCTCAAAATATCGTCGGCTTGCCCTTTGAAGCTACTGCTGAAGACGGCTCACCACATGGTGAAAAGTATTTCACCTTCTGGAATCCACCTGTCATAGATGAGGCCAAGGCCAGCCGACGCAGTTCCAACAGTGAAGCAGCCTTACTTCTCAAAGAACTTATTCAGAAAGAGATTCGCAGTCTGGTGTTTGTTGCCACTCGTAGGCTTGCGGAACTCATTTATATTTATACCCAGGAACAATTACCTCCGTCCCTGAGGCACAAGATCAGCCCCTACCGGGCGGGGTACCTTCCCGAAGACAGGCGCCGAATTGAGCGCCAATTCTTCGATGGCGAGCTTCTTGGTCTGGTGGCCACTACAGCCCTGGAATTGGGAATAAACATCGGTGATTTGGACGCCACCGTGCTCACTGGCTATCCCGGCAGCATTGCCAGCGCCTGGCAGCAAGCTGGGCGCAGCGGACGAAACACCCATAGCTCCCTGAGTTTTCTTATTGCCCAGCAGAATCCGATTGATCAGTACCTGATGCGTAATCCAGATTTCCTCTTCAGCAAGAACTTCGACAACGCAATCATCAATCCCGACAATCCTTACATCCTGAAGCCCCACCTCCTCTGCGCTGCCTGGGAGAAACCGCTAGAAGACAAAGATGAGTCATTCTTCGGTGCCAAAATGCGCGCTGTGCTGACTGAGCTGGAACGGGAAGGGAGGTTGAGAAGACCCCAGGAAAGATGGCACCCTGCTCCCTCTGTCTCCTATCCCGCTCAGAATATTAATATCAGGGCAACTTCAGGGCAAAATTACGCTGTCATTGATGGCCGGGACGGTTGTCTACTAGAGACAGTGGAAGCCAGCGTGGCTTTCTTCCAGGTACACCCGGGCGCCATCTATCTCCACCAGGGTGAGGCCTACATTATCAGGGAACTTGATTTGGCCCGGCGCATCGCCTGGGCAGAACCGAAGCCGGTAGACTACTATACTCAGACTATGGAGATACACGAAATTCGGATCACGAAGCTGCTCAAAGAAAAAGATTGCCATGGTGTGAAGATCTACTTCGGAGATGTCGATGTCACCATCACCGTGGTGGGCTTCAAGACGAGAAAGCAGTTCACCGAAGAGGTCATAACCGAGGAGTCCCTTGATTTGCCCCCGCAAAACTTCCCCACCAAGGCCCTGTGGTTTGATCTACCTCAGAAGGCGCTCGATACCATAGCCAAAAACGGACTCGACTTCCACGGCGGTTTGCACGCCTGTGAGCACGCTGCTATTGGCATCCTGCCTTTGTTCGCTCTTTGCGACCGCAATGACGTTGGAGGAGTGTCCACTCCTATTCATCCCGACACCGGCAAGGCCCAGATTTTCATTTACGATGCCCACCCTGGAGGCATTGGTATCGCTGAAAAAGGGTTCGAGATGATAAGCGAGTTGTGGCAAGCAACTTTGAAGGCTGTGCAAGAATGTCCGTGCGCCGACGGCTGCCCTGCCTGTGTGCAATCGCCCAAGTGCGGCAACAATAACCAGCCCCTGGATAAGGAGGCTGCAATAGCATTGCTGCAAGAACTCGCGGCTTGAGGGGTTGAAAGAACTGGGAAAACCAGAAAACCTATTGACAAGCCATCAACATAGCGTTATTATGGTCCTATAAGACACGGTGCTCTGGTCCTGTAAGGTCGGTGGTTCAATGGATGTGTCAGACGGTGGATGTAGTTCTCGCGATGTTCAACCGAGCACATGCATACGTAAACTCAGCTCTGTTTCGCTGTCACTACAGAATCCTCACCCCGTCTCAAGGCACAGGGCTGTCCAGAACGTAGTCTCCCGGGCCGGCGGACTCCCATTGTGCCATTGTCGGGAGCCGCGGGGTATGCCTGTTTAAGGAGCTGAAACGCTTTCCAAGATGAGATAACGAGATTACCTCATCATGGCGAGTGGTGCTGGTATGCACCGGTCGAATGGAGACAAAGTTGGATCCCGAATCAACGAAAACATGGAGGTGAATCATGATGACAGTGTTCAGTTCGAGAAAACGCAGCCATATGGGGAAGGCCGGCATTGTTTTGATTGTGGTGGCCTTGATCATGGGGGCGATGGGCTGTGACCGGATAATTCCCAAATCGGATATACGAACTTGGACCGACTTGTACAATATCAGATACGACCTGAGCAAGGATTATAGGTTAATGAACGATCTCGATTCAACTACCGACAATTATGCGGAACTGGCAGGCCCCTCAGCCAACGGCGGAAAGGGTTGGGAACCCATTGAACGCTTCCGTCGTTATTTCAGCGGCACCTTCGATGGCCGGGGCTTTGAGATAAGAGACTTATGTATCAACCGCCCTAGTGCATCGCGTGTAGGACTTTTCGGTCGCGTTGCTGCCATAGCTGTCATCAAGGATATTGGGCTGATGGACGTCAATGTGATTGGCCAGGATTATGCTGGCAGTCTCTCGGCAATCAACGGTGGTACCGTGAGCAACTCTTATGCTACCGGTAGTACCGCTGGCACTTCGTATGTCGGTGGTCTCGTAGGAACGAATGAGGGTGCTGTGACCGACTCCTATGCGACCTGCGACGTGGCCGGTAGCGGTCAATATGTCGGTGGTCTGGCAGGACATAATTCAGGCACTGTGAGCAATTCTTATTCCACTGGCAACGTGATCGGGGCCGGGTCTTATGTCGGCGGTCTGGCAGGACATAATTCAGGCACTGTGAGCGGTTCCAATTCCACCGGCAACGTGACAGGTGGCAATCAGTATGCTGGTGGTCTGGCCGGATGGAATTCAGGCACTGTGATCAGTTCTAATTCCACTGGCAGCGTGACTGGTGTCGGCTGGTATGTTGGTGGTCTGGCCGGATGTAATTCAGGCACTGTGAGCGCATCTCATTCCGACGGGAACGTGGTTGGCCAACAAGAGCGTGCTGGCGGTCTGGTGGGATGGAATGACCGGGGCACTGTGCAGAGTTCTTATTCCACCGGCAACGTGGCAGGTAGTTCTCGTGTTGGCGGCCTAGTAGGATACAACGATAAGGGCACCGTGAAGATCAACTCTTATGCCACGGGCAGTGTAACTGGCACCGAGGACCGTGTTGGCGGTCTGGTCGGATATAATTTGGGGGGTGATGTGAACAAATGCCATTATGCGGGCAATGTGGCTGGCAAGAAGGAAGTTGGCGGTTTGGTGGGATATAACGAGGGGGGCACAGTGAGAAACAACTCCTATTCCAGTGGTGATGTGACCGGCACCGAGGACCGTATTGGCGGTCTAGTAGGATACAACGATGGTGAGGTCAGCAACTCCTATTCCAGCAGTAACGTGATTGGCAATTCGCGTGTTGGTGGTCTGGTGGGATGGAACAAGGACAGCGTGGAAAAGTCCTACTCCAGCTGCAACGTGACTGGCAATTCATATGTTGGCGGTCTGGTGGGGGAGAATCTCAGGCTCACGGGAGATACATACGGAGGCACTATAGGGAACTCCTACTCCAGCGGCAACGTGATCCGCATATCCGGAGAAGGTATAATTTTCGGCGGCTCCGTCGGGAGTAATTCTCGCGGAGCGATAATCTGTTGCTACTCTACAGGTAGTGTAAGCTACCCTCCTGGTCCTAACCCCGTCGACAAGGGCTTCGCAGGAAGTGTTACCATAGGTACTGGCTACCTGATGACCGGGAACTTCTGGGATGTGGACACCAGCAGCCAGACCTCTACCGCCGGCGAGGCTACGGGCAACAGCACCGCTGAGATGCAGCTCTTCGCCACTTTCGACAGCGACGGGTGGGACATATGCACGGTTTCTCACGGCGTGACCAACTCCACCTGCATCTGGAATATCGTTGACGGCGAGACCTATCCCTTCCTGAGCTGGCAACAGGTTTAATGCAGCCAGAATTCATGCGTAGGGGCAGCGCTAGGCCTGCCCCTACGCGTCGGCTCCGCAAAATGGGCGGATTTCGTTCTTCCCCACCACTCTCCCAATATCAACAGCATTGGATATCGAAGTAAGGCCGGTCAGCCACGGAGCACACCCCCCATCTCACCCCTACCATTTACAGGCAGCACGACTACAGGTGTGTTGCCACGACAATCTCCGGATGCCGGGCAAAAAATACGGCCGCCCTGCCTGTGTGCAATCGCCCAAGTGCGGCAACAACAACCAACCCCTGGATAAGGAGGCTGCGATAGTATTGCTCGGAGACCTCGTGCACTAAAATGGGGTCAACTCTGTTTCTTCTCAGCCCACATCACTGCCAGATCAAGGCAGTTCGCGGAAGCAATTCCAGTAAGTAGAGCGCAGGAAGAAAGATGAAGCTGCCCCCCGCAAGACAATTGCAACAATGTTGCATTTATCTTCTTTTTTCTAGTATAATGCTGGCGTGGTTCAAGACTCGATTCAGACTCTGCAGGCTCAAGGGTATAAGGCGACCAGACCACGCAAGCTGGTGCTTGAAGTGTTGGAGGAAAGTGAAAAACCGATTTCCCCCTACGATATACAGGGCATTTTGCGCACCAGAGGCAAACAGATAAACCACGTTACCATCTACCGCACACTCGATCTGCTTTGCCGCCTCAATTTAGCCCACAAAATGATGTCCGGTGGTGGATTTCTTAAGTGCAGCCTAAATGCTGCAGAAGGTTGTCATCGCTTCATGGTCTGCCAGGACTGCGGAGCGATTCAAGAATTCGCCAACAAGGAATTGTGTCGAGAGGAGAACCAGCTCGCCCGGGATCTAGGCTTTCACACCGAGCATCATCTTTCCGAATTCTATGGACTTTGCTCCGGATGTTACGAAAAGTAGCCGATTTGCGGAATAGGAAATGTTCAAGCGTATAGCAGAAGAACTCAAAGAGCATGCCCCTTTCACTGCCCTTGGCGCTGTTAGTGGTATCATCATCATGGTTGTAGTGGTCTTAGGCAATGTACCTCCCCATATTTCCCAGACCGCTTTCTATGTCGCGCACCCGCTCCATGTTATGTTGAGCGCACTTGTGACCACAGCCATGTATATCAGATACAGGAAAGCCAAAATCTGGGTGGCTGTTTTGATTGGTTGGACGGGGTCAATCGGTGTAGCCACGATAAGCGATGCCATGATTCCCTATCTAAGTGGCACCCTACTCAATGCCCACATGGAGTTTCATGTGCCGTTTATCGAGGAATGGTGGATAAATTTCCTGGCACTGGCTGGCATTGCCATCGGCTATTGGAAACAAACGACAAAAATCCCGCACTTCGGACACGTACTAGTAAGCACTTGGGCATCGTTGTTCTACTTCACAGCATTTGGCGTAGCTGATTGGATTCATTTGCTCCCTTACGTCTTCCTATTTCTATTCCTCTCAGTTTGGATTCCATGCTGCACCAGCGACATCATATATCCCCTTCTATTCGTGAGAAAAGGGCAGGAGCTGCCTTCGCCAGAAAGACAAGAAATCGCCAGCTAAAAAGTCTTCCAGACTTGTGTTACTATATACCGATACCCTTGATAACGGAGGCGATTTGTTCGATTTGCTGAAGAAGACCGAACTGGGCGTGAAGAAAAGCAGGGAAACCTGGTTCGGCAAGATAGCCAATATCTTCAATCGAGCCTCTTTCGGAGACGAGGTCTGGGAGGAATTGGAAGAGTTGCTTATCTCGGCCGATGTTGGGGTTGAGACTGCAAGCAAACTCATGAGCAAAGTCAGAGAGCGGGTGAAAACAGACAGGCTTTCAGAGGTATCTCAAATACGGGGAGCCTTGAAAGCGGAGATGATACATTTATTAAACGTTTCTTCATCTAGACCGCTCGCTCCCCGCCATTCTGACGTTGAACGAAGTGAAGGGGGAGAATTTCCTCAGATTATCCTCGTGGTCGGCGTAAATGGCTCGGGCAAGACGACAAGCATTGCCAAGCTGGCCTATGGTTTGACTTCGCAGGGAAACAGAGTTATCCTAGCAGCAGCAGACACGTTCCGGGCGGCAGCTATCGACCAGCTTAGACATTGGGGCGGGAAAGTAGGTGCCGAAGTGATCGCCCATCAGCCAGGCGGCGATCCCGGAGCAGTTGCCTACGATGCCGTTCAGGCCGGATATAGCCGCCACGCTCAAGCGGTGATTATTGATACTGCCGGTCGCCTGCATACTAAGTTTAATCTTATGGAAGAACTTAAGAAGATAAAGAGAGTGGTAGCCAAGCAAAACGTTTCGGCCCCTCATCGAGTCATGTTGGTAATGGACGCCACCACGGGGCAAAACGGACTGGCCCAGGCCAAACACTTCACCGAGGCTGTGGATGTCACCGATATTTTCCTGGCCAAACTTGATGGCACAGCCCGGGGCGGTATAGTATTTGCTATCTGCGACCAGTTAAAGATACCCCTCTCTTACATTGGTACCGGCGAAAAACTGGAGGACATTGCTACCTTTGACGCTGAGGTATTTGTCAATGCCATTTTCTCATAAACCGAAGGGGAAAGATAAATGCTCACTATTAGTATAAATCCGGTCGCCTTCACCATTGGCTCCCTGGAGATACGGTGGTACGGTATTATGGTAGCTATAGCGGTTGCATCGCTGCTAGTCATGATGCTCAGGGAGACAAAAAGGCTGGGCATCCAGCGCGATGTTTACAGCCTTTTCTTCTGGGGTATAGTCGGCGGCATTGTCGGAGGCCGCCTAGCATTTGTAGTCTATGATTGGCCGCATTTCATAGCGCACCCCCTGGATGTTTTCGGCCTTGAGGGGATGGCACAGAACGGGATGATAATCGGCGTCGTTGCGGCAGCATTGATCTACATGGCGGCGACGAAAATGCGCTTCTCCATTCTGCTTAGTTTCGGCGATGCCGCTGCCGTGGGGACGCCTTTAGCCCTGGCCATAGCCAGAATTGGCTGCACCCTGAACGGCTGCTGCTCCGGTCAGCCCAGTCCGTTCAATTTCTTCCCGTTGGCGGTAATCTACACGCCTCGAGATGCCATGGCTCCTGAATATTGGGGAGTGCCACTGTACTTCACTCAGTTTTATCATTTACTGTGGGGACTGATAGTCTTCGGTATTGTGTGGCGACTTCGAGGGAAGCTCACGCCCGAAGGTAGTCTCTTCTTCTTCTTCATTTGCATTTTTGCCGCCGGTGATTTCGCCATCAGGTTTCTCCGTACTGACGACCCAGTGCTCTGGGGTCTGCGCCAATCCCAGGTCCTTGACCTAGCGGCTTTGGCGATATTCTTGCCCTGGCTTATTATCAGGATGCGCAGATTTCGGAAGCAGGCTTTGGCAGGCGAGCTCGCTAACCAAACTGAGCCGGCGCAAAATCAAGAAGCTTAAGGCTTAACACCTCTTCTCCGTTCCAGTGACTTTTTTCCAGATTATATACAACGTCTATGTGAGACGGAATTTCTTCCCGTTTCCTCCGCGACTCAAAATCCACAGCTTGCCAGGTTACATTCCCTTGTCTGAGCTTGAGTCTCAGCCACTCGCTCTGGGTGCCAAAGCTCCGACACTCGATTACCTCGACCTGCCGAGTGAGAAGGGTCGGCTGTGGGTTACGCGCACCAAACGGGCTTAGTTTCTGGATAAGGTTAAATGTGTCGCCAGCAAGAGCAGCCAGAGGAAGCTCGGCGTCAATAACTATTTCCGGGCGAAGTTCGAGATGACTTAGCCGGTCTCTAGCTAAGTTCACAATCTTTTGTTCTAGCTGTGTTAAATTTCGACGTGCCACCGTGAAGCCGGCGGCTAACGGATGGCCACCAAACGCGGTGAGCAAGTCCTGGCACTCCGTAAGAGCAGACACCATGTCGAACTCGGCTATGCTCCGACAGCTACCCTGACAGAACTCCGAACCAATGTTGATGATGATAGCAGGCTTGTAGAACTCGTCCACCAGCTTGCTGGCAACAAGCCCGATAACACCGATGGAGTAGCTTTCGTCACCTTCTATGAGCACCGGCAGGTGTAATCTAGCAGCCAGTCTCTCCTTCGCCCGACTTAGTATTTCACTGGTTAGTCTCTGCCGCTCGACATTCCTTTTCTCCAATTCCACAGCTAACAGGCGAGCTTCTTCCGCCGACTGAGTGGTGAGCAACTGATAGCTGGTGGAGGCATTGTTCATTCTGCCGGCAGCATTGAGGCGAGGCCCCAGTACCCAGGAGATATCTTCGGCATCAAGTGCACCCAGCCTCAGCCCGGCCAATGCAACCATTTCTTGAATTCCCACGCGGGAGCTGTTGTTAAGCTCCTTTAGCCCCTCCTTGACCAGGTAACGATTCTCACCAACGAGGGGAACTAAATCTGTAACGGTCGCCAAGACTACCAGGTCCATCAATCTGGCCAACCATTTCTCCCGGCTGTCTTTATGGAATAGCGCTTGCAGAAACTTGAAGGCGACGCCAGCACCAGCTAGGTCGGGATAGGGATACGCCGAATCCCCTCGCCTCGGGTCGACTACAGCTACAGCTCGAGGCAGGTTCTTCAGCGGCATGTGATGGTCGGTGATAATCATGTCCATCCCCATGTCTTGAGCTTGTTTCACCTCTTTGAGGTCAGTTACGCCACAATCAACAGTGATGACCAAGTTGACTCCCTGGGCATGAAGCTTCTCCAGGGCTGAAATCTTCAAGCCGTGGCCTTCGTTGATGCGGTCAGGAATATAGGGCACAAGTTCCGCACCAAGCCTTGACAATCCCTCAACAAGAATGACCATGGCGGTGACGCCGTCAACATCGAAGTCACCGTAGATGGCAATCTTCTCCCGAGCTAGCACGGCTTTATACACCCTATTCACAGCCTGCGATATATCAGGAAGAAGGAAGGAATTACCCTCCAGCCTATGGTCGGCAGACAAAAAGGGGTCGATATTTTCCAGCTTAACGCCGCGGTTGTAGAGAAGTTGAGCAATCAGACGAGGCAAGCCAGAGGAATCCAAGTACTCATCTGGCACCGTAGGCAGGATTTTCCATTGAGCCCGTTTACTCAATTACACACCTTCGACTAATGTCCTCCGTTAGAATCGCTAACTATATCCTATGATAGGGAGGACAAGCAAACTCCAGGGCACGGCAATTTGACCACTCGGCCGGGCAATAAATATAATCCACCTCTATGAGAGTCGCTCTCGATACATTGGGCTGCAAGCTCAATCAGGCGGAAACAGAATCCCTGGCTGGTCAATTTAGCCAGTCGGGATTCGAACTCGTATCACCCGATGATGTGGCCGATATCTATGTTGCCAACACCTGCACGGTCACTCATGTTGCCGACCGCAAGTCACGCCACTGGCTCAGGTTAGCCAGGCGAAGGAATCCCCAAGCCTTGATTGTTGCCACTGGCTGCTATGCCCAGAGAAGCCGTCAAGAGCTAACTCAGCTTGCTGACCTTGTAGTCGATAACACAGAGAAAGAGCACCTGGTTGAGATTGTCCAAGGCCTCCGCCTCGAAGGGAGAGGACTGGGTGAGGGTGGAACAAAACAGTCTCAGATATCCGCCACCGCCAGGACTCGTGCCCTGACAAAGATTCAAGATGGCTGTCATGGCCTTTGCACATATTGCATTGTGCCAAAAGTGAGGCCTCACGAATATTCCCTGCCAGTTTCCCGGATAATTGACGAAGTCAAGCAAAAAGCGGCCTTGGGCTACAAAGAAGTTGTCCTCACCGGCACCAAAGTTGGCAGCTATAAAGACGCTGTCCTGAGTGCCAGCGAAGGATTCAGTGCTAACCTCACGGATTTGCTCAGGCGTATTCTCAATGACACCGACATAGAGAGATTACGTCTCTCGTCTTTGCAGCCTTCGGAAATATCATCTGAGCTTCTTGCTTTGTGGCAGGGTGAAAGGCTTTGTCGGCATTTCCACTTAGCGCTGCAAAGTGGCAGCGAGGCCGTGCTGCAAAGGATGAAGCGGAGCTATTCTCTAGATGAATATCAGAGAGCATTGAATTCGATTAAAGAGGCGATACCGGAGGTGGCCATCACCACAGATATTATGGTCGGTTTCCCCGGGGAAAGCGATGAGGAGTTTGAACAGAGTCACTCTTTTTACCAGCAAGCTGGCTTCGCCAATATCCATGTCTTTCCCTTCTCACCTCGCCCCGAGACAGCAGCAGCCAGAATGCCAAAACAGATAAAAAGCGAAGTCAAAGAAAAGCGCAAGCAGAGGATGTTGGAGCTATCTCAAAGCTGCCGGCGCCGCTTCTGTGAACAATTACTGGGGCAAGCTATACCAGTCTTGTGGGAGAAGGAGACCAGGCCCAACAGCGGCATCTACTCAGGGCTGACCAACAACTATATCCGGGTATTTGCTCATAGCGAAAGACCCCTGAGCAACGTGATAGCACCTGTTAAACTGGTAGAATTGCATGACCAGGGAATATGGGGAGAGATAGTGAATGAAAATCCAGGTTAAGGTAAAGCCCAACTCCAAGACTGAAGAGCTTAGCCCGGAAGGTGATAGCTTCATCGCCAAGGTGAGAGAGCCGCCCAGGGAAGGCAGGGCCAACCAGGCAGTCATCAGACTACTGGCAGAGCGTTATGGCGTTCCTCAGAACCAGGTCAGGATTCTCAGCGGCTTCAGGAGCAGGAACAAAGTTGTTGAAGTCGCGGGGAGGTAGTACATCTAGATAGCGCTGTGCCGCCGTTGTGCAAGATGACTATTTGAAAGTGGCGCGGCGGCGGGTGTTTCAGAGCAGGCTGCGCTTCTACTATGTATCTGTAGGCCGATAGGTCACCCTTTTTCGTCCTGCGGTCTGATAACCAAGACTGGCAGCCCCGATTCCCTGAGCACACGATCAGCAACACTGCCAAATACTGCCCGCCGCAAGCCGCCACGACCGTGTGTGGCTATTGCAATCAGGTTTATACTGTTCGTATTGGCATAGTCCAGTATCGCCTCACTAGCTCCACCAGGTATCGCCACAGTCTTTACTTGTATCCCCCTCTTGCGCAACGGTGCAGCTAGCTTCTCCAGGTAGTCTCTAGCTCTGTCCAATGCCTCTTTTGTTCCTTCAACCATAGCCGCAGTCTCTATAGGCACAGGTGCGTCGCCAGGGATGCCCGGACTAAAGGCTACAGGTTCCTGAACAACCTGCAAAAGAACAAGCTTCCCCTCAAAGTGAATTGCTTCCTCTGCGGCATAAGGCACGATTTGCTCAGCAAGCTTGGACCCGTCCAGGCAAACCAGAATCTTCTTAAACATATTAGCCTCCTCTTCAGAAATTGCCCAAAAAATTGACCTCTTACCGACCTGAAGTTGGTCCTGTCCGTTTAGTTGCCAGCACACAACCGCGCAGCCCGGCTCCTCCTATATTCATTACGTTTAGAAGCAAGAAACTACTTCTCCCAGGTCGGATTATATGCCACCTGCAAGCCCCTTATCAAGACAGCTATCTGTGGCCATCCGAGGCCGGTGGGAAGTGGCCTAGAGTACGAAGTCATTCAAGGCAATGTCGGGGGCTTCAAAGCAGCTTGCGCTTTCGAACTGTGAAGCCGAGCTTGCCGCTGCGGTTCGCCACTTCCTCCAATCTGGCCCGGTCGGGGCTGCCCCTGGTCTCAGGTCGGGTGGCATTGAGGCCACCGGCAGCGCTGGCCATGGCAAGCGACTCCTCAATGCCACTTACCGCAACATAGTAGGCGGCGAAGACGCCGGCGAAGACATCTCCACAGCCCACTGTATTGATCACATTTAGACCAAGCTCCTTCAGTGGCAAGGCAGGGATTTCAGTCAGTGTACTGCTTGCCGGCTCAAGCATGACAGCTCCCTGAGCACCAAGTTTGAGCACTACGTGATTGCTGAATCCCAGCTTCTTCAGCTCACGGAAGCTCGTTTTTAACTCGGATGTTCCCAACAGAGCACTCGCCTCTGTTTCGTTCAGAAAGATGACTTCGGCCCCCTTAGCAAAAGAGAGTAATGCCTCCCGATTTGGGCCTATCAGAATTCCCGGGTCCCACAATAAGGGGATGTCATATCGCTTTGCCACGTTTATCAGGCCCTTGGCTACCTCTAAAGGAGGGTCGGTGAGGATTATGCCCTGACATTCCCGTAGCTGTCGTCTAATCTCCACTTCTTTCAGGTGTTTGGCACCGAGCCTGGCATTCGCACCTAGATGGCTGGCAATAACATTCTCTCCATCCTGGTCGACCATAATATAGGCCTGCCCCGATTCCTCGCCCGTAATTCGGCTGATGCCTGTGGTAACGACTCCCTCATCCTCGAGGGCACCAATCTGCTGGCGAGCGATGTCATCCCTTCCCAATGCGCCTATCAGGGCAACTTCCTTAGCCCCCAAAATCCGGGCTGCCGCCACAGCAACATTGCCCCCTGTCCCTCCCGATACTCGGGTAATATACTCCGCAACAACCTCTTCACCAGGCACTGGCAGTCGATCCACAAAACAGTTGACATCCCAGTTTATGGCACCACATACTACCAGTTTAACCATCTTGCTCCTCCAGTATACGTGATAGAAATAGTCCAAGAAAGCGGGGCCCATCCACAGCACAGGCTACGTGTATCAACCCAGAGCTGTCCGAAGGCAGAACGCGAGTGACCCCTCTATCCCAGCCATTTCCCTCGACCACCTCTACCTTAGTCAATGCAAAATCGAGCAAGGAAGCATCCAGCAACGTTGCCAAAGCCAGCGGGTCATGCATTCTACAGCATCCCTGGTATTTCACCTCGTACTCTACAAGTTGGGCTGCCAGGTGTGCAGCTGGCGTATGCCTGGCGTTAATTCGCTCTAGATGCCCCCTATTCAGGCAAGCTGCCGGGTCCATGGTTACGTCCAACCCCACGGCGAAGATGTCCGCTCCCGAATTGAATACCATATGTGCGGCTTCAGGGTCCTGCCAGATATTGAACTCGGCATGGGGAGTGCAATTCCCTGTACCGTAGGGCGTAAGACCATAGGCACCTCCCATGAGGACCAGCCCGGCTAGGAGTCCAGGCAGTTCGGGATGAAGACTAAAGGCGTGAGCCACGTTGGTCAGGGATCCCGTGGCTACCAGAGTAATTTCGCCAGGAGCATCCAGAACCAGGCGGGCAAGGAAATCCCAGGCTTTAGATGGGTGCAGCGGCATTCTGGGAGGAGGCAAGTTGCAGTTGCCCAACCCGTCCGGGCCGTGGTAGCTCAAGGCATCTTCCAACGGGTGATTCAGTGGGTTCGCTGCCCCCATCACTACCGGAATGCTGTCGACATTCAGATGTTCGAGCACTCGGCGAGCGTTGGCGCTGGTCATCTCCACACGAGCGTTGCCCGCCACCGTGGTGATGCCCAGAATCTGGACCTCGGGCGATCTTAACGCAAGAATTAGAGCCACGGCATCATCGATGCCGGGGTCCATATCCCAAACGACTTTGTGCATCGCTTTCCCTGGCATACACTAACACAAATTTCGATGGAGTATGAGCATAAACAGAGTGGCAGAAACATAATTGTCGCCGACTGCAGGATTCAGGATTTCAGCGATTTGTGGTAAGGAATCAGACCCCCAGCCTCCACCATATCTACAAACCATGGCGGAATTACCAGGTGAAACTCGGACTCGTTGCCCGTAGTGAGGTTTTTTACAGTCCCCTGTCTCAGGTTTATCACTATCTCATGCCCGGTCTCAAATTGGGCAGAAATCCCGGACATATCGATGGCCGGGCAGCCGAGGTTCCAGAAGTTCCTGAAGAATATCCTGTGGATGGAATCAGCAACTACGGCCCGGACACCCTTGAACTTCAGAGTCTCCGCAGCCTGCTGCCGGCTTGACCCGATGCCAAAGTTCTCTTCGGCAACTATGATGTCTCCTGGGGCAACCTTGCTGAGGAAATCGCTGGGCACATTCTCTCGATGCCCGACGTCGCTCAGTCCGCTTCTAGCGATGAACTCTTGATACTGGCTCTGGTTCGTTTCGTCCCCACCCATGATGAATCTGCCGGCAAAGAGCTCATCAGTATCCACATCCTTGCCGAACTTCCAGACCCGACCTTTGAGTTCCATCTACGCCTCCTTGTTCACCTACAAAAATCTGGCGATTTTCGTAGGAACCCAATGAATCCAAAGTCAAATCCTATGGGGTACCCCAAAAAGTCTTGTGACTTTTTGGGGCATTTAGAAAAACTCCCGTGGGTCACTTATCTTGCCTTTCAACGCTGAGGCTGCCGCGGTCGCCGGTGATGCCAGGTATATTCTGGCCGTCGCATCTCCCGCCCGACCCTGAAAGTTACGATTCGCCGTGCTTATGCAAACCTCCCCCGGCCCCAGTATGCCCATGTGCGCTTCCATACACGGACCGCAGGTGGGCGGACCAACCACAGCCCCAGCCTCCACAAACGTCGCTATTAACCCCTCTGCCAGAGCGGCTTTGAGGACTTCCTGCGAGGCCGGTATGACAATGACCTTGGTGAACTTGTCTACCTTCCGACCTCTGAGTATTCGGGCAGCAATCCTGAGGTCTTCAAGTCGGCCGTTGGTGCATGCGCCTATGAACGCCTGGTCAATCTTGGTCCCTTCGACCTCAGTAACGCCCACAGCGTTGGACGGCTTTGGAGGTACGGCAACCATGGGCTCCTTGATACCTTCAGCATGAAACTCCATGGTTTCCGCATATTCTGCATCTTTGTCAGCCTGGACCATTTCGAAGGGCTGATTGGCCCTGCCCTTGAGAAAATCCAGAGTCCTCCGGTCAGGTTCGATGATACCATTAGTGGCGCCTGACTCTATGGCCATATTGGTCAATACCATGCGGCTCTCGATGCTCATCTGGCTTATGGTTGAGCCGGTATATTGAAGAGATTTGAACAGGGCACCGCTTACCCCCAACCGCTTCAGTATGACGAGCATGAGGTCTTTGGACATTACGGGAGGCTTAAGCTTGCCCTCAACATTTATCCTGATGGTGCCCGGGACTCGCTCCCACAGCCTTCCTGTTTTGAACACCACAGCCATCTCGTCGACACCGATCCCGGTGGCAAAAGCCCCCATCACGCCCGACGTCGTGGTATGGCTGTCCACACCAACAAGAATCATCCCCGGTAGCACATGCCCTTTTTCGACAAGCACCTGGTGGGCTATGCCACCTTTCCCAACTTCATAGTAATTCTCTATACCCTGTTCGAGGACAAATTTCTTTATATTGAGACACTTTTTAGCAGTGTCTATGTCCTTATTGGGCACATAGTGGTCCAGCACCACCACGACTTTAGCCGGATCCCAGATCCCCTTAACACCCAATTCCCTGAACCGGGCAATCGTATGCGCACCCAGTGCATCATGTATCATGGCCAGGTCCACGGAGACCTCGACGATCTCGTCCGGCCTGACGACTTTCTTCCCGGCTTTCCTGGCTAATATCTTCTCTACAAGAGTCATATTTGTCTCCCAGCTTGGAAAGGCCTATCTTATATCATTCAGCCGAGTTGCCGCAAATACTGTCGGGCAGCATACATCTTTGCATCAAGAGATACCAACATGGTATTTTTGAGGCGGTGGTTATCAAAGAAATCATTGAACTCTTGGAACAGGAATACGGCTCCTGCCAGTGGCAGTCAGACCGAGACCCCATCGACGTGCTCATAGGAACTATACTGTCTCAGAACACCTCGGATGCCAATTCGGGAAAAGCTTTTGCAGCTCTCAAAGCCAGCTTTGATAGCTGGGAGGCTGTAGCATCAGCTCCGGCAGACCATATCGCTCAGGCCATCAAGTGCGGTGGCCTGTCCCAGATCAAGGCCGTCAGAATCAAGCAGGCACTACAGCAAATCCAAAGGGAACAGGGTCATATTGGCCTTGATGCCCTCAAATCGAAGCCCATGGTCGAAGCGGAAGACTATTTGATGAGTCTGTCCGGGGTCGGACATAAGACGGCCAGCTGCGTGCTTCTCTTCTCTCTGGGGAAACCGTCTCTGCCCGTGGATACCCACATCTTTCGGGTGGCTAGACGATTAGGACTAATTGATTCCAGGGTGTCTGTTGATGAGGCACATAGCTTGCTGCGGCAGCAAGTCCCGCCCTCCAGGGTCTATCAATTCCACATCCATATGATAGAGCACGGCCGGAGGATATGCCATGCTCGACAGCCCCATTGTAACGAGTGCATATTGAGTCGGATCTGCCCCAGCTCACTCTGCTAATTTGGCCCGACTAGCAGGTGATATAATGGTTGACATGGCGCAGATATTAAAGAGCAAAAATCTGGCCACCAAGTTTCAGATAATGGTGGAAATAGCGGCACATCAGCCTAATATACAGCAGAAAGACATAGCCCCCAGATTGGGCATCACCTCACAAGCGGTTTCCGAATACGTGAAGGAATTGATGAAGGATGGCTGGCTGACCTCTGAGGGTCGCTCCCGGTATAAGGTAACCAGAGAAGGCGTAGATTGGATTTTGCAGATGTCCCGGCAACTGCATAGCTATGCCTGGTTCGTGAGCAAAGTCGTGGCTGATATATCAACCACCGCCGCCATAGGCGATAGCGACCTGGCCGTCGGCCAATCAGTGGCGCTACATATGAAGAACGGCTTGCTCTTTGCCTCCAGGGCCGTCAAGGGCAAAGGGGCTAAGGGAATAACCGTGACTGCGGCCAGAAAGGGACAGGATGTAGGCATACGTAACATCCAGGGGGTAATAAAGCTCGAGCCGGCCAGACTGATGATAGCCAGAGTGCCCAATGTGCAGGACGGAGGTTCCCGGAGCACCAATCTTGCCCGACTCAGAAGGGAAGTAAAGGAAGCAAGGCTGGTGGGGGCACTGGGCACGGAAGCCCTGGTAGCACTGATGAGGATAGATGTAGAGCCCGACTACGTTCATGGCGTTCGGGAGGCGGCCATAGAAGCGGCTTACTGTGGCTTGCCTTCCCTGATTGTCTGTAGCGAAGACAAGGTCCCACTTTTGGTGCAGAGGCTGGAAGAAGAGAACCTGCATTATGAAATTGTCGACCTGAGGAAAAGATAGGGAATTACGTGTCTTTCTTGAACACATATCCCTGGAACTGCAGAATCTTCTCAGAATAACCCCTGAAATCCCTTGACATTCCATCCGGCATTATCTAAAATGTAGAAATCAACTGTACTTGTATAAAATCAAGTAGTTTTGTACAAAGGGAGGCAAAGTGATTCACATAAAGATATTCTGTAAGCAGGTCTTGGCTCGAAGCATGAACTGGTTTCTGGTAGCGCTTCTGAGCCTGGTCCTTGCCCTGACAGCCTGCGCCCCTACCGGGCAGACTCCGGTGGAATACGTGGTGGATGACCTGGGAAGGCTGGTCACCATTAACGGAACACCCGAAAGAATCATCTCCCTGGCTCCCTCTAACACCGAGATTCTGTTTGCCCTGGGTCTGGCAGACAAGGTGGTGGGAGTGACAATGTATTGTGATTACCCTCCGCAAGCCCAGGACAAGGAGAAAGTAGGAGACTATTACGGCCCGGATATAGAGAAGATAATTGCTTTGCAGCCTGACCTGGTACTCGCCACTGATTTCCATAGATTTGATCTTATCCCTGCTTTGGAGGAGCAAGGGATTACGGTATTTGCCGTGGCGCCACAGACTCTGGAGGATGTACTGGTCAGCATCCAGAAAATAGGACAGATTACCGGCAAGGAGACGGAAGCCCTGGAGCTTGTGAACGGGATGACAAGCGAAATTGAAGCAATAGAAGACCAGACCAGAGAGCTTGAGGAAAAGCCGCGGGTTTTCTACATGACATGGCATGACCCTATGTGGACTGTTGGCAGCGACACCTGGATTGACGACCTGGTCAACATAGCCGGTGGCGCGAACATTTTTTCTCCTAACTTCGGGGGCGGCGCCATGGTCGAAATCGAATGGGTCATTCTCCTCAACCCAGAAATAATCATCACCAGCGAATGGTCGTATGACTGGGCACTCAATGCAACTGAGCTTGTCAGCACCAACGCCAGTCAAACGGGAAGAATCTATACGTTCGATGATGATTTAGCCCAGCGTCCAGGACCCAGGTTGGTCCAGGGTTTAGAGTGGTTTGCCTATCTCATTCACCCTGAGCTATTTGAGGAGCCTGAGGGTTAGCTGAGTGGAGGTTCTCTCCATCAAACCATCAAGGGAAACTCAGATGAAAAAGAAAGGCTTGATTCAAGTCTATACCGGAACCGGTAAAGGAAAGTCCACTGCCGCCATAGGTCAGGCTGTTCGCGCCGCCGGGCACGGTTTCAAAGTCGGGTTCCTCTCCTTCTTTAAGGACCCCGAGGCATTTGGCTACGGCGAATATAAATCTCTGGAAAAGCTGGGAGTAAAGACTTTTCTGTTCGCCAGGAAACACCCTCACTTCTATAAGGAACTGAACCCTGAGGATGTCTGCCGGGAATGCTCAAGAGGACTGGAATTCATCAGGGAGCTTTTCCGGGACCCGTCCTGGGACATGTTGGTCCTGGATGAGATAAACATTGCCGTGCGCGATGGCTTTCTTACCGAAAAAGACGTCCTTGCTCTTCTGGAGACAAAGCCAGCACAGCTAGAGCTTGTCTTAACGGGTCGCGGCGTCACAGAAAAGATCATAGAAAAGGCGGATTTGGTCAGTGAGGTGAAGGGAGTCAAGCACCCTTATAACCAAGGGATTAAGAGCCGGGAAGGCATTGAATACTAGGAGAAAATCAAAGAGAAAAACCAAAAATGCAAAATGACAGGGCAAAATTCAAAAATCAGTTTAGTAAGGCTTTTTTGCATTTTGAACTGTAATTTTGATTCTTCATCTTTAATTTTTGATATTTATTGGAGACTGTTTAGAGCTTAGAATTTGGCAATGGCACGCAGTGCAGCTGAGGTACTTAGTCAGCCGGCCATTCCTTTTGCCATTCGCTGGCAAAGCAGGATTTACTCTCTGCTGGGGCTGGCTGCGCTGCTGGTAGTAGTGGTCGTATTTGCCACTGCTCTGGGGAGCGTTCATATACCCTTCACCACTACCTTCCAGGTCCTTCTGTCACAATTGCCCTTCGTTCACATTACCCCTTCTATTTCCGAAATCTCCGGGATGCCGGTGAGCGCGGAAATTCTGAAAACGATAATCATTGATATCCGGCTGCCGCGCATACTTCTGGCCGGCCTGGTGGGAGCCGCCCTGGCAGTAGCCGGAGCTACTTATCAGGGACTGTTTCGCAACCCTCTAGCTGACCCCTATCTCCTAGGTGTGTCCTCGGGAGCTGGACTGGGCGCGACCATTGCCATGCTTATTCCTTTTACGTTGCCGTGGGTGGCTTTCGGAGCTGTACCGCTATTTGCCTTCATCGGCGCCGTAGGAGCCGTGGCCGTGGTCTATTCATTGGCCCGTGTCGGCAAAACTCTGCCCACCACGACACTTATCCTGGCTGGAGTGGCTCTAAGTGCTCTTCTGTCGTCAGCTACCTCCTATCTCATGGCCGTTGCCGGCAAAGAGCTGCACGGGATCGTATTCTGGCTGCTGGGTGGACTGTATCTGACTAAATGGTCTGAGGTGTGGATTGTCCTCCCCTGTGTATTGGCAGGGCTCGTGGTCATCTGGATTCATGCCCGACCGCTCAACGTCATGCAGCTTGACGAAGACCAGGCCCAGCAACTGGGCATCAATGTGGGCAGAGTCAAAGTCGTGCTGCTGGCTGCCGCCACCCTCATTACTTCTTCGGCGATTTGCTTCACCGGCCTTATCGGCTTCGTCGGCATACTCATCCCCCATGCCGTGAGGCTTGTCTGGGGACCGGACCACCGGTTCTTGCTTCCACTCTCCACACTGGTGGGCGCCATTTTCCTCATCCTGGCCGATACTCTGGCCCGCACTATAATTCCTCCCACCGAGATTCCGGTGGGAATAATTACTGCTTTCTGTGGAGCACCCTTTTTCCTTTATCTGCTGCGAAGAAAGAAAGGGTTTGCTTTCTTTTGAGGACAGGACACGATGATTGAGCTGGACAGCGTCAGCCTTGGTTACGACCATCGGGCCATCTTGCACAATGTAAATATGAAGGCCGAGCCCGGCCAGGTACTGGGGCTGGTCGGTCCCAATGGCTCGGGGAAGTCAACATTGATCAAGGGAATCACGAGGGTAATAGAGCTATTCTCCGGGCATATCTCGATTGACGGCCGCGATATAAAAACCATTAAGCGGGATGAAATGGGTCGCCTGGTGGCTACGGTGCCGCAAGACCCGGCCTTGCCCGGAGCGTTCACCGCTTTTGAAGTGGTGCTGATGGGACGGACGCCTCACCTCGGGCTTCTTCGCTACGAGGGAGGAAAGGACGTGGCTATTGCCTGGCAAGCGATGGAGGCAACACACACCCAGTCCTTCGCTGAGCGCAGAGTAAGTGAGCTCTCAGGAGGAGAAAAACAGAGGCTCATCATCGCCCGGGCACTAACCCAGCAGCCCAAGGCCATGCTTCTCGATGAGCCCACTGCCAATCTGGACATAAACCATCAGGTCGAGGTTCTCAACTTGGTGAAGGGCCTATGCCTGGAGCAGAGTCTGACCGTCATTATCGCTTTACATGATTTGAACCTGGCTGCCCAATACTGCGATTGGCTGGTCATGCTAAACGGCGGGACAGTTCACGCTGAAGGCACACCGGTGGACATACTGACAGCACCAAACATCAAACAAGTTTACGGAGCCGAAGTATGTGTTTATCCGCACCCCATAAATAAGCTGCCCACCACCTTTGTCACGGGCGGCGGGAGTCATTGACCAAGTCGATATAATTCCCCTCCTCAACCCCCCACCTCTTGTAATCCTGAGACCCTTCACTACGTTCAGGATGACAAGGAAAGGCGTGCCATTCCAAGCTCTTCACCTCTTGTCATTCTGAGGGAGAGAAGCGACCGAAGAATCTCACTCAGGACAGGCTCAGCAAAGCAAGCTCTGAAGCAGAAAAACGCATGAATCCAGTACCAAACGATTGATTCCTTATAAGAAATAGCATACTATTCAATCTTGAGGCGTTGGGTATAATAAAGGGCAGAAGTGGAAGCAAATATAAAAATCAGCGAGTGAAAAATAACCGCAGTGCGGTTATGCACAAGTTAAGCGTAATGCACTCAGTTGGGTTATCGGGCAATAGGGGTTTAAATATGAAAAGACAAATCAAAATAATACTTGATACTGGAATATCAGATTCACAAAAGGGAGATTTCTTTGAAGATTTGGTTCGCTATATTTTTGAGACCCAGAGGTATGATATTACACAACGGGTTAATTTTACGGGAATGGAAATTGACTTAATCGCTAAACATAAGGATAGATCAGAAACGGCTTATATAGAGTGTAAGGCGAGAGAAAAACTTGAGTCTAAAGATATACAAGCATTTGCTTTTAATGTAGCGTATCGAGAAGCAAATTATGGATATTTTCTATCAACCACAGAATTTGAACATCAAGTAGCTGGGTTAATTGAAGAAATGAAGGGGAAAGGGGAATATGCAAATCTATATTTCTGGGGGCCCGGTAAAATACTTGAGCTGCTTGAAAGTGCAAATGTAGTAACTCAATTAGATCATAGTAAGATAAAACATACCGTCACTAAAACCATTCTCTCGTATACATATTTTGGGATTTTTTATATATTGATTTTAATGAAAAATACAATTCCCACTGAATTTTGTGTCTATGACGCTGAGAAAGCCTCCTCAATTCAAGATAATGAAAAAATTAAAAAACTAAAGGAGAATATACCAGAAATTAGAGATTTAGAATTTCTTTCCACAACATCAGCGGATAAAGAAATACCAGAGGGGGAATTTAAAGAAACAGTTGCTGAAGTGCAAGAAAGCGAAAATTGGGATGATTACCTTCCCGCTTCAACGAAACATTTCATTGGTCGGAAGGATTTAAGAACAAATTTATTTGATTTCATTGACCAGGCAAGTTCAAGGAAAACGTCCCGTAGAATCTTTTATGTTGATGGAAAGTCTGGTTGGGGCAAGAGTTCTTTAATAACTGACTTAAGAGGGAGAAGTAAGAATAAACATTACCGTAAGCGCTATTTTGTCCTTGCAGTAGATGCCCGAAGTGCTACGTCAAGCAACTTCGTTGCATTAGCATTTAATAAACTTGTTGAAAACGCAATAAAGTCTGGTTTCTTGAGGACGACTCTGTTTAATCAAAAACTGGATTTCATCTCCAGCTTTGACATATTGGGTTCTGAATCAGCACATCAGTTACTCAAGGAATTAGAAGACCAAAATAAAACTTTGATCTTAATATTTGACCAATTTGAAGATGTTTTTAGAAAAACAGGGCTCTTCAAAGCATTTCATAAATTCTTGCTTGATGTCGACGAGGTTAAAGCTAATCTCGTTCTGGGGTTTTCATGGAAATCTGAAATAAATATCCCAATCGACCATGAAGCCTATCACCTATGGCAGCAAGCAAAGGATTTCGCTCTATGTATTTCAATGCGAGAATTTAATCGATCCGAAATAAACGGCGTTATTAAACAATTAGAAAAGTCTATTGGTAAACCAATAGACTTGGATCTTAAAAGACGTTTGATCGAAAGTTCTCAAGGATTCCCTTGGTTAATCAAAAAGTTGTGTATTCATACTCATAAGCAAATACAAGCCGGAAAGACAATTGAGAACTTAGTTGAACAAGATTTAAATTGTGAGGCTTTGTTTAAGGATGATATGGAAGGATTGTCTTCTGAAGAGATCAGAGCACTAAATTATATTGCAAAATGTTCTTTTGAAGGTAATTTTTTTGATGCAACCGATGTAGATGAAAAAATTAATGAGCCTGTTATAACCGCACTAATCAATAAGCGTCTCGTTGTAAAATCAGGTGCAAAGTATAATGTATATTGGGATATTTTTAGAGACTATTTAGTAACTGGGAAGGTCCCTCCAATCGGTGAGAGCTATATTCTTCGGCAGTATGTAAATGTTTGCTTTGATGTATATAAGCTATTCAAAGATCAAGAGAAATTTAACTTGGACGAACTTAAGAAACTACACCCAAGGCACCCGGGGATACGGACACTTGATAATATCCTACGTGAACTGAGAAGCGTGGGGTTAATACGAAAAGTAGGCGACTACTTCCAGATTGGTCAGCCTGGGATATCCGCAACTGAAGATGATTTTAGAGGGTATCTGTCTAGAAAATTTGAAAGATATACTCCTTATTTAAAATTGAGCAGTTTAGAAAACAAACAAATCGGTATTACTGAAATAGTCTTGACTTTAAAGGACATTTTCAGAGGAACTTCATTCACAGAAAAAACATGGGTCACTTATGCAAAATACCTTATCAGTTGGTTTCAATTTACAAGCTTAGATATTCAAGGTAGATTGGGAGGATCAAAAAAAGGGAGGTATGCCAGAACTGGCGGAGTACAACAGTATGATAATCGAGAAACCTTTACTCCTCAACAGCGTCCTAAAAAAGATATTGATGTTTTCTGCAATCTCATAGATCAATCGAAAATTGACAACTTTGGTAAGTTATACGACTCCTTCTATGATTTGAAGTCGATTGGCTTAATTACATATTCTGGTAATGCAGTATACCTGACAGAACAGGGTAAGCTAACCTTGAAAAAACCTGGCAAAGAGGAATTTGAAAAATCAATTGCGCTTGAAGCCCTAAAGACCAAAAAAATAAAGCAGGCTGCACGGTATTTTTTTGACCATCCAAATTGCACGAAAAAAGAATTCGGAGAGGTATTATCAGATTTAACTTCCAATATGAAATCGGAAATATACAAGAAACAAGTAAATTATGTACTTTACGCTTGGGCAAAGTTTATTTATGACCATTTGGATAACGCAAATTGGATTCGGTAAGTAATTAGAACTAGATGGGAGATACAAGTGCACTACACCCAACACAGCATAGAAGGTTCGTCTGCCAGAGGCAGACTCACCCAGATTTTTGCTTCGCCAAAACTTCTTTTATGCTGGAACCGTTATACGCAATTGTCAAAGTGCGATAACAATTGTTCATTTTGTGCAATGTTGCCTAACGACTGCTGGACTGGACAAAGCCAAATACGCAAGGCAGAACCATATCCAGGGTTGCGCTCACCAGATGGACCAGCGGGCAAGCTACTTCAGCTGGTGGGACGGGTAAGACTACTGTGAAGGTGAAGAACGTCACCACCTTCTACCTCGCAGGCTGGAACATAATCGGAGTCGCAAATCCAAGCACTCGCAACCTAACACATATCTGGAATGTCGTCGACAACGAGACATATCCTTTCCTGAGCTGGGAGTTGTAACTCTCTATACAGCCATTTTCGCTCCACTAACCCTAAAGGAAAACGGAATGGAATAGTTATACGCATGGCTAGACAAAGGTCCCCATGTTCGTGGCCAAGTTAGGAACTCAATAAGGCAGAATAGTTACAGATTGCTCTCCGTTTGAAGCTACGTCCACGACAGTCAAACATCCCTATGTTGCTTGAGTGGTGACTCGATAACCGTATAGTATTCCCCCCAAACAGCACAGAAACTGCTGCCAATTTCCCTAATGGAAATTTGATATGTCATAATATTGGGGAGGGACTGTTACATGGCAAGAATCAGCATCTTTTTCATTACGGTAGCCTTGATTGCCGGAATGATAGCCTACAGTGGTCGTGAATCTTGTACCCTCACCATCGCCAGTACTGAGGGAGGGTCGGTCACCGCCCCTGGAGAGGGGATTTTTACCTATTATGAGGGAACGGTGATCCACCTGGTGGCAGGTATTGAGGCGGGCTATCGCCTTGTCGACTGGACCGGTGATGTGGACAGCATCGCCAATCTTAATGATGCTATGACCACCATCACCATAAACGACGGCTGCTCTATCACCGCCAACTTTGAGAAGGTCAACTTCATGGTCTCCGCGGGTTATGGTCACACCGTGGGGCTCAGGTCCGACGGCAACCCGGTAGCAGTGGGAGACAACCTGTATAAACAGCTCAATGTGATTCCATGGGAAGACATCGTCCAGGTCGCAGCCGGCGGCGAGCATACGGTGGGGCTGAAGTCCGACGGCACCGTGGTTGCTGTGGGAGATAACTACAATGGACAGTGCAATGTGGACGACTGGACAGGCATAATTGGGATTGCCGCAGGTTTGCACACGCTGGGACTCAAATCCGACGGCACAGTGGTCGCTGTGGGACTCAACAACTTGGGGCAATGCAATGTCACCGGCTGGACAGATATCGTCCAGGTTTCCGCACGCGGCATGGGGACAGTGGGACTGAAATC
The DNA here is from genome assembly GCA_001796515.1 of Chloroflexi bacterium RBG_13_51_36. Classification (GTDB taxonomy): domain Bacteria; phylum Chloroflexota; class Dehalococcoidia; order GIF9; family AB-539-J10; genus RBG-13-51-36. Next base: position 46,719 of record MGMS01000051.1, read on the forward strand.
TGATGGCACCGTCGTCGCGTTGGGAGACAACGGCAGCGGCCAGTGTAATGTCGCCAGCTGGACGGACATTGTCCAGGTGGCCGCCGGCGGCGACCACACGGTGGGGCTCAGATCCGACGGCACAGTAGTCGCTGTCGGATACAACAACAGAGGGCAGTGCAATGTCGCCGGTTGGGGGAATATCATCCAGGTGGCCGCCGGGGGCTACCACACGGTGGGGCTGAAGTCCGACGGCACCGTGGTCGCAGTAGGCTGGCAGTGGGAGGGACAGTGCAACGTCGGCGACTGGAGGAACATCGTACAGGTGGCCGTGGGCAACCACCACACGGTGGGAGTCAAGTCCGATGGCACAGTGGTTGCTGTGGGATGGAGCGGCCTCGGCCAGTGTTCGGTCAATAACTGGGACCTGGACCCATAGATTGCGACAGGCAATGTGCCCTTAGTATGTCTGGTTATGCTGTAAAAGAACCAACGTCAGCAGGTTCGTTCGGCGGTGACCCCGGCTCCACAGCATCTCTTCGAAGCCCTGCAAAGACTACTGACAATTCTTCTGGCTTGGGCATAGGTATACGGGTGGAAAACTCGGCTTACCCGATCTTTAGACGGATCTTCTTGCTGAGATCCGGTCCGTAATGAACATCGAGTTTGGCTAGTAGATACCACTTCACGATCGACGAGATTGGTAAATCTGCTGGTATTATGATTTCAAAGTGATATCTTCGGGATTGACTGTATTCCCCCTCGCCATCCAGTTGTTCCTTGAAGCCGCAGATGCGCACCGTCTTTGTATCCGTCTCGAAGTCATACGTGGGCGCGCTCTCCGTAATCGCATCCGACATTAACATCCTCCTGTCCATACGTCCCCAATGCATGGCGCCAGTTATGTTTCCTGACCCAGACACTCGAAACCCGCGTCTTGTCTCCGTGGTCATATATTCTCCAACTAAAGATATTGTCATTTCCCTCACCTTCACCGCCTTCTTCAATGTCAGGTCGACGCTGCCAGAGATGGTATCTCCCGGGGCAAAGCTGGCCTTTTTGATTGAGATGTCAATTTTGCCTCTGCCAAACATAATCCCTCCTTCCTGCCATTCCCAATTCAGATTGTAACCCAATGGAAAAAACGAGGCAATCAACCAGTATTAATCAAATCACAAATCGTGATTCGATACACGTTGATAACCTTTGAGATAGTCATACCCTAACGTACGCGTGAAAGGGCAAACATTCACATGTCCGCCCAACACTATATAGAGTTCTAAGTTAAACGATTCGTAGCTTGATTTGGCCGGTACTCCTATCTATAATGAGCGCGCTATTGATTTGATAGAAATGTAGAGAAGGACGAGAATGACTCACACAAGCAAAGAAGTAGCGCAAGTATTGAGTCACTTCAAGGAAACTCAATTTGTTGCATTGGCCACCATGGATGGAACACGACCCAGAGTAAGGCCAATGACACTTATATACTTGGACCACAGGTTCTGGATGGTGACCTCCACTTCCAGCAACAAGGTCATGCAAATTAAGCAGAACGCAAATGTAGAGTTCACCTATCAATTCGATGAGAACGGCGAGGACTGTTGTATACGAATACTGGGGAAGGCGAAAATCATCAAAGATAAGGAGACAAAGACGAGCACCGCAAAACGGATTGGTTTCTTCAACAATTATTGGTCTGGCCCCGAAGACCCCGATTTCACCCTGCTGGAGATTTTGCCTGATGAACTGCAATACGTTGCCCTCTCAGGCATAAAACAATTTCAGTTATAATCATTTTCATCCTGCGTATTAACGTCCTCAAATTCATTTATGCAAAGCGATTATCTCACTACGTCGGTTGAGAAATCATTGTTTTCGTACCATAATCCTAAACGGCAATCCTATATGCGGTTGAAAACCGATGCCGACGCTTGTTGAACAGTAGCAATTCGGTAGAGAGTTAGCCAACCACATAGCTTTCTGCCGCCCAGTTGAGCGATAGTCCATTCTGTGCAATGCTGCTTTCCACCTGTCGCACCGGACAAAGGCAAATGTACCAGGCAGAGCTATATCAAGGGTTTTGCTCATTGGATATGCCAGCGAGTGGGCGAGCTTCGTAGTAGTGTAACAGTTAATTGCGTTGGTCGAAATCCTGGTCCGTCAGCCCGCTCTTGCCGAGCTTCGCGGTCACAACCCTTTCCACTCCTCCCTCAGAATACCGAACTCCAGCCGGTCGTGATATTGCCCGTTCTTGAACATGGCTTGCCGCAGACGGCCCTCTTCCCGAAAGCCGAGTTTCCTGTGAAGCTTGATGCTGCGTTCGTTGAAGGCAACTGCAGCCGATGAGATGCGATGCAGATTCAATTGTTGGAAGCCATAGTTGATTAGCAGCCGGGCAGCCTCCACACCATAACCTTTGCTCCAGTAATCCTTCTCGCCTATGATGATCCCAAAAATGGCATCTTGGTCCTTTGCGTTAATCTGGTGGAGACCGCAGTTGCCTATTGGTCTGGTCAAATCACCTTCGATCACTTCGATGACAAGAATAACATCGCTTCTCGCTCTCGTGGTGCCCAGATCTTCAATGAATTTCTCCTCGGACATTTCAGTCATAGGCAGATACATATCAAGATACTGGACTACCTCCGGGTCGTTGAACCACTTCAGAAAGTATGAGATATCCGATTTCTTTATAGGCCTCAGAAGAACGCTCTTGCCCTTTAACATCTGAACCCCCCTTTCTATCCTTGAGCCAGTTTTGCTGTCCTCAACCAAATGCCCGGCGAAGACCACGCCCGCTTAAATACGGCACATAATAACGTCAGCAAGGGAGAATGTAAAGGAGCTTCATACCAGGCGAAGAGAGAAGCTCCACGTGCGGAAATGGTATCCCCCTTATTCGCCACGCAGCGGGGACACTTCTCTTCGAGCCTTCGGCTTCAGGTATTTCTCCGACAACTCCATCGAAGATGCACGAGCAGAAGCAATTTCATTCATAGGGGAACTTTATGTCAACTGTGGCACACCTGCATGGCATAATCGATACCGCAACGCCGCCCGCCGGGCTATTGTACTGGACGCTGCTAATGCCATTAGCAGGTATGGCTGTTCACAGAAGGATGGGATGTGTTAATATTTTGGCTTATTCATGAAGACGGAATAAGGAAGCCCGAAGGAGAACAATCGTCATGGCAAGAAGAAATGTCATCATCATAGGCTCAGCGGGAAGAGACTTTCACAACTTCAACGTATTCTTCAGGAACAACAAACGTTACAATGTAGTAGGCTTTACTGGCTCGCAGCAAATCCCGGGCATCTCCGGGAAGAAATATCCCCCTGAGCTCTCGGGTGAACTATATCCGGAGGGAATTCCTATTTATGCAGAGGAAGAATTGCCCCGCTTGATAAAAGAGTTAAACATTGATGACTGCGTATTCGCCTATAGTGATGTCTCCTACCAGCACGTGATGCATATCGGCGCCATCGTGAATGGGGCCGGGGCCACTTACATGATGCTTGGCCCGAAGGACACAATGCTCAGAAGCAGTAGACCTGTCATTGCGGTGTGTGCGGTGAGGACAGGCGCTGGCAAAAGCCAGACTTCGAGGAGGGTCATAGAGCTTCTAAAGAAGAAGGGACTGAGAGCCATCGTCGTACGTCATCCCATGCCCTACGGTGAACTGACCAAGCAAAGGGTGCAGCGCCTTGCCCAGCTGGACGATTTGAAGAAACACAACTGTACCATCGAAGAGATAGAAGAGTACGAGCCACATCTGGTACGGGGAACCATAGTATACGCTGGTGCCGATTACCTGGCCATTCTGAAGGCTGCCGAAAAGGACCCAGAAGGCTGCGACGTTATAGTGTGGGACGGGGGAAACAACGACTTCCCGTTCTTCCAGCCCGACCTAATGATTGTTGTCGCTGATCCGCACCGTGCTGGCCATGAGGTCTCCTATTACCCGGGCGAAATCAACTTACGGATGGCAGATGTGGTGGTTATCAACAAAATCGACAGCGCTGCTCCAGAGAACGTAATGAAGGTGCGGGAGAGCATTGCCACAGTGAACCCCAATGCGACCGTGGTCAACGCTGCATCCGTGATCCACATTGATAATCCAAACCTTATTAAGGGCAAAAGAGTCCTGGTTATCGAAGACGGACCAACGCTGACACACGGTGGAATGGCATACGGCGCGGGCACTATCGCTGCCCGGCAAGGCGGCGCAGCAGATATCGTAGATCCCAGGCCCTATGCGGTCGAGAGCATCGCCGAAGCATTCAGGAAGTACCCGAGTATCGGACCAATCTTGCCGGCAATCGGGTACAGCACACGTCAGCTGGAGCATCTGGAGGCCACTATAAACAGGGTCGACTGTGATGCAGTGATGGTGGCAACGCCCATCGACTTAAGTCGAATCATAGACATCAGAAAACCACATACCAGGGTTTCGTATGAACTCCAGGAAGTGGGAACGCCTAATCTTGAGGAAATCTTGTCAGAGTTTGCACGGGTTCGCAATCTTCCCCGCGGTTCCAAGAATGACACGAACCAAGGAGCGACCCATATCCGTCAAGGCACATCGCCGAGAAAGAAAAAACAATGACCGGAGACAAAACCAAGACTTTTGTCATCGCCCTCGGGGGCAACTCCATTCTGAGGGCAGGGCAGAAGGGAACCATCGAGGAGCAATATGAGAACCTGCGGCACACTGCCGACCAGCTGCTGGGCCTGCTCAGCAGCGAGAGCCGTATCGTAATTACTCACGGGAACGGACCCCAGGTAGGCAACTTGCTCCTGGCCAGCACGATGGCACAGGATACCGTACCGCTGATGCCCCTCGATATCTGTGTAGCCGCTACAGAAGGCTTCATCGGTTACATGATTCAGAATACGCTGGCTAACTGCCTCAGGCAAGCAGGAGCGCCGCACAACATCACCACAGTGGTAAGTCAGGTCGTTGTGGACCGGAGTGACCCTGCCTTTGACAACCCGTCCAAGCCCATCGGCCCCTTCTACGCCGAGAGTGAAGCGACACGGCTCCGGCAGGAGAAGGGTTGGCATATCATCCCCGACAGCGGACGCGGCTACAGGCGCGTGGTCGCCTCGCCTATGCCCGTCAGCCTCCAGCAAGCGAGAATCATAAAGAGTATGCTGGATGCAGGCGAGATAGTGGTTGCCGTGGGTGGCGGTGGCATCCCCTGCGTCAGAGAGGACAACCGCAATCTGCACGGCGTTGAAGCCGTAATTGACAAGGACTACGCCTCGGCGCGTCTGGCTATCGAGGTAGATGCTGATGTCCTGTTTTTCCTTACGGCAGTGGAGCATGTATATCAAGACTTCGCCACACCTCACCAGAAGGCCTTGAAGAAACTGAGTGTGGGTGCGTCAAAGAAGCTCCTCGACGAGGGCCAATTCGGCAAGGGAAGCATGGAGCCAAAAGTACGGGCAGCGATAATGTTTCTCGAAGAAGCCAACCCTGACCGGCGACGCGAACGAGAGGTCATCATAACTCTCCCTGAAACCGCTCTAGCAGCACTCCAGAGCAAAACCGGCACGCGGATTATCAAGTAGAGCACGACAGTCGGGGCGGCTCAAATAGCCTGAGCGAGACGCAGGCCACCTCCAGTATGATCAGACTCCAGTAGGGCTGTTCTGTGTCGCCAGACGACTGCAAGAAATCCTACGCCCGAGGACTTGACGCGCTTCTCTTAACTTGTTACAATATAAAGTTAGAATGGTTAATACGAGAGCAAATGACTGCAACCCAGGAGAGCACAAGTGAAATTAGCTGCAAGAACGAGCACGATTGTTCTGGTACTACTTCTCATCTTAGTTCCAGCGATAACGGTATCTTCGGATAAGGAATACCCTCAGTTTATCAACGGGGAGCCTGTTATTGTCGTTCAAACTTCAGAGAATACTTTATCACTGAGCTCTAACACCGTTGTCCTAACTATCCTTGACGATTCTAACAGCATGGAAGAGTCCATCGCAAAGTTTTCAGACTATCTCGGCAGCCATCAATTGCCTGAGGGATGGTCAATTACAGTTGTTGGTGGCCCCGGAGCTTCTGAAGAAGGCGTCTTAAAGGTTCATGATAGTTTCAATGATGCGGTGAGAAAGAACGGCGGCCCTTTTAAGACAGGGCGCCCCATTCAATCGTTCGCCTCCAGTGAGAGTCCTGAGATTGCAGCATCAACCATAGGGCCAACAAACCCAACATTTGCTATTGACGCTACAGGTGACCCTGGCTCGGAGACAATCAAATACATCGCTGCTCAGTGGGTAGCACCCCAAGTTGGTCCAAACCAGGATGAATATAGTGAATTGCTGGTCAACGGTTGGACTGATCAAGGCCTCGTTGACCCCTACGGTGACTACCAAAGTGGCTACTTCCTGCAATCCGGACAACTCTATTATGGAGGGCAGGGATATCACATATGGACCGACACTTCGAAGGGATATTTGAACCAGTTTTGGCCAGTTGAATATGTTCCCGGCCATGAATGCTGGTATGCTATTGCCGGGTGGGTAGATGGTAGTTGGAGTGTGGCCATGTACGACGTTTCTGCAGGGGGAATGTGGTCATGGCACTGGGAGCCTGAAGCTGTCGGTACAAAACTGGTCCAAAGTATAGCTACTTCCGTCTTTTTTGAGAATTGGAATACCAATACCAATTGGTATACAGGCTTTACTAACCCTATATCTGTGTATAAAGCCTACAACGGGTTCTCGTATCCTCTCAGTATTCATAAATGGTACAATGACTATATCGTTATACTGGATGATGAGGGCAGTCAGCAGTCGAACGACATTATATTCAAAATAATCTCAGGTCGACTTAGGAATTTGGGAACCGCTAACTGGAATTTACATAGGATCTTGCTTGCTACCGAATTTGATAGTTAATGACCTTCTTCACCATACGATGGGGCCCTAGGTGTCTTGAACGATTGCGACGAGGAAAAGGCTGAGCAAAGTGAGTAAACAAAAAAGAACTGTGTACATTTCGATCGCCTTGGTGGTCTTATTGGTGGTGCTGCTATCGCCTGTTCTAGCATCTGAGATAGCAGTAGATGATTATGTCGTACAAATACGGCAACCAGAGACGGTAAGTGGTGAGTCAGAGAGACTGCTAGCTTATGGTATTGTTGTTGATGACGGCAACCACGTGCTGACAGTCCTGGACTATGAAGAGTATACGCCGGGCATGCTCTTGGTGGTATCGTCCGAATACGGCACATTCAATGCCTCTATTCAAGCTATAGACTGCCGCACCAGCGCTACTCTGCTCCAACTGCAAGATGCCGATCTGCCAGTTGCCGAAATCGGCGACCCGTCGGTCCTGGCCTCAAACGGGAGCCAGACGGTGTTTATTCGGGGATGGGCCTATTCCAGAACCAATAGATACATGAAGTGTCTGGTAAATGCCTATTTATCAGACAATATAGCACCATTATTCTTTTCGGTAAGCGTGCCGCAGGAAGTTAATGGAGGAGGTTGGGTGAGCGAGCCAGGGGCAGTAGTAACCGATAAGGACGGCAAAGCGATCGGCCTATTGGGCAGGTACTGGAGTAACCTGCTCACAATATCCCTTCCCGCGGGATACGTGTATCTCCCGTTGGCGATAAATATCGACAGCGCCCTGCAGTTACTAACAGATACAAGTCACACAAACGGACCGGCGGTGTGCGCTGTCCTGACTCACTTAGGCAGTAGTGACATTGTGCCGGGGTATCCCCCACAACTGCCGGTCAACAACATCGAAAACCTGGATGCCGCCGTGATGGGGTTGCTGGATGGGCTTGGGCCGCCCTTGTCACTGGATGATCTGGCGCAATACTCTTCAGGTCTGCCCAGGGTTTTCCATCCGGAAGAGGGCAACATGCTCATAGCAGCTTTCACGTATCCTGTAGAGCTGCGCGACAGTGACAACAACCTGCTGGCCACAGCTAAGTGGATTGGTATCCAGTGGGACAGAGACGAGGGCAAACCCAATCGCCTGATTTATGGGAGCGCTGGCTATACAGTGGAAGGTGCTTATAGTATCGAAGGCGATATAAGTGGTCTCGTACAACTCCTTGAACCGGTATTGTCAGAGCTTGACCATTAAAAGCTCCACGATTGTATTCTTGACACAGCTTCTGTGTCATGCTAGAATTTACGTGTCAGGCAAGAGGAGTCGAGCCTGGCAAGGAGGTGGGGCATGACAAGAAGAGAAGCCTGGTTATGCCGATGGATGTTTCCTTATCGGAGCTCCCCGGCAGCGTAACTGGGAACTGCCTTCGGTAGTTAAGGTGCATTGCTGGAGAGCAATTGGAAGCCCCGAGCTCTTCGTGTAAAGCAAGACTCCTAAGAAGGGGCAACGGCAGTTCAGCCGGAAGCTGAAGTGGAAGAGTAGGGGTGATTCGAACTGAATAGCGATATTCGGGAGCGAGCTCCAAAATTTGGAGTTCGCTCTTTTTTGTTGCCTGTCAAGTCAATCTGTCCTTCATCTAAACGCCCGGATGAGGAAGTTCGGAACGATTACAAAGGGCAAAGTGACTCCAGTGCTTATCTAATATAGTGCCCTCCATGAGAAGGGGGTGGGGTAACCCCCACCCCCCATCGCTCACTCAGGGAGCGATACTATCACGGCGCTTGTTGGTCTGCCACCGACTAAGGTGGCACTAAGCTCCACTCTATCTTCTGGGACGGCACGCCGAGGACATCTTGAGGCCCTTCGTACACAGAAATTGACTGGGGACCGAACTGATTGATAATTGGCACCGTTGGCATCAAGAAATCCCCGCCTGATATCCAGTAGAATACTAGGTGATCATCCGGGTTGTTGATCGGCGTTACAACAGACCCGTGTGTTTTCTGGACCGGATTGGCGAATAAAACGGGCTCATAAACCGTCACCGATTCTTCAGTAAACTGATCGTCGAGAAGGACCTGCACCTCCAGGGGCGAGCCAACGTAATCAATGACTTGATAGACCAGGAAGTGGTCGAGATCGACCGGTGGGTCGTGGGGCCCCTTCTGAGTTGGTACAGCCAGCCAATACGGACCTTGCACCCACAGTTCCTGCCCAAGCCCAAACTGGTTGTCCACCTGAACCCACCATACTGGAGGCGGTGTTCCGGAGGACAGCGAATAGAACGTGAGGTGGTTGTTCGGGTTTGAGATTGGCGTCCATACATCGCCGTGCCATTTGGAGGCAGGATTGGCAAAGAAGATGCGCTCCCCTACCGTTGCCATGAGAGGTTCGCCGAGCCAGTCCGTTATGAACTGGTCCTCCAGCAGCACTTCCTCCTCGAGCGGTGCCGCCTGTTCCACATAGTAGACCTTGAAGTGATCGAGCGGCTGTTCCCAGGATATCTTCAGGGAAGGTACGGCGAGGGTATCCCGTAGGGTCAGGTCCAGGGTCTGCGGACCGAACTGATTGTCAATCTGTATCATCTTGTCAATAGACGTGTTCCCAGGGGGGAGTTCTATCCTGTAGAACACCAGATGCTCGTCTGCCTTCTCGATGTCCGTTACCACACCGTCCACTGTCTTCTTGACGGGGTTGGCGAACAGGACGGGCTCCCAAACTACAACATCTTCCCCATCGGGGATGAACTGGTCCTTGAGAGTTACACCGACCTCCGGGAACGGTTGATACAGGACTTCGTAGATCAGGTAATGGTTGAGGCACTCCGGCGCTCCGAGGTCTGCTTCAATCTTCTCGGTCGGCACCGCCAGCGCGATCGGACCCCATACTGTTAGCTTCACGTCGTCCTGGAACTGGTTGTTAATCATCACTTCCCACGACTGGGGTTCCCATTCGTGTTCCAGGTCGTAGAGTGTGTAGTGGCGGTTGCCGTCTTCGATCGGCGATACCACACTCCCATGTACCTTCTCGACAGGATTGCCGAATGACACAGCATACCCCACCGTCGCGTTGAAAGCGCCAAACTGGTCCACCAGCTCCACATCCTTCCCTACGTACGGCGCTGTATCGCCATCCACGGTGTAGAACTTGAAATGGTCGGGCGGTGTCAGTTCAAAATTGGCGGTTACGGTCACATCCCGGGCCGGCATGGTGAACGTAGTCGTTGCGGTATTTGGATCACCGAATGTACCCGCCGGCGCGGTCCAGTCGACAAATTCGTAACAAGGGTCCGGTGGATGTGCACTGATGTCGACTACTTCGCCCGCGGCGTAGGGTGACGTGCCCGTCTCATCGGTTGCCGTTCCACTTCCGGGAGGGCTCACTGCCATGGTCAGGTCGTACTCGGCAACAGGAGTAGTACAGCTTGCTACCCCCGCAATCAACACTACCGCAATCAACAGAATGCTGAACGTTCTTATGTAATGGTGTCTCTGCAAACTAAGCATTGTCTTCATTTTTCATCTCCTTTCTGCTTGCCTAATGACTAAGGCAATGATATTCTTAATGTTTCTTGTTTCGCTCCACCCCAGAAAGATTTGAGGCACAGGCTCCCTGCCCACGACCGACCCGGTTCCCCATGCGGGACACCTCCCATGAGCTAGGATAATCGTTCCGATTGGTTAATCGTTACCGTTCACTCTCCCGTAACACTCGCAAGTGGTACAGGTTGAGTGATACAGGAAATACGCCACAGCTACCAGATCATTGCCAAAAGCGCGAAGAGACCTGCGGCTACAGGTCTCTTCCCATTCTTGTTCGCATTCCATCAACTGTTTTCGGCAATGCCCGTGATTTCTCCTGTCACAACTACTGAAATAGCCAAAGCACTGCCGTTGGTGAGACTAAATGTTGATGCAATTCCACGCTTCATCCCGTTCAACAACCATCCTTTGTCTACGCCAACCCCCTACCACTGGGGTCGCCTATTTCGGCCGGCTGCTTGCCTAATTGATTCTTCTAGGTGTTAGCGATGTAAGAATCTATTTTCCATAGTAACAAGTTCTGAGCACGAAGTCAATACTGTATCCTCTATGCTTCTATATATGAGTGTGAATTCAGTGACCTTTCTTCCTGCCTGTAACGCTTTTTCGCTCAGCCAATGAGAATCATGATAGGGGAGAGCATTATGAGAATTGAGGCAGTTCATCATACGGTATCTTTGATGCCATCTAGCTTGTATAATAATGGTGGCAAAAGCAGGACGACGCAGGAATGATTACTCCATACAGCCGAGAGTTAATGTTAGGTATCCCACAAGGAACGTTGATTGACCTCGAGACCACCGGTCTTGATGCAGACCACGATGAAATAGTGCTCTTTGGCTACATTCAAGGTAATCGCCTCGAGATAATTTGCCGGAGTTCGCAAGAAGAAGCGCCCTTCATCGTCCAACTTGCAGAAATCGTCCAGACACTTCCCAAGCCATTTTACGCCTACAATCTCTCTTTCGAGAAAGGGTTCCTTCAGTCCAAAGGCATCGACATAGAAGGGATAGATTTATTTCAGCCCTGGAAGGAAAAAGCCGAGGCACTCTACTTAAAGTGGCCAAAACTGGACGAGCTGTTTTCCCATGCAGAGCACTATTTTAATGAGCCGGTAGTAAGCGGCAGAGACGTCCCTCTGCTATGGCAAAGATTCCTTCACACAGAAGATGATAGCTACTTGCAGCAAATCATAAGGCACAATGAGTCCGACCTGCTTAGAGAGCTCTATTTGCTGGTGTATTATCGCGATAGCTACAAATGACGATAGAATAGGAACTGAATCGGGAGGCACTATGAAAAGGATTGGTGTGTTAACCAGCGGTGGTGACGCTCCGGGAATGAACGCCGCCATCCGGGCTGTCGTCCGCTGCGGAGTTAGCCATGGACTGGACATCGTGGGAATTCGCCGAGGATACTGCGGTATATTGGAGGAGGATTTTGTGAAGCTAGGCAACAGGTCGGTGGCCAATACTATCCACCGGGGGGGCACCATCCTGGAGACAGCTCGCTGTGAGGAAATGAAGACCGAGGAGGGTCTGAGGAAGGCGAACGAAAATCTCCAACGGGAAGGCCTCGAGGGATTGGTAACTATCGGCGGAGATGGCACCCTTCGTGGTGCAACAAAACTGGCCGAAGCGGGAAATGTGAAGGTAATCAGTGTCCCCAGCACCATAGATAACGATGTCTATGGCACCGACTATACCATCGGCTTCGATACGGCCATAAATACGGCTCTGGATGCCATAGACAAAATCAGAGATACGGCGGGGTCGTTGCAGCGTCCCTTCTTCATCGAGGTCATGGGAAGAAGTAGGGGATTCATTGCACTGGAGGTAGGAATTGCTGGCGGAGCCGAGGATATCTTAATCCCGGAAGTAGAAACAAAAATAGAACAGCTCTCCCTCGATATAAAGCGCTGCTTCGAGAGAGGTAAGAGGTCCTCTATCGTAATAGTGGCTGAAGGAGATGATGCGGGAGGTGCGTTATCAATTGCCCACCAAGTATGGGAGAGACTAAAAATGGAGTATCGAATTTGTGTGCTCGGGCACGTCCAACGAGGTGGCTCGCCCACCGCCAGGGATAGAGTCCTCGCCAGCAAGTTGGGAGCGGCGGCTGTGGATGCTCTGGTCAGGGGCATGTCTGGTTACATGGTCGGGGAATTGAAAGGGGAGAAGGCTTTCACTCCTCTAAGGGAAACCTGGGAGAAAAGAAAGGAACTGGATGCCGACTTATTGCGGTTAGTCAAGGTGTTGTCCGGATGAGACAGCAACAAATCCCTCTACCCGGCTTCACTTTGGTCCTCTTCACAATCTCCGGCTTACTATCCTCTGAGAACGTCGCCGGTTAACTTGTTGTACACCTCGCGATATCTTTCGGACGTTTTCTCTATTACTTCCGGTGGCAACATAGGCGCTGGCGGTTTCTTATCCCATCCTGAATCCGAGAGCCAATCACGGACTGGCTGCTTATCGAAGCTGGGCTGCGAATGGCCGACTTCGTACTGGCTGACCTCCCAGAAGCGACTTGAGTCTGGCGTCAGTAGTTCATCAATAAGGGCTAGTCGACTATTGATGAAACCGAACTCGAACTTGGTATCGGCAATTATTATGCCCAGGCCTTTAGCATAGTCCCGAGCATAGCTATAGATAAGCAGGCTTTCTCGTTCTAATTCCTTAAATATGCCCCCAATACGCAGGTCCTTTATATCTTGATTGGTTAGAGGGCGGTCATGCTCTGTTTCACTCTTAGTAGTGGGGGTAAAGATAGGGTGGGACAATTCCTGACTTTCTTTTATTCCCGGGGGCAAATCGATATCGCCAACTTTTCCGGTCTCTTCATACTCCGCCCATGCCGAGCCGGAGAGATAGCCTCGAACCACACATTCCACAGGTATGCGCTCGGCTTTGGCCACGAGCATAGAGCGGCCGATCAAAGAATCCGGCAGATCCCTCGGCTGGCTCGATAGGTTTTTCACCTCGTTCAGAATGACATCGCTATCGATCACTTTGATAAGATGATTGCGTAGAATACGGGCTGTTTTCTTGAACCAAAAGGCAGAAAGCTGGTTGAGGACTTTTCCTTTGTCAGGGATGCCACAGGGCAAGACCACATCAAAGGCCGAGATGCGATCCGTCGATACAATGAGGAGCTCTTCACCTAACTCATAGACATCTCTTACCTTGCCACGCCGAAATGAGGGCAGAGGTAAGTTGGTATTCATTAACACTGCCGTGCTGCTTTTCACAGTCTCATTGGCCCAGAATGTGATGTTCTCACCAGTGGTCTAGCAGGTTGCTTCTTCTCGAACCAAGCAACTAAGGTTCAATGCCACACACCCTTTTGGCACTGTCTTTCATTCTCTGCATATTGGACTGTCTGCCAATCATGATTCTCTGAGCCATAGGCGAACCGGCACCATGCATGGACTCCACCAAATAACATGCGGCTCCTAAACCCGCCGTCATATTTTCAATCAACCGTAGTACACGGACGCGATTTTCCACCGGTGCGCCATCAACACCCTTCAAATACTTGGCAACATACTTGCCTATCTTGAGATGCCTGAGGTCTTTTTCGGAAGGCATGGTTACTATTAGACCACCAGCAATATCCTGGGCCAGTCTGGCTATTTCATAAGGAAATTTCGTTACATTTAGCTTAGACACATTAGCTCTCAGCAGGTCCACAAGATAAGTCCCGGAAGGTTCTCTGTGACCTTCGTAGGCACAGGCAAGACTGCAAGACATCAGGGTTTCGTTGAGCTGAATCATATCAATGATTTTATCCTTGATATGAGAGGCCCTGGCAGTGCCCTGATATTCAGCAATTAGTTGACTGGCACCGATCAAGACGTCGCCCATACCTGACTTGCAGGCATAGCTCTGGCGGTGGTAGGCAGAGAATTTCTCTACCAGGTCGCCGCCAAAGTCATATTCCTTGTACATAAAGACCCGTTCCCATGGAACAAACACGTCCTCGAAAATAACCATACATTCCTGTCCCCCGTAAAGAACGTTGCCGACATCCATATTCGGGCTGTCTATCTTTCTCGTGTCGCACGGCTGTCTTCCGTAGACGTATATAATTCCTTTAGTGTCGCTGGGCAAGGCAAAGGAAATAGCGTACTCCTTATCTTCTTCCCGCATAGCCCTGGTCGGCATGCAAATGATTTCATGGGAATTCACAGCTCCTGTCTGGTGCAACTTGGAGCCACGAACTACAATGCCATCCGGCCTCTCTTCCACCACGTGTAGGTACTGATCAATATCGCCCTGCTCGGCCGGACGAAGACTTCTATCGCCCTTGGGATCCGTCATGGCCCCACAACAGACCAGGTCCTCGTCCTGTACATAGCTCAAATATCTCAGGAAACGCTTGTTGTATTCGGTCCCATACTTCTGGTCAATGTCGTAGGTCACTATGGACAGAGCATTCAAGGCGTCCATACCAACGCAGCGCTGGAAACAGGAACCAGTATAAGCCCCCAGTCCTCTACCCATCTTTGATTTGTTCACCAGATCTTCGGTACTCTGATGAATGTGACAGAAACGATTTATCTTCTTTCCTGTCAGGTGAGAGGTGGCTGTCATAACACTGTGGTATTGCGGGAATTTGGACTCTTCAGCAAGTTCATAAGCGGCAGCAACACAGTTTCTTGTCGGTTTGATAATTGGATTGTCCGAATGGTCGGTAACCCGCTCTCCAAACATGTAGAGCTCGAAATGCATTGCCCTCATGCTATCAAGGTATTGTTTCGCAGTCTTCATTCCTCTGTTTGTCTCCGATCTACGCCAGGACAGAAAACTTCGAAGCCAATGTTTCTTCCCTACGGCGTCCTAGGAGCCAGCTTCGCTGACCTAGCTTCTCTTCGCTGACTGGCTTTGGCCAGGCCTAGTCTTTTGAAGACGTCATCTACGTGCTTTAGATAATAAGTATAGTCAAAAAGAGAATCCAGTTCCAATTTGGTCAAATGCGCAGTTATCCGCCTGTCTGCTTTGAGCAAGCTCAGAAAGCTCTTCCTTTTCTCCCAGGCCTTCATAGCGTCGCGCTGCACCAGTTTGTAAGCCTCTTCTCGTGTCAGACCTTTGTCTATCAAAGCCAGGAGCACTCTCTGAGAAAAAATGATCCCCTGGGTAAGTTCGATGTTACGGCGCATATTCTCCGGATAAACC
>MGMS01000052.1 GCA_001796515.1 Chloroflexi bacterium RBG_13_51_36
GATGAATATCTGGTGACCAACCCTGCCGGACAAGCCCTCGTAGACCTCTACTACAAAGTCAGTCCACCAATAGCAGAGTTCATAACCGAGCATCCAAGTCTGAAGCCAGTGGTCAGGGCTGGGCTGTCGCCTGTTGTGGCTATGAGCGCCGTAGCTGTCAACACTTCTCTGATTGAGAAGGCAGCTATAGCAGGCTTGCTGGTGCTGATTTCAGTGGCGGTGGCTATATGGGCGATAGGGCAGAGCGGCAAAGGTCCAAGGTATAGCCGAGGGTAAAGGGCCCGCCTGCTTGCCGTAGTATCTCCACGACCCTGTGGCAATGATCCACTGGCACAGGGAACTGTTTTTCCTCTGGGGCCGTTCAATTACATCACCCTGACACTGAATGAAACGAAAAGAGAGTCTCTAAACGCTGTCCTCAGCGATGAGCGGGATTCCTAGGTATTTGTCGTGACCAAGCAGGTTCAGGACTCAAAGAACCGGCACTATGTTAGAATCTCAACTGATGCCATATATCATCCGCCCTATGAAGTATGAGGACATCCCCCAGGTAGCCCAAATTGATAGAGAGGCTTTCCCCGGAGAGTGGGTGTTTCGGTCTCAAGCAGCATATAAGCAGGACCTCGACAATCCGTCCATCCGCTATATGGTGGCCTGTAAGGAGAAGCATGTGCCGGAGCCCAAAGGGCAAGCTTTGGAGAAACCACCTTGGTTCAAACGGCTGTTCAGTTATGAGCGGCGTCTTAACATCCAGGAATACATAGTTGGCTTTTCTGGCTTCTGGATGATGACGGGTGAGGCGCATATCATTGCTATTGGCGTCAGAAATGACTATCGGCAACTTGGGGTAGGTGAGGGTCTGCTCATCTTAACGATTGAACTGGCACAGATATCAAATGCCAACATCGTGACTCTGGAAGTGCGTGCCTCCAATAAGATAGCTCAGGAACTGTACAAAAAATATCGCTTCCAGGTGGTAGGGAGGCGCCTGAGGTATTATTCTAGCGATGGAGAGGACGCCATAATCATGAGCACGGACAATATTACTTCTGTGCCATTTCAAGCGTCTTTTCAGCAGTTGAAAGAAGACTATGCCCAGAGGCACCGCGAGATTCTTGCTCGGGTCTGCTAAGCATACTTACTCAGGATAGCCTTGAAAGAGTCTATGACATAGCCTAGCTGCTGCCTATCAACAGCAAAGGTGGAGACCTTGAAAGACCTGGCTAAGCCGGGCTGTGGTCCCCAGATGCCTCTTTCCTTCAATTCTTTGTAGACGAAATATCCCTTCTCTCGAACTCGCTTTGAGATTTCATAGAGCGCAGGGGCATCGAAGTGTAGCAAATCATGTCTGTGTGGTTTTTCGCCTAATTGGCGAAAGCCCAATTTCTCAAGCTCGGCGGAAAACCACTGTGCCTTGGATACCTGCTCATCCCAATGCTGCACCCTTTCTTTCACAGAGGGGAAGGAAGCCATGAGCGTTATCAGGGGTACTCCCCTTATGCTACAGCCGAGGAGTTCTATATCTTTGTTGCGGTATTTGCCAGATTTTCTCAACACTACCTCTTCCCATTTCTTCTTCATTCCCGTCACCCCAGCAGGTCCGGCCGAGGCCATGCTTTTGTGGCCGCTGCCAACGATAAAATCGACCCCTATCTGTTCCATGCTTAGGGGCATTCTTCCCACCGCGTAGGCCCCGTTGAGGACATAAGGAATGTCGTATTCCTGGGAAATCTCTCCCAATCTTTTGGCGTCAGGAAGGTTTCCATAATTGCCGTCCGGATAAGTTAATAGAATCAACTTAGGGGCATGTTCTTTGATGAGTGGTGCGTATTCGTTGACGTCGACCTTAAATTCCGGATGTCCGGAGTTGGGCACCTCGATTACATTTAGCCCCACCCTTTCAGCAGCGACAACGGTTGTATAATGCTTGTTAGCATCGACAAGGATTGAATCGCCCGGCCGGGCCAGGGAGTGCATGATCATGAATTTAGCTTCCCGGGCTCCGTGGGTTACGGTGGCAACTTCGCAACCTAAGAATTGGGGTAGAAGCTCCTGGACGAAGTCCCGGATGGGGGGATTGCTCACGTTACATAGACTGCCCTGGCAAAAATCACACACGGAATATCCATCCGCAAATTCTATCAAAGCCTCCCTGGCGGCATTGGTAAGTATGCCGCCTGTCTGTAAAGGCATGAGGTTAATGAGCTCCTTATGTTCCCTGCGCAACCCACGGAGCTTCTGTAATGATTTACTGCTTTCCTGTTCCATCTGCCTCCTCAGGAAATGACAACTACATGCTGTCTCATAATCTTTTGTTGACTTCTATAGTCACGAATACGGGGCCGCTGACACCTATCTTCTTCTGTCGCCCTTCGATATGTTGTCGAATGGTTTCGGGAATCTGAAGATTAAGGTCGGAGAGATGCTTTATGCCCTTGACCCGATAGGTTAAGTTACTGGTGCTGTCTTCTATTGCCGCCGCGGCACCCATGGCTACAGCACGCATATAGTTTATGCCGGTGTGTGTTCCTGAAGGCACAACATCACTGTAAATAGCGCCTTTGGCAACGCAGATTTCGTTGAAACCGGCGGGACCTATTAATCTCTTGCCGGCCTCTGTTTCGACAATCTTCACCTCAATGAACTCGTCTTTCCAGGCCAAAAACTCACAGGGGGCAATCTCGTCTTTGTGCTGTCGGGCGGTTTTCTCAATTGCCTGGGCTATTTCCTGTCCTCTGGCTGTCTGAGGGCTGGCTATGTACGTGATTGACTCAGCTATCTCCTCGTCAGAATACTCTGTGATGGAAAACTGGGGATATGCTAGCCTTCTCAGATCGTCTATTTCATAAATGAGCATCCCCAGCCGCTCAATACCGAATCCGGCATTGAACACAGGGTATTTAATATCGAAATTGGCCAGGGCCACCGGCGAATACATGCCAATGTCCGCTATCTCGAGCCAGCTTCCTTTGTGCTTGATGAAGACCTCCTGCTCCTGCCCCGGGGCATAGTATTTGGATGTTGCCATCTTGGTCTCAAATTTGATGTCGGTAAAGCCATATTGCCGCATGATGTCCCTGGTAATCGCGCTTCCTGCATCTAAAGACGCTTCAGGGTCCATAACCACGATAGATGCGGAGTGGTGGACGCGCAAATGCCGGGCATCCTCTCTCTGTTCGTTGCGATACCTGGGGCCCACGGAGAACAAGGCGACCGGGAAACTGGCTTTGTTCTGCAATGCTGCCAGACTATGAAACCAGGTAGCCGTCATGTGACTTCTCAGAGTCTTGTTGGAGGGCACCGGCTGTAACTCTCTTACCTCGGGGAAGACTTTGTCCATGAGCTCTGTAGCCTGGTAGTCAGTAATACCCAGTCTGGCAATTAGCTCTTCAATGAGATTGTCGGACTCGATTTCCCCCTTTTTGTAATTTCTGAAAATGGTCTGTAATTTCTCGATGTCAATTTCTTTGGCTATCTCTTTTACCTGGGCTATTCTCTTCTCACTCAGCCCAATGTCGGGACGAGGCAATTCCGCCAAATAGAAGGCCCTGTCGAGAATTACTCGAGCTTCTGGCCCATACTGCTTGGCCACATCGCTGTCGGGCAGCACAGTCAGGTTCTCGACCTCATCAAAGCCCAGGTTCAGCAGGATCTCACGAGATTTCTGAATTAGTTCCCGTACAAGATGGGGTTTCCCTTTGTTTGGCAGAGAGATTTCCGTCCCGCTGGGAATAAGCTTCGCTGTAGCCATCCAGGCATCGGTGAAATTCTCTCTTGCCTTGGATTTTATTTCACCGGTATCGAAGGTTGACATGGCCTAAAATATACATCAAAGAAGCTATTCCATTCTACGCTCAGCCGCGTTTTCAGCACCCGGACCATTCCACGGGAAGCAGCAGACCTGCTATTGCGTCTTGTTCTTCTCTCCCGGGGTATCTTCGACCCTCTCCACCTCGATAGTACACTCTGTGACCAGTGCTGCAATTGCTCCCACAGCAGCCAGCACCGGAGCTGCCAGGGCCGTCACCGCGGCCACACCAACGCCGACCGTCAACGGTATATCTATTAGCGGGCGCCCCTTATGTATTAGACGGACTCTTCTGATATTTCCCTGATGTATTAGCTCCTTGATTTTCTCGACCACCTGGCTTCCATCTACGGTGAACTTCTCGGTTGCCATTGTCTCTGCCTCCTTCCATTCGTAACCTTCACATACTTATCTTCGACCTGTGGTGTCGATGCATTGCACCAAGTATCGCTTCAGCATATCCAGCACCGCCTCGGCGGCGCCCAGCTTGTTTCCCTCTCGATTTCCTGAAAAGACATGCGTCTGACTGAAGCTTATATCTTCGGCTGCCAGGCCCAGGTAGAAAAGTCCCACAGGTTTTGAAGGAGTACCGCCTGCAGGACCGGCAATGCCTGTATCGGAGACGCATATGTCTACGTCCAGGAGCTTCCTGCCGCCCCGGGCCATCTCCAGAGCGCTTCGCTCGCTCACGGCTCCATGTTTTTCAAGAGTTGCTTTCTTTACCCCAACCAGGGCAATCTTTGCCTCGTTGCTGTAAGCTACCAGCGAGCCCTTGAAATAATCGGAGCTACCGGGAACATTGGTTATCCTATCGGCTATCCTGCCGCCGGTAGCCGACTCGACGGTGCCAATGGTCAACAATCTGCCGGTTTTAGCCTGGTATTTCTTTATTAGACGGGGAATTTCCACTTCCAGTTCTGCCATTGCTCGTTAATTCTAGCAGATTTCCTTGCTATAATTCAGCGATGGCTGAATTGACCGACACCATCACCTTTCTGGGCACTGCCGCTGCCCGGTTTGTGCTGATTCACCAGTTTCTGGCTTCCGGAGGCGCCTGGCTTAACCTTGGTGACACCCAAATACTCCTTGACCCCGGTCCGGGTTCCCTGGTCCAGGTTGCCAGGAGGAAACTCGACCCCAGTAAATTGGACGCTATTATTCTGTCTCACAAGCACCTAGACCATAGTGGGGACATTAACATTATGATTGAGGCTATGACCGACGCGGGGACAAAGAAGCGCGGCATGGTCTTTGCTCCCGCCGATGCCTTAAACCAGGACCCTGTTATCCTGTCTTATTTACGGTCCTATCCCCAGAGCATACAGGTTTTGACTGAGGACGGGTCCTATACAATAGACGACGTTTCTTTTAGGACTCCGGTCAGGCACAAACATCCGGTGGAAACATACGGCTTCATCTTCCGAACGCCGCGGCATACCTTCTCTTGGATTACTGACACCAGATATTTCGAAGGTCTGGCCGGTTACTACGAAGGCGATTTGCTGATCATCAATGTGGTTCGATTGAACCCCGGAGCCCCTCTTGACCACTTATCTCTGCCTGAGGCCGGAACCATAATCGAGAAGCTAAGGCCGAAGACAGCTATACTCACTCATTTCGGCATGACCATGTGGCGGGCCAGAACCTGGGAGTTAGCCAAGAAATTGACTGAAGAGACCGGAGTCACAGTCATTGCCGCCAGAGACGGCTTGAAGTTCGACCTGGCGCAACTGGATAAGTAGCAGGATACAAGCTCTACCCTAGCGAGTCCTAACTCACCATCGTCTTTCTGAATAACATAATCCCTGTCGCAAAAAGAACAACTGTCCAGCCGACAAGCCAGTAAATATCGAGTACGATAGCTGAGAAAGGAGAGCCGTTGAGAACAGCCCGGGAGGCATCTATGGCGTGGATGAAAGGAAGGGCTCCGGCAATGCTTCTGATAGCCGAAGGCATGCGGTCCACTGTGAACCAGGCCCCGGAGATCATGGCCATGGGAACGATGAAGATCCACGATATGCCGGTTTGAGATTCGCTTTTGACCAGGCTGCCTACTATCATACCTATCCCGACAGAGCAGAGCCCGATAAGAAAGAAGATGAGGAAGGCATGCCCCAGGTTGCCGACAACGGTGAGACCCAGCGCCATGCCCACGCCAAGATAAATCAGCGTGGAGACGATGAGCACCGGAATAAAGGGCAGGGAATAGCCCAGGATGAAGTCCCAGGGTTTTGCCGGGGTAGTGAACATCCGAATCAAAAAGCCCCTCTCCCTGTCACCGGCGATTATCCCAGCCGCTGTGGAAATCAAAATCATGAGTCCGTAAACAGCTATCCCGGGAAAATAGAAGTTGACAGCCGGATTCTTTATCTCGCTTTCCGTTCCTTTCAGCTCAACATTCAAAGGAGGAGGCACCCCCAGGAATTGAGAGCCGACAGCCTCTATAACAGGTTTTAACTGTAGACCTGTCATCGGGTCGGCTGCCTTGTAGATCAACTCTAGGGTGATAGTCTGGTTGCCGTGCTGTGCCGCCTGGAATCCCGAAGGAATCAATAAGTAGAGTGATATTCTGCCGTCCTGCAGGTCTACTTGTGCCTGGGATTCTTCACTGTATATCGGCTGGTTCAGCTCGATAGCATCTACGTGTCCAAGATACTGTATGAACGCGGAGGAGTTTTGTGAGCGGTCTTCGTCCACTATGCTCAGCGCAATAGGGCTGGCCTGTGCGCCGCCGGCGGCGGCGATAAATACCAGCATAAAGGCAATGGGCATTCCCAGGAGAAAGCCTAGAAGCACAGGGTTTCTATAGATCTCCTTCAGGTTCCTTTTGCCAATTTCCCAGAAATTCATTTCCTTCGCCTCTCCTCTAGTCTCTGAGCTTCTTTCCCGTTATCTGGATAAAGACGTCCTCCAAGGTTGGCTGCTCTAAGGCAGCGGAATAAACGGCAACTCCTCGGGAATGGAGATAGTCCACTATCTCCTGGAAGTTCAACTCTTTGTGGTAAATCTTGAGTCTCCCCTTGGACATCTCCAGCCTCGAGTATCTCTGCTGCAGATCCGATATGACCTCAGCGGTGAGGTTTCCTGTTGACACCACCATGGTACGCATCTGAAAGGTATTTGTCTTTAGCTCTTGAGGCGTGCCCAGAGCCACAACCTTGCCTTCGTCGATAATCCCTATTCGGTCCGAGAGGGAATCTGCCTCCTCCATATAATGGGTAGTGAGAAGAATCGTCTTCTTCCCTTTAAGCCCAGCTATATATTCCGAGATGGTTCTCCTGGCCTGAGGGTCCAGACCTAAGGTAGGTTCATCGAGAAACAATACTTGAGGGTTGGAAACAAGGGCCATGGCTATGCTGAGCCTGCGTTTCATCCCTCCGGAGAACCTCCGCACCTGGTCTTTGGCTCTCTCCATGAGCCCCATTGTCTCCAGTAGTTCCTTCGAACGTGCTTTTGCTTCGTTAGAACTCAAACCGTGAACCTTGCCGATCAGAGCCAGGTTTTCCCAGCAGTTAAGGCGCTCGGAGAGGACCGTGTCTTGTGGCGATACACCGATGAGCTTCTTGACCGCAAACGGTGTTCTAACTACGTCGTATCCCAATATGGAAGCAGTTCCTCTGGTCGGCTTTAAGAGGCAACACAACATCCTGATGGTGGTAGTCTTCCCCGCGCCGTTAGGGCCGAGGAGGGAGAAAAGTTCGCCTTTATGTATCTCCAGATCAATGCCGTTTACCGCCACCAAGCTGTCAAACTCCTTGGTGAGCTTGAAGGTTTGTACCGCATTCATTTCTTCAGCCCCCTCTTTTCATAAATAATAGCACATTTACTTAGGCAGGAAGGCCTTGAGTAAATTCAAGGAAGGCTCTAACCTCAGACCCCAGATGTATGATGTATCAACTATGTCTGGATTATTGCATTTCCAGCACCTCTTTGTGATGCTGGCCGCCTCACGACGGTTCCAGTTTTTCATTATCTCGTCGAATGAAGATGTCCTCACATTTCCATATGGTCTATCTTTGTTGAAGCAGTTTGTCACGTTGCCCTCTGGAGTCACGGTAACAAAAGCAAAAGGGGCGCGGCAAACGTAAGGCGTCATATTCAGCAGGTATCTGTGCAGATAAGTCCGGGAGTTGTTTATTGGATAGCCTTTCTTTTTCAGGTCAAGCAACTCCCTGGCTGCCTGCTGCTCTGACTCCCGCGATGCCAGAGCCTCCTTGTTCGTCTCCCCGGTTTCTCTCGAAATCCCTTCGCTTGCCGGGCAGACCCAAAGTGATACGCCGAGAGAGCGGGCGAGATCTGCCATTTGCCCCATCATGTTCTCATTTCCTCGATGGAGGAGGCAATTGATTACAATTCTCTTGGGCGAGTTCATCTTCTTTAAGGCCTCTATGCCCTCAACCGCCCTGGCGAAAAGACTTGGCGTGCCCCTGAAAGAATCGTGACCCTTGCTCTCAGGATAATCCAGTGAGACTATGATGGAGTGGACTTCTTTGCCGATTTCATGTGCTCTGTCTGGTAGAAGTAGTCCATTGGTGATCACGGTTGTCATCATTCCGTTCTGGCGGGAGGAACGACAAAGCCGGCCAAGGTCCTGGCGCAGGAGAGGCTCTCCACCCCATATCGCATTTGCTACGAATCCCGCCGCCTTCGCGCCCCGGTAGAGCTGTTCGACCACGCTCGTTTCCAGCTCTTCTGCTTCATTATCACGCCAAAGACAGGTCGGGCACCTGCAGTTGCAGCGTCCTGTGATCAGGTGAGAGAGAAAAAACGGGCCCCGCCTGCCCAGTCGGCTTGCCAGCAAAGTTCTGGTGAAGCGAGCGACGCCGCTCCTCTGACAGGATGGAATCAGTCTTCAAATCTGCCGGGCCTCACGAAAATCCCATGACTTCCGTGAGTGGAGTCAAAGCAAAAGCTCCCTGGCAACGACATATTTTCCCGGAAGGTTTCCCCTTAAGTATCGTCTGCGCTGGAGCGTTTCACTTCCGTGTTCGGGATGGGAACGGGTGGTACCACTCCGCTCAGGTCACCAGGAAGCTCTCTGCCTAAGTATAGTATATTCCAGAGAAAACATGCAAGTCTGCATAGGGGGCATCTAACAACAGCAGTTGCTACTTCTGAGCCTTTGACCCCCTGTCTTTCTGCCCGTGGACGAAAAGAATCGGAACGGCTTTGTTGACGAGCCCGAATAAGTGTCTGTATAATGCTGGCCATATCCCAGAATGGCGCAGAGTAGTCCTGGCAGAGAATCGAGCAGCACGCCTCCCAACAAGCTTCTTTTCGTGTTGAGGGTCTTGGATGCTGAGAATCGTCTCCTCGAACGCGCCGACCAGAAGGCAATATCACTGCTTGCTGCTCTGGGTGTCTTCATGGTCTTCTTCATCGTCTGGCACCGCATTGTACCGATTAACGTGTTCACCGTTATACTGCTCTCGGTATACTTCGCCGTTTCTTTAGCGGCGATAATTAGCCTTATCCTTACGGTGCGTCCCAGGATTCGTCTGTTTGAGGAAGAACCGGGAGACACGGATAATACCGCCGCATGTGAGCCGGCCTTCTTTGTGGGGATCTGCAAATTCCCGACTTTGTCTGCCTACAGGCAGGGGCTTGAGAACATGATAAAGGATGAAGCATCCGCTATGGATGTCTATACCAGGCAAATCTTTGGCCTGGCCCGGGTGAATGCCGCAAAATACAGGAATATCAACCGGGCTGTCCTTCTGGTCATCATCGCGCTGGCGGCGGAACTGGCTCTGGTGGCCTACCTGTTTCCCTACTATTACTTCCATGGGGCAAACATGATTCCGCCAATTGGTGGCTAGGATTTGTAGTTCTTTCGACAAGGCTTGCTCCCAAAGATTGGTGTCTCTCCCCCTTACAGTAAGACCTTTTTCTAAGTCTCCCCCTTAAAATAAGGGGGATAAAGGGAGTTATTTGCAGCATCTTGGTGTCAGCCGCTCGGCATGAATTGCATTCTTCATAACTTCCCTCGGCAACAGTCCTGGCGGTAAGTGGTCGCCGAGCTCCTCTTATCTTAAGAGGGGGAATCTTGGCAGACCTTATCCGCTGCGTTCCTGTGGTATAATTGTCCTCAAACTCCATAGACAGGAGGTTTGCCCTCATGGACTGGGGAATGCAGAACCGTCTGGCGCAGCTAATTCAAGCGGATGGCCGCTGTTTGTTTCTACCTGTGGACCACGGTTATTTTCTGGGTCCTATCAAGAAACTGGAGAACCCGGGCAAGACCCTCGAACCTCTTCTTCCCTACACCGATGCCATTTTCATTACCCGTGGCGTATTAAGGTCGTGTGTGGACCCTGGCAGGACAAAGCCGATTATCCTCAGAGTCTCGGGCGGCGCCAGCATAGAGGGAAAGGACCTTGCCCACGAGGGGGTTACTACCTCCATGGAGGAAGCCATCCGGCTCAATGCCTCTGCCGTGGGCATCTCCATCTTTATCGGGACCGACTATGAGCATGATTCCCTGCTGAATCTGGCCAGGCTTGTCGATGAAGGGGAAAGGCATGGCATCCCGGTAATGGCGATCACCGCTGTGGGCAGAGAACTGGAGAAGCGCGATGACCGCTATCTTTCTCTGGCATGCCGTATTGCCGCTGAGCTGGGCGCGCGAGTGGTAAAGACCTATTACTGTGAGAAGTTCGAGAAGGTTACCAGGGGCTGCCCCGTTCCCGTAGTCATCGCCGGTGGGCCCAAAGTGCCGACAGGATACGAAGTGCTTCAATTCGTTTATGACGGCATCCAGAAGGGCGCCATAGGTGTGAACCTGGGGAGAAACATCTGGCAAGATGAACACCCGGTGGCCATGATAAGAGCCATACGCGCCGTTATCCATGAGAATGCTACTCCAGAGCAGGCCCAGAAACTGTACGATAGCGTGAAGGGCGGAAAGGCGTAGCATCTGTGTCGGCAGGTGAGGACGCTCCGGAATTGAGGAAATTCTGAACTCCAGGTCCCGAAAGAAACTCAAAAATTAAACGTCAAAACTCAAAACTCATAATGTTTGCTCTGTCATTTTGCACTTTTTTACATTTTGATGTATTCTTTGGGGTTTATACCAGCCCTGTGGTCTGAGGGGAGACTATCATGCGCGTAGCTATGTATTACAGTAACCGGGATGTGCGACTGGAAGAGATGCCTGTACCGCAGATTGGCACGGGCGAGGTACTGATGCGGGTGGAGGCCAGCGGCATTTGCGGCACCGATTTGCTGGAATGGTATCGCCTCCACAAAGCGCCTTTAGTCCTGGGCCATGAAGTTGCCGGCGTGATTGAGGCTGTCGGGAAAGGGGTGAAACGGTATAAGGTAGGTGACCGCATTTGTGCCGCCCATCACGTCCCCTGTAACAGCTGCCATTATTGTCTCAGCGGACACCACACCGTTTGCGATACCCTGCGCCGGACGAACTTCGACCCCGGTGGGTTTGCCGAATATGTACGACTGCCGCGCATCAATGTCGAGCAGGGCATATTTCGATTACCTGACGAGATGTCTTTCGAGGAGGCCACCTTTGTCGAGCCGCTGGCCTGCGTCCTGCGCGGGCAGAGATTGGCCCATGTACAGCCGGGGCAAATTGTCCTCGTTATCGGCAGCGGCGTGGCCGGGCTGCTCCATATACATCTGGCCCGGGCTTCCGGCGCCGGTTATGTTATAGCGACGGACATCGTTGATTATCGGTTGGAGGCAGCGCGAAAATTTGGAGCGGATATTGCGATTCAGGCCAGGGAATATACCGCAGACCAGCTACGTAAGGCAGGCGATGGTCGTCTGGCTGACCTTGTCGTGGTGTGCAGCGGGGCCACGTCAGCTATAAACCAGGCATTGCAGTCGGTGGAGCGGGGAGGCACTGTCCTCTTCTTTGCCCCTACAGAGCCCGGCGTCAGCATTCCCATATCGATTAACGACCTGTTCTGGCGCAATGAGGTAACGCTCACCAGTTCCTATGGCGGCAGCCCCGGGGATTATGCTGCGGCACTGGAATTGATGCAAGCTGGCCAGATAAGTGTACGGGACATGATTACCCAGCGGCTGGGGCTGGCGGAGACAGGCCTAGGATTCCAGCTTGTTGGCCGGGCTCGGGACTCTCTAAAGGTGATTATCGAACCGCAGAGGTAGTTAGCGGCTGCTTTCTTACCAGGCGAAAGTATAAGGCAACAATCTGACTTTTGGTGAGTTCGACGTCACTGCCTCCGCCTAATCATGATCAACCACACTATCAGAACAACCACCACTGCTATAAGAATCCAGCTCCACCATGTCATAGTAGTCCTCCCAAAATCCCAACATTGGAACAAATCACTTAGCATATTCTACTCTAAAACCATATCCAAAGGCAAGCCCGGAGTTGCCACGCGAGCAGAGTAGAGGGCCTGGCGATTAGCATCAAGGTATAGTGGCCGACTATTGGGACAAAAGTCACATACAATAATGGCGATGAGCTATATCATTAAGGTCATGTATAACTCAAGTTAGGGAGGTATGAACATGAAGAAGGCGATGACCGGCAGGCGGATTTTGTTTGCCGTCCTTGCCCTGGCGTTTGTGGCCGCAATTCCCCTTTTGGTGAACTCAGGTTGCTGCACAACCGAGGGGCTGGCACCTGTGGAGGTTCGAGAATACGAAGGCACAGACCTTTCATCAATAAATGATTTCAGGGAAAATTCCATCAAAGGTCCGCAGTATGTAGATATGGAAGATTACACCCTGACAGTTACCGGCCTGGTGACGAACTCTACCAGATATGCTTATGATGAAGTTTTGAACGGATTTCAGCAGTACAAAAAGGTCGTGACGTTGGACTGTGTCGAAGGATGGAGTGTCACCATTCTCTGGGAAGGTTTGCTGGTCAAAGACTTGCTGGCAGAAGCGGGACCGCTGGGAAATGCGAAGGTGGTCATATTCCATGCCTATGATGGGTACACGACTTCTCTACCTATCGACTACATAATAGACAACGACATACTGATGGCATACAAGATGAATGATGTTGTGCTTCCACCCGAAAGAGGGTTTCCCTTTCAACTGGTGGCAGAAAGCAAATGGGGGTACAAATGGATTAAGTGGATAACAGAGATCGAGTTGTCCGCAGATACCAGCTACAGGGGCTATTGGGAAAGTCGGGGATACTCCAACAGCGCAGGCCTCGATCAGGGGTTCTTCGGAGGCTGAAATCCATGACTAATCTGCAGTTCGCTAAGAGGACGGCACACTGGCTGTTGACAATTGTGGTAATAGTCTATCTCCTCACCGGATTTGGCATTACCCAGTACAGGATTGTCGAACCTCTGACATTTGGACTTTTGACCAAGAACCTGGCTCAAAGAATTCACATAAATTTGGAGATTCCCTTCATAGTCCTGCTGGTCGTGCATATCTGGCTTCTGCCGCTGCTAACACGATTCAAGTTGAAAAAGGTAAGCGGAAATAACTAGCTACATCTTCTTAGGAATAGTAGTCGCCCTCGAAAATCTGGGTTATGTATAAATATATGAACAGTCCCTCTTCCGAAAATGAGACCCCCACACCCGTCTCGCTGAAGCGGGGTTCCAGTATGTTTTCCCTGTGCCCCTCACTATCCATCCAGCCTGAGACTGCCCACTCACATACCGCTTGTAGAGAAAGATAAGGGCCTGGTATCGTTTCTCTAGTTGGAATCTTCGCCAGGTTCTCTCCTCGCATAGTGCCGGGGGACATGTTATAGCTGAGCTCCCTATCTCCCGGATATCGCTCATGGCCGAAGAAATCGTTCTCGACCATACTGATGCTGTGCTCCCTGGCCAGATCGGTTAGGAGCGGGTCTTCGCTGAGAGCAGATAGATTAAACGACTGTCTTTCGGCATTGATCAGTACGATTATCATTTGCTCGGCTTCTGCCGCGGTGTAGTTTATGCCAATAGGGCTTGACCCCTGCAAAAAGTTAGCCCGTATCGAGTAGCTGTGGTCCGCTGTGATGGTAGTCGAGGCAGCGTTGGCATCGGCAATGGTGCCCACATCGCCGGTCCAGCTGACAAACTGGTAGCCCTCGGCGGGCTCGGCAGAAAGGCTGACCACTCTGCCTTCAGTGTAAGTAAAAATCCCTTCTCCGGGGGTAACTACCGATCCTCCGACGGTACTGAGGATGGTGAGGGCACAATACTCTCCATCACCGCCGCCGCCACTGAAAGTGCCGGTGCAGCCTGCCATCCCGGCAACCAGCGCGGCCACAAGCAAGAAAACGGCAGTTCTTTTCATACGTATTCCTTCGTAGTTTCATTGTATCAACGCCGAAGGAAGCGTCAATCACCCGTTTGACCCAGTACAGATAGGCTAGTGACGCAGGAGGCATCGCATTGTCATTGCGACGCCCCCCCTCTTAAGATAAGAGGGGCTAGGGGAGTTATGAAACTGGCCCACTGGAATTGGGCTGAGGAAGCAATCCCTTGACCAAATCCGAGACTCCAATTTCTAGGCTGGAAACAAATCCACATGCTGAAATTCAAATCTCTGGGTAGCTTTGGTCATTGGGATTTAGTATTTCGTGTTCGTATGCCCTGCTACCGATCGACGGTTTTCCTCATAATCGGCTGTCTTTTCGACCTGCGACAGACTTCCACGAATCCTGCCCTTCGAAAGACGGGCATAACACCGGTGTACAACTCAGAACTGGTGCTGTTGTTTCTTGGTTCTACGGGATAGGCTTCAACGATTCGTGCACCGTGGCCGGCTGCCCAGTTGATAGCTGCGGTTAGCAGTTCCGGCATTAACCCCTTGCCCCTGAAATGCCTGGCGACATAGAAACACGGGATCGACCAAACCGGTTCACAATCCACTCTAGCCAATGTTCTTGAACGGTCGAGGGTCGGATACGATTCCCTGGGCTCGACGGCACACCAACCCACCGGTTCACCAGCCGAATAAGCCAACAGGCCGGGAACGACGCCGGACTCGACTATTGTTCTAAACGCTATCCTGTTAGGTTCGCCGTGCTGCCTGCTGAACTCGGCCCGGGTTTGTCTCCACCACATGCACCAGCACCCGCTGTTGGCACCGTGTTTGCCAAACAGCCTTTCCAGTTCGTCCCATGTTTCGGGAGTCAAAGGATCAAACTTCAGGGACTTCAGAAGTGACTTATCCATGTCCACACTCCTCTCTGCTGGTCCAAGATGGATATTAACACGCGGCGCGATCAGGAGTAAATCCGTGCCGCAGTGGATTCAATCGATTGCGCCTCTTGGCCGATGGTGATGCGGTCCCGTGTGTACTGCTAACCCTTAACACCGGAACCAGAGCCTGGAACCAATTCGAGTGGATATGAACAGACGGTGGTCGATCAGCCCCGTTTTGTCATTGCGAGGAGCAGCAAGCGACGCGGCAATCTCTCAGCTCCCAATATCGGTCCTATTGTTCCAGCCAAAGGGCTCTTCGTATCATTGGTCAACTCTTGCTACAATCTAGTGTAACGGCAAGAGGATTCTATACCAATAGAATACGGAAGAGTGTGCCGCTGATAATATACCCGCACCTCCGCCCGTAAGAGCGGAGGTGCGGAGAAGTGCAATTCAGACCCCAGCTGCCGGCATCGCTAGTCCATGATATCAGGGCTTCCACTACAGGCCGCGAGAATGCAAAGGGTCGAATACAGAAGGGGGTTGTCCGCGTTGCGGCAGTTCTTGGCGCTCTGAACATCCGGGTTGTCGCAGCAAAAGCCGCTGGGCTCCATGATGGAGTCGGCTGTGCTGCTGGCGTCGGGAGGATGGTAGAGGTCGAGGGTATGTCCGAGCTCATGGGCGAGATGGTACAGATTGAGGTCCCCGCATGTATCCGGATCAACGCCGCATCCACCACACGGGCAAAAATCCCGACAGTCGACCGGACATGGACAGGGCACGGAGAGTTGCTGGTCACAGGACACAATCTTGGCTGCCTCTGTGCCTGAGGAGAAAGATGCTCCACCACCCCAGCTGCATGCGAGGGATTCACTCATCTCCCCAACCACGAATATCTCCACCGCATTGTCCACGTTGACCTCCGCGCGCAGGTTCGTGGCCTCAGTGCTGTTGTCGAGCACCTTATATGCAGGCTTGTCGAGGTAGATTGGCTCGAGGACCGTGAACTTCAGGCAGCGCTCAGTGCCACACCTGTCCCAGAGCTCATCTGCCCTTGTCATGAGGGTATCAAATGCTGTGCCGGTACGGTCGGGGTCGTCGGGTCCGGTACCGATAAACACCGGCTGGATCCTTATTGCCTGGCAGAAGGTCACTCTGAACACGAACACCAGCTCAAGGTGAAATCTGACGCGTATCAATGAGCCGAGGATGGGAGAAGAGTCAGCCACAATCAGGTCGATATCGCCAGCAAAGGGGGCGCTATTCCCGTCCTCTGCCTGCAGGTTCTCCGGGAACGCACCGGTGAGGTTTCCCGCCATTTTCTCAGTATAGGATGGGAAGTTATCCATCTCTCCTTCTGGCTGTAACTGCGGGTATCCCGCAACCTGGTCAATGAGCTCGTAGTGCAGCTTGGTGCTAAAATCTGCTCTTGTCGCGCCCTGCTGGGAATCGTATTCCGTTTCGTACTCGTCCGCCATAAGAGTAAGGCCAATAAGCCCCGAATCTCCCATCTTGGTAGGAACACCGTCGGCGATCAGGTTGACCCAGCCCAAAGACATGGTAAGGTTGCCTTGCGGTGCAGATACCACCTGGAACGCGATCATCCCTGAAAACGTTGTCTGTGCCTCTTGCTGTGCATCCGTCATAACGGTACCCTGCGCGGTGAAGTTGCCGACCAGGTAGTAGAGTTCTTCCTCCTGCTGAGGTGGCGTCGCCTCGGTGCAAGAACTGCCTATGACGATCGCGATGAGGAAGATACATAGGACTGCCAGTACTGTCTTTGCTCCAATCTTCATGTTACTCCTCCTACTCTTTGAATAGATGATGAAATTATGTCTTTGACGACCGTGTGTCTTGGAAGCGACGGTTGATTTTGCCGGGGCAGGGGAAGAATAGCCCGGTTCAGGTTTCCACATAGAGAGGACTGAACATTACACAAGCTACCGCAACTCTCTGATGCACCCACTTGACCACCGACCTGATACTGCTACCCGGAATGCTATTTCTGATGGATAGTACTCCAATATTATGCCATCCTAGCTGAGAAGGCGTCAACAGTCTTTCAAGTGCTTCTCAAATCCATAACACCGAGCCGGGCAATCACAAAGCGCTACTCCGTCTCTCCGGGTTCCGCAAAGGGTTCTTCGTATCATTGGCCAAGTCCTGCTACAATTTAGTGTCACGGCAAGAGGATTATGTGATTACTGTCAGCGGAGTCTCCAAGTCATATAACGAACACGAGCTCTTCAGCGGGGTCAGCTTCACTGTCGGCATGAGCGATCGCATTGCTGTCATTGGGCGGAACGGCACGGGGAAGACCACCCTTTTCGAAATCATAGCAGGCAACATCATCCCGGATTCCGGGAGCGTGTCTGTGCGGCGCGACACCGCTATCGGCTATCTTCGCCAGGACGTCCAGCCATCATCGGAGCGCAGTCTGCTGGAGTATGTGTCCGGGTCGTCCGATCTGATCAGCAACCTTGAGCATAAGATCGCGCTGGTGCAGGAAGACCTGGCAGAGGAACAGGACGAAGAAACCGTGAAAGGCCTGCTGAGGAAGCTGGGTGAGCTGCAGTCGCTCTACGAGGCGAAGGGCGGCTATAGCTCCGAACACGAGGCCAAAATCATCCTCACCGGAATGGGTTTTGCCCCGTCGGATTTCGAGCGTCCGCTATCTGAATTCAGCGGGGGCTGGCGGACACGTATTGAACTGACCAGGCTCCTCTTTCTCAGTCCCGATGTCCTGCTGCTGGACGAACCTACCAACTATCTTGATCTGGAGACGCAGCGCTGGTTTGAGACCTACCTGAAGCGCTATCGAGGTGCCGTTCTGGTGACGTCACATGACCGGGCTTTTCTCAACAATGTTGCCAGCAAGGTCATAGCTATTGAGGACGAGGCCGTTATCTTCCACCATGGAGACTACGATAGCTACGTTGGCGCCCGCGAGAAGGATATCGAGACTCGCAAGGCAGCCGCCCGGCGACAGGAGGTTGAAATCAGGCGGCAAATGCGTTTCGTCGAGCGCTTTCGGGCCAAGAACACCAAGGCTTCTCAGGTGCAGAGCCGTATCAAGCAGCTGGACAAGATTGAGCGGATTACGGTTCCCCGCGTAATGAAGAAGATACATTTCAACTTCAGAGAGCCACCGCGCAGCGGTCGCGTCGTAATCGAACTAACGCACGTTGCCAAGTCTTACGGCCGGCACGTCGTATACCAGGACCTTAACGTAATGCTGGAGCGCGGAGACCGGGCCGCCCTGGTAGGCGTGAATGGGGCCGGGAAGACAACTCTTCTGCGCATACTGGCGGGTGTTTTGCCCTTTGAAAGAGGCGAGCGCGTGCTCGGACACAATGTGACTACGGCATACTTCGCCCAGTACTATATAGAATCTCTCAACCCCGACAACAGCATCATCGAGGAGCTGCGGGGCGCGGCACCGGACGAACCGGAACAGCGCCTGCGCGGTCTGGCCGGGGCATTCCTCTTCAGTGGTGACGACGTAACCAAGAGGATATCGGTGCTCTCGGGCGGGGAAAAGACGCGCATTGCTATTGCCAGGATGCTGGTAAGGCCGGCCAATCTCCTTCTTATGGATGAACCAACCAATCACTTGGACATTGCGTCCCGCGAGATTTTGACCGATGCCCTGGACGCTTACCAAGGGACCTTATGTTTTATCACTCACGACCGTACTCTTATCCGGGAAATCGCCAACAAAATAATTCAGGTGCGGGACGGCCAGGTAACGGTTTTCCCGGGTAGTTACGATGACTATCTATGGCGAAACAGGTCTCCGGATGGCCAAGCGGAGACTATGCAAACGCAGCCCCGTATAGGGCAGTCGCGTCAGCCATCGACGGCCGTGAAGGGTCGCCAGCGAAAGGCCCTCGAGGGCCAACTGCGGAACGAGCATTACCGCGCCATATCGCCGGTGAGGCAGCGCATCACAGAAATAGAGCAGGAGACGGCAGCGAACACAGCGCGAATTGCGGAAATCGAAGCTATAATGGCTGACCCGTCACATTACAAGGACTCCCGCAACGTGGTCGCTGTAAATCGTGAGTATGTGGCGCTAAAGGAAAACGTGGCCAGGTTGACGGCCGAATGGGAGGGACTGATCGGCGAGGCTGAGCGGATAGACGCGGACTACCGCAAGAGGCGGGAAGAGCTGGCGGGATAACGATTGGGCGAGAAGAACAAAGGGCCGCAATGTCAGACTCTGACCAAACGAAGGTTGACTAGTAAATCGATTTAAGCACCATTCGTGCTACCAGCACCGGGGGTATGAATGGCATTCGGCTGAAAGCCAATGGATTATTGGCGCCACTTTGGAGTTCCTCGGGAAAGACTGGCTCTTCCATACGGTCAAGAACAAATCCATAGCGGAAACAGGTATTGAAGAGCAGGCTGATGGGACGATGGAAGTAGTACTGTGGCTCAGGTTGCCCTGGTATGCCAAACCCTCTGTAAGAGTAAGGTTGTGCGTAATCGGTGATGGTTATACCTGACTTGACCATGATCTCGCCATCTTGTTCGTACTGCTCGGCTACATGTCGGGCTGTCCAGGAGTTAAACACAGGATGAGTAATAGAAAAGACGAAGCGC
Source organism: Chloroflexi bacterium RBG_13_51_36 (assembly GCA_001796515.1). Lineage (GTDB taxonomy): Bacteria > Chloroflexota > Dehalococcoidia > GIF9 > AB-539-J10 > RBG-13-51-36. The sequence continues at coordinate 19,516 of MGMS01000052.1, forward strand.
CCGTGAGGCTTGAGCAGGGTGGGCAATGCAGAAATGAGAGGTGTGATTGAGGACATGTCCATCAGTGCCATAGTACAGACTGCAGCATCGAATCGCCTCTCCCCCAGTGATAAGATTGCCGCCCGGTCGGTAGCATCAAGCTTGAGATATGTTATGCGATCGTCATTTTCTGCAGTACGATCCCGCGCCCGATTGAGGAATCTCTCAGCCTGGTCTATTGCAGTCACGACTGCTCCCATACCGGCCATGCGCCGCGCGAAGCGTCCGGCACCACAGGCAACGTCGAGCACTTGCTCTCCAGCTTTCAACGCAAGCATGCGCTCAGTGGTAGGTTCAATAAGATAGTCTTGGAACTCGTTACCGTCACCAATCTTGTCATCCCACCATTCAGCGAGGCGATCCCAAGCTTCGATGGCTTTACTATTATATTCCGGGAAATCGGGAGAGTGCTGCATAGTCCCCACCAATTCAATTCTAACATCTCTCACGACTGTCTGAAAGAAGAAGGCTATCAGCCCAGCCCGGGACTCCCCGGAAGTGATTGTCGAGCCGCGGGCTCCACTCCCGCCAGGGACGCCATGATGCCAGGCAGAGCAAAGACTCCGGGATGACTGCTTACCTGGCCCTGGAAACGGCCGGGGCTGTGACAGTACCCGGCCGGCGGCCCTGCACATTCCGATGGGATGCCAAGTGAGTATTGCCGCTGCGTTTTACCGGTCTCTTGTTTTCTGTGCCATACTGTCGTGGCTGTCGGGGAAGGCGTGATTCTCTGGCCGGGGCAGGTCTGGCGTAATCAAAGCCCTGGAGTGTCAGACGCTCCAGCGGCGTGTGGAGAAGCTGCTCGAGGGCGACTATCTTATCAGCATCGTCACTGGTCACAAAGGTGAACGCATCTCCGTTTTTGTTAACTCTTCCGGTACGGCCGATTCGGTGGATATAGGCGTCTGTATCTTCCGGCATATCGTAATTGATGACGTGGGAAATGCTCAAGACGTCGAGACCGCGGGCGGCGATATCGGTCGCCACCAGAATCTTGACCGAGCCGTTACGGAAAGCTTCGAGCGCGGCTTGACGTCGCCCCTGGGAAAGGTCGCCCTGCAGAGAAGTCACCTGATAGCCGGCTCTCAGCAGCTGCTCTGCCACTCGTTCGGCCCTGTGTTTGGTGCGGGTAAAGACAAGCACCGATTCCATCTGGGTTCTGTCCAAAATCTGCTTCAGCAGATTAGTCTTGAGGTGCTGTTGCACCGGGTACAGAGCGTGTGACACCGTCTTAGCGGGTAATTGCAGGTCAACCTGCACCGTGACCGGGTCATGCAGGATTTCACGCGCCAGGCGCCGGACATCGTCAGGCATAGTAGCCGAGAAAAGCAGTGTCTGGTGTTTCTGAAGGATGCAGCTTAGTATGCTGCGTACATCGGGCAGAAAGCCCATATCGAACATACGGTCGGCCTCGTCGATGACCAGGACTTCCAGATTCGCCAGGCTGATAGTCCCTTTCCAGAGGTGGTCGAGTAAACGGCCGGGGCAGGCCGCGACAATCTCAGCGCCCCTGCGCAGCCCACTGGTCTGCCGTTCCATGCTCACCCCGCCGTAGACAGAAATACTTTGCAATCCTGTTTTGCTCCCCAGGCTATTGATAACCTCGCAGGTCTGCTCGGCCAGCTCGCGTGTCGGGGAGATTATCAGGGCCCGGACGCGTCCTCGAGGGCCCATTCGCAGACGCTCCAAAATCGGCAGCACGAAAGCGGCCGTCTTGCCTGTGCCGGTCTGCGCCAGCCCGATGACATCGCGCCCCTGCATTACCAGCGGGATAACCTGCGATTGGATTGGTGTGGGAACGGAATAACCGAGCGCACGTACACCGGCCATGATGCTCGGATGCAAATTAAACGTTTCGAAATTCATTAAACTCCTTGGTGAAATGCGAGTCAAAAGCCCGGATGATCGGGCAGATGGCTCAAATCATTTCATATTTTCCTTCTCCTTTTCTATTATTCGATAGATTATCGTTACCAGTACCGGAAATTGCCGCCCCATCTTTATTCGCAAGGCGTAAGGCCGCGACAGCGTTGACAACCCGGTTCTTCAGTTTTTTCCCATGATGTGAGCGATTGCGGCTTGACCTTTGGACTGTGATGGGATTTGAACGAATTCATATACCTGGGATTGACCACTACCACTATATCTTCTGGTATTCTGTACTCAGCATTGCTTTGTTGGCGTAGCTGGACCAGCTACCGGACGGGCCGCGACGCTGTTGTCTCTTCGATTTTCGGCACTGAGGACAACGTCTGGGCTCGTTGGCAAAACCCTTAGACGCAAAGAACTCTTGTTCCCTGGCGGTGAAGGTGAAGCCAGTACCACAATCGGAACACTGTATCGACTTGTCTTGAAAACTCATTGGATGACCTCCTTTTTCAAGATTTTAGTTAGAGCCTGGGTCACCCAATACTTGATATGAATCTGGCAGAATCCTAGAAGCTGGTAATAACCTAAACTGAAACTACTAAACATACAGTATACAGCAGAACAAAACATTATGCAAATCGGTGTTCTTTTTTACGTGATTAGGGGCACATTGTCCACTTGCTTTGTCACTGCGAGTCCTCTTCCTTTCTTCCCCTCTTAACGTAAGAGGGGCTAGGGGAGTTATGAGAACACCCCCGTCGTAACCCCCCTTAATCCCCCCTTATCCTAAGGGGGGAGAATTCGGAAGAGACCGCTGACCGCTGTCTACTGGCTTGTGACTGCTGACCCCCGATTAGTCGCTGTTCGTAACCCACCTTAATCCTCCCTTATCCTAAGGGAGGAGAGCTGGTGGTTTGTCGTTGCAGGGAGCCCTTCTGAGGAAGGACGACGCGCCAGTCTCCTGCCTCGCCGAGATTGCTTCGGCACCCTTCGGCGGAAGAGTGCCTCGCAAAGACATGGAGGGCATAGGGGGGAGGGACAGCGGGGAAGACGGGATGATTCGTTCCGGGGGAAACGGTTGTTTTTCTTGGAATTGAGCAGCTCGTTTTCGTACGTAAGGAGACTAGTTCCGGTACGTTTAACCCCAAGCTACACACGGTTCGTTTCGTCGGTTTGCCATTTGTTTTTGCGAGCCGACTCTCGATTAATCGCGGTTCGTAACCCACCTTAATCCTCCCTTACCCTAAGGGAGGCGAAGACGGGATGATTCGTTTTGTAAAAATCACCTTTTTTTCTGAAGTTCAATGGCTGCTTTCCGTACGTAAAACGATTACCTCCGTAAGGTTCAGTTGTTAAAGTACGTATGATTCGTTTCGTCAAGGCGTCATAAATCACGTAACTCCCTATAACTCCCTCTTACCCTAAGAGGGAGGACAGCGAAGGGCCGATTCATTTGTGCGAACCCTCCAGGCCGGCCGACTGACGCAGGGAGGCAGTTTCCAGAATCTTGTCGATGACCATTTTCATGTAGCTGCGGTCGGTTCGATCCAGCCGGTAGTTTGCAGAATACCATTTCACGAGTAATCTGGAGGCTTCTCTGACTACGCGGCGGTTACCAGGGTCGTACTGAAGAGAAGACTGTAACTTGACGCGAATGAGCGCTATTTCAGGGTCAACGCCTTCCAGATTGGTAATGTTCCACAGTTGGGATGTTTCGGCAGGGCTGAGGGTACCGGAATAGAAGCCATGTTTGCGGGCATTCCGGTTGCCTATCTGGCCGCCGCGCCCCCTCTTAGTCCGTGTTGGGCTTACAGTCAGGTTCTGGGAAGCCTCACCTGCGGGATTTAATTCATCAGTGCAGCACACGAGCTCCAAATTAGCAGGAATTCTCTGTTCGAGCAAGGGGAAAATGGCGCGTCGCAGCTAGATGCTAGGGATCAGGGACCAGGGATCAGGGACCAGGGATCAGGGACCAGGGATCAGGGACCAGGGATCAGGGACCAGGGATCAGGGACTAGGGATCAGGGACTAGGGACTAGGGACTAGGGACTAGAGATTAGAGATTGGAGATTGGGGGCTGCCGACCGGCTACTACCGCAAGAGACGGGAAGAGCTGGCGGGGCAGCAGCTGCGATCTGCCCACTGGCTTCTGTTTACTGGCTCTGTTCACCCATTTGTTCTATTTCAACATTTGGTGAAATGGCCGTGAAAAGTGAAAGTGGTGGAGAATCCGAGGAACGCTGAGCGGACAGACGCGGACTACCGCAAGAGACGCGAACGGTTGGCGGGATAGCAGTTGCGAGGTGGCTACTGCCTACTGACCATTGACTATTGTTTCACAGTTTTGTTCGGGACTCTCCAAAAATGACTATCGAGCCTAGAGGCAGGCGGCCGCTGCCTTCTCCTGCATATCTGCCAACAGTGTTATCGGCAAAAACCCAAATTGACGGTTAGTGTAAGGGCGTTTACAATTACTAGGACAAGAAGAATGGGCCGTGCAGAAACGGAAGTGAATGGCTCGGGAGGCATGATCGGATGTTTGAGAGGATATTGGTTCCGCTTGATGGCTCGGAAAATGCCGAGATAGTATTTCCCTATTGCGCGGATCTGGTCGCCAAGTTTGCCTCTACGGTTATCCTGGTTACCGTATCCGAGGCGGCTACCGTGGATATCGATCACCTCTATCGCACCTACCTGGACCACGCCCTGGGAAAGATGCGCCAACAGCTCGAAGCATCGATGGCTCCTGACACAGTCACACTCGGGTCTGAGGTGCTCTTTGGTGACCCCGCCCGTGAGATACTGCGAACCGCCGAAGAGAAGGACGCGCGACTGATACTTCTCGCCAGTCACGGAACATCGGCTGAGGGCCCCTGGTTTCTAGGCCATATTGCCGCCAAGGTATTGAGGGCAACCAGGCGGCCAGTCATGTTGATAAGAGAGCGCGCTCCCGAAGCAGCGCTCCAACAAAGAAGACTCGTGCGCCGGATTCTGGTGCCTCTGGACGGTTCTGAAATAGGCGAGGCCGCTCTCCGTTACGCGGTGTCCCTGGCTAAAAAGACGGCCGCTGAAATAGCCTTGTTAGAGGTTTTTGAACCGCTAAGAGGAGTTGGCGCCACCGGGACATCCTACAACATACCCGATGATGAATCGGTGAGGAAGTCACTACTAAGCTACCTGAACCATGTCGCCGGGCCAATCAAGAACGAAGGTTTGGAAGTCTCAACAACAGTGGTGTTTGGAAAAGCCCCCGACAAAATTGTGGAGTATGCCGAGAAAAATGGGATTGATCTTATTGCCATTTCAACTCACGGTAGATCGGGCCTCGGGCGCTGGGTATTCGGCAATGTGACCGACAAGATTCTGCACACTGGTGATGTTCCTGTCCTGGTCGCTCACGCCTCCGTGGAATGGCCCGGTTAGAAGGTGCGATCGGTAATGTGCCCAGTTTCAACCAATGGAAAGAAAGAAGCCGCTTAAACAATGCTGACCCTGAGCCAGATTGCTGCTCTTGTCATCTTCGCTGGGGTATTTATCTCCCTCATAACTGGCAAAGTGCAGCGCTTCATCCCAGCGCTGATCGGGGCCGCCCTAACCCTGTTGGTCGTTTTCCTGGGCATTGAGAAAAATCCGCAAGCGGCTATTGGCGCTCTCAATCTCGCTGAGCTCGGCCGCTCCACCTTCTGGGTAGGACACTACCAGCCTGCCGCAGGCTACGGCGTGAATTGGCAGACCATTCTGTTTATCGGCGGAATGATGGTTCTCGTGGAGGGACTGAGAGCAGCAGGTTTTTTCCGTTGGCTCTGCCTGAACACCACCCAGATAGTCAATTACCGCGTTATCCCCAGCGCACTCCTTTTTGTAGTTCTATCCGGTGTATTATCGATGTTCCTGGACAGCGTTACAGTAGTACTATTCATGGCTTCGGTGACCATTGAGCTGGGGCGACTCCTCAAAATCAACCCCGTACCGCTCATCATCGCCGAGATTGTCGCTGCCAATGCCGGGGGCACGGCTACCATGGTTGGCGATCCACCTAATATTATCATCGGCACCAGCCTGGGTTTGGGCTTCAATGCATTCCTGGTGAACCTTGCTCCCATCGTCTGGACTGGTATGGCGGCGGCCCTGGGTTACTTCTACCTCCGTTTCCGGAAAGAAAAAGCCGGAACAGGTAGTGACGTGGGCATCTCAGCCGCGCATTACCCCAAACCCGGAGAAGCTATTACCAACCGAAATCTGTTCGGCATTCAGGTTGCCATCTTGCTGCTGGTCGTGGCCCTGCTTGTCGTGCACGAGAAGGTCGGGCTATCTGTGGTCGCGGTTAGCTTCATCGGGGCTGGGAGCACACTGGCCGCCTCACGAAAAAGAGCATCTAACCTCATTAAGGGCGTAGACTGGAAAACCCTTCTTTTCTTCCTCGGGCTTTTTGTATCGGCGTCCGGCCTGGAGGAGACCGGACTCCTTCAGTTACTCGCCAACTTCATTGGCGAAATATCTGGAAACAGTCTGGTAGCGACTGTGATACTTGTATTCTGGATTTCCGCCCTCATCTCGGCATTAGTAGATAATATACCGTTTGTGACCATCATGGTACCTGTCATTGTCCATCTTTCCCAGGCAACCGGCGGAGCGCTGACGACTTTTGCCTGGTCACTATCACTGGGTGGCAACGTTGGCGGGAATGCCACACCTATCGGCGCCTCCGCCAATGTCGTTGGCGTAGCCGTGGCTGAAAAGACCGGCCACCGGATTACCTGGAAGAAGTATCTGAATTATGCTGTTCCCCCGACACTGATAATCCTCGTCATATCTAACCTGATGCTGATGATAAGATACCTGGGCGGCTTCTAGGCCATTACGTTAAGAAGCTCAGCGGCGGCAGCCCTGCCGATTAAGCCGCAGCATTGGAACTGACACAGACTGCCGCAAGAGACGAGAAGGGCTTCTTGAGAAACCCCCTCTTAAGGTAAGAGGGATCACGGGAGTCATGAGAAGACCCCGTCGTAACCCCCCTTAATCCCCCCTTATCCTAAGGGGGGATGGTTCGAGGGTTTGTCATTCTGAGCGAAGCGAAGAATCTCTGTTCTGCTCAGGCATGTCCTGAGCGAAGTCGAAAAATCAAAAGGGGTCAGGCCTGCCCGTCAGGCCTTGGCAGGCGGGAGCGCGGCAATCCGATTGGTTAAATCCCGTATGCTGACTACCGACCCCTGGCCCCCGACTCCTGACCCCCTGTTCTGAGTGGCCTTTTGACGAGTCTGAATGTATACTGAAGTAACGAATATTCAGCGGATACGATAAGAAATGGATGTAATGGTATACACGAGTCCTGCCTGCCCCTACTGCAAAATGGTGAAGGACTTCCTGTCGCAGAGAGGCATAAGCTTTGAGGAGCGCGATGTTTCCCGAAACTCGTCTTATGCTCAGGAGCTCATGAGGAATACGGGGCAGATGGGTGTTCCGGTGACAATCATCGATGGACAGGTAGTGGTTGGGTTCGATCGCGGCCGGCTGGAGCAGCTAACAACGCAAGCACAGACAAGGCAGCGTCCACCGTTCGGAGCTTCCATTGCGGATGCCAGCAAAATAACAGCAAACCAGGGTCCGGGAGTGATACTCGGCGCCTACGTCGGTAGGACCAGACCGGGTTCAGTTGCCGAACGAATAGGTCTAGCTCCGGGAGACATTATCACCGAATTAAACATGAAACACATCGCCAATGCCGACGACCTGGAGGATACTCTTTCCAAGCTGAGCAGTGGTAGTCGTTTCTCACTGGTCTTCCTGAGGGGAAACAAAACAATGACTACCGAGGGCGTATTCTAGCCCGGCCGCACTACTGACCCCTGACCCCCGACTCCTGATCCCTGACTCCTAGGTCCTGGCTACTCACTGCTGACTCTTGATTACTGATCCCTGACCCCCTGTGCCCTGACGCCCCGCCCGAGCGTGCTTATCAAGCCGCAGAGGTAGATAGCGGCTGCTTTCTGAACTTCTGGCGATATCAGGTGGCAACCTGGCGGAATGTGTGATTCGTCGAACTATCGCTGAACAAGATTGACGATTGTTGCCCCGCTACTGCACCTCCAATTCTAAGTCGGGGTGAGAGAATCCAGACCTCCGACCGTCCGGACTTAAGTCCATCAGTTATGGTCAATCTATTTCGTCATGTCTCGAGAAAGGGTATGTCTTGTCTGATCTTGGCGACGGACGTATAATTGGTTTAGTCAAGATGGCCTCTTCTTGGAGGGACTGCTAGGTTGAAAGCAAAGGCAAATGAGTTAAGATGTACGCAAGCAAACGCTGCCGCCGAATTACGGGACGTATTACCTTCCATCCTGGATAGGGCTCTCAATGGTGAATCGTGATGAGGCAGGTGACAGCACCATCGTATTCAGTCAGTGAAAGGCTCCCCAGACATCTCAACTGGCTCATTGATGCCGAGCAGAGACTCAAGACAGTTGACCACAAGATCGTATCAGTTCTCGAATTGCGTCACCAGAGAGATAGCAAAGTACTTTCAGAGTGGGCCGAGCATTTTCGGAATCATTATTGCTCAGATGTTGACATAGACACACTGAGGAAAGGAACATCTTACACTAGGGCTGCGTTTCTAAGAGAAATCAAGTTTCCGGATAAATCGAAGAAACCGGGACCAAGCATTCGCGCTGGTGATTTCAGCGAGATTCTGGTTGCGGATTATGTTCAATACATGCTGAAGTATTGGGTTCCGCGTAATAGATATTGCGACAAAAAGAATCGTAATGAATCACCAAAGGGGAGTGACATCCTCGGATTCAAGATAGTGCGACAGGGGCAAGAGTCTGAGAGAGACGTGCTTGCCATATACGAAGTGAAATCCAGACTATCTGGGACAAAGGCGTACAATCGACTTCAGGAAGCGGTGACGGATTCATGCAAAGATGTAAGGAGAAGAGCTGAGTCCCTGAATGCAGTCAAACAACACCTTCTTGACAAGAAGCAAGAAACCTATATACCACTAGTGGAGAGATTTCAAAACCCAATAGATCACCCATACAAGGACGCATGGGGAGCGGTGGCCTTGTTCTCTACCGGCTGTTTTTCGGGTGACTTGATTTGTGAGACTGATGCGTCGATGCACCCTGGCAAAGACAACCTCACTCTGATTGTGATCCACGGGCGAGACATGATGAAGTTGGTGCATGCCCTGTATAGGAGAGCTGCAAATGAGGCCTGAAGAGGGATCTCGAATTTACTTGGGCATCACGCGTTCGAAAGCGAAAATGTACGAGTATGATGTCCCCGAGAAGCATCATATTAGGGTTGATATTGATCCTTCTAAACTGTTCAGCTTGACAATAGGTATGCTTGGAGACCTTGCAGCACAGATAAACTCAGAGAACACAGACAGAGAGCTACTGAATGAGGCCACGGGCAATCTGCAGTTTTCCGCACGTTTCTTCGATGCCTATCTGCAATCAAATATGCAACAGGATTTGGATCCGTATTTGACGATGTTAGGATCTGCTGCTTACTACTTATGTGGTTTGCCGGGTAGTTCACGCATCCTGGCAAGTCGACTCAAGGACGATCATCTTGACCTGCAATGTCTCGGGTTGGAGCGGTTCTTGCTGTGGCTTCTTAAATGGAACCTGTCTGTATATTCCAACGGTGTAGGCGAAGAATATAGCGATCTCGTTGATAATATTTCGAGGTCCCTGGTACGGTTTTATCGAAATAATGAGAACAGAGGGCAGCTATTTGAGAATATATCGCATCTGAGACGAAAGGCCTATGATGTCGGCACGCCGCGACAGTTACTTTTTGCAGATATCATATGCGCCGTATTGAAGAAACGTTTCGAGAACTCTGCCTGGCATTCAATACCGGCATATTCCGGCATTTCGGTCGAACAGTGGGCTGATACACTAAAGAAAGGCTCTTTTATGAGAGAGTTGTGGCCCGCACAGCATCTTCTCGGAGAAAGAGGAGTGTATCGAGGAAAGTCTGCAGTTATACAGATGCCGACTAGCGCTGGCAAGACAAGGGCAACTGAAATAATCATAAGAAGCGCATTCTTGAACGGACGAACATCACTAGCTGTAATTGTAGCCCCGTACAGAGCTCTGTGTCATGAAATCAGAAACAGTTATTCAGCCGAGTTTCGGGGAGAACCAGTTAATGTCGATGAATTAAGTGATGTCTTTCAGACTGATTTTGACATAGAGACGTGGCTTGGACAGAAGCAAATCTTGGTAGTTACACCGGAGAAACTTGTTTACGTTCTTAGGCACAATCCTGAAATCGCACAGCATATTGGCCTGTTGATATATGATGAGGGGCATCAATTTGATAATGGTGCTCGGGGAATTACATATGAACTGCTTCTAACGTCATTGAAAGCGATGGTACCTCAAGGTATTCAGACTATTCTGATATCTGCAGTGATAAGTAATGCTGAGTCTATCGGGCGGTGGTTAAATGGTGATGACTTCGAATCGATTATCGGAACCAAGTTAGTCCCAACATCTCGCACGATTGGCTTTGCGACTTGGATCGAAAGGCTCGGGCAAATTGAGTTTGTCGATCCAGAGGAGCCAGACAAAGAAGAATTCTTCGTGCCAAGAGTTATTACTCCATTGAAGCTAAGCCTAAAGGGCAGAGAGCGTACGGAGAGGGTTTTCCCTGTCAAGGAAGATGGACAGACGATCGCCCTGTTCTTGGGCTTAAAACTTGTACCGAAAGGAGCAGTGGCCATTTTCTGCGGGAGAAAGGATTCTGCAGAAAGTCTCTGTGAAAAGATAGTTGATGCCTATGACAGGGATTTAGCCATGAGACTGCCTGTTGAGTTTACTGACCTTGAGGAAGCCAAGCGTCTTGTGTATCTTCACAAGCGTAATCTTGGCTCGGATGCTACCGCCACCTTCTGCGCTAGACTGGGCATATTTAGTCATCACGGAAATACACCTCACGGCATCCGCCTCGCCGTGGAACATGCCATGAAACACCGACATGCGAGGTGTGTAATATGTACGTCTACACTGGCCCAAGGTGTCAATCTTCCGATCCGATATCTGATCGTTACCAGTGTATACCAAGGCCTTCAGCCGATCACCGTCCGTGATTTTCACAATCTTATTGGACGCGCAGGTAGAGCTGATGAACACACCGAGGGAACAATTCTTTTTGCCGACAGCAACATATATGATGAGAGGAGGCACGCGGGGGTAGGAAAGTGGAGGTGGAGGCAGATTAAGACCCTGCTTAACCCGGTGAACTCCGAGCCCTGCACAAGTAGCCTACTAATGATCTTTAGACCATTGTATGGCGATGAAGCGTATTCTCCTGTTCAGGTAAACGCACTAGAGGTGGTAGCAGCTTACGTTACTGGAGGACTAGGCGAGTTCGTCGAAGAATTCGTATCTGAACATGAAGGATTCAACACAGAAGTAGTCACAGATCAGATTCAACAGAAGGTAAACATAATGTCCACCATCGAGAACTACCTTATGTCCTATACTCATGAGACGGAACAGGCCCTGAATGACGCCGAGGTAGCCCAATTAGCGACAGGCACGCTTGCATACTATTTGGCAGACGATACTGAGAAGAACGAATTAGTGCACATATTCCTCGAACTCTCTCACAACATGGAGGAACGTGTCTCCCAGCCAGAGAAAAGGGAAGTGTATGGCAAGACACTTTATGGAGTCCAGACATGTATCAAAATCGAGCAATGGGTTGAAGAGCACATCGATGACTTACTTTCTTCACCCGATGGCGGGAGATTATTAGCTGCGGTCTGGCCAGTTCTAGCGGACAATATCTCGAATAATACATTTAGAAAATGTGAACCGCCAGAAGCACTACTAGACGTCGCACAGGGCTGGATTCAGGGAAAGCCATACAACAACTTACTAAAAATCATGTTGGAGTCGGAAGCGCGCATAATTGCCAGGACGCAAAGAAGACGCCCGAAGCTCGGATCCGTTATCGACATTTGTGAAAACGGGTTTGCTTATGACGGAACCCTCGCCGTTGCAGCAATAATAGAAATCATCGGTCTTTTACAACCCGAAGGGAGCGAAAAACTCATTACAGCTTTGTCAGAACTCCAGAAGCGACTAAAATACGGGCTGCCTAGCATGAAGAGTGTTGTAATCCATGAGTTTGGTTTTGCAGATAGAGTGGTAGCTATTGATTTGAGTGAGATTCTTGGGGATGTACGATTAGGCAGAGGATCGATCATTCGAGCAATTAAGCGCAACGAACAGAAAGTCCGAGAAGTGATCGACAGGTACCCCTCATTCTTTCTGGAAAGGTTGAATAGCTTGTTATAGCAACTGAGAGACAGTATTAATCGGAAGAGTTTCTTGGGGTAGCCAGCTCTGTTTCATCGGGACTAATCAAGGCAGGAGGTGATCTTCAATGAATTTTAAACTGAGCCCGTCGGATCTCACGTTTCTTTACGAGGGGTGCAAGTGTTGTTTTTACCTGAAGATGATCCATGGTATATCTCAACCATCCATTCCCTTGCCTTCCATCTTTAGCCAGATTGCAGGTCTATTGAAGAACCACTACGATGGCAAGCATACGGGCGAACTACATATTGCTCTGCCTCCCGGCGTTGTGAGCTACGGTGAGCAGTGGGTGAGATCGAAGATTATACAGTTACCAAACCATAGTGCCACCTGCTACATTAGTGGAAGATTTGACATCGTAGTCAGTTTCGAAGATGCAACCTATGGCGTTATAGACTTCAAGACGGGTAACCCAAACATGGAGTGGAAGACCCTTTATAGTCGTCAATTGCATGCGTATGCTTATTCTCTAGAACATCCTGCTCCTAACGCCCTGGCCCTATCACCTATTACGAGGTTGGGGCTGCTATATTTCTATCCTGCGGCTATCAGCCAACAGCGCATTGAATGCCTTGCCTATGAGGCTGAAATCACTTGGATTGAAGTGGAAAAGAGCGAGCGCAACTTCTTAGGGTTCATAGATGAAGTTCTGGATGTGCTTGAATCACCTGAAGCACCCGAACCCTCCCCCGACTGCCAGTGGTGCAACTATATTGGTAGATTAACTAATGTCTAAGCGCATCCAATCACCCTGAAGTCCAGGGACACCATGCCAGTTTTTCGGTAACGGTGTTCACGGAGCTGGACGCAATTACTTCCGGGCGAAGACACTACGCCTGTTCTAATACCACCAGTCCGGTGGCGAGTTGGAGTCGTCAGTGTACCACCAGTCGCTGTCCCGCGTCTGACTTCTCCAGAAAGTCCAAGACGCATACATCCCATTATCTGAAACGGCTATACCTACGCCGATATCTCTTAGGTGTGGGCAGAGGAGCCAAGTCCTGTGGGGAGGGCTTCCCATCCAACTGTCAACGATATCGCTTGCGGTGAAGCAATATAAAGAACCTGCGCCTCCTCCCCAGCAATTTTCTGCGTAGGGCTCATACACGGATGAGTGAAAAAGTTCGCCTAACCTGGCCATTTCTTCGCTGTGTTCCGTCGCTATCTCGTGCAAGTCTTCATCCCAAGCGAGTGGCGTAACATCTCTTGACAACCTTTCAGAGTTTACGAGCGCAAGGACCTCGTGCTCTAAGGCCTCTATTTCACCTCGTGCCTCTTCCGAGGTTATTGTACTCGTGAGGAAAGACTTGGCGTCATCTATGGCAATAGCAAAGTTCATTCCCTCTATCGCCTCGCTTACAAACTTGAAGTCTGCTATGCCCACGACCTCTCCCTTGAGGTCTATCAACGGTCCGCCGCTATTGCCTGGGTTGATAGCAGCATCCGTCTGAATATAGTCTACCTCGTCGATGTTCCGAAACGCTGAAACTATCCCCCTGGAAACAGTTACCTCGCCCTCCAAGCCGAGCGAATAGCCGATCGCTATGACATCCTCTCCAATATCCAGCCCAGCTGAACTACCAAGGGTCACTGTCGGGAGGTGCGCCTCGCCAGCTGTAATTTTGAGGATCGCTAGATCTCTAGTCTCCTCTCTCTCAACCACGGTACCGACATATTGCTGCCCACTCGTAAACACAATTGTCGCCCACTCAACATTGTCAACAACATGATTGCATGTGAGCACGTAACCTGATTTATCGACAATCATTCCTGAGCCTATGGCGTCTGTAGTCTCCACTCTGACAACTGCTGGCTCAGCCTTTGCTACGGCACTAGCTACAGTCCCCCCCGCGACATGTGACGTGATGAATTGCCAACCCTTCCCGACCAGGTCAATTGTCGTGTCTTTATACGAAGTCAAAGGCTGTACCCCAGCAAATGCACATACCAAGGCAATTACCACTACCGAAAGTAACACCCCCTTGAAGCTTGGCTTGGCCCATTTGAACCTGTCGCTACGCAGTGCGGAAACAACCAATACCAGCAATCCGATCTCTAGGAGGAATATCATGATGTTTGCATTTGAACTACCCTGCCGGGCAAATACAAGATAGCTTCTTCGCACTAGTTCTACGAAGACAGCGATGGCCAACAGCGCTAGGAAAAGTTTGCCAATACCCATTAATCTCTTTCTTGTGCTGCGTCTCATATTGACTCTCTGCGATATCCGTGCGAGGGCGTCTCTAACCACGAAAGCAAGAATAACGACTACGGCAGCTAGAATAAGGATCCCTGATGCACCTTGGATGTCCCAGATGTCGAGTAATACTAGCAAGCCGAGAACAACGAAGAGGGCTGCAATGACGTTCAATAACAGTCGGGTTGAGGGTTGAGGTGCCTTTATTCGGCCTATGTATTGTCTGATCTGAGGCAGGTAAAACTTGACCATTTTTTGGCTCAGGTCAACAAGCATCCATACTAGGAAGAAGATAAATAAGCTCAGAATTACTTTCGTAGTTGTGGTTTTGGCATCTGGGGGCAATCTGGAAAGTTGAATAGCTGCATAGAGACCGAGCAACAGAAGGAATTGCAGAAAGGGCCTGTGTGTACCTTCGAGCAATAGCCAGCTGGCCCTCCAATTTGACTGCCGAGCCAGTCGATGGAAACGCCCGTAAGCCGCTCGCCTGACCCACACACCACCGACACAGAAGGCCACGAAAACCAATATAGGGCCAACTATGGCAAACCAGTTACTGTTCAGCCAAACAACCCATTGAGGCACCGCGCCTTTGCCTCCTTAGTCTAGTAGTAGTTGTAGACTAATTCCTGATGAAATATTACCACTGATTGGTAATTTTAGAAACACTTGAGAGTCTACGCGGGCGAATCACCAAGGCATTAGGAGCGTTCCGACTTCAGGATGGCGCTTACTTTCCAAGCAGGAGACAGTTAGAGATACGATAGAGACGCATTGAGGATACTAGAGACTCATAGAGATTGGTGGAGATAAGTAGAGATACGTTGGAGAGATTAGAGATCTGAGATGCTGACTACTGACCACTGTCCAACGAGATTGCCATGGGCCGACGAGTCGGCCCTCGCAATGACGAGGGAGGTGAGGGAGATGATGCCCATGTTAGTCAGCCTAAGGCCTTGTTCATTACCTCAGGGCGGTTATCTCTGGTTGCCAGGGGTGTTTCGATTTCAGGACGGCGTTTGATTTCGCCGGCATTCCAGCGACATCGTGCCAATCAGGCCTGCGCCGGAAACAGCTTAACCCTCGAAGGTGGATTGCACTTTGGTCGGGAATGTTCAATCCGGCGTCACCCAACCGGAACTCATTCTGTGTAGCTCACCTAATTCGCCTGTTAGTGGAAATTTGTGATGGCCTACAGCTTAGCAAATAGAATCACGGCCTTCAGTACCAGGTTTTGGTAGTCCGAATTGCTCCAGGTGTTCCGACTCACTCCTGCCTGTTGAAGGCCCAGAGAGCGGTAGTCAGGAGCACTACCCCCACCATCGCCACCACAATAGCCGAATCCACGATGCCCATGGTGTGGCCAAAGACGGTAACGCCGGCCACCTCAGTGCCCAAGAAGACCTGGCGTATAGCA
>MGMS01000053.1 GCA_001796515.1 Chloroflexi bacterium RBG_13_51_36
CAAGTATGCGCCGGCCAGAAAGCTCATTGAGGCCGGAGTTCCCATCGCTCTGGCTACCGATTTCAACCCCGGAAGCTGTCCCACGCTTTCGATGCAGATGATAATCGCCCTGGCCTGTCGCCAATTGAAGATGACGCCTGCCGAAGCAATCAATGCTGCTACCATCAATGCTGCGTATGCTCTGGACAGAGGTGATAAAATCGGAAGCATCGAGGTCGGGAAAAGAGCCGACATAATCGTTCTCGACATCCCGAATCATCGGCAGCTGCCTTACTGGTTCGGTGTCAACCTGGTTACGAATGTGGTCAAGAACGGGGTGATCATAGAATAGAGATGGCGAGAACTTTTCGCGCGTTACCCTCAACTCATGCCGTCCGCTGGCTGTCCACATGATTGACACAGGGCACCTGTATTCTACAGTTGTCCCGTCGACTGGCGCCATGCAGCGAAGACAGCGAGGGGATCGAAGGGGCCAACGGAATCCTACCCGGTAGACCGCAGAGGACAGACTCCATATTGAGGCCACCATAAGCTGCCCGCCACAAAGCAGGTTTTCGCTACCCAAGCTGCACATTGCGGACCAATGTTGGCTCGCCTGCACATCTCGCTACGAAGTGCGGTGAGGCTACAAGGCTACTGCTTGTCATCTCCGGGGTGATGAGACCAGTTGATGTTTCTCAGACGAGACAGAATGCAGAATTGTCACACGTGTCATTATCACTACACAAACAGGGGACTGTACGTATCGTTGCCTGTACGACTGGCCGAACGGTTAGGAGGCGGTTAGTATTGTGCCGACCGCATACAAGCACAGGGTATGTCAGATTGACTACATCACGACGCCACAGGCACGAGACAGCATTTGCCTGATTTGCTCACCTGGACTTAGCTATTGATCGGCATGAGAAGCCTTTCGAAACAGATACATGGCCCAACTAAGCGTATCACGACCCCATTGCAGGTAGTTCTTTCGTCCGCGTGCAACGCGAACTAGTATCTCCGACAAATCAGGGTCGTCCGGGTTATCTCTGGCATACTTCTCGGCCGCGTACCACTGAAGCGTCTCGTAGCGGTCCCAATCATCCTGATTGCTGACAATTGTGTACAGCGGGAGCAAGCCCTCATCTTGGCCCACAAGTACATTCTCGTAGTGCGTACCAAACATATCACGCGCGTAGTTTTCAGCAGCCAAGAAGGCGTCATCCGGCCCCTTTAGCCAGAAGGGTTCGCCGACGAGAATGAGGCCGTCTGGTTTCGTCATAGCCTTCAGAGCACGTAGGGTTCCTCGATATCCCTTATATATCCACGAAGCACCGATACACATGGCAAGGTCGAAGAATTGATCGGCGCTGTAGTCTGCTCCGTCCATCTTGAGGATTTCGATTTGAGCGACTGGTACCCGGTCCCGCAATTTTCGTTCTGTATCCGCCACGAAGTATGGTGAAATGTCGACCCCGACTCCGGACACCTCGTATCGCTCTGCCAACCTTGTTAACATCTCCCCTTTGCCACAGGCAATGTCGAGTACGGCAGACCCTGGACTCAGCCTCAGGAGCCCAATTAGCTCGTCAACCTTCGCAATACTCGTCGGATTGCAGACTACGTGGTACCCGTGCGTCACGCTGTAGAATTTCCATATGTCGATCTTCCGTTCCATGGATGATTACCTCCTCTGCTGGACATGATTACTGCTGTTATCGATGAAGAGTCATTGAACGAACATCGGCATCATTGTCTCACTGCAAGTGCAGTTATACTGCTGGCAAAGGCTATGCCTTGTCAAGGGCGCATCCATGTGTCTGGACGGGTAGATTGAACAGATTCGAGCTCTTCGCGAAACACGTCTGACTTGTTCTGCAGCAATCCCGAGGATTGTTTACTGGCATAACATTGCACAATTGCCAGAAATGTTCGACACAGATTCGGGGCATCACATCGACTGCGCGATCTATACTAAGTGAATTGTCATTCGTATTCTCTCGGAACGGCACAGATGATAAGCAGGTTCTGTTTATCGGAAGAGTTTTTGAATTGATGTTTCTCCCCAGCCAAGATCAGGGCGAAATCTCCTTGTTTTAGGTCATGTTCCCGATCTTCAGCTACCAGAGTACCTTCGCCATTTATCACATAGTTCATGTGTTCAAATTTATGCTGGTGAAATGGGGTATGTCCCCCTGGCTCAATGGTAAACACACGAAATGAAAATGTCGGGGCTCCATCTTTTTTGGATAAGGGAATCTGTTTATAGATACCTTTAGCGCCTTCCATCGCAGGAGTAGTTTTCTCGACTTCATGCAACCCGATTACATGCATAGAACCTCCTTAAGTGGTTAGAAGATCCGTCTGAAGATGATTATACTAGCGATTGACTCAATCAACAACGCACATCGGTATGATGGGTAACAACGTGGTTTCTTGTTGCGTCAGAGGTAACAAAACAGGCTTTTGTGCAAGCTCACAGTCAACTGCACCATAGCTTTGCCGGAGATGCCCAGGTTCCAGTCGCATTAGGCAGCGGGTTGCCAGCTTAGGAAGGGATAGGTCACGTCTTAACTACAATTGGAAAGGAATAAGCTCCGTACTCTGAATATTTTCCATCACCACGAATGGCAAAATTGACCTTCATCCTATAATAGGCTTCGTCACCTACAATTGCGCATATTGTATATGCAGACCAGGGAGAATTCATGGTCATTCGCCGCTGCCTGAGAATAGCGTCATGAGAATCAAACAGGACTACATCAACCGAGTTTATATCAACAATTGTATTTATTAAGCAATATATATAGCAACGAATCTTAATCTGTTCACCTGCGGCAACACAAACCTGAGCGGGCGAAACCGTAAGCTGAAGGTATCCTAATGGCGTAGTCTCGGTTGTGGTTTGAGTGGGTGAAGTATGCCCCTCATGACAGCCTAGAAACCAACTTAGGAAAGGATAGGTCGCGGTGTCGACGATATTCCAGATGCAGGAATAATCAGGGTGATTCGGAGTGACTGGGGTTATGTTCCACGCCGTCCCCGGAAAGGTGGTGATGGCCTGCATTTCCGCGGTGGTCTTGCCTGTCCCGCCAGCCGAAGCAGCTTGTCCGCTGGTTTCGGTGTCCCAGAAGGACTCGGTTACAGCGCCCCCCTCATTCTCTCCAACCAGACCGCCAACAAACGAATTGCCAGTCACACTGCCAGCAGAATAGGAGTTGCTCACAGAGCCATCATTCAGTCCAACCAGGCCGCCAACAAACGAATTGCCAGAGACACCGCCAGTAGAATAGGAGTCGCTCACAGAACCATTATTTAGTCCAACCAGGCCGCCAGAGCTGATGTTCTTGCCAAACACGCCGCCGGTGGCATAGCATCTGCTCACCGAGCCGTTATTCACTGCCACCAAACCGCCGCCGACGTTCCCCCCATGCACACTGCCGGTGGAATAGGAGCACATCACAGTGCCGCCAATATTCCTCCCCACCAGGCCACCGCCAGTACCGCCGGTGCTGAATTCCACATAACTGGTAGAATAACAGTTGCTTACAAGGCCGCCGTTGTCCCCCACCAGACCACCGATACTCCCTGTCCCCCTCACTTGACCACTGGAAAAGGAGTTCTTCACAGCGCCATAATTCCGTCCCACCAGGCAGCCAGCTGACGACTTCTCACCCACGCCGCCATCGAAATAGCAGTTATCTACAGTCCCATAGTTCTCTCCCACCAGGCCGCCGGCACACCTGTAGGCGCTAGTCGGGCCGGTTTCCGTCACGCCGAAATTCACGTAGGTATGCGCCACGCCGAGATTCTTGATAATCCCTCCCAGCCCGACCTCACTGAAGAGCCCGACAACGGGCTCGTCAGGGCGGTTGATAAGCGCGTCACGTATCTCATATCCTTGCCCGTCGCAAGTGCCATTGAAGGCTGTAGGAGCGGACTCAGTCCGCGGAAGAAAAGTCCCAATCGGCTGCCAGCCCTTTCCCCCGTTGGCTGTCGGCCCCGCCAGCTGCTCATAACCGGGAGTATTGGAATCGAGGTCGTTCATAAGAATGTAGTTGCCGTCCAGGTTGTTCCTGATGGCATCCAAGTCATACCAGGTCCGTATTTCTAGGTTTTGGGAAGGAGAAACATAGCCTACCAACCCGGCAATTAAGGCTGCCACAATCAAAAAGATGCCAACACCTCTCATATATGAACCTTGTGGAACTATTATATTGCTAGTGGAGGAATTGTCAATAGATTGCGGCGTCCAAGACATGTTACTTATAGAATTAAGGAGTTACAAAACGGCATATTGCCAGGCTAGAAGTAACAAGACAGGCAATTGTTCAGTGGCGGAGCAAAATGTGCAATCATAAAGGGAAGATGCACTTGCCCGATTGCGTCTGGCGCCAATTATGCAGGAGCGGAGACAAAATATTTAACCGGTCAGGAAGAAAGGACAGGATCTTTGGTATCTCAGTTTCCTTTAACAGAGCCCATCAAACCTCTTTCCTCATCTGCTGAATTTCTCATTTCGGCATTCTCCATCCAGCACCGCGCCGCGTTACCCCTTACAGATTTGGTTACCTTTCCTGTAGCTCTCATTTCCTGCAGATCAGCTGAGCTGCTCCTTCGATTTCTGAGTTGCCGAGATATACATCTCGGCAGCATGAAAGGAGCTACGTACCAGCGGGCCAGACATAACAGAGAGAAACCCCAAGTTCTTTCCCACAATTTGATAGTGTTCAAACTCTTCAGGGCGAATGTACCGGACCAACCTGTGGTGCTCCAGCGAAGGCTGCAAATACTGACCTATGGTTAGAAGGTCGCAGCCAGCCTGCCTGAGATCAGCCATTGCTTCAATGACCTCCCCCCGCGATTCACCCAATCCTAACATGAACCCGGATTTGGTCAAGAGACGGTTGTCGAGCAGTTTGGCTTGTTTTAAGAGGTCGAGTGACTGCCGATATTTCGCTTGCGGACGAACCTCGGAGTAAAGCCGTGGCACTGTTTCTATGTTGTGGTTGAGGACAGCAGGGGAGGCATCTACTACCGTTTGCAGGGCAGAGGCTGACCCTTGAAAGTCAGGGATAAGGACTTCGACTGGGATATTCGAATCATACTTATGGATTGCTCTGATGGCGTGGGCGAACCGAGAGGAACCGCCATCGGGAAGGTCATCTCTGGTGACAGACGTGATAACTACATACCGCAGACCAAGTCTGTCGACTGCTTGCACGATATGGTCTGACTCTTGCGGGTCGGGAGCTTGCGGCTTGCCAGACCTCACCGCACAGAAGGTGCAATTGCGTGTGCAAATATCACCCAGTATTATGAACGTGGCTGTAGCTTCGGCAAAGCATTTTGTCCGGTTGGGACAGCGAGCACTTTCACAAACGGTGTGCAGCTTCAAATCACGGGTGAGTCTCGTCGCCTTGTTGAGTATCGCAGGCTCAAGAGCGTCTAACTTCAGCCATTCGGGGCGTCTAGTATAGCCAGCCATCTATCACTCTCCTGCAAACAGCTTAGGCCGAATACCTCCGAGAAGGAAGGAAGTAGTCTTTCTATGATTTTCTCCATCGGCACCCAGTGCCCCAACAACTCTGAAACTGAGGTCATCACTTCGCCTGGCAAGCTGCAAGGTCTTACATATTCAAAATACCGCAGGTCGTTGGTTACGTTGAGAGCAAACCCATGCGTAGTAATGTAATGGCTGACATGTATACCTAAGGAGCAAACCTTCTTTTCACTCGCCCAGACGCCCGGGTACCCTGCCAGCCGGTAACCTTCGATACCCATGGCCAGCAGTAACTTGATGATAGCTGATTCTAGTTTCTGGATATATTCACGCACACCCAGATCGTTTTCCTTAAGGTTAAGGATGGGATAGCCTACAAGTTGTCCTGGACCATGGTAGGTAATACCTCCCCCCCGATTGGTATGAAAGACAGTTATGCCATCTCGAGGCAGTGTCTCGGGAGGAACAATTATGTCCTCTCCGCCCCTGAACCGCCCTATGGTGAAAACCGGTGGGTGCTGTAGGAGCAGTAATACGTCACCAATTTTGCCCTCCGCCCTTGCCCGCATTAGTCTTTGCTGCAACTTCAGGGCAACCTCATATGGCACTATCCCCAGGTAAGGGGCAACACAGGCCTTGTTGAACGTAGAAACACTCATCAGTGAAGCTCTAGACCCTCAGGAAGTGGATGGCACCGTCGAGCTGGCCCATGGCCGTTTCGCGCACTGCCTCAGGTAGAGTGGGGTGGGCATGAATGGTGTGGACAATGTCCTCTGCTGTTGCTCCCAGTCCTATGGCAAGGGCGCCCTCGGCGATTAGGTCGCTGGCATGGGGACCCATAACGTGCATTCCCAGGACTCTGCCATCGTCAGCATGACAAATCATCTTGACCATGCCACTCGTCTCGCCCATGGCTACCGCACGACCACAGGCGACGAAGGGGAATCTGCTCACTTTGTAAGGAATCCCGCCATCGCTGGCTTCCTTCTCGGTAATGCCAACACCGGCTATTTCGGGTTGGGCAAAGATACAATTAGGGACAGCGTGATAATCGGCTTGACGGGGATGACCAAGGGCATTCTCAACGGCTACCTCTCCTTCATAAGAGGCAACATGAGCCAGCATGTTCTTGCCCACAACATCCCCGATGGCGTAGACATCTTCGATATTTGTCTCAAGGTATTCATTCACCTTGATAGCTCCCCGTTCCGTCTGTATGCCGAGCTCTGATAAGTTCAGGCCCTTCGCGTAAGGCGCACGCCCGGTAGCCATAAGAACCATCTGCCCATCAACTCCCTGCTCGCCCTCCGGGGTATCCCAAACCACTCTGAGGACCGCTCCTTTCCTCTCAATAGCCTTAACCGCAGCTCCAATTTTGACTTCAATACCCTGCCTGGGTAAGGTCTGGGCGAAACGTCGACCAATCTCTTCATCAATAGGCTCCAGGCGGAGAGGACGTCTCTTGACAATGGTTACCTTTGTCCCTAACGCATTGAAGATGCTGGCAAACTCAACACCCACGTGGCTACCCCCAATGACCACAAGGCTTTCCGGCAGTTCTGTTAGCTCAAGGATCTCATCAGTGGTCAGCACCCCAGGCAAATCTCTACCAGGGACGGGGAGTGGGGTAGACTCAGAACCAGTGGCGATGATGACTTTCCTGGTTGCTATCTCTTCGTCATTCACTTTAACCAGGTGTGGAGACAGAATGCGACCGGCTCCCCTGTAGACACGTATCTTGTTTCCCTTCATTAACTGTTCAACACCGAACACCAACTGGCTAACTGCTTTGCTTTTGTGAGCCATAATCTTGGGAAAGTCTATCCTGATGTTGTTAACCTCTATACCGAAATCGTTTGCCGTTCTTGCTTCAAGGAGCACCTCCACACTTCTGGCCAGCGCCTTGGTGGGAATACAGCCTCGGTTCAGGCAAGTGCCACCTAGCTTGTCCTTCTCAACCACAGCCACTTTAGCCCCCAAATGAGAAGCATGAATTGCTGCAACATAGCCAGCAGGACCGCCTCCAACTATCACTATGTCCTTTTCATCCAAAGCGTTAACTCCTCATGTGCCAGCGCAGGTCCGGATTTCTGGCAGCTCTGACATCGTCCAGCCGTCTAACGGGTGTGCTGTGGGGGGCAGTATGCAAAACCTCGGGGTTTTCCTCGACATCTCTGGCTATTTCCTTCATAGCCTCTACAAAAGCGTCAAGGGTCTGTTTGCTCTCCGTCTCAGTAGGTTCGATCATCAGGGCCTCATCAACTACCAAGGGGAAATAGACGGTGGGCGGGTGAAGACCGTAATCAAGCAAACGCTTGGCGATATCTACAGTATGAACCCCCTTTGCCTTTTGCCGTCTCCCGGAAAACACTACTTCATGCATGCAAATACGGTCATAGGACAGGTAGTAATATGGTTTTAGCTTTTCCTTCAGGTAGTTAGCATTTAGCACCGCGTTCTCACTGACCTCCTTCAGCCCTTCGGCACCCAGAGAACGAATATAAGCATAAGCCTTACACATTACGCCGAAGTTTCCCCAGAAATTTGCTACCCTCCCTATAGACTTAGTTGGCGACACGAACTTATACATCCCCTTGTTCTTAGTCACCAAAGGCGAGGGCAGAAAGTCGGCAAGATTTTCCTTAACGCAGACGGGACCTGAGCCTGGTCCACCACCGCCATGGGGAGTGCTGAACGTTTTGTGGAGATTTAGCTGGACATAATCATAGCCCAACTCCCCAAATTTCACCTGCCCCAACAGGGCATTTAGGTTTGCCCCGTCGGCACCGAGGAGGCCTCCCCTTTCATGGACCAATTGGCCAATTTCCAGTATTTTTGGGTCAAATAGACCTAAAGTGGTGGGCATGGTTAATGTTAAAGCAGCCACCTCCTCATTCATCGCCGATTCCAGGTCCTTCATATCTACGTTACCTTCACCATCGGACGCCACCACGCCTATCTCAAATCCGCACATAACGGCACTAGCCGGGTTGGTTCCATGGGAAGAATCGGTCAATAGTATCTTCTTCCGGGCTTTATCCCCGCGGTCTTGATGGTATGCTTTTACCAATAGCAAGCCGGTAAACTCACCGTGCGCTCCAGCTATAGGAACCAGGCTGGTGGCATGCGTGCCGGTAATTTCAGTCAGATATTCTTCCAGCTCAAACATAAGCTGCAAAGCTCCCTGAACTGATTCCTCTGGCTGGAGGGGATGAATTGAAGCAAAACCAGCAAGCCTGGCAATATCCTCGTGCCATTTTGGGTTGTATTTCATGGTGCAGCTGCCCAGCGGGTAAAATCCCGTGTCTACTCCGTAATTGAGCTTGCTCAGGGCGGTGAAGTACCTCATTAGCTCAACCTCACTTACCTCGGGTAGCTCAAGCTCTTGCCGGAGTAGCTGCTTGGGGGGCAATTCGGTCGGAGGTACGTCCAGAGCCGGCAGACTGCACCCAATCTTGCCCGACTCGCTAATCTCAGGGAGTACGTAATGATAACTCATGTCTCGCCCCTAAAGTGCTCCTAGAATTTCCGCTAATTTGTCTATCTCGTGTTTGGTGTTCATCTCAGTAACACAGAGTAGTATGGTATTGTCTATTATGTGGCTTATATCCAAACCACCGACTATTCCTTCCTTGAGAAGGGCATGGTTAATCTGGGAGGGCGCTACTGGGCAACGAATGGCAAACTCCTTGAAGAAAGGCTCTGGAAAAACGAGCGAATATCGCTTGAGTTCGGCTATTTTCTCAGTAGCATAGTGGGCCTTGTGATAACATAGCTCGGCCACCTGCCTGAGCCCTCTTTTGCCCAGGGTGGCTAGATAAACAGCTGCCGCTAGGGCCATCAAAGCTTCACTGGTGCAGATATTAGATGTGGCTCGCTCCCTTCGGATATATTGCTCGCGGGTCACCAGCGTCATAACATATCCTGGTTTACCCTCGACATCCACCGTCTTACCCACAATTCTGCCTGGCATCTGGCGCAGGTATTCCTGGCGACAGGTAAAGACGCCCAAACCTGGTCCCCCAAAACTTGTCGGGTTGCCCAATGCCTGACCATCAGCGACAGCAATATCGGCCCCGTAATGCCCTGGCGGCTTAAACATCCCTAGAGAAATAGGGTCGACTATGGCAATGAATAGGGCACCAATATCATGGGCTTTCTGAGCATGGGCTTCCATCTCTTCAAGATGGCCAAAGAAATTGGGCTGTTGAGCTACCAAACAGGCACAGTCCGAAGATAAACTTGAGTTTGACTCTACCGTCTCTACAGAAAGATTTCGACCTTCGACATAAGTACTTATCACCCCACGGTAGATTGGATTTACCGTGGTTGCCACAGCGACCTTGCCTCTTTTGGTTATCATGCACGCCATTATGGCTGCTTCCGCAGCCGCTGTGCTGCCATCGTACATCCCGGCATTGCTCACTTCCATCCCAGCGAGCTGACAGACCAGCGATTGATACTCATAGGCGCCCTGCAATGTACCCTGGCTTACCTCAGCTTGATATGGAGTGTAGGCAGTATAGAACTCGCTCCGGCTGATAACATGTTCAACAGTACTAGGAATGAAATGGCGGTAGCTGCCGCCGCCCAGAAAACAAGCATAATTATCCAAACTGATATTGCGGCTCGCCAATTGACTGAGCTCTTTTCTGAGTTCCAGCTCAGAGAGGGGGGAGGGTAGTTTGAACTGCGCGTGACGCAATTTCTCGGGTATATCCTGAAATAGCTCCTCGATCAAACCGACGCCGATTTCGCGCATCATGGCCCTGCGGTCAGCGTCGGTATTAGGTAAATAGGATGAAGGCATGATACTCGTCATCTGCTTCTCTATTCTGATTCTTTTTCCGACAATGCGGCGACGAATTTATCGTACTCGTCGCTATCCATCAGGGCATCAAGCTCTGAGGGCTTGCTCAACTCCAGCCTGACCAGCCAGCCGGCTCCGTAGGGATCCTTATTCACCAGCCCAGGCTCATCAATGACAGTTTGGTTGATTTCCACTACTTGCCCGCTAGCTGGTGCGAAGATATCGGAAACCGCCTTAACGGATTCTACCTCGCCCATCTTTTTGCCCTGTTTCACCTGAGTTCCCGGTGCCGGCAAATCCAAGAACACTATGTCTCCCAGCTGCGATTGAGCATAATCTGCAAGCCCTACCTTCCCTTTATTCCCGGACTCCGGACAAATCCACTCATGCTCCACCGTGTACTTATATTCCTTGCGGTTCATTTTGTGCTCCTCTCTTATAGAATTGTCTGTTGACTACCCGGGCAGTCATCGGTTTGTTGCGGATCATTATCTCTATCTCAGTGCCGATGGTGGCTAGCTCAATAGGGATGTAGCCGAACCCAACGTTAACATTTAGCGTCGGTGCATAGCCACCGCTGGTCACTTTACCTACCTCCTGACCGCATTTAACAATTTTGTAACCTGAACGAGCTATGCCCGGCCCCGTCATCTGAAAACCGATATGCTTGCGGTTTACACCTCGACGCCTGATCTCAAGGAGAGCACTTTTACCGATGAAGTCGCCGTCTTCCATCTCTACTAACCACGCCAACCCAGCCTCGAAAGGATTCGTGCTCTTGTCCATGTCCTGCCCATATAACAACATACCCGCTTCCAGGCGCAAGCTGTCACGTGCACCCAGGCCACAAGGTTTCACCCCCTGCTTCATAAACGATTCCCATAATTGTAGGGCATTTGTCGCGTCGGCAATTATCTCAAATCCATCTTCTCCCGTATATCCTGTTCTGGCGACAAGCACCTCTACATCCTCTATCCTTGTCCTGGCCTGACCAAAGCGAGGTAAATGGCGGACGCCCTTCAGATTCTGCAGTTGGCAAACGGCCGGGCCCTGGACAGCTACCATAACCGTACCGGCAGATTTATCTTGAATGACGATATCAGGGTCCGCGCCGGCCCAACGCTGTAGCCAGCCCAGCTTTTGCTCAATACCCCCCGCATTCCAAACTATTAGGTACTGGTCAGTTCCCACCCGATATGCCAATAAATCATCTAAGATTCCCCCATCCTCCAGACACAAGAGGCAGAGCTGTGAGTAACCTATCTCCAGCCTGCTCGCCCGCTTGGTTAATAGCCTATCAAGAAAGGCTCCTGCCTTCCTTCCTGTTATCCAGACTCTACCCATGTCAGAGACATCGAACATGCCCGCTCCCGAGCGAACAGCCCTGTGCTCCTCCAAAATAGAAGTGTACCAGACAGGTAACTGCCAGCCAGCAAAGTCTATCATCCTGGCTCCCAATTCATGATGTACTTTGTTAAGAGGCGTTTTCTTTAACAGTTCTATCATTTATCTCCCTATACAAAAACAAAAGGGAAGACCTATTTACAATAGGCCTTCCCTGTCTCTTTACCTGAGAGATCGCCCGCCGCCAATTTGCGGGCTTACCCCTTCGGTGCCCTAATATGGAAGTCTCTCCAGGGACTTTTGTTGCGGTAGTCCTTTTGCCTGAAAGTTTCGGGATCTGCTCCCTTTCCTCTTCGGCTCCCTATATAGGGTATCTCCTACCGTAACCTACCAACCTTACCTGATATTATAACACAACACTATAGCGCACTTCGCCCTTGGTCGCAAATTAGCCGATAGTCAGTTTTGTTCAATGAGCAAATAGCTCGATAGCCAAATACAGTATCTTCAAGCGCATTCTTTCTCTGATTGACACCTCCCGCCACGTATTCTTTGATGTGTCTGGCTTCAAGTGCTACGATTGTCCTAAAGAAAAGTCCGAATGTGAACGAGGCGCTGAACACAATGACAAATCATGAAATTGAGGACCTGAATGTGACGTTGTGACGCATGATGTACCAGGCCCACACCCGGTTCAAGAATGGTATGGACCAAGTGCTCAGGAAACAAGGGCTTACCATGGAGCAGTACTTAGTCCTTGTGACTATAGAATACCATGATGCGCCTATAAGAATCACTGATATAGCCCGCTAGTTGGAACGTAGCACGAACAGCGTCACTATAATAGTCGACCGAATGGTCAAAGCTGGTCTGCTCAGAAGGGTAAGAGACAGGGGTGACCGCAGGACGGTAAATGTGTTTCTCACCAGCAAGGGAGAGAAGGTCCTTGAACCAGCAAATCCGGCGGCCTGGGAGTTTATGCAGCAGGGCATATCGCCGCTGTCATCTGAGGACAAGAATGTTTTTGCCAGTCTGCTCGAGATGATAAATCACAGACTACTTGCGTATTTCAATCCCGGAGCGGATGTAGAGGGAATGCTAAAAGGCGACTACAAGCAGCAGGAGTATCTGATGAGACAGTGGCGCAAGCAGCCATGGCTTGCCACTCCCAGAGCCAAACGACGGGGTACTCGGAAGGGATAGTCCGGCTGACGAGAC
>MGMS01000054.1:0-111860 GCA_001796515.1 Chloroflexi bacterium RBG_13_51_36
CAACTTCCTTTGGAAGAAAAAATCAAATCCGCGGATTTTGTCATTAATAATGACGGTCCCCCCGAAAAGGCAAGGAAGCAGGTAGAGGAAATATACGCTTTGCTGAAGAAGGGAAAACAACGCAGAGAATAGGTCGTCCGTGAATCCCGACAGATTATCATCAGGAGGTGATTTGGTGAGTCAAATCGATGCAAAACTGCAAAAAGCACTGAGCAAAGTGCTCGTCCCCGGGATAATGCGTAGTCTGGTACAGATGAACTTGATTCGAAGCGCGGAAGTTATCGAAGGCAAAGCAGAGGTCACTTTGGCTTCGACTACAGTCGCCGCTCAACATCACAAGTCGTTGAAGGAGCAGGCCGCCGCAGCGATCAGCGAGCTTCCCGGCGTGAAAGGAGTGATTGTTGACCTTGTTGCGGTCAAACCCAAAGAGCTTAACCAGATCGACAGAATAATAGCCATTATGAGTGGCAAAGGTGGAGTCGGGAAATCTCTGGTAGCGAGCTTGTTGGCTACCTCTTTTGCTCGGGATGGAAAGGAGGTGGGCATACTCGATGCCGATATCACAGGCCCCAGTATCCCTAAAATGTTTGGTTTAAATGCTCGCCCCGTGGGTGATGAGACAGGTATCCTACCGATACTGTCGAGGTCAGGAATTGAAGTCATGTCCATGAACCTGCTTTTGCCTAGTGAAGATGAAGCGGTTATCTGGCGAGGTCCCCTTATGTCCAAGGCTATCACGCAGTTCTGGGAAGAAGTTCTTTGGGGCAGACTCGATTATCTCATTATAGACCTGCCTCCTGGTACTGGAGATGCTCCGTTGACGGTACTGCAGGCAATACCCATAACCGGGGTGATCGATGTTTTTACACCTCAGGAATTGACTGAGATGATAGTCAGAAAGGCAGTGAGAATGGCGCAGAAGATGAACGTTCGAGTTCTGGGAGTAGTGGAGAACATGAGTTATCTCGTACTACCTGAGACAGGCAAGAAACTGGAAGTATTTGGCAGGAGCAAGGGAGAAGAAATGGCTAAGGCGTCGGGAGCCCCTCTTCTGGGGAGGTTGCCCATCGACCCAGAGTTAGCCAGGTTGTGTGACGAAGGAGAAATCGAGAAATATAGTTCAGATGCGGTGTCTGAGCTTTTCGCCAATGTGGTTGCAGCTTTGAATGGGAAGACCCGATGATAGCTGTACAACGAAGGACATACTAGTCCGGCCCATGAGATCTCTGTCTGAAGGAGCATAGAAAATGGCACAGGAATTTGATGACGCATTCAAGGGGCTGGAGCAATCTGTCATGGAAGACATGAGAAAGACGTACTCGGAGACCACGATTGATCATTTTCTCAATCCCAAAAATCTGGGGGAAATTCCTTCTCCTGACGGGTTTGCCAGGATAACCGGTCCCTGCGGGGACACCATGGCGATATACCTCAAAGTCAAAGATGACAAGATTATGAATGCCTGTTTTTGGACAGATGGCTGCGGGTGCAGTATCGCGTCGGGCAGCATACTCACCAGATTGGCCAAAGGAAAGAGTGTTTCTGGGGCTCAGAAGATTACCCAGCAAGATGTGCTGGACGCACTCGATGGACTCCCTGAGGACGATGCCCATTGTGCTCTTCTGGCGACAATCACGCTCAGAGAGGCAATCAAAGATTACTTGGCCTCCAAGAAAGAGCCTTGGAAGAGAGTTTACAGAGGCAGGTAAAATCGCCGGTAGGCGATGTCATTTCGACGCGGGTAGTTGATTGGTAAGGTTTGAGGGATGAGAAAGAAGCAGAACTTGGAATTGAGGCCCATCGGGGTAATTCATTCTCCCTACAAAGACACGCCTAAACCTCCTTACCAGGGATACAAGGGCAGGGGGATTTCGCAGATAGAAGTATTTGAGGAATTTGAACAAGGCCTACAAGACATCGAGGGATTTTCCCACATCATCGTCATCTATTGGTTTCATAAGTCTCAGGGATATCATCTGCTGGTTAGGACACCCTGGGACGAGACTCCACATGGTCTTTTTGCCACAAGATCGCCGCATAGACCCAGTCCTCTGGGATTGACTGTCGCGGAATTGGTAGCCAGACAAGAGAATATGCTCAATGTGAAGGGACTCGACGCCATAGACGGCACCCCAGTTCTGGACATCAAGCCATATATCCCCACAATAGACGAGGGGTCGGGTGTCAAATCTGGCTGGCTTGAAGGCAAGCTGGGAAAGGAAAGAAGCTGACAACAACTCATATCCTGATACTGCTGGCAGCGGGAGCAGGTACCGGCTTTGCCAGCGGGTTGTTGGGAATAGGTGGAGGAGCCGTCATGATCCCTGTCACCTACTGGCTTATCCAGTCCATGGGCGTTTGTCAGGATCTTGCCATCAAAATAGCCTTTGGGACAAGTTTGCTGGTCATTTTGCCCACAGCCATAAGTGGGAGCTGGCGGCATAATAAAGAGAAGGCGGTTCGCTGGAAGATTGCATTAGTTCTAGGCTCGTGTGCACTGGTCGGCGCAATCGTTGGGGCGACCCTGGCAGCTCACCTCCCTGGTGAAATGCTGGCAAAGGGCTTCGGAGGATTTGTACTGGCTATCGCTCTATGGATGGGCCTGGGGATGCTGCCCAGGTTCAAAAAACAGGGTGCCGAGCTGCAAGAGAATCTTGGGCTTGCGGCGGCTTGCGGATTTCCCATAGGGATGGTGACCGGGCTGACCGGCCTAGGTGGTGGCGTGTTGATAGTCTCTGTGCTTGTGTTGGCCCTGAACTTTCCCATGGACGTTGCTGTGGGAACATCGGTGGCTGCCATAATACTTGCCAGCCTAGGTGGTATTGCTGGTTATGTCGTAAACGGACTGGGAGTGCCCGGCCTTCCGCCTCATTCCCTGGGTTACATAAACATACCCGTATGGTTGTGTCTGGCAGCTACCAGCATACCCCTGGCACAACTTGGAGCCCGGGCAGCACACGCCCTGCCGGCAAAACAGTTGAAGTATATCTTCATTGCTTTTATGGTCTACGCAGGCCTAGAGATGATTGGTGCTTCTAGCTGGATACAGGGACTCTAGGTCCAAGGGCACCCAGAATCGCGACATCGCCGGGCACCTACCTGTCTACCAGAGTATGCTGCATATTGGCTTTAGAAACTCGAACTGACTGGAGTAAAGGCAGAGAAGAAGAAGAAGCCCTAGGATTATCAGTATTGTGGCACCTACTGGCCTGGTATATTTTGAATATCGGTCGCCGAGGCTTGAAGTCAGAGCAAAAGCAGCTGTGCCGAAGATAACGAGGTCGTCAAGCATGAAAAATAAAACATACAGCAGGATGTAGCCATAGTATTGGAAAGTCGTGAGGCCCGCCAATGATAGAACTTGGGTGAAAACCGCCGGAATTGCTGCGGAACAAACGAATTCGACCGCATTCACAGTGAAGGCCAGTGCTATAATTGCTGCTAGAATTCCCCAGGTCAGGGGAGAGGAGACAATCTCTTGTACTTTGGTCATCGTCTTTTTCCGAGATTCCTCGTCTGTGACCTCACAGACAACCGCGCCTTTTGTCTGTATGAACCCCCTTATCTGCAATATCCCCCCACCCAGAGCAACCAATCCAATGACGACTGTCACTGCCTTGACATAGCCAATAAACAAGAAAAGATTCAGCCATACTGTCATGAACAGAAAATAAAGGATGCCTGAAGCTAAGACAAAAGAGCCGACAATCAGCCATATTCTTTTCTTGTCTCGCAGGATCGCCACTACAGATATAAGGTAGACAAGTACCCACATAGCACACGGGTTGAAGCCGTCCACAAGACCCAGAATGACAGCCAAAGCTGGAAGAGAATAATCAGAAAGCACGATTTCCCCTATTAGGGGCAATCTAACTTTGTGTTTGGGTTCCTCACTGGTCGGCGGCGGGCAATTGCCGGCCAGACATTGCTGCAAAGCTTCCTCAATCGCTATGCCGGTTGTTTCCTCGGATTCCCACCCGCCGAATACTTGATTTCCAAAGATCGTTATGGGAAAGTCCGGCTCTTCCTCTATGCCTCGCTCGTCAAGCATCTGAGATAACAGGGCAATTCCCGCTGCTGTCGCGGCATCTTCACGAGTAATATTGATTGAAGGGTATTCATTTTCTAGTTTTTGATTGAAAGGTTCTTGTTCCTCACAATGCGAACATCCGGGAAGATAGAAGAAGTAGACCTGATAACCTTCACCGGGACTTGATGTTCCCTGACTCGTGAATCCTATGATTATACCCAGGATTACCAGGGCTATAATCAGGTATCTCTTGAAACGGTCTTGGAAAGTGTTTTTCAAGAAATTGGTCAGACTCTTGTATATTGCCAAATGCTACCTCAAAATCGCCTCTCCTGTTGGGGAACTTGTACGTGAGAGGCGCATAGCATGCAAGCTACTGTTTGAAACGCTATGCCCTCGGCTAGAATGTAATCTCTCCTGATTTCAATCCCCAGGAACCACATGTGCAAGATGGCACATAGAAGATTATGCCCTTGCTTATGCCATTTTCCTCCGCGTCCAACACAGTTACCGTGACTGTAGCTTCAGCGTACTTATGATCCGGCGCAATCCAAGTAATCGTGGAACCTTCTCCCACAATCCAGCCATCATCACAGTACCATTCATAGACCAAGTCGCCTGTACCTATGGCAACGCACTGAATATCGTATTCTTTGTTTAACCAGACATCGTAATCGTAACCAGCTGTGTGGCTATTTCTCAAATATTCGTGACCTTTGGGAGTGACACGCAATTCTTCAACAGTAGGTGGAGTGGCAAGGTTCACGCCGAGAGATAGCTTCCCCGTTTCTTCCCCGCCATAGCCATCCTTGACGACAACTGTAATATTATATGTACCGACTTTCTGAGGAGCAGTCCATGTTACAACGGCGCCACTGCCAGATATATGTCCCCCGTCGGTGGTCCATTCGTAACTAAGCTCGTCTCCATCAGTATCTGAAGCATTACACGTTACCTGAATGCTGTCCGACGGACTAATCCAGTCTGTGTCAGCTATTAGGCTACTAATAATTGGCGACAAATTCGTTCTTACGGTAACAGTAACACGGCCTGTGGCCGTACCCCCGCGCCCATCGGTCACAGCGACGTGAACGTCGTAGAAGCCTACTGATAGAGGAGCTCTCCACACAATGGTGTCTGCCTCGCCAGTCATTTCTATTGCACCCCGGGCAGCGGACCAGTTATAGCTTAACTCGTCGCCATCCGGATCCGTAGCATTGCACACGATACGACAGCTTCCCAGTCGAAGAAGTAGTTCGGGCTCAGCGTGGACGCTGGCGATAACCGGTCGATGGTCACCCAAAATGGTGTAGAGCAGGACTGCAAGCAGCGCTGCTGCCGCCACAATTCCCACGATGACCAAACATCTTCTCTTGCTCATCGCTTTCTGCCTGTCGCACCGTCATTCAAGGCCGTATCTAGGGCGTCACGCAAATTATCGCCTTCGTGATGTGATAGAAACGAAAGCAGATTCTTACGTAGTCCAAACGGAGACATTTTGGCTGCGAAGAAGCTTCCAACACCAAAAGCCGTTTTCACCGTCTTCATCAAGAAAAACACACGGAGTCTTGATCCTTTCCAGGCGTCTTATGTACGAAACACTATGGTATCCAGTTTACTGCCTAGAAGACTCTGTCCTTGGTCAAAACCGCTATTGATTTCCCCGTTCTATCCAAAAGTACACGTTGAGCAGGATACGACGTCGAGATATATATTCCGAGCTCTGTTATTCCCAGCGGTATCAGACACTACTATGGTGACCGTAATCCATAGCGACGCATTCGGGGCGGTCCAAGTAATAATGGACCCATCCCCTGAAATCTGGCCACCATCGGATGACCACGTATAAAACACTGAGCCACCCGTGTCTGAGACAGTACACTCAATATCGTATTCCTTTTCTTTGCCGACCAGGTAGCCATTTACGATTGTTTTCAGGTATTTGGGCTCTTTGGCAGTAATGCTCAGCTCTTCGAGAGGCGGCGGATCGCTCATTGCTGTGCTCAGAGACACGAATCTTGTGGCCTCGAGGCCATACCCATCGTTGATGGTAACTGTAACATTATATACGCCAACTTCCTGAGGAGCAATCCAGCTTACAACCGTGCCTGTGCCAGATACATCGCCCCCGTCAGCCGCCCACTCATAACTCAGCTCATCTTTGTCGGGGTCGGAAGCATCACACGCCACTTGGATGCTGCCGGAAGGAAGCGTCCAGTCTGCATCGGCTGTCAAGCTGCTGATAGTGGGTGCCCTGTTATTCCTGACTGTAACCGTAGTGTATTCTGTGGTTGCCCCACCGTGGCCATCGGTCACGATCACTGTAACATTGTAGGAGCCTTTGGAACCGGGCGCCGTCCAGGTCATGGTATCTGCGCTCTCGGTCATTGCTATCGTGCCCTCGTCCACCGACCATCCGTATATCATGTCGTCGCCATCCGGGTCTGTGGCATTACATACAATCTGGCACGTTCCCCGAGGAACAACCAACTGTGGGTCAGCCTCCAGTCCGGTGACAATCGGCCGATGGTTGACAAGCACCGCCAGGAATATGATTGAAAGCAGCAATGCTGCCGCTAGAATTCCCACGATTATTAGATATCCTGTCTTATTCATTAGTCTCTCTCCTTTGAACTCTTTTGTTCAGGCCTGCATTTAAAGCGCTGCATATCTTACCACTTCTATGAAGGTGGTGGAAACTGACGGTCGAATGATTGCCGCGCCATGGCTGACCTCACTGAACCAGGCAGAGACTCTGCCTGTGCCAATCGATCAATCCGGCTTCCTTTGCTACACGGACTGTCAATAGTGTGCCAGTCGCCACCTGAGAGAGTAAGCTCTTGGCTCAAGTTACTGTTTATCTCCTGGAATCAGCGGCGAGGTTCATATCCACCACTGCTCGCACGATACACACCTCACCACTTCGAAGACTACACTTTCCCTAACCCAATTACCGACACCGTCAAAGAGTTTCACGGTGACTGTGACATCGCCTTCACTATCGGGTGCAGTCCACGTAATCAGCGAGCCCTCTCCTGAAATATTGCCGCCCGTGCATGACCATTCGTAGAGCAGTTCACCCGTACCTGACGCAATGCACTCAATACCGTATTCGTATGTCTTCGCGACCTTATATCCGGTCAGAGTTTCCTTCAGATATGGGTGCCCTATGGCCGTGACAATCAGATCTTCGATGACTGGTGGTGGACCATTTGATGCGATAAGAGTTATCGATGCCATGACTTCTCTGCCCAGATTGTCGCTGGCCACTATCGTGATATCGTACATACCGACTTCCTCAGGCGCCATCCAGTTTACGATCGCTCCTGCGCCACTGATATTACCTCCGGTGGCTGACCACCCGTAATTGATTTCATCCCCCTCGGCGTCTGAAGCATTACACGTCACCTGTATATTGTCGAGGGGAGCAGTCCAGGGTGCATCAGCTTCCAGGCTGGTGATAACTGGCCTGTAATTTACCGAGCAAGATGCGCCCAAGAGCAGCGCTGCTGCCGCCATAACTGTCAGAATTGCCAAATATCTTCTGCTGTTCATAAGTTTCTCTCCCAAAGTCTGTTTTGGTCACGGCTATATCCGGAGGACTCCCTAATATACTAACACTCTTCTATTGGATTTGCTAAGAGCAATGTCATCCCGTCATCATTGCGAGGCTAATTTTAGGTCGGGCGAGTCAATTTTGACAGCGGCAAGAGATTGTCACACCTGGCTTAGAATGAGAGAAGACGAAGTCGCAATCACAAAAAAAGGGAAGTGCTCGAGACGGTAGGTAGCTTTTAGACATCGATACGCGTCCCAGCATTGTTGAAAAAGAAAGCATCGCGAAACGTGCGGGCCAATGTGGCAGATGCAGGCAAGCCGGTGCAATGAGATACTCCCAATTTTCGGATGCCCAGACTAGATAATTCAGCAATTGTCGAATTCATTCTCTCCGGTGAGGCGCTGATGAGGTGAGTGCCACCGAGAACGGCAAAAACCGGCTCTACTCCGGTCAGTTTCTGCGCATGTCTTATGGTATTAATTACCCCCCGGTGAGCACAACCCAGAATGATGGTTAAACCCTTCTCAGACTTGATGAAAAGGGCCTGGTCATCCCATAATGGATCGGGTTTGAATCCGTCTTTCTCCTTGACATAAAGTGCGGTGTCAATCTTCTCGTATTCAGTAATCATCGGTATCTCGCCGCTGGTAACGATATTATCGCTGATCCACACTGGGTCTTTGGTCAAATTGAACGAGGCCCCAAGTGTTTCCGCAGTCTCCTTGGGAAAGGGCACTCCGATGTATTGCATTGCTCGTTCGGGGCGCCCGGCATATTTAAGTGCCCAGATATCGGGGTGGGCAATTACCTCAGCCTTGGCGTTCATCATCTTAAGGATGTACAGCCACCCGCCCGTGTGATCCCCATGGCCGTGGCTGAAGACAATCCTGTCAATTTGTGATAAGTCTATTCCTAAAGTAATGGCATTATAAGCCGCCGAGAAACTTAGCCCTGTGTCTAAGAGAATCTTGTGGTCGTCTGCCTCTATTAAAATACTGAGGCCCCATTCAGCAAGAATGTTTGCCCTACCGGCAGTATTTTCGCTCAGCGTGGTGATTTGAATTGGCCTTACCGACTCCTTCTCGTTATGCCGTTAAAGTCATTCTTACTTCGTCCCCCACTGTTGCACCCAGAAAATCGCAGGCGCTTCCGTCTCTCAGCGATACTTCGAGATAACCGCTGCTACCCATGATAGCCATTATCCCTTCCCTTTGTGCATAGTAATCGCTAATACCTTGAATACAGCGACCGGCCACTTCAATCCTGACATCCTTTCCCGGCAGATCATTGTTTTTGATATTGGTAATCAGGGTACCAAAGCGGTCAATGTGCAAGATCTGACCAACCATGTCACTCTCTGGATCAATGGACGGTTTTGGTATCGGAAGGATATGCAGGGAGTTGATTTTTTCTCCGAATTCATAGGGGGAAATGCCCAAGGAAAGGCCGGCAGCCACCGGGGCAAAAATATCTCTTCCATGAAAGGTAGGACTGACCGGATGTCGCCAGAAGCGAGGGTCGGTAATAGCCGCAGCTTCAAGGCCCTTCTTGAACACTATCTCTTTGAGATCATGCTTCTGTTCGTTGACCGAGGGACTTTCGATAGAGAACAAATCATCGATTATGTAGCTGAGGATGCCATTATCGGGAGCAACGAAGATAGCCAAAGGTGTTTTCAGTATTATTCCGCGGCGGTCACCACCCACGCCGGGGTCAACAATAGTCACATGAACTGTTTGCTTAGGGAAGTAACGATAAGCGACACTAAGTATGAAGGCTCCCTGAAGGATATTCTGTGGCTCGATGGAATGGCTGATGTCTATGATGTTGGCTTCAGGGTTGATGCTCAAGATAGCGCCTTTGACGGCAGAAACGTAGGCGTCATCATAACCAAAGTCGGTCGTCAAGGTTATTATGGAACTCATGTATAGACACTAAGCCTGGGCGCCAATTAGAGTAGCAAGGACAACAAGCACGACAGCCAAGATTATGGTTAGTTTGAAAAGGGTGCTTTCTATCCCACGCCGGGTTCGATACACCGAGTCAGCTTGCCCGAAGATACCCCCTATGCCTCCGCCTCGCAGTTGAAAGAGTACAGTAGCGACCAAGGATACCGATACTAGTATCTGAGCGACCAAAAGATAAGTAGGCAATTCATTTACCTCCTAGCTCCTGTATTATAATCTCTCGTACCACACCCGGATTAGCTCTTCCCTTTGTGGTTTTCATTACCTGCCCTATTATAAACGTCAAAGCTTGCTGCTTGCCAGACGCATAATCTGCCACTGCTGCCTCATTAGCGGCCAGCACGTGTTTTATCGCTGCCCTTATTTCACCGGCATCGCTAATCTGGCCGAGTCCCTTTTCTGCTATGACCTCGCCGGCTCTCCGGCCGGTGCGAAACATCTCCTCGAGCACCACCTTGGCCGCTGGTCCGCTTATGGCGCCATTATCTACCAGGTCAAGCATTTCAGCTAGATGTTTTGGACCTATTCTAACATTTTCCACCTCGGTGTTGGTAGCGTTGAGAAGCCGGCTGAAGTCCCCCAGAAGCCAGTTACTAATGGCCTTTGCCTTGCCTGAGTTCATTAACTTCACGCAGCTTTCGAAATAGTCTGCCATGCCCTTCGAGCTAGTCAGAAGATTAGCATCGTACAAGGACAACCCGTATTCGGTCATAAATCGGTCTCTACGCGCCTCGGGTAATTCGGGGAGTCCGGCCTTGATTTTGTCTATCCAGGCGCGATCGAAAACCAAGGGGGGCAAATCAGGTTCGGGAAAATATCGATAGTCCTCAGCATATTCTTTAGTTCTCTGTAGCACTGTTTTGCCTGCTTCCTCTATCCAACCTCTGGTCTCCTGTACCAGTTTACCACCTTCCTTAAGCACGTCTGTTTGCCGCCCATATTCGTATTTCAGGGCTCGGTAAATTGCCCTGAAGCTATTCATGTTCTTGACTTCCACCTTGGGCAAAAACACTTTGCTAGAAGTTGGGCGAATACTTATGTTAGCATCACATCTAAAGCTTCCCTCTTCCATATTGGCCGTGGACACTCCCAGATACCGCAAGATATCGTGCAACTTGACAAGATAATCGCGTGCCTCCTCGGGGGAACTTATTTCAGGTTCGCTGACGACCTCCATCAAGGGCACCCCGGAGCGATTCACGTCTATCAAACTGTAATCGCCCCTGTGCAACAATTTGGCGGTATCTTCTTCGAGATGCACCCTGGTAATATTGATTCTTTTCCGGCCACCGTTGCTATCAACGGTTAGCCAACCTCTTTTTCCAATGGGAGCATCATACTGGGAAATCTGGTAACCTTTCATCAGGTCGGGGTAAAAGTAGTTTTTGCGGTCGAATTTGGTGTATTCGGGGACGCCGCAATTCAAAGCCAGGGCAGTCATTACTGTGCATTCGATTGCTTTTTCATTGATGACGGGGAGTACGCCGGGCATGCCTAGGCAAATCGGGCACACATGTGTATTGGGAGGCGTGCTGGCATAATCGCTGCTGCAGCCGCAGAACATCTTGCTCTTGGTTAATAGCTGAGTATGGACCTCCAGGCCGATGACGGTTTCATAGATCATAGCTTTCGCTCAGTATAGCAGCGTCATCAGGCAGAGGCAAGGAACAGTCCAATTGACCGTGACTCGGAGTATTGCTAAAATTGAATGCGGGGATATAGCTCAGCTGGGAGAGCACTGCGTTCGCATCGCAGGGGTCGGGGGTTCGAATCCCCCTATCTCCACCATGAAACTGGGGAAAGACGAGGGTTATGGTAATGGCGTGCCCCTGTAGCTCAGATGGATAGAGCAGCGGTTTCCTAAACCGCGTGTCGGGCGTTCGAGTCGCCCCAGGGGTATTCTTGGTTACAATTACGCAGCTTTATCTGACATTTCGCAGCAATCGCGATACAAGAGTCAGTGTGAATACGACACTGTTCAGCGGACGAGGTGAGGGACACTCAATTCAACGCCCCTTTTTTCGGGCAGACTTTCTTCGGGTTTGCTTTTTTGCCCGGGCGGCTTTCGTCCTAGCCAAAAAGAAAATCACCAATCCCACCGCTACTGCCGCGCCTCCTATAATCCCGCCGACTAGCCCCCAGTTGAGCGGGAAATTGGCAGTTATGACGTAGTCGCCCTGCATGGTAATGACGGTTGTGGCAGCGTTTATGTTGGCGATGGCATCCACATCACCGCTCCAGTTGACAACGCGGTAGCCTTTCTCGGGTCTGGCAACCAGGCGGACCATTAGCCCCGCATTGTAGGTAAATGTGCCAATACCAGGCTTGTTGACGGAACCGCCGGGAGTGCTGGAGACGGTGAGGGTATACTCGACAACTCCGAGGTTCCACTCTGCAAGCTCGATCTCGGGCCCTGCGGCAACCACCGTACCATCGGCCCTGAGCCCCACAGTGTGATAGCTGCCTGCGGCGACCTGGGTTATATCTGTCCAGCTATTGATGGCGTACTGTCCACCGGAGTCTCTTCCCACGGCGATTAAGGTTCCGTCGGCTTTGAGCCCCACTGTTTGATAGCTGCCCGCAGTGACCTGAATGATATCCGTCCAACTGTCGACATTGTGCTGCCCGTACGAATTGTCTCCCGCAACAATCACAGTGCCGTCAGCCTTGCGCCCAATGGTATTATAGTTAGCTGCTGCGACCTGAGTGATACCGCTCCAGCTGCTAACAGCGCACTCGCCGTACTCGCTGTGTCCCACGGCCACCACGGTACCGTCGTGTTTAAGCCCCACTGTGTGGCCCCAGCCTGCAGCGACCTGGATGATGTCCGTCCAGTTGCCGACATCGCACGCCTGGAACTGGTTATCCCCCACGGCGACCACGGCGCCATCTACCTTAAGTCCAACCGTGTGTCTGGGGCCTGCGGTGACCTGGATGATGTCCGTCCAGTTGCCGACATTGCACTGCCCATAGCCGTTCCAGCCTACGGCGACCACGGTGCCATCCGCTTCAAGCCCTACTGTGTGACCGTAACCTGCGGCCACCTGGCTGATATCCGTCCAACTGGCGACATCGCACTGTCCGTAGTAGTTGTTTCCCGCAGCGATCACGCTGCCGTTGTTTCTAAGCCCCACCGTGTGTACGACGTTCGCGGCGATCTCGTTGATATTCTTCCAGCCGCTGACATCGCACTCCCCATAGTAGCTCCTCCCCGCGGCGACCACTGTGCCATCGTTCTTAACTCCCACCGTGTGCCAACCACCGGCGACGACCTGGATAACATCCGTCCATCCATCGATCTCGCATTGTCCGTCGTCGCTATTTCCCACGGCAACCAGGGTGCCGTCAGCTTTAAGCCCCACCGTGTGGCCGTCGCCTGCAGCGACCTGGATGATGTTCGTCCAGTTGGCAACATTGCACTGCCCATAGATGTTATCTCCCGCAGCGACCACAGTGCCGTCAGCCTTGAGTCCCACGGTGTAATAGCTGCCGGCAGAGATCTGCACGATGTTCCTCCAGTCACCAACGTCACTCTGCCCGAGGCTGCTGTATCCCGCGGCGACCACGGTGCCATCGGTCTTAAGCCCCAGCGTGTGACCATAACCTCCAACAACCTGGATGATGTCTGTCCAATCTCCTACATCGAGCTGATTGCCGCCGTCCCATCCCGCCGCAACCACGGTGCCATCAATTTTGAGCCCTAGAGTGTGGTCATGACCTGCGGCCACTTGAATGATGTTCGTCCAGTTGCCGACATTGCACTGCCCGTCAGAGTTGCTTCCCACGGCCAACACGGTGCCCTCAGACTCAAGCCCTACCGTGTGATATGCCCCTGTAGTCACCCGGATGATATCCGTCCAATTGCCCACATTGCACTGTCCATACTGGTCGTATCCCACGGCGATCAGGGTGCCGTCAGCTTCCAGCCCCACCGTGTGATAGAAGCCTGCGGCAACCATGGGCGCTGCTTGCCCCAGACCCACAAGGGAGGCCATGCTCCGTGCCATTGTAGAATTTCCCGCCGCCGAAGGAGGAGGAATCAGGCTGAAGAACACAACGATAGCAAGCAAGACTGGTATGAGCATTTTCTTATTCTTCATTGTTACCTCTCTGTAATTCAATTTCTATTGCCTGTCGGGCTTCGGGCGCAACCGATAGGCCTCAATATAGCGCCTGGCGCGCTTGTCACGCCCGAGCACAAGGTCAGCGGCCAGAATAATCGGGCGCACCTTGGCCACATCTACGATGAGGCAGGTGGCACCGGCGGCAACAGCCATGACGACGAAGGCGTTATTGAGAAGTTCGCGGTCAGGCAAGCCGAAAGACACATTGCTGGCGCCCATGGTCATGTTCACTCCCAGTTCAGCCTTAATCCGCCGAATGGCTTCCATAA
Organism: Chloroflexi bacterium RBG_13_51_36; assembly: GCA_001796515.1. Classification (GTDB taxonomy): domain Bacteria; phylum Chloroflexota; class Dehalococcoidia; order GIF9; family AB-539-J10; genus RBG-13-51-36. The sequence continues at coordinate 13,950 of MGMS01000054.1, forward strand.
CTGCCACCCCGGAGCCAGGTTCAGCTCCTATCGCGAAAGCGAGGCAATCGATGACTAAGTCCTCACGGGGTATACCTGCGGCCTCGACTCTTTCCACTATCTTGTGGGCAATCCGTACTCTCCGCTCGGCATCCTTGGGAATACCCTCATCATCCTGCACCAGACCGACCACCACGGCCCCGTATTCCTTTATCAAGGGTAGTACTCTTTTCAGAGAGTGTTCTTCACCGGTAACCGAGTTAACCAGCGGCTTGCCCTTATAGACCTTGAGTGCCGCTTCGAGAGCCTCGGGGTTTGAACTGTCGAGGCATAGGGGGACATCTACTGTGTCCATCACCATCCGGACCGCCTTGGGAAGCAGAGCCACCTCGTCGACGCCGAACGTCCCCACGTTGACATCCAGAATGTCTGCCCCGGCTTGTACTTGGGCCAGCGCTTCTCTACTCACAATCTCCAGGTCGCCAGCCTTGAGAGCCTCAGCTAGCTTCTTCTTCCCCGTGGGATTGATACGCTCGCCGATAAGCACTGTGGGCTGGTCATCGCCAATGGTGACGTCTTTCTTGGGACTTGATAGTTTAGTCTGCATCAGTTGACTTCTCCCTTCTCCCGTCTACAAACCGGTATCTTCCCAGATAGCTGGCCTGCATGAATATGGGCTGGAAGCCAGGGTTGCTGGCCAGTTCAACATAGCTAACTGTGGATGCGACAGCCTCTGCCCGGGCCCGAGATTTGAGGGAAATGAGAGCCAGTTTGGCTCCCATGCCGGCAGCGTTGCCCACCTGACGGAACCGCTTTATGGGCAGCGATGGAAGCATCCCGATTGTCACTGCACTGGCTACATCAATGTAGGTGCCAAAGGCTCCGGCAATTATGACCTGCCTGATATCATCTTCAGCACAGCCGGCGCTTTCCAGAAGCACCTGGATGCCTGTACGAATTGCTGCTTTAGCCAGCTGTAATTCTCTGATGTCATGCTGGGTGATGGTTATAGCTGGCTTCCCATTGTGCTCCTCCTTACTGACTAATATAAACTCGCGCTGTCCTTTGTAGGCACGGACGCGAGGGCGATTGTCCATTATCCTGCCACCCTCATCAATAATCTCAGTCAGGTACAGCTGAGCCAGTGCATCGAGTATTCCCGAGCCGCAGATGCCTATGGGCGGCACCCCGCCAATCGTCTGGTAAAGGATTCTGTGCCTGTCTATGCGCAGGCGTTCAATAGCTCCTGTGGCTGCCCTCATGCCATATTTGATGTGACCGCCTTCGAAGGCAGGTCCGGAGGCACAGGAGGTACTGGTTATCTTCCCTTTGTAGACCAAAGACACCTCGGTGTTGGTCCCGATGTCGAGAGCTAATGTCGTTTCTTGTGCTTGCCAAGCATCTGTCGCCAGCAACATGGAGACGTGGTCGGCCCCAACGAAGCCCGCGATGTTGGGAAGCACATGCACGTATGCCCCATGGGCAATCTTCAAGCCCAATTCGCGAGCCTTAACTTCCACCGCCCGACTGATGGCAGGCACGAAGGGAGAGAGCACAAGCTGTTTTACCGGCAGGCGGAGTAAAAGGTGATGCATGGCGGTATTCCCCACCACTACTGCCTCCAAAATCTCTTCAGGTTTGGCAGCAACCTCAGCGCAGAGATCGGTACATAGCTCGTTGATGGCGTCAACCGCCACCTTCTGTAGCTGTACACCCCCATCCGGTGACTTCACTGCTCTATTGATACGGCTGATGACGTCTTCTCCGTAGCTAATTTGGGGATTCATTATCCCCTTGGCGGCCAAGGTGCGGCCGTCGCTGAGGTCAACCAGATAGCCGGCAACTTTGGTAGTGCCCAGGTCTAAGGCTAGTCCCAGGTGGTGGTTTCTTGAAGCAAGAATGGCTATCAACTCGCCGTTACGGACCACAGCCTGGCTTTTCCATTTCCATGACCGCAGTTGGTCCGAGATCGTCCGGAGGGCACCAATATCGATCTTGGCGCATCGGACGCCGTGCCGCCGGCCAAGCGCCCCGAGCAACCGGTCGGCATCAGCCTGGGGGGTTTCGAGTGAGGGGGCAGCTAGTTGGAGGCGGTAAACTCGAACTGGCGGCTCGACGGAGACTTTTGCCTCCAGTCCCTCGACCTGTATCCGCTGCGTGGTAGTCATGGAATCAGTGGGCACGGCTATTTTGCAGTCGCTGGCAGGATAGGTCTGACAGGCCAGTCGCCACCCTTCCTCTAGTTCCTGTGAACTGAATGCTTCTAGTTCGCTGGGCGCTGGCTTGGAGACAGCGCCGCTTATAACCTGCACCCTGCATGCGTGGCATGTTCCCTCGCCCCCACATATGCTGTTGATGCCCACGCCGAGCCGGTGAGCACAGGCTAGAAGAGATTCATTCTTTCGACACTTGCCTCTTCGACCTACTGGCTCAAAACTAATGACGAAGGCAGTCATTCTCTTCTCATCCTGTTGCCTGGTGAAGGCAGGTTTCCGTGATGCTCCAGCAGGCCAGATTTCGTGAGGTTGGCGAGTAATTCCCGAATCAAAAGTTCTATCTCTGGCCTGACTTTGGCCCCCCGCCTGAATCCCTGCCGCCCCAACACTTCCGCGATCTTTAAGCTCACAGAGATATCACGAATCACGGGCATAGTAAACCCTCTTCCGCCCTTACGCTAACCACCCCACACCGTCAGGCAGCTATTTATATGTGCCGTATTCCTTGGCGAATTCGACCATAGCTTTGACATTTTCCGTCTTTGCATGGTCAAAGAACGCCCCATTGCTTACGATATAGCCGCCGCCTTTGCCGGCAACATCGATGCATTTCTTCACGTAGTCCTTCACTTCTTGCGGCGTGCCTAGAGCCAATAAGGCGGAGGGGACATTACCGTACAGACAACCGATGGCACCCACAGTCTTCTTGGTTTTGGCTATATCACTCTGGTCTATCATCCACAAGGTCTTGCCCTTGGGCAAGTCCTGCATGACCTCCAGGCGCGTAGTCCATTTCCCTTCGGCCGCAGGATTGGGTACCGCTCCCTCGGCAATTAAACCCATCATCACTTCCCGCAAGGTGGGCCAGTAAAATTTCTTGAACTGCTCGTCAGACATGAAACCGTCAGCACCCTTATGCAGTGGTATGAATACTGCCGGTTGTCCGTTCATCTTTGCCGCGCCTACTCCCATCTTAATCATGATTGGAGTCAGCCTTTCCATGGCTTTGATGAGCTTGTCCGGCTGTCGGTACATATCCAGCATTACTCCTCTGGTTCCTCTGAGAGTGTCGCCAATTACGTCGAAAGGTGCCTTGGTAAATCCGGCCCATAGGCCCGGAAATCCGGCGGCGTTGATCTCCATATTACAGGCACCGATAGCCCCTGCCCATTTCAGGGCTTCAGCACCGGCCTCAAAAAGAGCCTTATAAGTGGCTTGAACCGGGGGCAGGCCAAAGGGGATGAAATTGAAGGCGACCCCGTATATCTCGAGTATGCTGGTAAGAGTTGGGAGCATCTTGAAACCCTCTAAGGCACCGAATACACGTGGCAAGTAGGTACTACTGAAGAAATTCGACGGGTCATCGATTAAGGCATCATATTCATATGCCTTCATGTATTCACCTTCATTGGCTTGATATGATTGATCAGGCGAGACCCTGTGACCTGGCCAGGAATATAGCTTGTAGTCAAGAATGTCATATACTCTTGCCGGGCCGGGCGCAACTGCTCCAATTTGCGCATCCGGTGCAAAGTCCGCTACTAGTTTCTTAAATGCCATGGAGCACTTGTCATAGTCGTACATCGCTTCTTGAGGGGTAAATCCGGCGTTATAGACTGGGAAAAAGCTGGGAATTACAAAGACTGGCACCCGGTCGGGCAATTTCTTCATCTGAATGGCGTCTTTTATCCTGGTTATCCTCTCCTTGTAGGCTTTCTGAGCCTGAGGGCTTTGGAACTTAAGGTCGTTCCCCTGAGGGTCTTTCGGTGACATCCACCTGGCAAATAGTGCCTCCTGCTTTTCATCCGAGGACATCTCTTCCCATTGTTTTTCCATGTATTGCCTCCTGTATATTGTCTGCTGATCGATTGTTATTTCACCCCTGCCCATTTCTTGGCCAGGGCAACTCCCGCCACGGCGTCCTTGCCGTAGGCATCAGCACTGGTATACCTTGTTACCTCGTCCGTAATCTGCCCGCCGCCAATCATGACCTTTACCTTGTCTCGTAAGCCGGCAGCCTTTATGGCTTCCACGGTCTGTTTCATGGAATCAAAAGCTAGCGTTAGGAATCCACTCAAGCCAACAATCGGGGCTCCAGTCTCCTTTATCTTTTCCACAAACTTCTGCGGAGGCACGTCCACGCCGAGGTCATGGACCTCGAAGCCGTTGACGTCGAGCATAAAGACGACGATATCCTTGCCGATGTCATGTATATCCCCGGCAACGGTGCCGAGGACGACCTTACCCAGCTTCTTAGTCTCGGTCTCCTTGGTCAGCTTGGGCTTGACCAGTTCGGTTACTGACTTCAGTATCTCGCCGGAGTACACCAGGTCAGGTATGAAGTATTCGCTGCTGGCAAAACGCTTGCCCACAACTTCCATGCCTTTTCTGGCATCCTCCAGAATCTTGAGCGGATCTTCCTTGGCTTTCAACCTCTCTTCAACAATCTTAACAACCTCTTGCTCCTTCAAATCGGACAGTGCCTTCACCAAGTCTTTAGCCATGCTTAATTCCCTCCTTGATTGGACTTTATAGTCTGCTTGCGCTACTTTCGTTTGGAGAAGTATTATAGCAGGGGTGGAGAGAATTCGCTAGCTATCCATCACGAAGGTGATTCATTGACAGGAAGCCGTTTATCTATGTTACAATGCCTTCAATTCGGAGTAGAAGCGGGGGAATCACGATTATGGTCAAGCTCACAAAAACGAAAGACGAGATTATCAAGAGGGCAAACGAGCTGGCTATAGAATACGAAACAAAATACAAAGGCTGTGGCCAGTGTACATTCATGGCGATAGTTGATGCTATGAGGTGGGGAGGGTTGGAGATAATCCCGAAGGACATGGAAGACAGATTTTTCCCGGGAGTATGTGTCCTCACTGGAGGTGTCGGCTTGAGCGGAGAGGGTACCTGTGGCGCTGTAGCCAGTGGCACTCTGGCAATTGGCCTGGCCCTCGGACTCCGGCGCGAGAGCATCAATGAGAACCTGTTTCGTCAGAGCTGCGCTATCGTTCGCGATGCTCTTCTTGATAGATATTACCAGAAGTATCATTCCCTGCTCTGTAAGGACATCCAGAGGAAGTTTTTTGGAAAGGCTTGGGACCTGACACGCGATGAAATGAGTGCGGAATTTCTGGGCATCTCAAAAGGCTGCGTCATTTCGGAAGGCGCTATGTGGGCCACCGAAGTTATCCTAGATGAATTTGACAAGGGGAATGTCAAAGGTTAGGTGGGCAGCCCGTAAGGGAACGCTTGAGTTTTCCAGCGGCAGAGGCACGAGAGACAGCCAATCGCAGGATTTCGTACACTAATTAAGAAGGAGGAACACATGTCAGGAATATTGAAAAACAAAGTGGCGATCATAACCGGAGCCAGTCGTGGTATGGGGAAAGCCTTCGCGCTGAAGTTTGCCGAAGAGGGGGCTAAACTGTTGTTGACCACCACTAATCTGCAAAGGGCTCAGGGCACGGCCAACGAAGTAAAGGCTAAGGGGGGGGAGGTAGCGATCGTGGAGGCCGATATATCGCACGAGGATGCCGGTGAGAAAATAGCGGAGAAGGTCATGAAGCAGTATGGTAGGGTTGATATCCTCGTCAATAATGCTGCCATATGGTACGGAATCAATGCCCAGCCCTGGGACCACTGGACAGTGAAGGAATGGGACCAGATGTTTGTGGTGAATGTAAGAGGAACATGGGTGGTCTGCAAGGCTATAGCCCCGCTGATGGTGAAGCAGAAGAAGGGCAAGATTATCAACATCGCATCCAATGTTGCCAGAGTCCCCGCGGCCCAGCTGTTCTTGCCATATGCCTGCACCAAAGGAGCGGTCTACATACTGACTCACGCGCTGGCCAGAGCTCTGGGTCCCTCCGGTATCAATGTCAATGCCGTTGCGCCGGGATATGTGGCTACTGAAGCCAGTTTGGCCCAGACGAATAGTGAAAAAATATTCGGCGTTGCCACCGGGGAACAGTCAATTCACGAACGTTTGCAGCCAACCGACCCTGTGGGGGCAGTATTGTTCCTCGCCTCACCCACCGCGGATATGATCTCGGGACAGACTATCTATATTGACGGCGGGACGGTTATGATATAGGCAACGGACATGCCCATCTGTTCTAGCTGGGGCACTAACTTCTGCTGCACGGTCTGCGCCGTGAGTTGTGCCGGCTAGGGCCAGAGCTCTTGAGCCACGTCTGCCAGCCCCAGTTCCAGCAGTTTTCTTTTACTGGGCTTGGCCGTCTTGAGGTCCCAATCCATGGCAGCCAGATACTCTTTGATCAGGGTGTCCTCATCAATGGTTACTCCGGCTAGAGGTCCTGCTTTTAGTGGTGGCTTCCCCAGGACCCTGTCGGAGACCTTGAACGTTAGCGGGTTCAACCCCTCTCTGATATTGAAGGCCTGGCGGATATTGGCAATTCTTTCCCCCGTCTTAAGCAATTCCTCATTGGTTACGTCCCAGCCGGTGACCACTCTCATAAATTCAGCGATAGGATTGACATTGGGAAAAGCCCAGTATATGAACAAACATGTCCCTGTACAAACCACCGTTTGGTGGAAACTGCTGCCTATTCTGCGCGCCTCTCCCCGGCCGGAAAAGGACGTTAAGTCAAATTTGGGCAGCAAACCCGAAGGGTGGCTGGGTGCATCCGACAACTCTGAGCCCACAAAATGACGGCCTGGAGTGGGGTCCATTTTGTAGCTGGTGGCAAAATGAAAGGAATGCTTGGGGTCATGTGCTGCAAGCTCCTGCCCCCCGATATGTATGGCGTATTGATCAGCACCCTTGCCAATCTTCTCCGCTGCCACCTTCGCTCCATCGGCCAGCACATCACCAAAACCTTCCCTCTTGGCCAGTTTTTCGGTCATGGCCACGATGGCTTTGTGGTTGCCCCAGGTCATTTCAATACCATCGGTGTCTGCCTTGGTAACGAGCCCTTTCTCATAACATTCAATGGCGAGGGCAATAGCTGCCCCGGCCGAGATGGTGTCAAGTCCGTAGCGGTCGCAAATATCGCCGGCCTTGATTACCGATTCCAGGTTGTTGTTGAGACAGTTGGTGCCAAACATGGCGGTCGTCTCATATTCAGGCCTGCGCGTACCTTCGGCATACTTGTACTCTCCGGTTCCCGCCCTCATATGTCCTCCGCATCCGATGGGGCATTGATAGCAGGCAAATTTCTTCAGCGTCCGCTCAATCACAGCCTCTTTGGCTAAAGGTTGAAAATCTGGGAAGTCAATGACCCCTACCCCAGCCCAGTTCTTGACCGGCGAATCACCACTCAGAACACCGATGTCAACGAGGAAAGGCGTGCCAAAGGGCTTCAGCCAGACAATATGCCCGCCCAGTTCAGCCAGATACTTCTTTCTCAGTTCTTTGGTTCTTTGTTCATCAGCCAGGGGGACTTTCATATTGCCCTTGACCGCCACTGCCTTGAGCTTTTTGGAACCCATCACGGCACCTAGACCGGAACGGGCCGCTGTTCTACCCCTGTTCATGATAGCTGCTATTAAAGACAGATTCTCTCCCGACGGTCCGATACAGGCTACCTCGACGTCCTTGCCCAGTTCCGATTTGAGGACCTCTTCGGTCTGGTAAGTGTCTTTCCCCCATATATGGGCGGCATCCCTTAACTCAGCTTTGCCATTATTAATGAAAAGGTAGACTGGCTTTGCCGATATACCACTAAAGAACAGGGCATCGTAGCCGGCGAATTTCATAAAAGCACCGAAATAACCACCGGAGTTGGCATCACCCCAACCCCCGGTCAATGGTGATTTTGCCACCACAGTGAACCTTGTACCCGAGACCGCCGGCGTACCGGTAAAAGGGCCGGAGAGGATGCCGAGGATATTATCCGGTCCCAGTGGGGCAACACCAGCTTTCTGTCCACTGAACAGGATTCGGGCGCCGATGCCGTAGCCTCCAATGAACTGGCGAGCAAGCTTTTCATCCAGTGCCTCGTCCCTTAGCTTGTTTCTGGAAAGGTCCACAAACAGAATCTTTCCCATATAACCTCGTGCCATACATTACCTCCATGCTTTCTTTGTCCATACTTCCCTATTTCATCAAGGCTGTCAAATTCATCTCGAATAAACAAAGCCAAATACCAATATCCGAATGACAATTCAAATCCAAATGCTTGATTGAATGACAAAACTGTTCCTTTACCTAAATCTCCCCTCTTAGCGTAAGGGGGATTAAAGGGGGTTACTTCCCTAGTTTTCATAACTCCCCCCCTGCCAACGAATCTGTTCGGCGGTCAGGCGTCGCTGCCCCCTTTATTTTAAGAGGGATAATATTGAAGAAACTTAGTGAAACACAAATGCTTGAATGTCAGGACTGTTTTTTGTCATTTTGGTTTCGGGCTTCATTTGGCATTTGAGCTTTGTCATTTGTTATTGTGTCGAGCCGGTATATCACATCCCTAGATAAGCTGTCTTGACCCGTTCATTTTGCAGAAGGTCTTTGCCTTTTCCCTCCAGGACAATGTGCCCATTTTCTAGCACATACGCCCTGTCGGCTATCTGGAGAGTGTTTCGGACATTCTGCTCGACCAGCAAGATGGTGATTCCCTGCTCGCGCAGTTGCTTCACCACCTCCAGGACCTCCAAGAATAATTTCGGCGCCAGGCCGTACGACGGCTCGTCAAACATGCAGAGTCCGGGATTGGACATTAGGCCCCGCCCTATGGCGACCATCTGGCGTTCACCCCCGCTTAACTTCTTAGCTGACTGGTTTCGTCTTTCTTTCAGTACTGGGAAGACTTTATAGACTCGCTCCAGTGTTTCTTTCCTCCGCTTCCAGGCGGCGGAGCTATATGCCCCCATCTCCAGGTTGTCCCCCACCGTCATGTCGCTGAAAAGCTTTCTGCCCTCGGGTATCTGGCAGATACCCAGGTTCATAATTTTATGAGGTGCCAGCCTGTCTATTCTCTTGCCCAGAAACTCCACACTACCTGAAGCTGGACGCAGCAGGCCGGATATCGTATTAAGCAGTGTCGTCTTGCCAGCGCCATTAACACCCACCAGAGCCACTATCTCTTTCTCATTGACTTTCAAGGAAACGTCCCGCAAGGCTTGAGACTTGCCGTAGAAGACATTCAGTCTGCTAACTTGCAGCATGGGTTTCCTCTCCCAGGTATATGTCAATGACTGTCTTGTTGCAGCTGATCTCGTTGCATGTTCCCTCAGCAATCTTTTCACCATGGTGAAGCACCATGACCCTCGTAGATATGCCCATGATTGCCTTCATGACATGCTCAACCATGATAATCGTAATCCCCTTATCTCGAATTCTGGTCACCAACTCCATGGCCTCACCTACCTCGGTGGGGGTCAGGCCGGCCATCAGTTCATCGAGCAACAAGAGCTCAGGTTTGGTGGCCAGCGCTCTGGCTACTTCGACCCGCTTCTGCTGGGCCAGGGTCAAGTCTTTAATTGGGGCAGCGCTCGTCGCCGACAGCCCCACAAACTCCAATGCCTGGGTGGCTTCATTGGCGGCAGCCGCCCCAGAGATATGGGTTGGCTTACCGAAAAATGCCCCCACCAGTACGTTCTGAATGACCGGCATATTGCCGAAGACTTTCGTTTCTTGAAACGTCCTGGCTATCCCCATCTGGCAAATTCGGTGGGGCTTTAAGCCGCTGATCTTCTGGCCTTTAAATCTCATTCCCCCTGAGCTGGCAGGCAAAGCCGCTGATATCAAGTTAAACAGGGTTGTTTTGCCCGCTCCGTTGGGACCGATGAGGCCCAGGATTTCACCCTGGTCAACATGGAAGTCAACGTTAGATATCGCCGCTAAGCCGCCAAAGTACTTGGTTACACCCTGGCCTTCAAGTATTCGCATGTTGCTCCCCTTCGCGTCCTTTCCGCCACTTCGAAATCGCCCCTCCCAGTTTATCTCGCAATATTGGCACCAGCCCTACCATTCCAGTGGGCAGGAACAGGATGACCAGTACAATTATAATGCCAAAACCGAGCATAAAATACGTGTTCCATTCAACTTTCAGCGTTTTTTCCAAAAAACCAAAGAGAAGTCCGCCTACTATCGGACCTTGGAGACTCCCCATGCCGCCAAACACCGCCGCCACGATCGGGACGAAAGAGTAGAATGCGCTGTAGGCAATAGTAGGGTTGGAATAAGAAAGAGAAGGCGCGAGGACTGCCCCGGCTGCCCCCATGAAGATGGCACTGATGGCAAAGGTCAGGACCTTTGTCCTGGTGGTATCGATGCCCATATGTTCCGCTGCTTCCTCGTTCCCGCCGATGCTCTGCATAGCCAATCCCAATCTGGAGCGCCTGATAAGGTAAATAGCGAGCACCGTCACCACCGCCAGGCCGAGCATTGTGTAAAGAATAATTGTGCGATCCAGCACGTTGAAATACCAACCGTGGTGCTGCGTTACCTCGCCCTCTACGTAGGTGACAACATTAGGAATGAACACAACGAGCCCGAAGGTGAAGATGGTAAAATATATGCCCTTTAGTCTCAGGGTTACCAGTCCGAGCAGAACAGCGAGCACAAAGCTGATGAGACCTGCGGCGACTATAATAATGGGCAAGGGCAGGTGGTTCTGCAGCAGGTACGTAGTATAAATACCCGTTCCGAAAAATGCTGCCGGCGCCAATGACATGTATCCGGTCGTCCCGGAAAACATAGCCCAGCTCATCGCCAGGATGGCATACACAAGCATGGTGATCAGCACGCGGGTACGGGCACCACCGTACAGGGGAAAGGTTAGTACAAAGGCTATGAGCAGGATGAGAAATCCCATCAACAGCAGCTTTCTATGTGTGGTGAACAGGCGAGTTATATTCATTTACTTCTTCCCGAGAATACCTGTTGGTCTCACCAGCAGCAAGACCATGAGCATTGCATAATAAACAGGCACAATAAGAACAGACTCCCAAAGGCCGGCAACCAGCATGGAAACGATACCGATTATGATTCCGGCAATAAAACTGCCCGGGACACTGCCCAATCCGCCCAGGGTGACGACAATGAGGGCGATTACGGTATTGTTGAAGCCCATAGCTGTGGAAACTGGAGTTCTCATGCTGACCAGCGTGCCGGCGACGGCCGCCAGCAACCCTCCCAGCCCGAAACAAACAGCCAGAATCGTGTTGGTATTCACCCCCATCAGCTCCGCTGTGGGCGGGTCTTCAGCTGTGGCCCTGATGGCTTTACCCACCCGGGAGCGGGTCAAGAAGAGATAAACGGCTATGCCCAGGGCAGCAGCAATGGCAAAGCCTACTATCAGGTTGACGGCGAGGTTGATCCCTACATACGGCACAGGCTGGGTTAAATATTGAGATGGCAGCGATTGGGTACCAAATCTGATGCGGGCCAGGTACTGGATGACATACATGACGCCGAAGGCGGCCAGCAGAGCGTTGCCCTCGAAGGCAGACGGTGACGGCACCCGGGCTTTGACACCTCGGAACAGAGTCGCTTGAAGCAAGAAACCGAGGCCAAAGAGGATGGGACCGACAATAACCGGCGCCAGCAGCGGATTAATCCCTAACTGACTGAAGGTAAAGGTGAGGATACCTCCCAGCATAAGGAATTCTCCGTGGGTGATGTTCAGCACACGGCAAACACCAATCTGCAAACTCAAGCCTACAGCCAGCAAGCCGTACACCCCGCCCGCCAGTATACCGATCGTGATTAAGCCTAAAAGTCTCTCTGCCTCTGCCATTACGCTGACCCGTTATCTTCCCTTGTTTCTTCTGGACACAAGCAAAAGCAGGCTGCCTAGAAACACCCCGGGGACCTGCCCGTTATCTCTTCTAGACAGCCTGCCTTTTATTCTAGACTCCTTGTCTTATGTAGTCCTATCCTCCTAGTCTAGCAGCCAGAACCAGTTGCCCGTGTTGGGGTAGACAAATGAGGCAGTAGGGTCATTACCTCCTACGCTTCTATACTCCCCACTCTGCCACTGGCCAATCTCCGCGGGGTGGCATTCGTAAGCCAAGATTCCACCGCCAAGGCCGCCTCCGAATACTGTGAACCAAGTGTCGCCAAGCACGGTAGTAGCCGGATTCGACTCGGAGAACGCAGCAAGTTCATCTCTTACATCGCCTGAGTCAAGATTCCCGGCGTTCTCAACGGCCTCTCTCCACATCTCCAGCGCTGCCACGTAGCAAGGCTGGCCCCAGTAGTCGAGAGTATTCCAGCCACTGACATATGTTCCTTGGGCACATCCCAGAGCGGGTATGTCCCAGTCCGCCTCTGCCGCCGCCGCCAGTTCAGCATACACGTCAGACATCGCGGTCGACGTGTGGTTGTCGGCTACGATGAAGCTCATTACTCCTCCCGCATAGGGCCCAAAGTCAGTAGTACCGTAACTATTGGCGTTGCCGCCCGGTCCGAACAGGATAGCCGGCGGGTTGAAGTCGCTGGCCATCAACGCCAGAGTGATCATTGCGACATTCCAGGGATAGGTATATGCGCAGAAGATGTCATAAGGTGTCGCATTGTAAGCGGCTTCAGCGGCCGCGACTATCGCCTCCGGTTCGCCCGGACTGGTGGGCAGCCAGTAGCTATGCTGACCCCCGTCGATAACGTTGGCTTCACCGAATTCGTCTATGGTTTCTTGCTTATATTCCAGGCCGTGTGTAAGTCCCGCCTCTCCAATGTAGGTTATGTATGCTGTCGCGTTTTCACCCACTTCAGCCACCAGCATATCGTGCAGAACAGGGATCTGGTACCAGTTGGAAAAACTCAGGCTGACCCACACGTAGCCCCAGTTCTGTATTTGATTGTCCCAAATCATGGTGCTGGCGCCACCCTCGAGGGTAATCAGTACGATGCCGGCAAGATTGCAGATAGGGGCCTGAGTGAAAATACAGTCGGTGCCCGGGCCGCCCCATATGAAGTCAACATCGTCTGTCTCTATTAAAGCGTCTGTGACGTCTGCCATGTCCCATGTCTCGACGGCAAAGTCGCGCACGATCAGCTCTATTGGTACCGGCTCGGTGCCAAAGTCGCTCAGCACGATGCCACCGTCCTCGCTGTTGACCTTGTCAGCGAACCAGCGATAGACCGTTCCACCGTAACCACACTCGAAAACGGCCAACGGTCCTCCATCGGTGTCTCTGGCCAGGCCGACTTTGATCGAGGTGGGTGCCACCGGTCCTCCGCCCGTGCAGCCGATAAGGCCCACACTGAGGACCAGTATCGCTGCTACCAAGATAAACAATACTTTTTTCACTATTTCTCCTCCTTTCTAAAATTCTTCAAAATTGAATCACATCTTTTCGTCATACAACCATACACATCCCTCCTTTTTATCTACGATTTGGTCTTCCTATTCTTAGATAGACTTCTCCTCGTGAAACTGTGCCTCATCACCTCCCTTCTTCATACTTACCCTTATGATACGCTACTAATATTAATATCCTGTTAATCTGGATATATTCTAAAATATTCTGATCTTCCCTTCAATCTCAGGCACTTCTGGTTGTTTTGTAATAGCTCAGCATTATGCTCTGATAATCTAAGTCTATTCCTTCATTCACTGATGAAACCACCCTAATGGACTTAGTATTCTCTTTGACTTTGCGCTATCCTTCTGCTGATTTGGACTCTGATAGTGGGCACGGCATTGAAATCTTCGGCGTACGCGTGTATTATACAGTTATATATATAAGTTGTCAATACTTCATACGAAGTACCTGGCGAATTCTAATATCTATAACGTTCTGTATGAGGCAAATGCAAAAGGTAGATCATAATTCTTACCAACCAAGTTATGCTCAGTTGGTTCAAATTCTGCAGGAGCAGGTTGCAGTTGGGAGACTACGACCTGGGGACCGACTGCCTTCTGAATCCCAGCTCTGTGAGCATCACGGTGTTAGCCGCATGACAATACGCCGGGCAATCAACATTCTCATCGAACAGGGTCTGGTAGTCACTAAACAAGGGCGGGGGACATTCATTAAACCTATGCAATTCTGGGCTGCCACCTTCAGCCTTGGTCAATTACAGAATCTACTTGCTGATGAGAGAGGGATAAGGATTAAAATACTGGAGGCGTCAATCAATCTAGCCAGGGGAAGAGTCACACGCAAGATGGCCATAAAAAGAGGACAACGCATACTTTTTATTCGCCGGCTGATATTATCACGGGATAAACCAATGATGTATCATCGGGAATATCTCATATATGACCCCTTACGGCCCGTAGTTGAATCAGAATTAGAAGTAACTTCGCTCAGGGGCCTATTCGAGGGGACGGGTAACTCATTTATAAAACGCAGCATGCTTTCCATAGAGGCGACGGTACTGAAAAATGAAGAAGCTCGGCTGCTACAAGCACCAGTTGGTACTGCTGCTTTCAATCTGGAACACCTATTCTACGATTTTGAAGATCGACCGGTTAGCTGGGGGTCGTTTATCTGCCCCGGAGCCAACCTGCGCTTTACAACGATAGTCGGAGCTCATAACAAGGAGTTGCGTAGGGTATGAGTAGAACGAAAACACATTCTCAGTTGATATCAGCCATCGCTGATCTGAATGAAGAATTAGCCCTGAACTTAATCCGGGAACGCCTGGCTGAAAATGACGATCCGCTGATTCTCATCGCAAATTGCGAGAAGGGTTTGCAGCGGGTGGGTGAACGCTATGCTCGGCATAAATACTACCTATCTGGCCTGATTATGGGAGGGGAAATTTTTTACGAGGTTATGGAATTAATCCAGCCAGCTATGCAAGATCGCATTTCGGGTACTAGCTCAGGCAGGGTATTGCTGGGTACTGTAGAAGGCGATATACATGATTTGGGCAAGAACATCTTTAAACTATTGCTGAGCTGCTACAAGTTAACAGTTTATGATCTGGGTGTAGATGTACCGCCGGAAGAATTTCTGCGTCAGGCTAAGAAGTTACAGCCTGACATTTTGGCACTATCCGGATTAATTACGAAATCTTATGATTCGATGCGGGAGACAATTCGGTTGTTTCGTCAGGAGAGGTATCGAATTCCGATAGTAATTGGTGGTAGCCAGCTCAGCGAAGAGGTATTCCATTACACGGGTGCCGATTATTGGGTGAATAAGGCAGATGTAGGTGTAAAATTATGCCTGCGTTTACTAAAATAGGCATGATCGAGGAGTTGCCATCTACTGTCCTGCCATGCTGATACGTTTCCTACTCCTCTTAACCTGTTGAAATACGACTGCAAATACTGGGTTGAGGGTTCATGGTACTGGTTCTGTTTTAAGGAATTGATGGTGTATGTGTAATTATCTGACATCTAGCTATAGCATGCGGCAGGATAAGGATGGATCAAGTTAATCCTGGACTTTGCAAGTTGATCGCTTGTGCTGCGGTCATTGAAGAAATGTCACCCTTTATACCGCCGCGCATGAGCTATGAAGTTCTGGACTTTGGTCTACACACTGACCCCGAGTCACTAAAGATAGCACTCCAGAATGCGATTGATTCCTCGGCTCCCGATATCGAGACTATCCTATTAGGTTACGGCCTCTGCTCTCAGGCTGTAGTAGGATTAAGGTCAGGTAGCCGTACTTTAGTCATGCCTCGGGTAGATGACTGCATTGCTATCTTTCTGGGCTCGGCAGCCGAATATCATAAGCAATATGATACTGTACCTGGTACCTATTACTTGACCAAGGGGTGGATTGAATCCAATGACACCCCTTTCAGCGAATATGATACTCTGGTCGGACGCTACGGTGAACAGATAGCGCACCGTGTTATAAACAAGATCCTGAAGAATTACACCAGACTGGCATTTATTAGCACAGGCGATAACAAACTGCAGTACTATCGGGAGCATGCTCGCAGTATGGCTGAGCGATTCACCTTACGCTATGAAGAAATCCAAGGCTCAGACGCGATTATCAAAAAGCTGTTATATGGACCTTGGAATGATGAGTTTGTCATTATCCCACCTGGTAAGACTATTTCCTTTTTTGATTTCAGGGAAAATGGGCCGTAATTACCTGTTCTGTGGTAGGCCCAGTTGGTATGATCTCCCCGGAATTGCGAGCATAATCTCTCGCTCAGATGGTGGTGACCTGCATCATCAGTCGCACCTAAAGAGATGGGAATGTAGTCAAGCTGGCTTGCGAAGTTTTCCCGGGCCAAATGAAGAGTAATCCAGGTCATAGAACTGCCTGCATACCGTAAACAGGCCGTACTGCACGCCGCCTAGAACAATTTTCGCCTCGGCAGAATCACGATAATACTTCTCGTAGTTGTTTTCACGGACATAACCGAAGGAACCCATGAGCTCCATTCCCCTCAGGATTAGTTCTGATGCTCTCCTGGTAATAAATACATGTACCGCGTGTCCTTTAGCTGCCATACTTACCGAATCCCAGGGACCATAGATCTCCCGATGGTCAAACTGATGCGCCAGTTCCAAAAAAGCGGCTCTGGCCACCGTTATCACCGATGCTATCTCACCCAATATGGCAGCTGATGAAAGGTGCTGATTGACCGGTTTTCCGCCAACCACCCTCTTTCCTGTGTAGTCAACGAGGACATCGAAGGCCCCTTGCAGAATACCTGTGGCATGTCCCGAGTTCATAGCCATAGGAGCAGCCAGGATTTCCTGAAAGACAGCCCAGGCTTCAGGCCCCTGAAGTCCCCATTCCCTGGGCACCCGGACGTCATCAAAATAGGTAGAGGTGTTTCGGTCACCCTGCATGCCGCATTTGACCTCAAATTTGCCATGGGAAACGCCGGGCCAGGGTTCGGGAACATAAATCAAAGCAAGGGCATCTTTTCCCAGCTTCGGGTCTATATTGCAGACCACGCAATTGAGGTCAGCTATGCCACTATTAGATGCCCAAAACTTGTTTCCGTTTATTACCCACTCGTTACCTTCAAGTTTGGCCCTCACGCCTATCGTTCTGCCTTCGTTCAGGGTATTCTCAATATCAACGGACGATTCGACTTCGCTAAAGTTCATGCAGGCAACGGCCAACTCCTTGCCGGTAAACTTGGGGGAAAATTCATCAAGTACCGCTTTCGCCCATGCCTTTGCCTTCGGAGAAAAGGGGCCGATATAGGCTGTGAATGCCGGTTGCCAACCCCAGTCGGTGCAGGCACTATGCATACTTATGCCATAGTCGCCGCGTCCTATCTGCTCCTGCTTGAGGGCAGCGCCGACAACGGTGCCCTTCTCTGCGGTGCCGCCATACTCCTCCGGTATCATGCTTTTCTGAGAACCAAGGTCTACCTGCAGTTTCTTCAGGATGGGGGTAATTATTTTTTCATGGGTTACATCATCGTCAATCTTGTCACGAACCGGCATAATTTCCTTGTCGGTAAAATCAGCAAACACCTGCTGCAGCATCCGTTGTTCTTCATTAACAAAACACTCCGGGTATTGTAACTTGTACCACTGACTGGTCTGATTCATTACCTATCCCTCCTTTGGTCGCACATTTCTTATCAAATTCCGCGTTTCGACATTAGACCTCTTTAGCTAATAGATGCTCTAAATCCGTCGTTACCAGCTTTCCCAATCCCTTTCTACCTCTCCTCTGCTGTGCAGTACGGGGTCACCCGTGCTGGAAACCCCAACATCCGACATATCATTCCAACCTGCTTTGCCATATCCAGAAGCAAAGCCACCCAATATGGTAGTTAGACACCAATGTCCTGCCTCAAGGATCTCACGATTTTCCTGGCTTTCTTCTTATGTTCCTCTCTGCCTATGGTGTAAGAGTGCGGCACCCAGTTCATGTCCTGCAGATTCTTCACGATACTGGGAAGCAGATTCCGGGGCATAGATATAAGCAGCACGCCTTCGGGAAATAGCCTTCTTGACCTCATGCCGAAACTAAAACCGGGCATCGTGAAATTTAGTTCGCCACTTACGTACGGGTAAATATACAGCCAGGCACATGCCGCCACCGGTGTCCCCTTGGCAGACCACATATTTCCCGTCGTATAACTGTTGGCTCTCAGTATGATTTCTGTCTGGTTCGGGTCGGCGGTGATAACTAATACGTCCGGCTCGAATGACAGTTTGTCCAAAGGAGCGAAAGCGACATAGTCAGCGGTATCCTTAGCGAGTCTCGGAAGGAATTGATAGATTCTTCTGTTGGCACGCGCGTTCTTGAAGACTTCTAACTTGGGACCTACCCGTCCGCTCTCGAAAACCGGGTCGCTATCCACCATGCCCAATATCAGTGGCCCTACGCACGTAAAGTTCTTTTTGGTCACATAGAAAATGTTGCCATTTTGCGCTTCCACAAGCATCTCGCAAAAATCTAGAATCTTGTCTAGCCTTTTCATTCCACCCGGTTTGGCAGACAAGAACTTGACACCCACGGGTTTTCTGTCGAATTCAAATCTGTTAAATATGGATAAGTCGTGTTGAGTTGAACTCATGGCAACCTCCCTTCCGGTTTCTTGATATACCTGCTGTCATTTACTGCACTATATGGTGACCACAGTTGACGACAAGAGTGTGCCCGGTTATCCCACTGGACTCATCTGAAGCCAGGAATACTGCAGCAGCAGCTACCTCAGCTTCTTCAGTCGGTCTGTGGAGAGAATAGTCTGCAGCAATCTTACTCATTAACTCGTCGAAAGGAACCCCGGTAGCCTTGGACCTGCCCATTACCACATTAGTAAGACGTTCTCCTTTGACCGCAGCCGGGCTAATGCAGTTGACACGAATGTTGTATTGTCCCACCTCAATAGCCAGCGTTTCGGTCAATCCAATGAGACCCCACTTGGAAACACAGTAAGGACTTCTCATAGGATACCCGAACCTACCGCCATCGCTACCTATATTTATTATATTGCCCTTTCTGTGCGGGATCATGTATCGAAGCACCTCCCTGACACAGAGCATGCTTCCGGTTAGATTGACGGCCAGCACCTCGTTCCAATCCTGTAGTCTCAAGTCAGCGACATTGACAGTAGGTCCACCGATGCCACTATTATTAACCAGTATATCGACCTTGCCGTAATCATTGAGAGTATCGACTACCAGCCGCTGCACTTGTTTTTCATCAGAAACGTCGGTTTGTACGGCTTTTACCCTACCTCTCGTTGATTTGATCTTCTCAACTGTCTCATCTAGACAAGAGGAAGTTCGAGCCGCTATCACTACTATTGCCCCCTCAGAAGCAAAGGCCATCGAGATAGCCTTGCCGATGCCTCTTCCACCGCCAGTGACGATAGCTACTCTGTCTTTTAACCGCATGTATCGTGCCCTCCCTTAAGCGCCAGTTTGATGTCTATAGTAATGCTCGCATCGCGAATCGCAGTGTCCCTGCGGGCCGCAACACAGACATCTGGTCACTTCTCAACAGCAAAGACGCACCGTAGAGCACCCCCTCCCCTCCCTCTTTGCTAATCTGTTTCTCTACTTGACGTCAATGACTGAACCAATCGGGGTAGATCTGTGTGAACACTACTGAGGATACAGAGGGATCGCACGAGGGCCCGAGATACTTAATAGGGAAGCCAATTCGTCTTGCCTCGAGCGCCTGCAATCCCTCGACTGCCTTCGCCATCATTCGCGGTGGCAGCGCCATAATCATCTCATCCTCGGTAACGGTGCCGAACTCCCTCTCTCCCAGACAGGGAATAGCCAGCGCCGGCTTACCAGTAGTGTAGCACTGAGCTAACCCATCGGCACAGGACCCTTCCCCGATGAAAAAGAACTGAAAGCGCTCGTAGTCCTTAAACTGGAGCCCATTCATCAGGAACATCATCTGGGCAGGGTTACCGTATATTAATATAACATCGGGGTCGAATTTGCCACTAGCCAACGGGGCGAGGACGACGGCTTCTCCGGCCGGAATCAAGGGATATGCCGCCATCTGTTTTCTGGCTTCTTCGACATTGGCAAACCAGGTCCTGGCAAAAGCACTCGCCTCCCAAGCCACCTCCTTTTCGGTGGTCGGCGCCAGACCATTGAGTCGGGCACAGCGCTCACCCAAATTGTCTCTGGTCACCCCCACCGTCAAACCTATTCTTCGCACTAGGGCTGTCACCTGACAAAAAGTGGCCCGGCGGTCAAGTCGTATCACCTCTGGTATCTCATCCAGCTCCGCCGTTTTCTCCAGCCTTTTGTAGGCAATGGGGCTTGTTCCTAGCCGAAGCAAACGCTCAAGCTCACGGGTAAGCTTTGCCCAGTCAACCGCTGGGGTTTGTTTCTTGTCCACTTGTTTCCTCCTTTCCTGCGTTCCTTGTTCAGCAAAAGAATCATAGGCAGTCCAGCATGTGATTGTCAATGTTATGCATCCGCCCTTACTGCTTTCTTAAAGGTGCTGCCATTATAATGCCATGGCCCACGTGCGATACTATTTTGATCGAAGGAGCACAGACCGGCGTCTCTGGTGACGCATCTTCCCTGTCACTGCGACGAGCGGGAGTGATGAAATAACCCCTATTATCAAGGGAAGCTCTCGATCCCATTCTCGCATCGGCGGCAGATGATGAGGCTCAAATATCGAACGACCAAAACACTGCGGCTATTGAGGCGTGTACTCGGGTGCTCTGCGATAAGGGGGTTTATAGTCCGGGTCTTTCAGATACGGACATGTATCACCGCATGTCTGTTTATTAGGGCATTTAATAGCATGAGATTTGTCATCATACTTCACAATGTAAGCATTGACATGATGAACCGGGCAGCTTATGCGACGCCTCTCAACCATACTTGCCATGCTTGATCATTTCTCCTTGAGAAGCGCTCTCAGCTTATCTTCCCGGTCCTTTCTCTTTTTGGCCACTATTAGAAAGGTCCTGGGCACATCTGCCATGAACGCTTTCGATTGTTCGGCAGCGTCTGTGTAGAAAGAGATAAGCTTCTGCTCCATATTAACGGCCTGATTCAGGGCATCAGCGTAGCCCAGCCCTTTCGCGAGTTGTTTTTCGATCACATATTTGTCGGTTTCCACAGTGAAGGCAAAACACCCTTCAATGGCATCGGTGATAACGCCGTAATATGCTCTTTCAATCATCGTTGCGTACTTGCCATTCTCTCTGGCAAAGGCGAGAGAAAGCGCTGCCGCTTCGGGATACCTTTGTGCCATTTCTTGATAGAAGCCACTGGAATCCGCCTCCAGTTGCTTGGCAAAACTCATAACCGAGGCGCTTGTGTTCAGCTGCATTTTATGTATCCTCCCTTACTAGGGCCACCTTTCAATTACCACCTTGCTCTCTGTAAAGAACCGGACGGCTTCCTTGCCCTGAGTATGCAGGATCCCAAAGAAGGAGTCGCGAATCCCGCTGAAGGGGAAAAATGCCATGGGTGCCACTATCCCAACGTTTATACCAACGTTCCCACTGTTGACTCTATACTTGAATTCGCGGGCAGTCCTTCCGTTCGAGGTAAAAACAGCATCCGCATTATGGAAGGGATTGGCGTTACATATTTCAATTGCCTCATCAAGAGTCTTGACACGGATGATTCCCATGGTGGGACCGAATATCTCCTCGGTGACTATCTTCATTCGAGGTTCAACCTTTTCCATTATGGTTGGGCCCAGGAAACAGGTATCGGGGTAGTCTCCTTTGATTTTGAAATCACTCCTGCCATCAAGTATTAACTTAGCCCCGGCCTTAATACCATCGCTGATATATGAAAGTATTTTTTTCTTTTTGTCCGCATCACGGACAGGACCCATCTGAACTTCTTCATCAAGGCCATTACCGATTACTATTCTCTTGGCCGTGTCTACGACGCCTTTAACAAATTCGCTGTAGAAGCGGTCGTCATCGCCAACAACAACGGTATTCTGGCCGGCCAGGCAGCGTTGCCCCGCATTACCGAAGAAAGACGTCATCAGCGCCGGTATGGTTGCTCTCAAGCTGCAATCCGGCATGATTACCATGAAGTTTGAGGCTCCGCCCTGGGCAATGACCCGCTTGCCGGTGGCGCCACACCTAGGGTAGATAACATTCTTGGCAGTCGGGGTTGAGCCGACAAAAGTGATACCTTCAATATCGGGATGGTCCAGCATTCCGTTCACCACCGTTCTTCCACCATTCACCACGTTCCAGACGCCGGGAGGAAAACCTGCTTCATCTACAAGTTCAGCGATCTTCATCTGGCTTAAGGGAACCTCGCTTGATGGTTTAATTATGACGCAGTTGCCGGTCGCCACGGCGTAGGGTGCCGACCAGAGCGGGATCATGAACGGGAAATTAAAAGGTCCGATGATGCCAAAGACGCCCAACGGTGTAGGAATAAGATATTCATCGATGCCGGACGCGATATCTTCAGAATTGTAACCCTGCATCAGGGTCGGAATACCACAGGCGACTTCCACATTTTCAATGCCGCGCCTGGTCTCACCTCTGGATTCATCAATTGTCTTTCCATGCTCCTGAGTTTGCACTCTGCTCAACTCTTCAAAATTTGTCTCAAGCAACTCCTTTAGACGGAAGAGGCATCTGGCACGAGCCACCGGCGGAGTTCTCCGCCAATCAGGGAAAGCGGCTTTGGCCGCCTCGACTGCGGCATCAATCTCTTCCTTTGTTGAAATGGGGACCCTCGCAATCACTTTGCCATTGATCGGGTTGACCACATCCTGAATCTCACCCTGGGAATCAACCCATTCTCCATCAATGTAATTTTTGACTTCTACTATCCCTTTTACTGGTTCTTCCAAAATTGCCATAGCTACCTTCCTGAATTTATTTTCTCAGAGTCTTAGAGCATCTCGCGTCCTCGCGGTATGTTGGCCACCAATACATTACCGTGATAGATGGCGTCCCGTCAAGGGGTGTTGATTGTCGCCGTTAACATCTGCCAGTTTCTCAGGCGCCGCAAGCGATGAATTGAGGTTCCTTCTGTCGCCGGTTCACTTCAAAGTCCTGCATCGATTTGGTGTTGACATATGACAGAGAAGCTTTTATTATTACTTGAATTCAGTTCCTGCCTTCCCCAACTACTGAGGCGGCCAATCAAGAAAGATGAGGCACTTATGAAACTCAGCTCGAAATCTTGTCAAATCTTCCGCATTGACCGTCTGCTGCGTAGCAGGACAGGATATCGACAATGAGACACATTCAGTTTAATAATGATAGTGAGGGAGATTGAAAATTGAAGGTGAAAACAAGTGCTGGTCTGGCAGACATAATAGGCAAGCAGAAGGTCATCGATAAAGCCCAGGTGCTTGATAGGTACTCTCGTGATAATAGCTTTACCCCTTCGATGCGTCCGCGGTTGGTTGTACAACCCCGTAATGCAGATGACGTGCAGAAGATTGTGATGTGGGCCAACCAGACAAGAACACCCCTGGTACCGGTAAGTTCCGGCGAGCCACACTTTCGTGGCGATACTGTGCCCAGCGTGCCCGAAGCGGTCATCGTTGACCTGCACCGGATGAATAAGATTATCAGAATTGACCGCAGAAACAGGATGGTGGTAATTGAGCCGGGAGTAACCTATACGCAGGTGCAACCAGCCCTGGCGGAGCAGGGCTTAAGACTCTCCATGCCGCTGCTCCCCCGCCAGTCAAAGTCAGTACTCGCAAGTTTGTTGGAGAGGGAGCCAAGGCTGGAGCCCAAGTACAGCTACACGCTGCCTGAGCCGTTAAGATGCCTGGAGGTGGTCTGGGGCAATGGAGAGATACAGCGAACCGGTGAAGCAGGCGGATATTACCCCACGCTTGAGCAGCAATGGAAAATGGGCCTGGCTCAAGTTTTCTCCGGAGGGCCCGGTCAGGTGGACTATTACCGGCTCGTTTCCGGTGCCCAGGGGAGTATGGGCATAGCGACCTGGGCATCGGTAAAATGCGAGATTTTGCCCGGGGTGCACAGGTTTTTCCTTATACCGTCGGACGACCTGAAAGACCTGATAGAATGCGCTTACCGGCTGCTGAGGGTCAGGCTGGGTGATGAGTTCCTTGTACTAAACAGTGTTAACCTGGCTGCTATCTTAAGTA
This sequence comes from Chloroflexi bacterium RBG_13_51_36, assembly GCA_001796515.1. Taxonomy (GTDB): domain Bacteria; phylum Chloroflexota; class Dehalococcoidia; order GIF9; family AB-539-J10; genus RBG-13-51-36. Next base: position 38,042 of record MGMS01000054.1, read on the forward strand.
GGGAAGCCGACGGCATAAGAGCCCTGAGAGATAAAGTGGCGCCATGGGTTCTCATTATGGGAATCGCCGGGCGTGACCTTTTTCCGGAGGAAAGGGTGGACTTTCAAGAAAAAGACACCAGGGACATAGTGCAGCAGTTCGCCCTAAAATTACTTCCAGCGGTTTCGGGCGTCCGGGGCGGGCAGGTAATGTCAACCATACTCAACCCGTCTTCGGTACCCTACTGGAAGCTAGCCTACAAAGGCGGCTGTCAGGACATTTTCTTTATGACTACGCTGGATAAGATTCCGGAGTTTGTCAACACGGTTTTTGCTGGGGCAAATGCGCTGCAATATCCGGTCTCCGATATCGGTACCTACCTCCAGCCGCAGCACCAGGGCACTTCCTGTCACTGCGAATTCAACCTACCATACGACCCTGGGAACAAGATAGAAGTTGGCCGTGTCAGAGAATTGCTGCAGACATGCAGTGAAGCTTTGATAAAGCAAGGGGCTTATTTCTCCCGGCCCTACGGCATATGGGCGGATATGGTGTACAACCGGGATGCTGCCAACAAGGAAATGATAAAGACCGTCAAAGGGATATTTGACCCCAATAATGTACTGAATCCGGGAAAGCTTTGTTTCTAGCAAAAATCAGAAGTTGAGGTGTAAAAGAACATGGCTTTAGAGGACTACAGGGATGATTGTACGGACTGCAGCCGTTGCTCCTACTGCAAGTGGATCCCGCTTGACCACATAAAAAGCGCCAAATTTGCCAGGGCCTGTCCCAGCATTGAGTACTGCGGTTTTCAAGCATACTCCCTGGCCGGCAGGTTATCCGTTGGCCTTTCTCTGCTCGAGGGTAGGATCGGCTACAACGATAATCTGAAAGATATTGTCTGGAAATGTCAGCTGGATGGGGCATGCGATGTCTCCGACAAGGTTTGTCGCTACAACATCCGGGGCCTGGAGGTAATGCGTGAAATGCGCTTCAAGCTGGTTGAGGATGGACAGACGCTGCCCCAGCACAAGCCTTATATTGATAGCCTCCGCAAAGAAAAGAATATGATGATGAAACCCGGGGTGAACAGGGGCAAATGGGCTGATGGACTGGATGTAAAGAATCTGGCCGAGGACAAGGCTGCTGTGGTCTTTCACGCCGGCTGTCGCTACAGCTATGATAGGGGATTGCAGAAGACGGCCAGGGCGGCTGTCACACTGCTCAGGAACGCCGGTGTGGATATCGGTATTATGGGTGAGGAAGAATCATGCTGCGGCGGAAGGGCTTACCAGTGGGGATACCGCAAAGATCTGAACGCATTTGCCCGAAAAAACGCCCAGGCATGGACCGATGCCGGGGTAAAGACGGTGGTCACGCCGTGTGCTGAGTGTTACTATACCTTCAAACGGCTTTATCCTGAAATAGGTTTCACCTTTGAGGTGGTTCATGTCTCTGAATATATCGACCGCCTTATCAGGAAAGGCAAGATAAAACTGAGGAAGAATGTGCCCTTGACCGTTACCTATCATGACCCCTGCCATCTGGGCAGGCTGGGCGAGCCGTATGTGCCCTGGCAGGGCACCAAACAGAAAATATACGGGCAGATTCCGGTGTGGAAACCGAGCAGACCCAGGTATACCGGTGCCCGTGGAGTATACGATGCCCCAAGGAACGTCCTGAAGAGCATACCGGGCCTGACGCTGGTAGAAATGGAAAGAATCAGAGAATATGCCTGGTGCTGTGGCGTCGGCGGCGGGGTGCTGGAAGCATACCCGGAGTTTGCCGCTTGGACTGCTTCAGAAAGGCTTGCCGAAGCAAAGGCCACCGGCGCAGAGGCGATAGTCAGCGCCTGCCCGTGGTGCGAAAATAACTTTGCCGATACGGTCAAAACCCAGGACGAAAGAATTAAGGTCTATGATGTCATAGACCTTATCCACATGGCGCTATAACAACGGAAGGGAGCAGAAAATGGCATTATCAAGAGATGCGTACCGTGCTTTAGGAGATATAGTGGGCCCCGGATACATCTCGGAGGACCCCGCAGTAATGGACTCGTACGCTTACCAGTGGCTCGCTGAGACTGTCCGTCCCAACCACAGCAAATTCATGCCCCGGCCGGAGGCAGCTTTATTGCCGGCCAGTACCAAAGAAGTCCAGGCGATAGTAAGAACGTGCAACAAATACAAGATAAAATTTAAAGCCTATTCCACGGGGTGGTATTTTTACGGCGCTCCCTTTAGTGAGGGCGTTATCCAGATGGACATGCGTCGTATGGACCATATCGTCGAGATCGATGAGAAGAACATGGTCGCCGTGATAGAGCCGTATGTTATCGCCGGCGTGCTGCAGGCAGAGGTCATGAAGCGAGGGTTGAATTGCACTGTGACCGGCGCGGGCGCCAGCTGCTCTACCCTGGTCGGCGCTACCTGTTATCACGGAAGCGGCGGCACCTCGATTTACACCGGCGAGCTCAGGGAAAACCTGCTGGGGGCTGAGTGGGTCATGCCCAACGGTGAAATACTGAGAACGGGCTCTGTCGGTTCAGGGTGCGGCTGGTTCTGCGCCGAAGGCCCCGGCCCGAGCATGAGGGGTATCGTCAGAGGGGCGCTCGGAGCCAGGGGTGGTCTGGGTGTATATACCAAATGCGCGGTGAAGCTCTCTCCCTGGCCAGGCCCGACGGAGTTCCCAATTGAGGGTACCGTGCCCGCCTACCGCTCTCCGCTGCCCAAAAACTTCAGGGCCTATACTGTGGCCTTCAAGGACTGGGGTAGTTTATTCGAAGCCTATTACAGACTATATGACAACGAGATATGTTACTATGCGCATCGACAGTGGACCATGCTGGGTGCCGACCTGGGTCCAGCTTTTTGGATGCTCTACCAGGATCCCACCAAATCGCTTGATGACATCCAGGAGTTTGTGCGGAAGAGGGAGGTAAAAGAGCTCACTGAGGAAATGAGGAGATCATTTCAGCTGGTACTGGTGGGCATGAGCCAGCGCGACATTGCTTACAAGGAGAAGGTGCTGGACCGGATACTGGAAGAAACGGGGGGCTGGAAAGTCAAGAAGTGGCTGGAGCCGGAAATGGAGCAGTTTTCGTTGTTGTACCTGCTCAGGCTGGGTAGAAAGAACTTGAATTTCGTCTATACCGGTGGTTGGGTAGGCAACTTCATGCAGTCCGGAACGCCAGATTTTGTGAAGAAATACGAACCGATCGCCGAGGATGCGACGGAAGAATATCAGGAAAAGGGACTACTGGTGGACTGCGGCAGCGATTCGATGATGGGGTGCGTCGGCTCCATTGGAGGCGGTGGCCAGTGCGGGCTGGAGCAATTCGGTTTCTATGACGTGGCCGACAAGGCATCCACTGCTGCCGCCGTAGAGTGGATGAAGCACTGTATACAAGAAGAAGCCAGGCGCAATATCCCGCCCGGGAAAGAAGGCATGTACCTTGCTGTGGGTAAAACGCACGCAGAACTGCAGCGAGATCTGGCCAAGCAGCCGCTCACACACACCTGGCAGCGCAAGATCAAGCAGGCGTTAGACCCCAATAATCTCGGTGACCGGATGTACCCCACCCTTGACGAGAAGTAGGATAACGCAGACGAATTCTCTGCCTCCGCAAAATCGCGGCTAATCAGGGCGACAGAGAGAATTCCCCTCATTTTCCGCGTACGAATTTCGTTGAGACCGGTCTGATTTGGTCTCAGCATTCGCTCGTTTCCGTATTCGCGAACGTGTTGCACACCGGCTCGATAACACGCGTTGACGCTTGATAGTGCCAACAGACATGATGGCCCGGAGAGCACAGAACACCGGCAGCTTCAGTGCCACCTTGCAGGATATCGTGGTTCAGAATCTCGAAATACGTGTCGGGCGCGCAAGTCACGCCAGTTGTATTTTTGATATAATGACGCCAGCTCAGGGGCGTAGCTCAGTTTGGCTAGAGCAGCGGTCTCCAAAACCGCAGGTCGCGGGTTCGAGTCCTGCCGCCCCTGCCAGGCCGAGGTGGTGGAATAGGCAGACACGCCATCTTGAGGGGGTGGTGGGCGAAAGCCCGTGGGAGTTCAAATCTCCCCCTCGGCACCATCGTTAATCCCTCGCATGGAAATTGCGCAGGTGTCGTAGAAACTCTCTCCTCTTCAAACCAAAGCGCTAGGAGATGCCCGGAAAACCTTGCGACTTGGCGCAGTGCGATTTGCTTGCCAGAACCATAAAAAGACGGTAAAATCTGTTTAGTGCGGAAGTAGTTCAGCGGTAGAACGCCTCCTTGCCAAGGAGGAGGTCGCGGGTTCGAACCCCGTCTTCCGCTCCAGTAAACATACTCTATATGGCGGTGTAGCCAAGAGGTTAAGGCAGGGGTCTGCAAAACCCCGATGCGGCGGTTCGAATCCGCCCGCCGCCTCTCTTCCCAGCAGTTCCCACGCCGAGGTGGCGGAATGGTAGACGCGGCGGACTTAAAATCCGCTTCCCGCAAGGGAGTGTGGGTTCGAGTCCCTCCCTCGGCAGTAAACGTCTCCTGGTCACTTGACACTCAGCTCGACATCCTGAAGCCGGAGTTGTGTGGCAATCTGTGATCAGTAGGGGCCTGGCGCCGTCGGCTTGACATAAATGTGGCACACCGACAGGCAGTTGTTCAGCTTTCTGTGACTTTGGCCAAATCAGTTAGGTTTGATACAATAGCTGTGTAGCTTCGGATTAAACTATGTCTGCCACTCAGATAATCAGACAAAAGGTCTTCATTCGGAATCTTGTAGTGGCGGCCGGCATATTCCTTGCGGGTCTCATATTAGGTACGCTTATTGGTCAAAACACCATTGAAGGGCTTATCAACCAGCTCGGTGGTCTGCTGGAGCCGCTGACACCGACTGGTAACCTATCTGTCCTGTTGCTTCTGCTATTATTCATTAACAACGCAGTCAAGGCCCTCGGGCTAGTCGTATCAGGGATCCTTTTGGGAATACCACCTCTGTTTTTCCTGGGCGTAAACGGTTTCATCATTGGAGGCGTGGGCTCCATGCTTGAATCTGCCAGTGGATGGAGATATGCCGTGGCTAGCCTGGCACCGCATGGTGTGATCGAAATTCCAATCATTTTGCTGGCGACTGCCCTCGGCCTCACGATAGGTGTGGAATCGATCAAGTGGCTAGTGCGAAGAGAGAGCCGGGTCAAACCACAACTGTCAGACTGCCTCAAGGTCTACCTGAGGTGGATTCTTCCCGGGCTTGCCGTTGCCGCCGTCATAGAAGTCTTTGTTACGCCTCGACTGATAGGGCTGATCAGCGGCAATTAGCCTGGCTTTCACTACCTCATTACAGGAACACTCAATGTTGCGCGGGGATCATGCGACGTCAGGCACACATGGCGAAGACAGAAGACGTGTGATTGCGTCCCCGCAACCTGCAATTGACAAATTCACAGCCTGGAACAATAATAACCTTTAAGAAGGTAAATATGGTGAAGAAGATAACATTCTACGACAAGACAGAGGCGATACAATATCAACTGAAAATGAGAGGGCTGGGTTATATCGCAAAAATAATCCCTCGGCAGGACAAATATGAAGTCATCGTGGCTGAGGACGCTCCCGACCAGGAGAACGAACCTGCAGGTCGGAGCAACTCTGACTGATGTCTGGAACCCACTTCCCTCACGGGACTGTGGATTCGACTCCCTCCCCCAGCAGCAAACCCACCCGCACGGGAACTCCAAGGTCAAGACTTCCGGGTTGGGGCTTTAGTATTCTCCCCGTATCATGGCGAGGCAGGACGACGCCAAAGCAATCCGGGTATGGCCGATGCTGATATAGATTGCCGCGCTTCGCTCAAAATTAAGGGGAGGGAAAGGCTCAGCGCGAGTCGACGTGGAGAGGCACCGAGACCCAAGAGTTCACATACATAGTACATTTCACTTATTGACTTGCACTATGTTGCGAATTATACTCTCTCTAAGTACGCGAACGGAGGCAAGGCATGACAGAAGTAAATAAGGGACCAGAGGCAAAAACGGACCCCAAACCCGTGACCGGCCTTGTGGATAGCGAGATAGCGCTGAAATTGATAGCCGAAATGCTGGCCGGGAGGATTGTCAGCATTAAACCGCAGTATGATTTCACCACTGAGTTGGGGTACATCTACCCGGCCGTCGAGCAGACCTTGAACGTCAAAGCCAAAGAAGCCATGGCAATCATGGAATCCCTGGCTGCCAGGAATATCCTGAGCAAGAGCTTCTTCGACAGGCTGATCCGTTGTCCCCGGTGCCAATCTGTGAATCTTAGGCCAAGCGCCCACTGCCCTAAATGTGGCTCAGGACATATTGCGCGCGGCCGAATCCTAGAGCACTTCGCCTGCAGGTATATCGGTGTTGAAGACGAATTCACAGCTAAGGGCAAATACATATGTCCCCGGTGCAAAATGGAGCTGCGGACTATAGGTGCCGACTACCGGAGCCAGGGAGTCCTATACAAATGCCGCGATTGCAGCGAGGTATTCAATGTGCCGTTTCTGAAGTGGCGCTGTTTGAAATGTTCCTCTCTTGTCGGCGAGGACGAGGTCGGCGAGGTAATTATCTACGCATATAGCTTCGATGAATCGAAGAGAAACTGGCTGGAATTCGAACTTCAGCCCAAAGTACGGTTCGTTGAATTTTTGAAACAGCACGGCTACAAGGTAACAGAGAACGCGCAAGTGAAGGGAAGGTCAGGGGCGGAGCATATTGTGGATATTCTGGCCACCAGGGACGACGGCGTCGTTACTCATACTGTCGCTATCGGGATTGAGATTGCCAGGGATAGGATAGGACTGGACAGGGTACTCGACTTCGATGTCAAAGCCTATGATAGCGGAATCCACGACAAAATACTGGTTGTTATCCCTGAACTGGGCGAAGAGGCGAGAAAATTCGCCACCTACCAGAGGATAAAGGTGCTGGAGCCCAAAGACATGGAGATATTGCTGGCGGGCAAGGCCCAGCCAGGCCCGGAACGAGTGAAGGAACCCTTTGAATTCAAGTCCAGATCAGAGCTTATGCAATACCTGGAGAAACAGGGCTACAAAGTAAAGGAAAACGCTGAAGTCAAGGGCCGGTCCGGCGCTCTTCATAGTATAGACATACTGGCTACCAAGGACGAAGGCATTATCACTCATCGTATTGCCATCGGCGTCAGGAAAGACGAGAAACCCATGGGACTGGACAGGGTATTTGACTTCGATGATAAGGCCTATGATTCCGGCATTCTGGACAAGGTCTTTGTTGTTGCCCCCGGGCTCACCAAGGAAGCCATGCAGTTTGCCAGGCGGCAGGGAATAAAGGTCTTCGAGGTCAAGGAACTGTAGCCCGACGACCTGGGAGAATGTCGAATCCTAATCTCCCAACAATGGGAAATTACAGAGCTCAAATGCCAAATTAAGCCCAAAGTTCAAATGACAAAAAGGAATGCGATCTTGAAGAGCGAACTGCACGGTTTGGTGAAGGAGTCATTGAACTTGTAAAGAATCTCGCTCAAGGCCCAATCAACGCCCCGCTTATCAGCCAAACAGTGAGAGCGGCAACCAGTATCGGGGCAAACTACATGGAAGCCGATGGGGCCCAATCCAAGAGAGACTTCCAGCGTAAGATTTCTATCTGCAAAAAAGAAGCGAAGGAAACAAAGCATTGGCTCAGAATGATCGCCAAGGCAAACCCCGACAGGCGAGACGATTGCCAGAAGTTATCGAAGGAAGCCCAAGAGCTTACTTTGATATTCTCTTCGATTCTCTTATCTAAGAAGTAGCGTCACGTCAGTATCTAAAGCGGCCGCCAAGGATCGACAGGCACGGCGTTTTGCTTTCCCCTGTAATTTGAACTTTGATATTCCGACGTGATTTGTCATTTGGCCTTTGGCATTTGGGCTTGACTTGTCATTTGGATTTTGACATTCGGATTTGGACGAGCGAACTCAGGGGAAGAAAGCTGATGTGGCTCATACCATTTTCCTATTACTGATGGGTGATTGACGGCTACGGAGAGTCGAGTATACTTAAGACTATTACATGAATTACTGGAGTTGAATCCAGAAAAAGCTTCAAGGAGGTGAAAGAAGAGAACTAGAAGTACAGTAACTATTGAATAGCTTAATACAGCTAAACTCAAAAGAATCTTAAGAAAGGAGGAAAGAAGGAAAAAGAATGAAAATGATACATCGTGGACAAAAAGGGTTTACCTTGATCGAACTGCTGATCGTGGTGGCCATTCTCGGTATCATCGCCGCCGTGGTTATCCCCAACATCGCTGGCTTCATGATAACCGGGCAACTGTCGGCAGCCAACACCGAGGCAGAGCAGGTGAAAACGGGAGCACTGGGTTACTTTGGTGAGTATGGTTACTGGCCCGCTGATTCAAGCGTCCTGGTACCCAACTATGTTACAGGAGCGCCTAAGGCCACCTACACTCTCGACGCCGATGCCGGGTGGTTGATGGGTGTCACCAACAGCACCTGGACCGCCGACATCACGTTTGACCCGGGCGTAGCCGGCGTGACCGGGAGTCACGGAAAGTGGATAAGAACGCCATAAGGAAGAGGCCACTCAGGTGATTGGCAACAACTTACCGGCGGAGCAGGTTAATGCCAGCTCCGCCGGTAAGTGTTTATATATTCGAGTAGTCGTGAGTCAGTAACCGCCAGTCAGCGAACAACAGTTAACATTCGGAGAAAAACAATTCAAAAGCTGACGACTGAAAGACAATAGCTTTGCAGGAAAACCCTAAATCTAATCTCTGAACAATGACAGGTCCAAAATCCAAATGGGGAAAGTAGCTAATTCTGGCATTTAAACATTTGGATTGCGGCAACTCTTTCCAGGTTTCGTCCGTTCATCTTAAGGGTGGGGAGAGGACCACTAATCCGCGATTTGAAGCGGAGCGCTTTTGGAATTCAGCCAGGGGGATTGACACGCACCTTCCAGGTACTCGCGATGACACCCACGTTATGTCGTTTCCAGAAGCGAGATTCTTCGCTTACGCTGGGAACAGGCTCCGCAATCCCGGTAGGGTTTGGTGAGAATGAGATTGCCGCGCCTCGACAAGTCGCGGCTCGTAACGACACCTTCGTTTGGTGAGGCCAATACTATATTCCTATTACTGATGGGTGATTGACAGCAATGAAGATACACGATAGTGTATCGTATGAAGATGAATCACTGGAGCCGCATCTGAAGGGAAATGAAGGAGGTGGAAAAGGAATGAAATTTGTGCACCATGTGGAGAAAGGCTTCACCCTGATTGAGCTGCTTATCGTGGTGGCTATTCTGGGCATTCTGGCCGCCGTGGTTATCCCCAACATCGCTGGCTTTATGATTACCGGGCAACTGTCGGCAGCCAACACTGAGGCGGAACAGGTGAAAACGGGAGCACTGGGCTACTTCGGTGAGTATGGCGTGTGGCCCGCCGATTCAAGTATTCTGGTGCCCAACTACGTTTCAGGAACACCTAAAGCTACCTACACTATCGACTCCAATTCTGGGTGGTTACTAAGTGTCAACGCCTGCAACTGGACCGGTGCCATCACGTTTCAGGGGGGCACACCGGGCCCCGCTGGGAGTCACGGAAAGTGGATAAGAACGCCATAGGGAAGAGAGATTACACAGGTAACCTGGATTAAGGTATCTGCGGAGTCTCCTAAAGGTGCTCCGCTCGCAGTCATTCTCATAGATAAGTAGCCAGGGGGCCCCGTCGCTCGTCATCGCGAGGCGCACCAGTCAGTCAAAGCAGTCTCCCACACGAAAGCATAAATTAGGAGTTCCCTCACTCCGTGGAATGTAGCGCGAGGCTTCGGTCTCGCGCAATGACGACATCGCACGACCTCAGAAGGTCGCACTACTGTAATTGCGGAGATAAGCCCTTTTTATCCTCCTTACCTTAGGGGGGAGATTCAAGATGAGATTGGCACGTTGGGCTCGCAATGACATACGTGCACCTGTCGATGTGACGCACTTCTTCCCTCTTTTTTTGCGTGGCACGATAGTCTGAAGCAATCCCGCAATCGGCGACGTGCTAATCACCTGGCTCTCGCACCAGTGGTCCGGACAAATTCTCCGCCCAAAAGTACCAGAAGGCAAGGGATTTTCCCTTCGGTGACGACTAATATTATTACAAAGGTACTAGCCCATTAGTCGTGTGATGAAGATAGAAAGCTTTGCTGGGAATGACCGGCGAGTGGTAACAGCGCCGGATGCAGGAGATTACATCTCGCTTGCAGTGATACCCTCTTTTGTCATTAGAAATCTCGCCAGGCCGGAGCAGGTGATCTCCCCGTTCCGTCTCAGCCAGCGCCACAGCCATGATGCAGCCTCACCGAGAAAATGGGATTGCAGTGTACCCTTCAAGTGCTCGTAATGACACTCCTCTCCGTCATTGCGAGGCATGATAGTGCCGAGGGAATCCCGCCGGGGCCCATTCAGAGGGATCAGACAAAGGAGACAATGAGAATATTCATAACCCCCTTACGTCCCCCTTATCATAAGGGGGACGGTCGAAACTGAGATTGCCGCGCGAGGCGCTCGCAGCGACGCCCCCCTTTTTTCTGTCTTTGCGAGGAGCGTAGCGACGAAGCAATCTCGACAGAGCCGAACGGGATTGCCATTCCCCGACAAGTCGCAGCTCGGCACAATTTCCTTTGACAAGGTTTGCTAACCTATACTACAATTCGCTTGGAAGGTAGTCATGCTAACAGAATACATCGAAACAGCCATGAGGAAGGCAAAATACGAAATCCTCGGTGACGACAATACACTCTACGGATATATCCCCGGGTTTGATGGCGTTCATGCCAATGCTGAGGACCTGGAAACATGCCACAGCGAGCTGAAAGAAGTCCTGGAGGAATGGATTATGCTTGGCATATCTCGTCACTCACCGTTGCCAATTGTTGACGGAATCAAATTGGTGGTAGAGGAACCAGTTTAGTCCCCCGCCTGGCACCTATAAAGAGATCTGCGCTAATCAGCTAGTTACAAACCCTAGGTTTCGAAGGCCCCTATTCTGGTGGGAAACATCAATTCATGCTCAAAGGGACGATTCGGTTGCGACTTCCTAATCCGCACAGAAGAAACGTCGGAAGAGAACTGCTCTCTAGGATCATTAGGCAGGCAGGAATAGACAAGGATAGCTGGGAAAAGCTATAGGCTGGGCTGGGCTAGTTCCTGCCAGGTTGATCGCAGACAGCCGAAGCAATCTCCGTGGGCCTTACCGCAAATGGAGATTGGCACGCTTAGCTCGCAATGACAGATAGAAAGTAAAAGTGAGCAAAGGATTCGACTGTCCCCGTGCGCCTCTGGACTTTGTAGTTCGGTAGTTCGGATTCTGTTTGGACTTTGGACTTCGCCTGCCGGCTATAGCTTCACCTTGCCGATGAGCTTCTCCACCTCTTGGCGGTCGTTGCAGAAATCAAGCAAGGTTTTGCCACTGATGATTCCCTTAAGATAGAGGCTGACCAGAGCTTCGTCAAGGGAAATCATGCCTATGTCTCGGTGGGTACGGATTACATTGGGTAACTGGTAGAGTTTGCCTTCACGGATGAGGCTCTTAGCTGCCGGATTGCCAAGCATAATTTCTACGGCGGCTACTCTCCCCGAGCCATCAGCCCGGGGCACAAGCACCTGACACAATGCAGCAACAAGTAGAGAAGCCAGCCGTGTCTGGGCCAGGTGGCGCTGATGGGGTGGGAACAGGTCTATTATTCTCTCCATTGCCTGACTAGCACTGGGGGCATGGCCGGTGGTCAGTATGAAGTGTCCGGTCTCAGCTACGGTAAGGACAGCATCGGCAGTATCCGGATCTCTCATCTCCCCGACCAGAATCACATCAGGATCCTGCCTTAAGATGTGCTTTAGGGCATTAGCAAACGATAGAGTATCAGTGCCCAACTGGCGCTGGGTCACAGCACATTTAATGCTGGTGTGGACATATTCTATGGGGTCTTCAATGGTAACCACATGGCGAGTATCATTAGTATTCAAGTGCTGAATCATAGCTGCCAGGGTGGTACTTTTACCGCTGCCGGTAGGTCCAGTAATTACCACCAGTCCTCTTTGCTTCATAGCAAGCTCCTTACACAGCGGGGGCAGCTCCAGCTCATCTATGGTAGGGATTTTTGGTGGCAGCAAGCGCACGGCAAGGCTGATAGACCCGCGCTGCTGAGCAGCATTGCATCGCAGACGCCCGACATCAGGTAACGTATATCCAAAGTCAAGCTCGAGATGGTTATGGAAGTGCTCTCTCTCCTCGGGCGTGGTTAACTGGAGAAAAGCCTCGCTTATATCCTCCGGACTCAGTGCTGCAACACCATTTGCCGGCTGTAGAGAGCCATCAATGCGAAAAGATGCCGGGCTACCAGCAACCATATGCAAATCGCTAGCCCTTCTTGAATTACCTGTCCGAAGCAATGAAAAAACATCCATATCTTTTACCTTTAATAGTCAACCATATAAATCCCCACTTTTACCGCGCATTTATAGTATATTTAAGTATATTTATAATATAGTGTAAGCTTCATTCACTCTTACTGTCAATATGCCATTAGTAATAGGAATAAAGTATTAGCCTCGCCATCCACCCTTCCCACAAATTCTGAGTTCACTTCGCTCCAAATCCTTTTGAAATGCACAATGTAATTGTAGAAGTGCAAAATGACAGAGCCAAAATCAGAAGTTTTACATCTTGAGTTATCATCTTGGCTTTTGCCCTTTGTTTTCTGAATTTCTGTGTTGTCTGGGAGTTGGTGGTTGGGCTCAGGGTTCCAGTTGCAAGAGTGAAGGAATCCCTTCACTGACGATCTTGACGACGGTGCTCCTTTAGTGGTAAATGCCTCTCCTGATCAAAACAAAGCGAACTAGAGCGATGATGCCCGCCGCTGTTGCGGTTATGATAGCAATGAATCCCCATAGGGGCAGGAGTCCGGCGCGTAAGGAACGGGCTGTGGTCCAGGTGCTTCCGTTCTCTGCGCCATCTACGGCTTGCACAATCCAGTAGTAGGTGCCATAGCCCAGGCGTGTCTGCAAAGTATAGGTCGTTTCAGTTAGACCTGTGACCGAAACGACTATAGAGGATGCGGTGACATTGGCGCTGGTCGCTATTTGCAGGCTATAGTAAACACCACTGTGATCGGATACCGCAGACCACTTGAATGTTGGCCTCGCCCCGCCTATGAGGCCCACCCGGCTCCCGTTGGCTGGTGAAATGAGTGCCGGTGTGTTCGGGGGCTCTGATTCCATGGTGAAAACGGCAGGTTGTTCAGTTTCGTTCCCCTCGGCATCTTCCGCGGTGACCTGGCGCCCGCCGTATTGGCTCTCAGGCACGGGAAAACTTGCTTCAAAGCTGCCCTGGTCATCAGTCATAGCTGTCGCTTTCTGGCTGCCATCGTACTTCACGACCACATTCTTGTTGGCGGCAAATCCATGACCGGTGGCGGTCAGGTCCATGCCTGCGTATCCTTCTTCGGGTGACAACGCAATGTCAGGCTCTATCTCGAAGAGGAGTCCGCCGATTTCTCCCTTCGGGGTCTGGTCTCCTTCGACGGTGACACCATATGTGCCCCCGGGCATCTCCGGTACCCGGAAGCTTTCCTCCCAGTTGCCCTGGGCGTCGGCCTTTATATCCGTGACCACTCCCTCCCCGGCAAACAATATCCTGATATTCATCTCGTTAGTCGTAAATCTCACGCCCGTCACCGTTATGCTTTCACCCACGATGCCCGATGATTTGTCTATGTTGATCCCTGGCGTCACTTTGAATATGGTATCTTGAACCTCACGAAACTTGCTCTCAGGACCCTGGGCGTCCAGCCTGTGTTCTCCCCTTGTGGAAGCAGGAATCGGGAGACTCGCCTTCCAGCTGCCCTTGCCATTCGCTGTGATATTTCCTTCTACCGTTTCGTAGCTGCCATTCAGGTAATACATCAGCGCGATGCTCTCTTCATCCTGCGCAAAACCCTGTCCTTTCACAACAACCGTAGTGCCCACAGGACCTTTTTCGGGACTTACCGTCAACCCTGGCTTCACGGTAAAGTAAGCTTCTGCTGTGTTATCCCATACCTCGGCGTACACCCTATGGTGTCCCTTGCAGCCTTCGGGAACGGTAAAGGTGATAGTGAACTTACCATTGTCGTCGGTTCTACCAGTGGCTATTTTTCCCCCGTCATAATAAACTGTGACATCGTCATTCTCATAAAAATTTATGCCGTCGACGGTGATCTCTGTCCCGGGGACTCCCGATTTTGGGGAGAGCTCGATAAAAGATACACCACAGGGAACGGCTTGTGCAGGCACAGCCGTCAGGGCAATGGCTATAAGGCAGACGACAAGGACGATGACCAGTCTTGACAGCAATTTCATCCCATTAGGATACCTGCTGATATTCGGTGAACTCCCTTCTTTTTGCTCCTTTATAATACGCATGTTTTCGCTATCATAGACGGAAATACCACTGAAGAGTAAGTACTCTTGGCACTTTTGTGGCAAATTTGCCGGCAAATCCTCAACGGGGGACTTTAGCCAAAAATAAAGGCAGCTCGCTATGACTTTTGTGTCGCCATTTCTTTAATTGCCTTTATTTTGTTAAGGATAGCGTAAAACTGAACCCGCTCGTACTATCGGTGATAGAGGAAATCCAAACTCTCGAGAATCTGCCGATGCTTCTTAAATCTCTGGCATAAGCGAAAATTGCATTCTCACTTGAAGCTATACCTTGGATAGTTACCGAGCTACCTCCATGATTAACACTGCCCAGGTCTACCTTTTGCGCCGCCAGCCCTACAATCTGGGTCAAGTCTTCGTCAAACGTGGCACGCCCCCGCTCCATAGTAACAATTCTGGCGCTAAGCTCATTGGCAGTAGCTTCCGTCGGCCCGATCGCCGCTCTCAATGCCGCTATGTCCCCCTGTTTTTGGGCAACGTTGCCCTGGACTTGTGCCAGCTCGGAACGCAATTCCTCAGTATAGGCGCGATTATGCTGGACAAAAATTACGCCGAAGATAACCAGACCAATACCAAGGACAACACCAACGGGGACAATGACCCGTGCTATAGAGAAACGCGGGGGCACATAGGCCTGGGGCAGGGCATTGAAATTCACTGATGAGAAGTTGGCTTCTCCCTTTTCTGACAGTAGTTCCTTGAAAGCCAGCCCTATATTGACCATGAATTCGTTGGGATTGAAGCCCTCGGGAAATTCCCCAGGCGCGGGCAACAGCGACACTGAATAGCCTGCCCGTCCAACCACTTCCGGCCAGGCCTCCGGTACTTCTGCCAGGTCGCCACAGACAAACACGGGCACAGTTGAATCTAAGGGCTTTTCAATGTGGGTGGAATTATAGAAGGCAACAGTTCTGTTGAATTCTTCAGTAATCAGAGACATCTTTTCCTCCAGGGATTCAGCCTCGCCGGGCAGAGATACCCTGCGGATGACCTGGGGGAGTCTGTCTGCTATAACCATAACCTCCATGTGCTCTAGCCTGGCATTTACAATGATTGCTCTGGGCTCATTCGGGATTCGGCACAGGGCTAAAGGAGCCAGGTCCATAATATATGGCCTGACACCGGCCTGATGCAGCGTCTTGACCAGAGCATCAGCCAGATTGCGGGGGAAGGTGGCCAAGAAAATGCGACCTTGTCCCTCCTGGGAAGGAAGGCGCTGGTATGAAAAGTATACCTCTTCCAGAGGTGTTGGTATCGTTCTCTTTGCCTCACGCTTCACTGCCTCAGGAAGTATAGCTTCAGGTAAATCGGGCAGGGTTATAATACGATACAGAGAATCATGTCCGCTCAAAGCAGTGATAACCTTGCTTGCCTGTGCTCCTGTTTCTTTGAATATCTGTTTAACCTTGGCAGCCACCTGGGCCTCATCAACAATGAACCCCTGCTTAACAAGGCCTCGCTCCAGTGGTAAACTAGCCCACTTTTCTAAATGTCTGCCATTCATTACCAGCAGGTTAATGCTGGTATCTCTAATAAATAAGGTGGTAACTTTCTTAGCCATGTTTATTCACCTTCTGTAAGCATAAATATCCAGCGTGATAGTAGCTTCCATTTCTTCGCCTGTAGCTATACTTATACCTTTCACGTGGGCGCTCCACGGTAGCTCAAAACCATCGCCGGTCCTCATAGCGTAGACAAAGTCAAGTATGTTATCCATGCTACCCGAGACCTTTACCACGAATGTGGCAACAGAATAGGTGACAGCCCCTACTTTTTTATCAGCCGGCATTGACGGAGTGAGCTCGGTCACTTGCAGATTACAGTCGCCAGCAATCTCAAATAGGTCCTCACCGTATTCAATGCTCTCTACTGATCCAGGGAATTTTGCCTGACTTGTGTTGAGCAATGATTCGGCTTGCTCCCAGTCGTTTTCCAGGTTTGCCTCATCGGTAGTGAGCTTGCGCAAGAGAGTTTGCTGCGCCGCCAGACTGGTCCTCAACTGCTCCTGCTCTCCAGCTTGCTGAACGTAGGTCCTAACCAGACTGCCCAGGACAACAGCTAGAATGATGATTCCTATAATCAACCAGAATTTCTTACTTACTTTCATAAATTACTCTACAATCCTTTGTTTAACGATTTCGCCGTATTGCCATAACATACAAATACCAGTTTAGCTTTGCCAAAATCATCGCCCATACTATATCACCCTATATTGCACTGTCAAGGGTTGGTGCCGGTCGGCCACACAGGTATCACCGGGAATTTGCTTGTTCGCCATGGTCGGCACCAACATGTCCATACGCAAACAATCATCCCGCACTCTTGTCCTCATTACATAATCCTTACCGCGTAATTTGTTATGATGCCGCCCGTCGTCAGGTCGCTGCGGAAGGACAGCACGAGATAGACCAAAGTGTAGATTTCTGCAATGTTGAGATAGCCCCTCTGGGTGATGAGTTGTACCTCGGCTGAAGTATCGTAGGGCAATATACAGCCCTCGGGTAGAACGAAGGTGTCAACATCTACTCCATCGGTATTCAAGGTAGGTAAGGCATTAGATTTGGAGTTAAAGACGTTGTTCGCAGGGTTAGGGGTACCACCCGGGTCACTCAGTGACTGGCCATTGACTTTTATATAATCATTATAGTAATGGTTATCGCCTTCGCCGACAAAATAGGTCAGGTGGCTCGTGTCCTGCTCGGAGGTAACGGGGGGAGCCAGGAAGCCGCTGATGGTAAAGGTCTCTGTATCAGGATTGCCGCCGGCGCCGACGTAACGAAAATCGTCGTAAAGATAAAGCTGGCGCTGCGTGAGCCCCGGGCTGCGGTAGAAGATAATCAGCGACCAGCCGGCATAACTCCATTGGAATTTGCTGTCATAACTACTTTGATCAGGCCTTTTATGAGCTGGAGTGGCCAGGGGATAGCCTGTACTCTGGCCTGTGGGCGTGTCATTCTCGTTATAAAGGGCAAAGTAATAATTTGCATAAGCACCCGCGGGGCTCGACTCTGGTCTGTGTAAACCCTTCACCGCATCGGCGTGCCCCATGGCAAAAGTAACCGTGCCACTGGCATCGGACTTCATCGCCTCTTCTATATATTCCTGGACAGTGACATTACCGGACACCACGAGGTTGGTGACATCTGTAAAGCACGAGTATGCCCAAGAGCCTGATACGGAGTCTGAGGTACTTTTTATTTGGTATCTATCAACGGTGATTGTTTGTGCGTTAGCGTCAACAGCAAACTTGACCTGACCGACCTTAGAATTGGCAATCAGTTGCGCATTTGTCCTGGAGCCATACGTGAGGTCTGCAATCGTGCCCCACTTATAACCCGACGGCCAGCTAGACTGATAGTACCAATAATGGTTGTCTATCCACCCCGACCAGTAGAGATAGACATTCTCTATGGTAGCCTCTTCCGGAATATACCCCGGTGGGGCACTACCTTCCTCGATAACTTCCTCCAGCGCAATTCTCAGGACGGTGCTGCTGGTCTCCGCGTAAAGCCTATTTCTGGCGTATTGGTCGCTGCCACTTGTTGCTGTTGCTCGCGACAATCTGTGGCCTGCGGCAGTATAGTCCGATGATATGGCGGACTTGAGTTTGCGAAACTTGGTCTTGGCGCCATAGGCTTCAATCTGGAGCCCTTCGACTTCCGACACAATCTTATAAAGCCGGATGCTGTCATCCCAGCTATAAGTAATGCCGCTGACCCCCGTGGTATCAACCCAGGAGGATACAAGCTCGGGAAGTTGCCCCTCCGGCCCTGTGTACTTGAAGGTGAATGTTTTTACCATGGGAGGGCCAAGCTCACCAAGGGGAAAGTTTTTAAGAGCAGGCTGAGAGGCAAAGGTCCAGACCACGGCTTGACCGCCTTTATAGAGGGTAACAACCGGTGCAGAGTAAAAAGATTGGCCCTCAAGGCTACAACCGCCATCATACTCGAAGCCGGGGGACAGCCATACCCCTATGGTCTTGACCTTCAAGTCGTCATCATAGCCGGGCTCCCAGTAATAGACTATCTTGATTTCGTATGTTAACGCGGTGCTGCTGGGATAGCCGATTATCATCAGCTCCTCATCCTCGATAATCTGCCTTGCCGTGGCGGGGGTTGGGACAGACATGTCCTTGGGGATCCATGTGTTCTGCATAGCAACAGTTACATTCTTACCGTTCAAATATAAGTCATAAGGATAGGGATAGGAGGTAGAATAGTCATATTCATCATAACCTCCACCGAGTACTTCCTCGATGCTGTCATACCTTATGTGCCACAGGGCATCTTCAATACCGGCATCGGCGGCATAAAGCTTATCAATCTGTTGCTCATAGACCCGACCCGTGCTGATGCCGGTGCCCATGAAGTTCAGGGTAGGGGTCAAGACGAGCAAGCCTACAAGGAGAAACAGTAAAGTACTGAGCAGCGCCTGCCCTTTTTCATCTCTTACCGGTCTTTGCACAGCAATTTTCATCACTTTGCCTTATTGTCATTGTGAGCGAAGCGTGGCAATCTCCATCCTCACCAACCCCACCGAGATTGCTTCGGCTGACTTCGGCAGCCTCGCAACGACAAAAGAGGTCGTAAAATAAACTGGGCAACTACATTATCAAACATTTCCGCTGGATAACAGTATAATGTAATTCTCTCTGGCGTCAATCACCCGTCAGTACTGTGTTTCTGGTAATAGCCCATCCGTACTATCATTACAGACACCTCGCTTTGCAGGGCAGAAGCACCAGATAATATCCGGCCATTATGATGCTGGTTTGGGCACAACTTTATATATCCTGGTTTCCTCTGTCTGCTGTCCACCGGTGCCCACCGTAGCAGTTACCGTGAAAATCAGCATCTTACAGTCACTGAGAGTAGCAGATTGTGCGCCGCTATCCACGGTTATGCCAGCAGTGGCAGCCTGAATTTCGGATGTCCAGCTGCCTATTGTGCCGGAGCTGGTGGCGGCAACTGTAATAATGTCCCCGGCCGTGGTTGTTGTCCACTCATGAGTATCCGCGTCATAGGTAGCACCGCCAGCGGTGATGACCGAGATGGTTCCTGCGCTAACGATTATTGCGCCATTATCAGGTGTCGCCTCACCGGTAATATTGAACGCGTCACCAATATCAGGCAGGTTAAAGGCACTGCCACCACTAAATTTGCAATTGGTTTTAGTTTTGTCAGGGTTAATCACCTCAAACGCAGGAATCTTACCGGTTTTCTCCTCATCAAGGACACCATCGACAGAGTAGCTCCCCCTGAGACCCGAGCTATCCAGGCTAAAAACAATCTCATGCCTTTCATCCGTGTCAAAATCGATCCAGTCCAGGATAAGGGGAAACCCTGAATCTCCGGTTATTTCCGTGCCTTGAGCCGAATAGGCATATAAGCTAACCCAATAGCCAGCCTCCTGCACCTGCCTGACCGCGACCATATGGTTAGCGCTGCGGGTACTCCCGGTAAACGTCTGGAAAATAACCATGGTAACAGCCGCGGCGATTATTCCGCCAAGAGCGATAGCTATTAGCAGCTCAAGCAGAGTAAAACCCTTCTCACCTTTCTTCATCTTCTTCATCTTCATTGTGTTTGAGATTCAGTCGCGACTATACAGAAACTCCACATCGCACGCTCTCATTCGTAATTCGCGGTTTCTGAATTCTCAATACCCCTTTCGTTATCGGTCTACTTTGTAGCCCTCTAATGTGATTTCTACGCCGTCAGCCCAGTAAGGATTGTCGTTAATAAAGGTGTATATCACCTTATCCTGGTTGTATTTGTCCTTGTGCGTGACCACGAGCGATATCTTCTGAAGGCCGTTGTCCATGTCGGCTGGCTTATTGTTTTCGCTATCCCAGGGTATACCTGTTATTTGTTCAACCTTCTCACCATTAATATCGACGCTCCAGAGAGAGTAACCCTCAGGGATACCGTCAATTTTTTGATAAATGGGGTCAGTCACCATCGTCTCAGGGCTGTAACTCTGACTTTTAACATATTCCATCTGCCTTCTGGATAGACTTTCGGCAGTGGTTCGCTCATCGGCAAGAATCAGGACATTAGAGGAAGTAGACAGGGCGCTCATGAAGGCGATGCTAATTACTCCCAGGATGGCTATGGCTAGCAGTACCTCAATAAAAGTTAAGCCCCTGGAGCGGCCTTCAAGAACTCTCCTTACCCGGCTATTCAATCTTAGTTTTTTCATTTTCCCACCATTTCCACAAAGTGTGGCAATTCCCTTGTCCCCACCAAGATTGGTTCGGCTGGCTTGGCCAGCCTCGCAATGCCAGGCGGGGAGTGCGTGCCAATCCCCTTGCCCCACGGGGATTGCTCCGTGCCGATAAATCGGGACTGGCAATGACGGGGGATTTTCGTATCACCAATTCTGTAAATCACCATATATGCCCCGCTAATAATCCTCACCTATAAATTCACCTGCCTATAGACAGAATACATAGCTGATACCATGGCTAGGACAATAAAACCAATCACCAAACCCAGAATTACCGTCGTCACTGGCTGAATAAGCGCCACAACCGCGTTGGTCTTGTCATTAGCATCGGCCTCAAAGCTGTCGGCTACGGTATTCAGCGTGTTCTCGAGGTTACCGGTTTCCTCACCAACCTTCACCATTTGCGTCATCATAGGCAAGAAGATGTTCCTCTTTTCCATAGGTCGGGACAAGCCTTCACCTCTGATTAAATCCTGCTGAACTCCGGTCAGATTCTCATCCACAACCTTATTGCTGATACTATGAATGGTTACGGCCAGAACTTCTGGCAGAGGTAAGCCGACTCTGATTAACAATGACATAGTCCGGCAACAGCGGGAAAGCTCACCGAGCTGGATAACACGCCCAACTAAAGGCAAACGAAGCATCATTTGATCCCGGCGGTACCTACCGGTCGGGGTCCTGCTATAGAGATAGGCTGCGCCAATAGCAATTAGAAACACAAGCAACAGGTAAAGCCCAAATTTGTTAAGCCAACCAGCAACGCCCATAAGGATTCTGGTGGCCAGAGGTAACTCAGCTCCGAGTTGAGAATAGAAGCCGACAAAGGTGGGAAAAACAAGGTTGACCAATATAAATACGACACCAACGGCTACAGCAACTATGATAAGGGGATAGGTCAAGGCCCCCTTTATCTTCTTTTGAGTGACGGTTCCCTTTTCCATATAATCGGCCATTTGCCTCAGCACCACCTCCAGGTTACCACCTTGCTCACCAGCAGCTATGGCCCGGTGGAACATCGGAGAGAAAGCCTGGGGGTATTTGCTTAAAGCGGTTGACAGCGAACTACCACCACGAATATCCGCAGCTGTAGCACCGACTATCTTCTTCAAAGTTTGATTATCTATCTGACTTTGTAGTAAGTCTAAAGAAGTAACAATATCGGTGCCTGATTCAAGGAGTAAGGCTAATTGGCGGGAAAACATGATTATTTCCGCCGGCTTTACCCCGGCAAAGAAGCCTCGCAGTCTCTCTTTATTCAGCCGGGGACGAACTGACTTAAGGCTGAGCACCCGATAGCCGCCATAGGCCAGAAGTTCAGTTGCCGACTCTTCACTAGCAGCCGAAACCTTGCCACTAATTAATTTCTTCTCTTCATCAGCATAAGCTACGTAAGTAAAATTCATGGATGCCCTCCAAACTGCTAAGTTACGACATAGGCATTGCGCAGTATTTCAGAAGGAGTGGTAATACCTTCCTTTACCTTGCGCATACCATCGTTCCCTATAGATACCATACCTTCTTCAAGTGCCCGAGCTCGGATGGTACTACTGTTGGCTTGATTACAAACTAGCTCTCTTATCGAGTCACTCACAGTTAGAATCTCAAAGATTCCCGTACGCCCCAGGTAACCGGTATAGGAGCAGGACTTACAGCCGGTACCATACAGGAACTTGGTTTGCTTCTCCCCCATTTCCTTTTCATAAGCCATCTGCTCGACCAAGGGGGGCTCAACAAGGCGACCACAATCAGGGCAAATGCGACGCACCATCCGCTGAGCGACAACACCAACAACCGCTGAGGCTATCAAGAAGGGCTCTATCTTCAGATCAAGAAGACGGGAGAGTACACCGGCAACCTCATTGGCGTGGATAGAAGACAGCATCAGGTGCCCGGTTAAGGCTGCCTGGACAGCTATGTGAGCTGTCTCGGAATCGCGTATTTCACCGACCAGTATTACATCAGGGTCAAGACGAAGTATGGACCTCAAACCACTGGCAAAAGTAATGCCGGCCTGGGAGTTAACCTGAATCTGGCTAATATCCTTGAATCGGTACTCAGCAGGATCTTCAATAGTAATCATGTTTCTCCCCTGAGTATCAAGGGAACTAATTGAGGCATACAGGGTAGTAGTCTTGCCAGCTCCGGTAGGGCCGCTGATCAGAAGCATACCATAGGGAACCTTGAGCAGACTTTCATACTTTTCCAGGCTATCGGGTAGCATACCAAGCTCTGCTAACCCCAGAGTAGCCAGGGACTTATCCAGAAGCCGCAGGACTGCTGTTTCACCCCAGACAGTGGGAGCGGTAGCGACTCTGATATCTATCGGTCGCCCTTTAGCCTCGGTAGAGAACTGACCATCCTGAGGGCGAAAATGGTCAGCGATATTCATTTCAGCGAGAATCTTAATTCGTGAAATGAGCGCCCGGTGTACGGTCAGTGGTAGAGCCATCGTATCTTGAAGGGTGCCATCTATACGATAGCGTATGCGCAATCTATCTTCTTCTGGCTCAATATGAATGTCAGACGCGCGGGCTTTAACGGCCTCTTCAATTATAAGGTTGAGAGCCTGCACCAGAGGGGTATCAGTAGCAACTCTAGTGGCAAGCTTCTCATCAGTTGTTTCATCAGGGATGGAGATACGAGAAACCTGCTTTTCAATTTCACCATAGGCTTTATAATTGAAGTCAATAGCGTCTCTGACTTCCTGGGCAGTGGCAGCTATAGGCTTAATCCTCATTCGACTCTGGGCGGAAAGAGCCTCCAGAGCAAAGATATCAGTCGGGTCTGCCATAGCCACTTCCAGTGTCTTACCAGATATAGTCATAGGTATGGCATTGTACTTTCTGGCCATCACCTCGGGAATCAATTGTAGTGCCTCAGGTTGGGGCATCTGCCTCAACAGCTTGGCCCGAACCTTATCTGTCTTGACCGGCTTCTCTGCTCCTCGAATAGGTAATTCTTCAATCACAGGTTTAGAACCTGGTTTCTGGACCAGTTTAAGGACTTTTATCTGCTGGTGCTGGGCAAATTGCCGCGCCTCGGGACTAAGCTCCATCGTCACCATAATGACCTTCTCGTCAACACCAACTTCGAAGGCCTTGGTATCAAATAGCATCACCTGTTGAAGGCTCACTTCCTTGTCCCCATCGAGGAAATCGATGCCCGCTCTACGCTGAACGTCACCGATTTCGGCATGAGCCAGAATATCGAAGGTAAATTCAATCCCCGACCGGCCTTTGACTCTGGCCTTCTCCTTTATTCGATAGCCACGGTCGATTAGCGACCTGACCAGTTCTTCCTTTGTCCCAAACCTGACTGGCTCCTCAGGCTTGGCTGGCCGCGCGGCCTGTGCAGCCACCAGTTCCCCGATTTGTTCTCCGTCAATAACCTTTATTCTTTGTTTGCGGGCCAGCTGTTTCGCCTCTTGACTGAGATCAGGAATAGCGACAAGAATTCTGTCAAGGATGCCGGAGTCATACGCTTTATTGGCAAGGCTGAAAATAGTGCCCACCTCTATCTCACGGTCACCACCACCCCCAATGCCTATGGCAATAGTGTAGCTGGTGAAGCCGTCGTCTCTTTGGGCCAGCATATCAAAGGTATGCTCGATTCCCGAGTTCCCGAGGCGTTTAGCACCCTCGGTTACGGTATAACCCTGCTGCTCCAGATACTCTATAATCTGTGCCCTGATCTTCGAATTAGCCTCCATCTCAGGCGTGCCCTTATACACCTTGTGTGACTCGGGCACAGTGTAATTCGCCAACTGGTTGAAGTCAATATTCTTACCCATGTCTCAACTCAAGTTAATCAGGGCGCAACAAGCCACCCCTTTTGTAACCTAAGTACAATTTATCACACAGCACTGGTTTGTCAATAGAACTTTTGGGGGGTATCTCAGTGGTCAGGGGTCCGTGGTCAGGGATTAGGAGTCAGGAGTTGGCAATCAGGAGCTCAACTATCGGCGCACAAGGAGACTGAAGACTGGAAACTGATGGCTGACGGCTGGGTGCTTATGCCCGGGCCTTAACGCCCGCAATCGGGTGCTCGACCGCCTCTATTGGGGCAAACCACTACAAGTGCCTGCGAAGTGGCAATCAGATCTCGCCAAAATCCTCTAGCGCCCTCCGTGGTTTTACCTCCGGTGAAATCCAGCCGCTGCGCAGGGCAAGGGCAACGGCGTGGGCCCTGTCATTGGCATTCAGCTTGCGAAGGATGGCGCTGACATGATTCTTAATTGTCTGCTCGCTTATCGTCAAGATACGGGCGATTTCTTTATTCGAGTTGCCTTCAGCGACGTAGGTTAGAATCTGCGTTTCCCTCTTAGTGAGGGGAGCGGCTACGCCTTCCATAGTCTTGGCAAGACCGCGAAACTGGTTCAAGACCTGCTTGGCAACCTTAGGCCTGGTCATCAAGCTTTCGTTGATGGGATACTCACCACCGTGGGCTCGCCTTATGGTATTGGCCAGTTCATCGCCGGTGGCCCTCTTGCTCAAGCAGCCTGCGGCGGCGGTTTTGATGACCTCAAAAAGCTCTTCATCATTGGGGTCAGGGCTCAGCACTATCACTTTGGTATTCGGATAGTATTGGGCGATCTTCCTGCTCAGGTCAATCCCGCTAAGGCTGGTCAGGTCAGAGCCCAGCAAAACCACATCAGGGAGATTAGCTTCAATCAGCTCCAGCGCATTCTGAGCGGGATCGCACTCCAGCACCTCCAAATCCGATTGTTGGGACAACGCCTGGCGCACGCCGGTCCTGAACATTGCCTGCTCATCAATTATCATCACTTTTATCTTGTCCAACAGTCACCTCCTGACGAAGTCTCGCACCCTCAATCCAGATACTTCCCCGTTTCCGAGACCTGGCTCCGTTGATTTATCGTATAATGTATTCTCTCTGATGTCAATATTATATCATCTTGCGCTGTCGGGCATCCGGGAGTCTTGACAAGCGTCGATGGGGTAGTATAATAGTAGTAGGCCGAAAGTACCGGAGAACGGCGTGGAAAAATGAATCGACGAAGGTCTAATATAGAGATAATAGCAGACATGCTCCGGGTGGGAGAGAATGGTGCTGGCAAGACGGAGATCATGTACAGCGCCAATATGAGCTACGCTCAGATACAAAAGTACCTTGGCTTCCTTGTGAGCCACGGTTTCATCAACAAAGTGAAGCTGGGAAATCCCTCAGTCAGCTATCAGGTAACGGTCAAAGGAGGAGAGCTGCTCAGAAACATAGACAGCATAGTTGAAGTGCTTGAGTTCCGAAACGGCAACGGGCATAACGGCAATGGAGCTTGAGCCCGGAATGTTGTGAAGTCGTACAGGGGTGGCTAGAGTGGAGTGAGGTCACCCCTTATTTGATGCAAAAAATATACAGAAGGAGTTGTTATGACAGGAGCGGTACATGTCTGAGAAAAGAATGCTAATCGTAGATGCCGAGCTGGTGAAGAGAATAGATGACAACCGTGGTGACTTAGGCCGGTCTGACTTTATCAACTTTCTCATTGAGAGCGAGTTGAAGGAAAAAGAGACAGGCAAAAAGCAGGGCGGCGTAACCCGAGATGAATTTCACCAGTTTCAGGAAGGCACGAAAGAGCTATTGCGAAGTTTCCTGGAGTTCTTCATCAGCTACGGGCTGGAGTTGGGTAAGCAGCCTGGCGATAACGAATTCGAGCAATTAGCTCAGAAACTGCAAGGCCTGGGTAGCTCGGCCAAGGTAAAAAGCTCCTAACTTCTTCGCATTTTCCCCGCGACTATATCTCCACAGCTTCAAATAGAACTATCTTCTAGAAAATAATCTCTTCCCAAGCTATTCCGCTATTGCCATACTGTCGTCAACATAGCTATTCCTTCGTTGTCATGCCGAATGACACGGAGGAAAGCCGGAGGGACAGTTATGGCAAGACCAGTCGAGTTACTGCGCCAAGGCAGAAAAGAAGAGCTATGGCAGATGTGCTGCGGCTTCATTGACCTCAGCCTGCAGCAGTTTATGGTTATCCAGAAGAGGCTACTTTTGGAGCAGATTGAGTTATTAAAGAACTGCGAATTAGGCAGGAAGGTAATGCATGGTGCTACGCCCGAGACAATAGAAGAATTCCGTGAACAAGTGCCATTGACCACCTATGGCGATTATTTACCCGAGCTTGTGGAAAAGAGAGAGGATCTGTTACCAACCAGGGTCGCCAGATGGGTGCGAACTTCGGGCCACACAGGTGAGTATGACGTTAAGTGGATACCCGCTTCACAGGGATTTCTTGATGAATACGAGAAGATAGCCACAGGTGTGTTTCTTTTCACTATGTGCGACAGGCGGGGCGATACCTCTAAGGTTAAGGAACATCTTAAGGTGCTATACACCGTCGGCCCTCCCGAATACGGAAGCGGCCTCGGTGTCCAGTTGACACAGAAAGCGGTTAACTATGATTTACTGCCTTCCAACCGCAACGAGATTACGTCGTTTCGCGAAGTAATACAGGCCGGGTTCAGGGAGGCTTTGTATCGGGGACTGGATGGATTTGGCGGGTTATCTTCCGTCCTGGTAGCCGTGGGCGAGCAGCTCCAGCAGCAGTCGGGTAAGATAAAGATTACCTCTTTGTTATCTCACCCCGCTGCTCTGTTCCGTGTAGTAAAGGGATTAACCAGGAGCAAGCTGGCTCATCGCCCTATGCTACCCAAAGACTTATGGTCTATCAAGTTTATTGGTGGCGGTGGTGCAGATTGCGCTATATTCGGAAAAAGAGTCGAGGAACTATGGGGGCGCCATCCCTTAGAGGCTTATGGCGGTTCAGAAGGGGGAATGTGCGCTTGTCAAACCTGGGATTACGAGGGCATGACTTTTGTCCCTAGCCTTAATTTCTTTGAGTTCATCCCCGAAAGAGAATGGTTCAAGTGGCAACTGGACCATTCTTATCGACCGAAGACTGTTTTACTTGACGAGGTAGAAGCTGGAAAGGTTTACGAGATAGTCATCACCAATTTTCATGGTGGTATCATGACCAGATATCGGCCCGGTGACCTGATAAAGATAGGTTCATTGCGAAACGAGAGGCTCAATATCGACATTCCTCAGATGACATTCCATAGCCGGGCCGACGACCTGATCGATATCACGGGTTTCGGTCACCTGACCGAAAGGATAATCTGGGAGGCAATTGAGGGCGCGGGTATTCCCTATGCCGATTGGACAGCGCGTAAAGAGGCAAAAGATGGCAAACCCATTCTGCATCTCTACCTTGAACTTAAGGACGACTTCATTGCCAGCGAGCAAGCCGTAGCGGCAGCGATATATGATGCGCTCATAAAACTGGACAGTGTGTATCACTATAACATTTACGATGCTTACGGCGACCCCGAGACCGTGCTCGGTCTAAAACCCGTAGAAGTCAGCTTCCTTCCCGATGGTACCTTCACCCGTTATATCAACGAACGGCAAGCTGGGGGAGCCGCACTCGGGCACTTGAAGCCACCACACATAAATCCTTCCGAGAAAGTCCTCTCCCTGCTTGGGGTCCGCAAGGTTGAGGTCGAGGCTGCCGTACCCGTAACGGAAGCCGAACGCACGGCCGCTTGAGGACAGCGGCGCTATTCTGGAAGTAACTGGCCTGTTGCCGAGGCCAAGTTTCTGATGGCGCCCTTCTAATTGTCAGTTTGAGGCCTTCATATATATTGCCGATTCCGCAGGTCACAAAGGCAAACCTCAAGGCTCGTTGAGCGTCAAAGACTCGTAGGCGGAGTACATCTGGTACTTCTGGAGGATTACCTTAGTCCTTCTTGACAGCTTCACGAATTGCATCAATAATAGGTTTGTGCTGCAAAAGGTGATGCGATGAATACCCATGCTTTGATTCCCTTAGTCGCCACCGTGGCCTATGTCCCGTTATTGGCTATCGTCCTCATAAGCCGCCCATGGCAACCACAACAAAGGCTCTTCTTCCTTTTCCTGGTTCCTGCCATGCTTTGGAGTGCCACGGACATATTCTTCCGCAGCAGCATCTTTAACGACGAACAGCAGAAGCTCCTTCTGGTCAAGATGGTCCTTTTTTGCGCTGTCTGGATGATCGTTCAATATCGTTATTTCATGCAGTCTTTCTACAAATCAGATGTGGCCAAGAAACCTTTTGCTTACATTATCCTGGCAGTCTTCACTGGGCTATTAGTAGCGCCGAACCTTGTCCCGTATGGTCAACCTGGCATTGAGCATGGTATTGCCTTTGCCAGGCTCAACGGGGATATTATCAACATGCATGTTAATTATGGTCCGTTCGTATATACAATTGCTGCTGTGTTTCTTGCCATCACCGCCAGGGATATGTACGGACTCATACGCAAGCTCAAGGTTCCTGAAAACGTTGAGCAGCGCAACCAGATTATCTATCTGTTCATAGGCCTCGCCTGTTTGGCTATTTTCGGCATTGTCACTTTCCGGTTCTCCGCAGAAGGAATCCCTGTTGGCCATATTGGCAATTTTCTGAATGCCTGTATCTTGACCTATGCTGTCGTAACCCACCGTTTGCTGGATGTCAGGGTTGTAGCGCGCCGGGCCATTATGTACATAGTTCTTTATGGCGGCAGTCTGGGCATACTATTGGTAGTTGCCTGGCTCATTTCTTATTTCAGCTCTAGTCATGTAGTTGAATTCGAGACCATAGCGTTATTCATCGGACT
Source organism: Chloroflexi bacterium RBG_13_51_36 (assembly GCA_001796515.1). Taxonomy (GTDB): domain Bacteria; phylum Chloroflexota; class Dehalococcoidia; order GIF9; family AB-539-J10; genus RBG-13-51-36. The sequence continues at coordinate 67,365 of MGMS01000054.1, forward strand.
GGGATTCTCCGCCGTCCTCTTTCTTGTACACAGGATGCGAGATTTCTGGCAAAGGAAGGTGGAAGAGGCTTTTATCGGAGAGAGATATCATTATCGCACTCTGCTATCCAAATTCATTACCACGATACAAAATGTTTCTAGCATGAAGCAGTTTGGTGACGGTTTTGTGTCGCTGGTTTCCCAGTCTATTGGCTGTCACAGAGCTTGTCTGCTTTTGCCCGAAGCCCAGGAGGAAGGGTTCAACACTCGATTCGTTTACCCTCCTGCAAAAGACAATCCCATGAGTGAATTGAAACTAAGATCGGATAATCCCATCGTGACGTGGCTGAAGAAAAACAGAATCTTGCTGCACGAGAGAAATCTCTCAATCTTTCCTGAATTCAAATCCATTTGGCAAAAAGAGATAGAGGCAATCCGACTAGCTGGAATAGAGGCATTTGTTCCCCTAGTAAACGTGGAGGAGTTGGTAGGTATTCTGGTAGTAGGCGAAAAATGGGACGGAACGTCCTATACGGTTGAGGACTTTCACCTACTGAATGAGATCGGTGCCCAGGTGGCAGCGAGCATGGAAAAGGAATACTCCCATGAACAGTTGAAGGAACAAGAGGCGGAAATGAATCTGGTTAACCGTCTAACCACAATCATAACATCCAGCATGAGCATTAACCTGATATTTGAAGCCTTCGTCGAGGAACTGAAGCAAGTGGTGGATATTGATTGGGCAACAATTGCCATGGTTGACGGTGATGAAGTGTATTTTCTAGCCCTAACCGGTACAGTGGAGTCCGCTTGGCAACTGGAAGAAAGGATACCGCTCAAAGGAACAGCTACAGAGTCGGCGTGTCGCGAGAGGCGGGCAGTATACGAACCTGATTTGAGACGGCACCACAGGTTTTCAACCTGGCAGAATTACCTGAAGCAAGGAGTTTCTTCAGTTGTTTACCTGCCATTAAGCGTCGCTGACCGTACTATTGGCACCTTGGTTCTGGCCAGCCACAAACATAATGCTTACGACCGCAGCCAAATAAGACTTCTGGAGAAAGTGGCTTTGCAGATCGCTGCGCCAATTGAGAATGCTCAACTTTATGCCCGGGCGGAACAGAAGTCTCGCATTGATGAGCTTACCGGGTTATTCAACCGACGTTATTTTGAAGAGCGACTCAAGGAGGAAATTGCCCGGCACTCTCGTTATGGTAATGCATTCTCCGTGTTCATGCTTGACCTGGATAACTTCAAGACCTATAACGACGTATACGGACATCCTGCCGGCGATAGTCTATTGAGCCAGATGGGCAGCATGGTTAAGTGTTCTATCAGGGATGCTGACCAGGCATTTCGATATGGTGGCGATGAGTTTGTAGTCATTTTACCTCAGACACCTAGGGACGATGCTTACGTCGTAGCTGACCGGGTTAGAGAGCAGATTGCCGGAGAAATGGAGCAAAGGTCGATCACCGTGACCTGCAGCATCGGTTTAGCTAGCTATCCTGTTGATGGAGTAATAGCCGAGGAGCTTGTGATTGCAGCTGATACTGCTCTTTATTATGCTAAGTGGACTGGAGGTAATCGAATCTACTTCTCGTCCAAGGCTATCTCTGAGTCGCCCGATAATGGAAAGAGTTCTGGCAGGCGTGATGGCTTGAGTGCTGTCTATGCCTTAGTCTCAGTAGTGGAGTCTAGAGACCCATATGTCTACGGTCACTCCAGGAAAGTAAACGCTTATGCTGTGGCTTTGACGGAAGCACTTGGACTGCCGCCTGATGAGGTATCTAGCGTGAGTACTGCTGCTTTGCTTCACGACATTGGTAAAATTGGCATTCCCGATGAAGTTCTTAACAAGAAAGAGCAGCTTAGTAGAGAGAATTGGGAAGCGATCAAAGCTCATCCTCGTTTGGGGAAGAACATTGTCTCCAGTATACCCCAGCTTGTTCACTGCGCAGATAGTATTCTATACCACCATGAAAGATGGGATGGCAGTGGCTATCCTGCAGGGCTGAAAGGCGAAGAGATTCCCATAGGAGCTCGCGTCATCGCTATAGCTGATAGCTTTGAGGCTATGACTTCTGCCCGTCCTTACCGTCCCCCACTATCCCGCGAAGAGGCATTAGAAGAGCTCAGACAGGGCGCCGGGGGTCAGTTTGACCCTAAGCTGGTGGAGGTCTTCATAGGCGTTATTGCGGCTGGACTTCCCGGTAAGGTAAACATGAATCAAGACGTACTCATCTAGTGAACAGATGCGACCCCACTAACTGCAGTCTACATACCTAAATCCATATTAGCTGGTAATAACCGAAGGGGATGCTCAACAACAGGTTTTGTGTCACTATTTCGTCACGTCACCATAGGTGTCTATGCAGGGTCTGGGCGGTTCCGCCGAAGTAAGAAGCTCTTAACTTCCTCGCATTTTCCCCTGCGACTTCATCCCCACAGCTTCGAATAGAACTATGTTCTAGAAAATAATCTCTTCCCAAACTACTCCGCTATTGCCATACTGTCATTAACATGGCTATTTCTTCCTTGTCATGCCGAATGACACCGAGGAAAGCCGGAAGGACAGTTATGACAAGGCCAATTGAATTACTACGTCAGAGCAGAAAAGAAGAGCTATGGCAAATGTGCTGCGGCTTTCTTAACCTCAGTCTGGAGCAGTTCATGACTATCCAGAACAGATTGCTTCTGGAGCAGATTGAGCTGCTGAAGAACAGTGAGCTAGGCAGGAGGCTGATGCATGGTGTCATGCCTGAGACGGTGGAAGAATTCCGACAACAGGTGCCATTAACCACCTACACCGATTACCTGCCTGAGCTTGTACAGAAGAACGAAGACGTATTGCCGGCAAAGCCTACAATGTGGGTGCATACCGTAGGCAGGATTGGTGAATATAACTTCAAATGGGTCCCCTTGCCGGAGAGGTTTTTATGTGAGTTCGAGCGGGTGGCTGGCGGTATCGGGCTCCTGGCTTCCTGCAACTCTCAAGGCGATTTTCTCATGAAAGAACATCTGAAAACACTGGCTACTATGGCGTCCCGAGATTATGGGTCGGGCATCGTGGCATATCTCATGCAACAGGCACTTGGCTTTGACCTCCTGCCCTGCGACATGGCAGAAATGACATTTCAAGAGAGGGTAGAAGCCGGTTTTGCAGAAGCCTTATCCCGGGGACTTGATGCTTTTGGCGGTTTGCCGTCTATCTTAGCCTATGTCGGGGAGATGTTTAGGCAAGGAGCAATACGTGTAGACACGCGTTTTCTGCTATCTCATCCGAGGGCATTTGCCTGTTTCCTCAAAGGATTGATCAAAAGCAAACTGGCGCGTCGTTCCCTATTGCCCAAGGATTTGTGGTCCGCTAAGGTGGTCGTCGGAGGAGGCGCCGATAGTGCCGTCTTCCGGGAAAAGGTGGAGGAACTGTGGGGAAGGAAGCCTCTGGAGATATACGGTGCCACCGAGGGCGGAGTCTATGCGACCCAGACCTGGGACCGTGAAGGGATGACCTTTATTCCCAACCTCAACTTCTTCGAATTCATCCCTGAAAGAGAGTGGTTCAAATGGCAATTGGACCATTCCTACCGGCCCAAAACTATCCTGCTGGACGAAGTGAAGGCCGGTGAGAAATACGAGATAGTTCTCACCAATTTCCACGGTGGTATTATGACGAGATACCGGATTGGTGACGTAATAGAGATAACCTCGCTGCGAAATGAGAAGCTCAACATCGACATTCCCCAGATGGTATTCCATAGCCGTGCCGATGATCTCATTGATATTGCTGGTCTTGGCCGGCTGACGGAGAAAGTAATCGGCGAGGCGGTTGAAAACACGGGCATTCCCTATGTGGATTGGGTGGCTCGCAAAGAAATAGTTGGCAGTAAGCCTGTATTGCACCTCTATCCTGAACTTGAAGCTGGCTATATTGCCAGTGAAGAAAGCTTGGCGACAGCTATACGGGAACAATTCAAGAAGCTAGACAGGAAGTATCGGAGCAATTTCTATCGGCTTATTGGTGACATGGAGACTGTGCTTGATTTAACGCCAGTACAAGTCACCTTGCTTCCTAGAGGTGCCTTTTCCAGTTATGTCGCCCGACGGCAGTCTGAGGGAGCTAGTCTGGAAAGCTTAAGACTGCCGCATGTTAATCCTTCCGAGGATGTGCTCTCTTTGCTAATGACTCCCAGGGTTGAGGTGGAGGCCGTGCCGGCGACCGAAGCCGAACGTGCGGCTGCGTGATGGCGGCAGCATGGTTTGGAGAAAACCAGGATGCGGTGCAAAGACACTGAAGGGCGAGGTCAAACCTCGCCCTTTCGCTTATCACTCTAAGCCTTTCGTAGATCCTCCTCCAAGCAGCTCAGAATGCGAAGAGTGAGGCTTTAAGGTTGCTATATGTGAGAGAGGGAGCTATGACCAAAATACTTGGTACCTTCTAGCGATTACCTTAGTTATCTTGACAGTTTTCGAATTTCCGTGAATAATAACTTCCTATTAGAATGAATCGCAAAAGTGGCTACACACCAATCAGGCGACTTGGCCTCTGCTATGATTGTGAAGCTGGTGAAACAGCCAAGGCAATCCTGTGATGGGGCACAAAGTCGCCACGCGCCTTTCAGATGCCTGCAATGACGTCAAAGAAGAGCTCAAAATGAGACGCGAGGCTGTGTTAGAATTGACGTGTTTGACTATATGATGGTGATGTCATGGGTAACGAGATTCTGATTCCGTTGATCGCGACGATTGTTTATGTCCCTTTATTTGTCATTGTGCTATCTAACCGACCATGGCAACAGAGGCATAAGCTATTCCTCTTGTTCCTGATCCCTGCCGTACTCTGGAGTCTCACCACGTTCCTCAGTATGAGGAGCCCGGCAGGGTCATTGACAACCAACAAGTTGCTCGATGTCAGAATCGTACTTTGTATCGCCATCTTGATGCTAGTCCAATTCCATTACCTCGTACGTTCGTTTTATCAGTCTGAACGCACCAGGATACCGTTGGCCTATGTTTTCCCAATAGCTACCATTGCGCTGGCAGCATCGGGCCAAATCCCAGAGGCCGTTGATCCTGTTGTAGTCTATGGTCCGTGGATTACTGCTATCGGTTTGCTTTTTCTTTCCACAGTGGGCATCAGAGATGTATATTCTTTGATACAGAAGTACCGGCTCTCGCCAAACCCAGCGGAGCGCAATCAAATTGTCTATTTACTTGTTGCCATCGCCATCCTGACAGTGTCCTTTTTTGGCGCTGTTGGTCCCCGTGGAGGCGAATTCCCTGTAAGCCATATTGGCAATCTGATCATTGCCTGTATCTTGACCTACGCTGTGGTGACCCATCGACTGGTGGATATCAATGTTGTATTTCGCCAGGCTCTTATATACGCGGTCCTCTACGGAGGCGGTATTGGCATCGTCCTCGCACTTGTTTGGGTTGCTTTGCACCGCGGCGGCGATACAAGTGAATTTGCAGCTCTAGCCGCGATTACCGGTCTGGGAATGCCGGCTATTCTGTTTCTTGTTCACAAGGTGCACGACCTTTGGCAAAGGAAGGTAGAGGATGCTTTCATGGGGGCAAAATCCTTCTACCGCAGGCAATTGTCTCAGTTCACCACCGGGATACACAATGTTCCTACCCTGGAGGAGTTGGGCAACGGATTCATATCACTGCTTGCTCAGTCCCTTGACTGCCGGAGGGCCTGTCTGCTTCTGCCCCAGGCCACGGAAGGAGGTTTTAGCGCCCAGTTTATCTACCCTCCTGTAGAAGACAACCCTATGGGGGAGTTGAAGTTAATGAGAGATAGCCCTATTGTGACGTGGCTTGAGCGCAAAAGCACCATATTGCCGGAGAGGAGTCTCCATATCCTTCCTGAATTCCAGTCTATATGGGAAGAGGAGAGGGAGGAAATCCAACTGGCGGGAGTGAAAATGTTCGTTCCCTTGATGAACAGAGGGAAGACTGTGGCCATTGTAGCAATAAGTGAGAGGCGGGACGGTAGGCTTTACTCCGTTGAGGATATCGACTTATTGGAATCCATTACCGCTCAGGTGGCAGCGAGCATGGAAAAGGAGTATTCTCGTGAGCGTTTGAAGGAACAAGACCAGGAAACAACCTTACTTAACCGTTTGACCTCAATTATAACCTCCAGCGTGAGTATCCAAATGATATTTGAAGGTTTCGCCCAGGAATTAAAGAAAGTGGCGGATATTGATTGGGCAACAATTGCTTTACTTGATGGAGAGGACCTTCTCTTTATGGTCCTATCCAGCACAATAGGGTCTGCCTGGCAGCCGGGTGAAAGGATACCACTCGAAGGGACGGCTACGGAGATAGTATGCCGGGAAAAGAAAAGCTTGTATGAACCTGATTTGAAACGACATCAGAGGTTCTCGACTGCGGAGACTCACCTGCAGCAGGGGATTCGTTCTGTTGTTCATCTACCATTGAGTGTTACAGACCGTACTATCGGCAGTCTGATTCTGGCCAGTCGCGAACCCAACGTTTACAACCGCAGGCAAATAAAGCTTCTGGAAAAGGTGGCTTTGCAGATCGCTGCGCCGATCGAGAATGCCCAACTTTATGCCCGGTTGGAACAGAAGTCTCGTATTGATGAGCTCACCGGCCTATTTAATCGACGTTATTTTGAAGAGCAACTCAAAGAAGAGCTTGCCCGCCATTCTCGTTATGGTGACGTGTTCTCTATATTCATGATTGACCTGGATAACTTCAAGGCCTATAACGACGTATATGGGCATCCCGCCGGGGACATCCTGCTGGGCCATATAGGGAGAATCATCAAAGGCTCCGTCAGAAATGTTGACCGCGCTTTTCGCTACGGCGGAGACGAATTCGTCGTCATTCTGCCCCAGACAGCCAGGGACGCTGCTTATGTCGTGGCTGAGCGAGTTCTAAGGCAGATTGCAGAGGAGATGGAGAAGAGGGCAATTGCGGTGACCAGCAGCATTGGTTTGGCCAGCTATCCCGCAGATGGAATGCTGTCCGGTGAACTTGTTGACATGGCTGATACCGCCCTTTATCACGCTAAACGGACAGGAGGTAATCGAATCTTCCTTTCCTCCAAGATTCTGCCTAAACTGCCAGATGCCGGGGGAATTCCCGGGATTGGTACCAGACCCAACAGTTTGAGCGAGGTGTATGACATAGCCTCGGCAGTGGAGGCCAAAGATCCCTATACTTATGGCCATTCTAAGAAAGTTAACATTTATGCCGTGGCTCTGGCGGAAAAGATCGGACTATCGCCTGATGAGGTGTCTGTGTTGAGCGCGGCTGCTTTGCTTCACGACATTGGCAAGGTCGGCGTACCCGACAGAGTGCTTAACAAAAAGGGGAAGCTTACCAAGGAAGATTGGGAAGCGATCAAAGCTCATCCAAAGTTGGGGGCAAATATCATCGGTAACATACCCAGGCTAGCCGCTGCGGTAAATAGTATTCTATATCACCATGAGAGGTGGGATGGTACGGGCTATCCTGAAGGACTGAAAAAGGAAGAGATTCCCCTGGAAGCTCGCATCCTCGCCCTGGTTGATAGCTTCGAGGCTATGACTTCCGCCCGTCCTTACCGTCCTGCCCTGTCTCTTGAGGAGGTAATAACGGAACTCAGGCAGGGTGCCGGGCTTCAGTTTGATCCTAAGCTGGTTGAGGTCTTCATCGGCATTGTCGAGGCCGGACTTCCTGAGAAGATCAAGATAGGGCGAGATGCATCCGGTGGGCGAACGGGTCGGTAGTGTAGCTGGACACCTTTACCCGACATCAGAATCTAGATGCAAAATGACAGGCTTGAATTCCGAGATAAATTTGAAGAGCATTTGTCTGATTTGTGCTGGATGTAAATCATACTGATTTCTTTGCTCACGCATTGAAGTCGGTAAATATATCCGACCTTGATTAGATACTTGTGACTTGAAATGCCATTTTGGGAAATATATTCGTATTTCTACAGTCTGTCCTTAAGAACCTCGTTCCCTTACCGGCACCTTCTGGAAGACCTGAGTAATACATTGAAGGCCAAAGAAAGGGAAGATATTTTAGATGCCGGCTGTGGGCCAGGACTGGCAATAGAAAGAATCGTTGAAGAAAATGAAGGAAAGGGAATAAGCATCACGGGGCTTGACTTTAGTGAGAGGATGATAAGACAGGCTCACAACAGATGCAGAAATTTCGCTAATGTGACGCTTCAAGTTGCCGACTTGAACAAAAGCCTGCAGTTTCCCGAAAGTTTCTTTCATAAAGTGATTTGCTGTAATACGCTTTATGCCCTTGAGGATCCTCATAGAGTCATTTCTGAATTTCATCGAGTCTTGAAGCAGGGTGGTGCGGTGATAATTGCCAATCCAAAACCAAACGCCGGAGAAAAGGCACTCATAAGAGAACACATAGTGGCGCTTGGCAGACTCACTCCCGTTTACAGGAGAATCCACCATATTCTTGTGTCTGTTCTGCTTCTTCCCGTGAATCTGGTTGCTGTCACGATAAATAGGGTCATTGTTGAGAAGGGGAGAAGGGGAGAATATCACTTCTTGGCCAAGGAGGACCTGCAGCGACTTTTCCAAGAGGTCGGCTTCAGGAATATCGATATAGGTTCCTGCTACGCTGATCAAGATTGGTTAGTGAGAGCTGAAAAATAGAAATGTCGGCAAAACATGCCTGCATCAGCAATTCCACACCGATGCGGCGTCCTAGCCTCATGGTTCGCTAAGACCGTTGATTCAGCATTTCCTCATCACAACGCATATGTTGCGGGAGAAATCCCTGATCGGGAAATGGTAAGACCCCTCCGGCACCATAGTAATGATTTCCCAACCAGTCTTGATTAATATTTTTCGTAGCTCGCCATAAGAGAAGAGGTGGTAATAGCGGTGGACCGTCTTCTCCTTCAATCTCCAAGGAACCTGCTGTTCCTTGGATCTGAACCAGAACCTTGTCTGTCCATGGTTCCACACAGTCAAAAAGGCCTCACTCCGGGGCCTCAACACCCGCCTTAATTCTACGAACGCCTCTTCCCTTTCTCTCTTCCCCCTGATGTGGTGATAAGTGGCCACTGAGATCACAGAATCGAAGGTATTATCAGGGAAGGGCAAGAATAACGCGTCGGCGACGGCTAAGTTGACATAAAACTGCAATTTCGCGGAATATCTCACAGCATGTCTCAGCATAGCAGGGGAGGTGTCCACTCCCCAGAGTTCAAAACCACGCCTGAAGGGCAAGAAATCGGGTCCATGAGCGCAACCGACATTGAGCAGCTTGCCACCTTGCCATCTTGCTGCTAAGGCAGACAGTTCTTCTTCTAATAACGGCCAATGCCTTACGCGATACCAGCTTTCAGCTATTTGGTCGAACACCTCCCTATTTGTGGTCATACCTGCACTCTGTTAGACTTTATCATATTATCACATGAGGAAAGCATCTCGAACTATTTCTGGAGTGACCCCTGTAGCAGTTATGGCCAAACCATTCGCCTGCCCTGGCAAGTGTGTCTACTGTCCAGGTTCACCCGAGGCACCCAAGAGCTACACTGTAGAGTCTCCGGCAGTGCTGCGAGCCCGACGTTGCGATTTCGACGCAAGGGAACAGGTTGAGGCTAGGCTCAAAACGCTCGCTCAGATGGGACATAGCCAGGACAAGATAGAGCTTATTGTTATGGGCGGCACTTTCCTCTCTTATCGTCTGGACTATCAGTATAAGTTCATTAAGGACTGCTATGATGCTCTGAACGAAATCACCTCCGACGATTTGGAGGAAGCCAAAAAACTAAATGAAAAAGCCCAACACCGCTGCGTGGGATTGTGCATCGAGACCAGACCTGACTTCTGCGGAGAGGAAGAGATAAGGCGCATGCTTGATTTCGGCACCACAAGGGTAGAGCTCGGGGTGCAGACATTAGACGATGAGATCCATCGCTTGACAAAAAGAGGACATGGGATAGCTGAAGTTATCTCAGCAACCAGGCTATTAAGAGATTGCGGCTTCAAGGTCTATTACCATTGGATGCCTGGTTTGCCAGGGTCGACGCCCCACCATGACCTGGAACTATCACGGCAGTTGTTTGGGGATGAACGCTTTCGACCTGACGGGCTCAAGCTTTATCCCACGCTGGTAGTTCGAGGCAGCGAACTAGAGAACTGGTATCGCGAGAATCGCTATCGACCCTATGGCGATGAGGACATGATTGATTTGCTCATAGCTGTCAAAGCCCTGATTCCCAAATATGTAAGGATTTCGAGGTTGATGCGTGATATTCCCAGCAAATTTATCATTGCCGGCAGCAGAGACTTAGCGCTAAGAGGAACCATCAAGAAGAGAATAGAGCTAATAGGTCTTCACTGCAGTTGCATCCGTTGTCGGGAATACGGGCATCGCCTGAGAGATGACTGGACAATTGGCGAGCCATGGCTGACTAGACTGGATTATGAGACTCTGGGTGGGAAGGAAATCTTCCTTTCCTACGAGGATGAGAACGAGACCTTGTTTGGCTTACTTAGGTTGAGGATAAATGATAGAAAGGCGATTGTCAGGGAGTTGCACGTTTTTGGTCCGGAAGTTCCCCTGAGCGGCAGACTAGAACGAGCCGCCCAACACCACGGTCTAGGCGAGAACTTGCTTCGAGAGGCAGAGAAAATCGCTACGCAGGAATTCAAGGTCGATAGATTATCAGTGCTGAGCGGTATTGGTGCCCGTGAGTATTATCGTTCGCTTGGTTATCGTCTGGAAGAAACCTATATGGTCAAAGAATTTGCCAAGCTGCCAGAGAGCCCTGGGAGAGACTATTCAACAATCCATCCTGGGCACAGTGGGAGAGTGAGCTAGTCTGCTCTCAGGTGTTGGTCACCATCAGCGATTCGGTGGACAATCTCTTTAGATATATTGACAGCGGATAATGGCCATACTTATAATGAACCCAACGTATTGCAACGCGTATTGAGTCAATTGAGCGGCTCGGACCTTGAAGAAACCAAGGAAAGGAGAAAGAGCAGATGGATAATGAGGTAAGACCAACCTGGAAGTTGGCTTGGGGATTGTGGTGGCGGATGTTCCTTATCGGCCTGGGGATATCCGTGGTGATTGGGGTGATCCTATCTATCCTATTCTTGTTTGGTGTAGTATGCATACCCTGGGGATCTTGCTTCGGATGGTTGCCCGGAGTGTAGTGACGATTTGTCATTGCCGATCTGACAAAGGTGTAGTGGTTGCGGAGTCGGGCGGGGTTGCAGTAGGCACGCCTGTCGGGTCGGTGGTCGTTCCGGTTTCGGGGTATTGACAAGGGAAGCTTCTAACTATATCGTTATATAGAAACAGGAGGGGCACAAAGATGGAGAAAACGTGGAAGCCAACTGTCGGTGGCATACTAGCCATAATTGCCGGGGCTGTTCAGGTGATCTTGGGCACACTAGGTGCCACAGGAGTTGGTTTCTTAGGTGGAATTTTCGGCATAGGATGGTTGAGTGTCATTTTTGCCCCGTTAATCGTACTCGGGATAATTGCGATAATAGGCGGCGTATGCGCCCTGACAAGAAGAATTTGGGGATTGGCGCTCACAGGATCTATATGCGCACTCGTTGGGCCCTGGTTCATTCTCGGGGTGCTTGCCATTATATTCGTCAGTCTGGGAAAGGGCGAATTCAAGTAGAGTCTGGGGCTCGTGAGTTACTATAGTTGCCGATGTTGTGAGTCGATTACGTTTGAGGAGTCAGGCAGTCGTAGACTGCTGCTGTGGAAATTATAGGTACATAGTATAAAGGAGGCAAAATGGAAAGGTATCCTTTTCTACGGTTTGCAACCGCTGTTTTGAGGGTCCTTGGGTGGATAGTGTTAATAGCTGGTGCTCTTGGCTTTCTTGTTGTCGGAATTCTGATGGGCGGGTTCATGGGTGCTATCACAGCTGTTGGGGGGATAATAGCCTCTTTCCTGGCCTGGCTGTTCTTGCTGGCAACCAGGGAGATCTTCTACCTGCTCATCCAGGTCGAAGAGAACACCAGAAACACGGCTGAGCGCATCACCATTAAATAGAAATCAAGCCAAGACCAAATCTATGCCTTGGTGATCATATAAAATGAAGAAGCTAAGCTCTGTTTTCCGGAAAGCTAGAAAAGGAAGCAGACCGTTGGAGTATCATTTCCTGCCATACGTGACTGGGGTTTTGAGAGTCTTGGGGTGGGCAGTGCTGGTAATTGGCGTCATTGGTTCAATTGTTCTCGGACTGGAGATCTTGGAAAATGGATTGATGATTGGGGAAACTGAACTAACAGGGCAAACTGAACTGATAGGTATGGGGCCGGGTGTTTCCATGATTGTATTGGGAATAGTTGGCTCCTTTCTAGCCTGGCTACTCTTGCTTGCAAGCAGGGAACTAATCTACTTGTTCATCCACGTGAAAGAGAACACAAGAAGCACAGCCGGGCGCCTTGCGAAGGGATGAGATTGACATAAAGTCCGCGCCTCAGCAAGTTATGCGAATCAGCATAGTGACTTTCTTTCGTGCAATAGACTCGTCCATGTTTGCCCACGAAATTTGACCTTTATCGCCTCTGATTTTCTCTCAATCTGCAGAGCGGCCTTTTGTTTGCTGTGGCGCTTTATTGCACGTCCGTGCTTGAAACAATTCAGGTTTACAAATCCTTTTGCCACGACCTTCTAGTCAAATGAAGGTGTTTTTCAACCTGAATATTTCTGCCTCAACATTGCTGCTTTGTTCTCTTAGGTGCTTTATAGCTTGTTCTATCTTGTCGTGTCTACGGGCATCATTGAGGTCAGCTACTCTATTGTATAGACCAGTCCGCCTGCCGACCTTGAAATTGAGTCTCTCTTCGTCCGGCAGGGACAGATAACTGTCTATGATACCGAGGCATCTCCCTTTGTCATCTGGCATTTGGCCTTCGACTTCCATCAACAGGTTGAGTATATGGTCGCTCTTGAGATAGCTGGTGACCTCCAGGTTTTCGACAAAAGCAGCTATTTCCTTTACTACTTCGTCCTCTGTTTGCAGCTCGAAATCTCCCTCCCGCATTCTGGTCCACAGCGGCATGGTTGGAGAGATGTGAAGGCTGCGTAGCCTGATGTAATCGGGGTCGATTTCGTTTAACACCCTGGCTGTTTCCTGAGCATGTTCTCGAGACATTCTCCTGCCGCCGAGACCAGGCATAACATATTCGCACAGCGAAATGCCTGCTTCCTTCACTTTCTTCCCACCTTCAATATGGTTTTCAGCTGTGCAGCCCTTTTCCATATAGGCCAACAGAGGGTCATAGCCGGTCTCCAGTCCGATGTGAACCCTGTCCAGCCCAGCGTCCTTGAGTTCCTTCAACTCCGCTAGCGACTTCCTGGCTGCTGTATGGGACCGGCCATACGTGGTTACTCTATTTAAGCTGGGAAAGGTCTTCCTCAGGAAAGAAATCACCTGGATAAGCTCTGAAGTACGCATGATCAGGGTGTTGGAATCCTGAAGGAACGCCGTCCCGCCTCCTCTGGCTAGCCACAGAGCAACGTGGCATGCACATTGCCCATATTCGGGTTGATTACAGAGCGTCGCTGCCACTTCTCTAACTTTATCGCCATAGCCCATCTTCCAGGCCATTTCCCTGATACCTTCGCTGACAGCCTTAACTGCCTCAATATCTCTCACAATTTCCCCGACTGGCCTCAGCTCGAACTTAGCACCCTTATATACGGGACAGAACTGACATCTATTCCAGGGGCAATTCCTGGTCGCTCTTATCAACAGGGAGCAAGCTTCACTTGGAGGTCTTATAGGACCCAGCTCAAAGACATGGCCCAGCTTCTCTGCAGTCGAGTAATCCAGCATTTTTCATATCTTAGCGTGCTCAAGGCGAATAGGCAAATAGACTTCAGCCTCCACATCATGATAATATCGGTATCTCCAAATGAATCAGGTTGAATTGATTTCCTTCGATGCTGAGGGGACACTGGTAACTCCCGATTTCAGCGAGACGATATGGCACGAAGCCATCCCTGCGCTTTACGCCCAGAAACAAGGGCTTGATTTTGCTCAGGCCAAGAGACGCATCGTCGAGGAGTATAGCAGAATCGGCGACCAGAGGCTCGAATGGTATGATATCGAATACTGGTTTGACTATCTTGGTTTGGGCTCCTCCGAACCAGTGATACAAAGTTGCCTGAACAGAATACGCTATTATCCCGAGGCAATTGACGTCATCTCTTCTCTAGCCAGTGAGTACAAGCTGATTGTTGCCTCAGGTACGCCGTTGGAGCTACTGCACCTCCTGCTGCAAGATATGAAGCCCTATTTTGTGCGAGTTTTTTCTTCCGTGTCGCATTATAAAGAATTGAAAAGCCCCGATTTCTACCTCAGGATATGTGCAGAGATGGGAGTGAAGCCAAACCAGGTCATCCATGTGGGTGATAATTGGCAATTTGATTTCCTCAATTCCCGACAAGCTGGCATAAATGCTTTTTATATTGACAGGTCGGGGGAAAACCATCACGAATCTCTTAGCGATCTGACTCAACTAAAGGACCTTCTGGTGTACCCGATATAAGAAATATGCTTCTTTCCGGTGCGAGGGCAGCCGCCAACCCTAGACATTGTCAGTCATTTTGAGTTAGAATGTGGTATCCAACCCATGCCAAACCACAGCAAAGTAGAGTTCGAAAGCGTCCCTCTCCAGAATAAATTCGACGTGTCCACGGCAGAGCTCAAGGAAATGGCTAAGAAGCTGCGCCGTCACGTAATCAGCATGATAGCTACAGCAGGCAGTGGTCACCCGGGCGGCTCTCTATCGGCAGCTGATATCATCACAGCGCTCTATTTTAAGATTTTGTCCTATAACCCCGAGAATCCCCAGTGGGCAGATCGCGACCGATTTGTGCTAAGCAAGGGACACGCTGCTCCAATCCTATATGCTGCCCTGGCTGAAGCCGGTTACTTCCCCACGGCAGAGCTTGCAACGTTAAGAAAATTGGATAGCCGCCTTCAGGGACACGCTGATAGGAAATTCACTCCCGGCGTGGAAATGTCGGCCGGTTCTTTGGGTATGGGCTTGTCCTTTGCCATCGGCATTGCTCTGGCTGCCAGGCTAGATTCCAAGACTTACCGAACCTATGTGCTTCTCAGCGATGGCGAATGTGAAGAAGGACAAACTTGGGAGGCAGCTCTTTCAGCAGCCCACTTCGAACTGGATAACCTGACAGCCATAGTCGACTACAACGGTATACAACTCAGTGGATGGACCTGTGACATCATGAACCTTGAGCCCTTCGCCCGCAAATGGCAGGCCTTTGGCTGGCATACCATCAACATAGATGGACATGACTTCGATCAAATTCTATCAGCTTGCCAGAGATCTGAGAAGACAAGAAACAAACCCACTGTCATCATCGCCCGCACCGTCAAGGGCAAGGGGGTCAGTTTCATGGAGAACAATGTGGCATTTCATGGCAAGGCGCCAACTCCAGAAGAAGCCGACAGGGCATTGAAAGAGCTAGAGTAATGACCCACTGAAGAGAGCGGAACGAATTCTTCATGGGGGACAGGAATAGGTATGGCTGAGGCATCTACTCGGGAAGCCTATGGCAAGATTCTGGTAGAGCTGGGCAGGCAGAACAAGCATATTGTCGTTCTGGACAGCGATTTGTCGCCCTCAACGATGACGAGTCTTTTTGCGCGGGAGTTTCCCGGCCGCTTTTTTGACTGCGGACTGGAAGAACAGAACATGATTGGCATAGCTGCTGGATTGGCTGCCTCAGGAAAAACCGTTTTTGTCAGCACTTTCGCCATTTTCGCCTCATGTCGCTGTTTTGATCAGTTGAGACTCTGTCTTTCCCAGCCAGAACTAAATGCCAAAGTTGTCGCCACCCACGGAGGCATTTCGGTCGGCGAAGACGGCACCTCCCATCAGGCCATTGAAGATTTGGCTTTGTATTGTGCTCTTCCTGGCTTCACCGTTGTTGTTCCTGCCGATGCTATAGAGGCCGTTGAGGCAGTAAGAATAGCGGCCAGTGAATATGGGCCTTTCTACGTCAGATTAAGCCGTCCTAAGACACCGGTTGTCTATCCCGAGGGCTGCCACTTCACATTAGGCAAAGCAGTAGTCATGAGACAGGGCAAGGATGCAACTGTCATAGCTGCGGGCATTATGGTCGCTAAGGCTCTCGAGGCAGCAGATGTCTTGGCCAGACAAGGTATAGATTGCCGGGTAATCAACATGCACACCCTTAAACCCCTGGACAAAACGGCTATAGTCCAAGCAGCCTCAGAGACAGGCGCAATTGTCGTTGCCGAAGAGCACCTGGCCCAAGGTGGTCTGGGTAGCCGAGTCGCTCAGACAGTAGCCAAAGAAAAGCCAGTGCCTATGGACTTTGTCAATCTTGGTGACAGGTATGCCGTGTCAGGGAAGGCTGAAGAATTACTTCAACGATACGGTTTGACCGCTGCAGATATTGAAGAATCAGTGAAGTCAGCGGTCAAGAGAAAGTAATATTTCTAAGTCTAGTTTTGAGAAAACCAAATACTACTTGGAGTGATTGGAGGTTCGTGAATGAACAAGCGCTTTCTGGTGGCTTTGGCTTATATAGGCGCACTGGGCTTGCTCACTGTGCCTGGATTAGGCTGCAGCGGCCTCACCTACAGCGAGAACTCTGTTGTCAGCAAGTCTCCGACGACAGAGTTTGAATTCAAATCCTACGTCACACTCGATTGCCCATCCGTCGAGGAAGCCTTACGGGATGCTGTCGGTCCCGCTCCTTACGAACTCTCCCAAGCTGGCTTTGACGCCATCCGAGACTGGGTCGCCGACAATATAGACTATAAGTCTGACGAAGAGCCATGGGGAGGAGACTACTGGCAAACACCCGAAGAAACTCTCTCCTACCGGACTGGCGATTGCGAGGATTTTTCTATCTTGCTGTGTTCCCTCCTCAGAGCCTATGGCATTGCTGCCGAGCGGGTATACGTGACTCTCGGTGTTGATGGTAGCGACGATGGACATTCCTTCCTAATAGAGGATTGGTATTGCGATGGGGAATGGAGAAGGATAGAGTCCCAAGCCCCTGCTCAATTCTCTTCGGTTGCCTGGCTTGGGGGTCTCAGGCAACATCCCGATTCTGAACTAGACAAATATGAAATCACCGTGGCATTCAATGACCTTTATTACCATGAGGATGACGACGAATCCTTTTCGTGGAGTAAAGACCAATCGGACCTTTCGATAATAAGTAGGATAATGAGCGCTGCCGGCGATATCGTGCGCCAATTGTCACGATTCACAGAGTATTTGCTTGAACTCCTGTTCAGTTGAGGCCGCTAGGATACTGCCCGTACTAAGAACGACACGCTGATTTTGAAAACATCTCCAGTTTTCCCTTCAACGCCATCAGATTAACAACGTCTTCTCTATTGTACTTCAGTAACAAATCCAATGCCTTCCTGTCATGGTGAGCCTGATATCTCCACCAGAGCATCGCCGCCTGTGCTCCTGCAATACCCTGTAGCTGTCGAGGAATACCTAATTGCCGCTCTACCGCCTTGAAGCCGCCATATAGATTGTTCTTCCAGCAGTCATGCATAAGATCACGATGATGAAAATGCTCCCTCAGATTCACACTGAGACGGAAATTTATGAAAGGAAAATCAAAACCGCTGCCGTTGTAGGTATAGATGGTATCCACCAAGCGCAAGGTTCTGAGCAAGTTAGTCCTGGTCACATCATCGCCAACAAGTTGAACCAGTCTAGTCGCAGCGTTATTGGCTAAATAGACGCCAATAACGGTTATTTCGTCATAGAACGAGCATAGGCCCGTGGTCTCGATATCAAGATACGCATCAAGCGGTGGCTGCAACCTGCTGCCTGCCTTTTTAGTCCTTTTGTTTGGGCATATGATAGCATATGTTCGGGAAACTGGCCCAGCTTCCTGGATTCACTATATGGCATCATTTTAACTGGAGCACAACGAGGCATTAAACCACGCAACCAGCGGAGGAGAGTCAATATGAGAGAGTGCATCATGGAGCAAAACAAGAAAAAATGTAACTGTACCTATGAGCCATGCGGTAGAAAAGGCATTTGCTGCGAATGTCTGAGATACCACCGCCGGTCGGGCGAGCTGCCAGCCTGCTTCTTCCCCGACGACGTAGAAAAGACTTACGACCGCTCTCTCAAAAGATTCATCGAGACCTATCAAGAAAGAGGACGGTGGTGAATAACAACCGAAAATGGCTAGGCAGATTGGCAAATAGTCTGCTATACTTTTTCCGGCATGCCAAGAACAGATAACCGGGCCGATAATGAACTTCGCCCTGTGCACATAATTCTGGGGTACCAAAGTTTCGCCGAGGGTTCAGCCTTAATCGAACTAGGGCAAACAAGGGTACTGTGCTCAGTGAGTATGGATGCAAGGGTGCCTCCTTTTCTTAAAGGTGGGGGTCGGGGTTGGGTGACTGCGGAGTACGCTATGTTACCTCGCTCCACAGCCACTCGTACACCACGCGATAGGACGGAAGGAAGAAGTCAAGAAATACAACGCCTTGTCGGTCGCAGCTTAAGAGCAGCAACCAACTTGGCTACCCTGGGAGAAAGAACTTTCATAGTGGATTGCGACGTGTTGCAGGCAGACGGTGGCACCAGAACAGCCGCTATCACCGGAGGATATGTTGCTCTTTATCACGCTTTCCATAACCTAAGAAAGCAGGGTGTTCTGCCATTTATGCCATTAGGTGGAATGATTGCAGCCACCAGCGTGGGCATTGTGAATGGTAATATGCTACTTGACCTCTGTTATGAGGAGGACTACCAAGCTGAAGTTGATTTCAATGTGGTCATGACCGACAAAAATGAGTTTGTGGAAATCCAAGGGACTGCTGAGGGCAAACCTTTCTCCAAAGAAACCGCCGATGCCCTGCTTTCTTTGGCCCGGCAAGGGATAGCTAAGTTATTTAGGACCCAGAAAGAAACCCTGAGAGCTTTGTCCTAAACTTATCTGTGCATTCGTCATTTCTGCTTATCTTGTTTTCGCCAGGGTTGCGTTTGCATTGATAATAACCGTGTTTTATACTTTGGTTCCACGCAACTTACGTGAGGCCTAGGAAGATGACTCAGCTACAGTTAGCGCGAAAAGGTACTATTTCACCGCAAATCAGGCACGTAGCCGGAGAGGAGAGAGTGGAGACACCCTCCGTCATCCAAGGCTTGGTTGACGGTGAGATCATAATCCCGGCCAACGCCAATCACACAAATTTGATTCCTTGCGGCATAGGCAAAGGATTGAGAACCAAAGTCAATGCTAACATAGGCACATCGTCGGATTCTTGTGATTTGAACACGGAACTAAGGAAACTACAGACGGCCATTGACTTTGGCGCTGACACTGTGATGGATCTGAGCACCGGGGGCGATATTTCATCTATCAGGAGGGCTCTCATGCGCGCCTGCACAGTGCCGGTAGGGACAGTGCCCATTTATCAGGCGGGCATTGAAGCCATTGAGAATCATGGTGCTATCGTGAACATGACCGTTGATGAGATATTCACCGTAATCGAGGAACATGCCAGAGACGGTGTTGATTTCATGACTGTGCACTGTGGAGTGACCCAAGCATCTTTGGCCAAACTCAAAAAACAAGGCAGGACGACTGACATAGTGTCCCGAGGAGGAGCTTTCCTCATCGGCTGGATGCTCCACAACGATAGAGAGAATCCTCTATATCACTATTATGACCGCCTACTGGACTTGGCTCTTGAACATGACTTCGCTTTGAGTCTGGGCGATGGCTTGCGTCCCGGCTGTCTAGCTGATGCCACCGACAGGGCTCAAATCCAAGAGCTAATTATCCTAGGTGAGTTGGTGGAACGAGCCAGAGAAGCTGGTGTTCAAGCCATGATAGAAGGTCCCGGGCACTTGCCATTGAATCAAATCCTCACCAATGTTCAATTGGAAAAGAGTCTGTGCCGTGGGGCGCCTTTCTACGTCCTTGGGCCTTTAGTGACCGATATAGGCGCTGGCTACGATCATATAACTGCTGCCATCGGTGGGGCAATTGCCGCTGCCGCCGGCGCAGACTTTCTGTGCTATGTTACCCCTACGGAGCACCTTTCCCTCCCCTCCATCGAAGACGTCAAGGAAGGAGTGATAGCCTCTCGTATAGCTGCTCACGCTGCCGATATTGCCAAGGGTGTAAAAGGCGCCAAAGAGTGGGATGAACAAATGTCCAAGGCGCGGAAGGCTTTCGATTGGGAAAAACAAGCCAAACTGTCTCTGGACCCAAAACTCTCGCGGCAGATCCATGGCAGGATACCTGCTAGCGGAGCAGCTTGCAGTATGTGTGGTAAATATTGCGCTATGGCAATAGTGGAGAAGTATCTCGGCATGTCACCACCCAAATGT
Organism: Chloroflexi bacterium RBG_13_51_36; assembly: GCA_001796515.1. GTDB lineage: Bacteria > Chloroflexota > Dehalococcoidia > GIF9 > AB-539-J10 > RBG-13-51-36. The sequence continues at coordinate 87,716 of MGMS01000054.1, forward strand.
TAGAATAATCGTCGACTGACAGGTTGTAGTGAAGAATGAAGGCAGAGATAGTACCCGTTGGCACGGAAATTCTACTGGGCAATATAATTGATACCAATTCTTCCTTTCTGGCCAATCAGTTGCCTTTGCTGGGAATCGACTTATATTTTATCTCTACAGCGGGCGACAATCAGAAAAGGTTAGTCGATACCCTGAAACGCGCCTGGGAGAGGGCAGACCTTATCATAACCACAGGGGGATTGGGACCCACCCAAGATGATATTACTCGTGAGGCTATTGGAGAACTAGTGGATGAGGAGATCAAAGTCGATGAGAGGTTATGGCAGGAGCTACAGGATCTGCTCCGGCGCTATCTCGGGGAAATACCACAGAGCAATATCAGACAGGCAACTATCATTCCCTCCGCTCAAATAGTTCCCAACCGTATGGGCACAGCGCCTGGTTGGTGGGTTGAAAAAGACAAACACACAGTCATAGCCCTACCCGGACCGACCGATGAGATGAAAATGATGTGGCAAGATGGCATTTTGCCCAAACTGAGGCAAAAAACAACTGGGGAGATCATACTATCCAGGGTGATTAAGACTTTCCGGCTTGCCGAAGCCAAGGTAGACGAATTAGTGGCCCCTATTTCCAAACTGTCCAACCCTACTCTGGCCACTTATATCAATCCCGATGGTGTTTATCTGCGCGTCACGGCCAAAGCAAGGGGAAGAACAGAAGCCCAACGCCTTATTGCTCAAAGCGAGGAACAAATTCGAAACATTCTTTCCCCTTATATCTGGGGGGTGGACGATGATACTCTAGGCTCTGTTGTTGGGGAATTGCTCAGAGCTAACGACGGGAGCTTAGCCACCATGGAGTCTTGCACCGAAGGGCTTCTATGCAGCGCCATTGCCAGTAGTCGGGAAAGCTGTGCCTATTTCAAGGGGGGACTGCTGGCCTGTTGTGATGAAGCCAAGACGGCTTATGGCGTTGATGCCTCTATTATCGAGCGATATGGCAACGAAAGCACCGAAGTCGCTAAGGCAATGGCTGAGGCTGCGCGCAGGAATTTGAAAACTGCTATTGGCTTAGGTGTTGGGGGTAGCATAAATCCCGATACAAATTCCGGCAACGCATTCATAGGCCTGAGCAGTGGCAAATTCGAGCATACCTTCACTCATACACTCCGCGGAAATCACTCAAGAATGAAGCAAAGGACAGTATATGCCGCTCTTTTCGATTTAAGAAAAATGCTGCTCGAGGAGGTCTCATGCACTTGATTATAGATGGCTATTCCAGCAACCAGCAAATTCTCCGGGACGAAGAATTCCTCCGAAAGTGGTTGGAGGCTTATCCCGCCAAGATTGGAATGACTAGGATTTCGCCGCCATACGTGCTCGAATACATTGGACCGGTGCTGGAGGACTGGGGAATATCAGGATTTGTCTTTATTGCGGAAAGCCATATTGGCGTTCACACCTTTGTTGAGCGCAATTACGTTAACATAGATGTTTTCTCTTGCAAGGATTTCGATACCGAGAAGGCAATAGAGGATTTCCGAGAAGGATTTCATCTGGTCAAACTGCGAACCTGCCTTATTGACAGAGAGTGGCCTAAAGCGGAATCTGCAATAGCCAGCCAGCAGAGTTTTATCTACTATGAACGACCGTGATCCTGAGCCCTCCGCTTCCTGGCATGAAGAAACGTTCTTGCCACAGCAAGTCTTTGCCGGATTAGAGCCACCTTATACAAATTTACAGCAAGCAAAGACTGTGATTCTGCCTGTCCCTTACGATGGCACCAGTGAATGGCGAAGCGGGTCCCGGCATGGGCCACGGGCTATTATAGATGCCTCTCAGTACTTGGAGCTTTATGATTTAGAACTGGACCGCGAGATATATAAAGTTGGTATTTCCACCCTACCCCAAGTGGAACCTCTGCTGAGCAGCCCCCAGGATATGATTCACAGAGTTTATCAGGTGGTTAGAGGTTTAGTACAGAAGGAGAAATTTGTCGTCTTGCTTGGTGGAGAACACTCCCTTTCTCTGGGGGCAGTTCGAGCTTTCAAGGAGGCATTCCCCAGACTCTCTGTGCTGCAGATGGATGCCCACGCCGACCTGCGCGATGAATATCTGGGAACTAAATACAGCCAGGCTTGTGTTATGCGCCGAATCTTCGAGCTTTGTCCCATCTCCCAGGTAGGAGTGCGCAGCCTTAGCTGGGAAGAGAGACAATTTCTAACAGAAAACAAGCTGAGGCCTTTCTACATTTCTGACTTAACATCGGACAAAGCTTCCGTGAACCAGATAGTGGACTCGCTTACCGAAGATGTCTATATCACCATAGATGCAGATGTTCTTGACCCTTCCATTATGCCGGCAGTAGGCACTCCTGAACCTGACGGCATGCCGTGGCGTCAAGTCCTGAATATAATAGAATCGGTCATGCTTCACAGGCACGTGGTGGGCTTCGATTTGATGGAATTTTGCCCGGCCGAGGGAACAGGGTCTTGCGCTTTCCTGCTAGCTAAATTAGCTTACAGACTCATCGGCTCTGCCGTGCCGCAAGAAGGACAATGAGGGGTAATATGAGTTTAGGTAGGAGTCTCGGAATTCCACTGCGAATAAATTATGCTTGGTTTATCATATTTGGAGTGTCTCTCGTTTACCTTCTACATTGTAGCCAGCATATTCACTAACTTTAGCCAACGCAGCTACAGCTCTTTTTGCATCCCCAAACGTAGCAATGTTATTTTGAGCTAAAAAGGCATATTCCTCAGCAGCAAATTCTGGCAAGGCGAACAATGTTACGGCAAGCGGCTTCGCAACTACCTTTGCTGCTTCCACAATACTCTGCGTGCACGGCCTGCCTGGGTCGCTTATCGCCAAAAGCATGTCGACACTTTCATCTTCATTGAGTATCTTCAGTGTTTCTCCGTAAAGATTTGGAGCCATTAATGTGGCTACACCAATATCGGTGGGATTACGGACACTCGTACCTACTGGCGGCAGTAATATAGCCAGTCTCTCTAAAGTTGCACCCGACAACCTGGCCATTTCAAGACCCAGCTCGATACAATTATCTGTGGTACCAACATTAGTTCCTCCCATGCCGGCCACAACAGCAATCCTCTTACTCTTGGGTAGCGGTAAATGATAAAGGCAAGAAAGACAATCTACGATTTCCTCGAAACTGCGAACGCTGATTATCCCAGCCTGTTCAAACATGGCCTCCCAGACAAGCTTCGCCCCAGCCAGAGCACCGGTATGCGACATAGCGGCCTTGGCTCCGAGTTCAGTAGCACCACCTTTCCAGATGATGATAGGTTTTTCTTTCGAGATTTCACGGGCCAGTTGGAAGAACCGTCTCCCATCCTTGATGCCTTCTAGATATGAAATAATGATCTTCGTCTCCTTGTCCTGTCCGAAGTACTCCAAAAAGTCCACAGCGTTTAAATCGCATTCGTTGCCGCAGCTTATTACTTTGCTGAATCTAATACCTTTCTTTGTCAGAATGTGGGTCAGGTAATCAACAAACGAGCCGCTATGTGAAAAAGAGCCCACAGATCCACCTTCGGTCGTTATACCATGCATTAGCCCCTGAGGAAATGTCAGCAGTTTAGAAGTCGGGCAGTAGATACCTATTGAGTTAGGTCAGATGACCCTGATGCTTCTTGAACGAGCAACTCTGCAGATCTCTTGCTCGATCTTCTTTCCCTCAGCTCCTCTCTCACCAAAACCGGCAGTGAAAACGATAACGCCCTTCATTCCTTTCTCGGCACAATCCTGGACTACTTGCAGCGTACTATCTGGCGGTGTCATAAGAATAGCAACATCAATATCACGGGGAGTAGCCTTTATATTCTGATTGAGGCGGAGGTATTGATTGAGCAGTGGCGCAAGGAGTACGATCAGATATCTCCTCATAGCTCTCTGAACTATCGGCCACCTGCGCCTGAGGCTAGAATACCAGCAACACTAACTTAGGAAGTGGTATCCTTTATGGAGGCACATCAGTTCATTCTCGAGCCCTGATTGAAAATACATAGATTGCACAAACCGTCATCTCGTACAATCCTGCAGGTCTTGACATTCCTGCCTGAGGGTCATAGACTGTTGGTTGGTAGGAGGGGGCCAGTGGCTAGTACAACTGAAATCCATGGATATTGTGACACCAAGTTCGCATTGGTGAATGAAACATTCGCGAACAACTTCGAGCAGGGACTGGAGGTGGGCGCTTCATTTGCCGCTACTATAGATGGCAAGTTCGTGGTTGATATCTGGGGCGGGTACATCGACGAGGCTCAAACAAAACCGTGGGGAAAGGACACTATCGTGTGTGTCTTTTCGACTACGAAAGTGATGACATCAATCTGTGCATTGATGCTCATTGACCGGGGTCTGCTTGATCCCGATGCACCAGTTGCTAGGTATTGGCCTGAATTTGCTCAGGCAGGTAAGGAAGCTGTTCTGATTCGTCACATAATGAGTCATACTGCCGGCCTACCGGCGCTTGACTCAATGCCTCTACCAAAGGAGGCATTGTATGACTGGGACAAGGTGGTGGAGCTGCTGGCCATACAAAAGCCCTGGTGGGAGCCAGGGAAAGACTGGGGTTACCATGCCATTACCTTCGGTCATCTCCTGGGCGAGGTCGTACGGCGCATTACAGGTAAGACTCTGGGTACGTTTTTTCGGGAGGAAGTGGCTGAACCCCTGGGTGCCGACTTTCATATCGGTCTGCCAGAGAAACACGAGCGCAGAGTTGCCCAGATAATACCTGCACCTGAATTAAAGCCTGGCGACGTCGGATACTTCTCGCCTGAGTCAATGTTGGGGAGAGCTATGAACTTCCCTGTCACCTCACCGCTGGTAGCCAGAGAGCGTCCTTTCCGCGCTGCTGAATTGCCGGCGAGCAACGGACACGGCAATGCTCGATCGGTTGCCCACGTGACGGCAGCTGTCGCATGTGGTGGTAGACTTGGTGCCGTGCGTCTTATGGGGGCGCAGACCATTAACAGGGCGCTTGAAGAGCAGTACTATGGAATCCCCTCGTCCTTCCCTATGCCCATCAGGTTCGGTATCGGTTTTGGACTCAACAGTAAAGAGCTCCCAATGAGTCCAAATTCCCGAGTGCTCTGGTGGAGTGGATGGGGTGGCTCGCTTGCGGTCATGGACCTCGATGCTGGACTTAGCTACTCTTATGCTATGAACAAGATGAGCCATGCCACAAATGGAGACCCCCGTGTGGTGCCCCTCATTAGAGCCTTGTATAAGTGTTTGAAATAAATAATCCATCAAAGAGTTCCATGAGATAAAAATACAGCCTCCTCTGGAGCGTGCACTGAAGCACAATGAGATTCTGGGGGCATAAGCCTCTGTCTCAGGGTCGTCGGGTAACAATCAGCCAGATTGTGTTCTCGGGGTGCACTTGCTGATCCCGTTTCAGTTTCCACAAATATCCGGATTACTATCCACTTGGGTTAACTTCGGGTCTGGTTTCCGAGTTAGTTTCCGATTAGTTTCCAAGTCAGTCTCCAAATTAGTTTCCACATGTTTCGGGGGCAGTTTCTGGGTAGCTTCAAGGTTGGTTCCCGCTAGTCCCAGGTTTCTTTTCTGGTCAGTTTCCAGATATTTCAGCCCCAGGCTCTGGTTCACTTTGTTATCCGCCTGATTTGTACTTGATTCTCCGTTCTTCTCCGCTTTGTTCCCCACCTCGTTCCCCACTTTCTCTACCCTTTTCTTGACGTGCCCCCCAAGAAAAGGAGGCCGGCTATGATGTTAGTCTAGAAGGGCAGAAAGGGGGGATAAATGGTCAGAAAGGGCTTCACTCCGGAGCAGATCATCAATAAACTCAGGGAAGCCGAGATCCACATCAACCGGGGTATCTCTATCGCGGAAGCCAGCAGAAAGATAGGCGTCACCCAGCAGACTTACTATCGCTGGCGTAAAGAGTACGGTGGCCTGTGGATGGAGCAGGCAAGGAAGCTCAAGAACCTGGAGAAGGAGAACGCTCGCCTTAAGAAGCTGGTAGCTGATCTGGCACTGGATAACGCGATCCTGAAGTAGGCAGCGGAGGGAAACTTCTAAGCCCGTCCAGGAAACGTAAGATCATCATACAGGTTCAGGAAAAACTTGGTGTTTCACAGAGACGGGCACGCAAAGTACTGAGGCAGGCGAGGAAGACACAGCGGCGTGTCCGACACATGACAGATGAAGAAGCGAGGTTGGTAGAACGTATTATCGCACTGGTAACTCAGTATGGCAGGTACGGATACCGGAGAATCACAGCCATGTTAAGACAGGAAGGGTGGCAAGTGAATCACAAGAGAGCAGAGAGAATCTGGAGGAGGGAAGGACTGAAAGTCCCGAAGAAACAACCGAAGAGAGGGAGACTATGGCTTAATGACGGGTCGTGTATCAGGCTAAGACCTGAGTACGAAGATCATGTATGGAGCTATGACTTCATGACTGTTCGGACCGCTGACGGCAGGGCATTACGGATACTCAATATCATTGATGAATACACCAGGCAATGCCTGGCGACATTGGTGAAACAGCGCATTACCTCAGAGGATGTCATTGATCAGCTCTTTAACCTATTCATCTTCAGGGGAATGCCGGAGCACATCAGATCGGACAACAGGCCTGAGTTTACCGCACGGGAGATACGCAGATGGCTGAATCGTCTCGGGGTGAAGACCTTATTCATAGAACCGGGGAGTCCCTGGGAGAATGGGTATATAGAGTCATTCAATGTCAGGCTGAGAGACGAATTACTCAATCGTGAGACATTCTATACTCTGATTGAGGCGAAGATATTGATTGAGCAGTGGCGCAAGGAGTACAATCAGATATCTCCTCATAGCTCCCTGAACTATCGGCCACCTGCGCCTGAGGCTAGAATACCAGCAACACTAACTTAGGAAGTGGTATCCTTTACGGAGGCACATCAACTCTTGCTTAGACACCTAAACCTACTTTCTTCTTGCCAGCCCCGAAAGTCGGCTGTTGAACTGCATGTTGAATTTGGGATTCGTTATCTCATAATTGACTTCAACTCGGAGACGATCGTCGCCTTTTCTTCCATCACCTTCCTAATCGGACCAAGCATTTGCTGCGCTATCTCCTTAAGATCAAAGTTATTCGCCTTATTTACTTTCTTGACCATCTCCTCGGGAATTTCCTTACTTCCATTAAGAGCTCCTGCAAGACACCCTGCAAATCCGGCAATACCATCGCAATCTCTCCCGTAGTTGACACTCCCAATCATAGCTTTCAGTGCATTTCCTCTTGATAGGTAAAACATTCCGAGGGCAACAGGAACCGCCTCCAGTGCATGACATGATATGGAAAACTTATCATCAAGACCAGAAGCTTTGAACTCACCGATTGCCCGGACCAGCTTTTCCCAACCATCGGGAACGAGTGATTTTTCATAATACTCGGGAATAACATCTAAGGGATCCTTGTATTTCCTGGCTATTTGTATGGCTTCATCTATGTAGGCTGCCACCCTGGGACTGGAATACTTCTTGCTAGCCTCTATTATGCTCTCTACAGTGGCATCAGGTCGAAATGCTTCTGCGACACCAGCAGCCATAGCCATAGCGGTTTCTTTTCCCTCTCTCCATTGACTTAGAGAGGCCACGTCAAAAGCATCCAGGGCGGCACTTTGAGGATCGCAGGCATTCACTATGCCGATGGGGGCAATTCCCAGCGTAGCAGATATACAGACGGGAAGACCCTCCCCAACTTCCCGGGGCGGAAAACCACTGGCTAATTTCATAAAGGCAACCATGTCAAGATAATTTGTCTTTGTAGGATCCATCTCGGCAAGCCAGGTTTCGGCCAAATCATAGGCTGTTATCCGCCCGTTCCTTTTCACTATTGCTTTCACGATGAGATTTCTGAGTACCGTATCATCGGTACACTGATAAGATACTTTTTTGCGGCCAGGAAGAGAAAACGCAAAGTCCGCGATTAAGTCATCCACCACTCCATATTCTTCCCGAATGGCTCTGTAGTGCCACCCTTCTACGGGTGCACCCATGGCATCTCCTATAGCGCCAGCAGCCAGACATGCGAATGTCTTGTCCAAAAGTTTGTTTTTGTTCATCTTGTTCTCCTCCTGCATAATATGATTGCTATCATAAATTATTATAGAAGCGGCCTCAACCGTCGTCAATTAATTACAGCTTTGTTATAGACCGCTCTAATTCCTCTAATCCCATCATGGCGAAATCGTATTTGCCTTCAAAGAACATCTCTTGCGCGTTCCTCAGCTTGGGTAAAATGTAGCCCCGAAGAACATCTCGTAGAAAGCCATATTGAAGCTCGTCGCGTCGTGCCCCGACCTTACGGTAAAAAACTTCGCATATCTCCGTGTGTTTATCGACAACTTGTTTCTCTTCCGGCAATAAGAAGGGTAGCCTTTCCGTAGCTGTAGGAAATGGAGGGAATGTCCTATGAGGCTCTTCCTGGTACCAGTACGCTACGCTGGAATAATCGTTCTCAAAATTATTGGCATGTCCATGTTCAATGGTGACCTTTATTGACTTACGAAAGCGAATCGGGTCCGGTACATAGAACCTATACATTGAGGTCTTACGATAGAAGTTCCTGTTGTTGATCAGAGGAAAGCCAGCATATGGTCCGGCATATTCATCTTTTGGACAAGCTCCCCCACCAAATATCTCTTCCGTCCCCGTACCATGCAAAGAAGGAGGCCATTTTTCACCATCAATGAAAATCATATCATCTCCTTCACCCCACCAACCTCCAGCAATATTATCCACACTCAAAAATATTCCAGCCAGTTGCCCATTCCCTTCAGCTTCCAATAACACATAATTGTCTTCCCCGGTATCATTTATTCCTTCCCATAGCATTACATTCTTTTGTTCGGCAGCTTCACCTTTAGCTAAGGTTAGACATTCTCTTCTAAATTGAGAATGGAAGTAGGCAACTTCATCCAACCCATCATATAACTGATAATCAATATGGTACCAGACATGGTCAAGCGGAATTTCCGATTCATTAACAAGTTCAATTCTTGCCGATTTACGGAAAGGCATAGGAAAGTAACTATTTAGTCCTTGAGTCCCGGTATCAGGGTCTCCAGGGTTTACCGCTAACAAAAGAGAGGTAAAATAGCGAGGTAAACAGTTCCCAATTCCAAAAAAATCCCCCAGTGGAACCTCAACGCTTGGATTTGCCTCCTCATCCCAATACATTCGAATTAGTGCCTTTCGATAATAGAAAGGCTCGAAGGATAAGGCAGTAACGTAAAAATGCTTGATGCAACCCGGCCCATTAATTTCCGCTATAGTCTTGGCCTTTTGCGGTGGTACACTCACCCAATCATAGTTCTTGCCACTCCTATCCCAGCTAGACAACCGCTTACTCGTAAAGTTCCGCAATATTGATAGATCCTCCAGGAATAGTGAACCATATTTTTGTCCGGTGCCCATTTTGTAACCTCCTTTCATGTTCTCAGGCTGCTAAATTTCGATTCTGTAGCTGCCTGCTGTATCAGGCCTTTTCTGGTTGTCTACTTCACCATACACGGTTGCCGGCATTGTTTGAACGCCTCGCCCCATAAAGTGGGCAACTACATTATTAGAACAGCCTTTTCTGTTCGTGTTCGCTTCTTTTTTATGTTCGCTCCACGTCAAAGAAGGATTCGATGTGTCGCTTATTATCCAAAACCGACCGGCTTCAAGAGATTACCCCACCCTTCAGCCAGGACACCATATCCCTTAACTTCTTGCCCACAACTGCCATGAGATGTTTAGCTTCCATCCGCCTCAGCCAGTAATGCGCTTTCACAACGCCTGTAAGGTCGTCCTGCGGGGAAATCAGCCGGTCGAACACAGAAGTACCGCACTACTCTATCCTGCAATTCCTTCACATTCTGCTGTTTTTGCTCAGACATGTTTGCCTCCTTCGCACGTGGGTCACCGGGGTTAGTCTCCGGTGCCTCATTCTACTACTAGCACTTCTTTTGGGGCAATAGCATGTTAGGCAGCCAGCTATCATAATCATGAACTTGCGCGTTTTCGACTCACGTGGAGCGAAGGCGAACAAACCGCACTTCTGCTGGACAGAGACAACAAAATAGGCTATGGTTAGCTGGAGGTCCCGCGCAACAACCATAGGTAGGAGAATCATCGGTCATGGGAACTAAGGCTCGAAAGTGTCGTGCTCAGTCAAAGCATGCCAAGCATTCTTAAGCCGGCGTAGACCATAAATGCAATAAAGATATACCTCAGCGGTTTCGCCGGCAGGGCGTGTGCTGCCCTCGCTCCAAGCTGGGCCAAGGGTGTGCTTGTAGCTGCCAAACATAGCCATATTGGCAAATTTACATAGCCTATGGAATAAGGGGGGAGACCAGATGCTCCCAGTCCACTTACGATATAGCCAACAATGCCACCCAGGCTGGTAAGTATCATGGAAGCCACCGATGTTCCTACAGCAATATGCATAGGAAAATTTAGTACCAACACCAGCGTGGGGACTATCAATACCCCACCACCAAGCCCGGTCAGTCCAACTACTACACCTATAGGGAAGCCGCAAGCCGCCACAAGCCCTAAATTTTCCCGTGGCTCTTCAGCCTCTCTTTTCAACTTCGGCATTAGTCCCAAACCCATCCATAGAGCAATAGCCAGAACCAGCCCTCCAAAGCCCATTTCCAGTATATTATTTGGAAGCCGAGCTGCCAGATTAGCTCCAAGTAAAGCTCCTAGTAAACCACACGAGCCTAGAATTGAGGCTGTTTTCCACCGAATTGCCTTCTTTTTATTATGTCTCCAGGTGCCACTCAGCGCTGTAGGCAGAATCACCAGCAAACTTGTCCCAAAGGCTATTCTTATGGCAATATCTGGAGAGACACCCATAGCTAGGATAATCCAGTGACTGACGGGGACTATAATGAAACCGCCACCAACTCCCAGCAGTCCGCTGGCAAAACCAGCGCCTGCCCCTACAGCCAGCAGTAGGGAGATATGAGCTGTTGTCAGCTTCTCTCCCTTCCCAGCTTGCCTTCAAGCCAGCCGGGTCTGGCAACCGGCCTTTCGTCTATTAAAGGAACATAAGGGTTGATATCTAACAGGGGGGTGCCGTCTATGTCATCCAATCCCTTCACCTCGAGGATATTCTTTTCCCTGTCTACTAGCTCCACTACAGTCAACCCCAGGGGACAAGGTCTATGCGGTAACCTGGTAGCGAAGAGCCCGTGTAGTTTATCGTCCCAGGGCGTCTTAATCAACAGGTGATATCCCTCAGACTTAGGAAACCAATAGATTGCGATAATGTGGGAGAATCCCTCAATGTCCTGCAAGCCTTCCTCGAATTCCTTAAAGATCTCTGTCTGAGAAATCTCTTCACTTCCCAAATCCACAGTTATTCTCGTTCCTTTGGCCATATCCACCTCCTCTATTCAATTGTATCGCATGAAATCACAAAAGCATAGAACATGGCCAATATAGTGACCCGGTTCAGACAGAAGGGTCTGTCATTGCGAACCCCAAGCTATCGGGGCATGGCAATCTCCCGGCCCCACAAAGATTGCGAAGCTTGTTCCGAGGAAACGAGGAGTCTCGCTCCTCGCAAAGGCAAATGAGGACGTGTCGCCAATCAGTATGAACGAGTACAACCTTTTGACAAGACCCCAGAGAATGCTACCTTCGCCGCCCAGCACTTCGGTATCTCAAGGAAGACCTCTCACAAATGGCTCAGCAGGTTTAAGGATTCCACATACGATGTTTGTAGCCTGGCCGGCCAATCTAGAGCTCCTCACCATAGAAGAAAGTGTGAAGTGACACTTGCTCAGGAAGATAGAATCAGGCAGTCAAGGAACAGATGTCCTTACTATGGCAAGAATAAGCTAAAGGTCCTTTATGAGAAGGAGTATTCTGAACAGATCTCTACCTGGAAGATCGAGAGGGTGATCCGAAAGCACAAACTCTGCCCTGATAAGCAGAAAACAGAGAAAATTGCCACCAAGAGCCAGAGCGCTTAAGAAGCCAAAGAAAAGGATGACCCAGCTAGTGAAGGAAGGTAGGCCTTACTTCCTCTTTCAGCTTGATACTACTGCTATCTACTGGGGTTGTCTCAAAAGAAACATCTTGACTGCCCCGGAGCATGTCACGAAGTTAGGCTATGACCGGATGTACAAAAACAAGAGCTCAAGGTCTGCAGCAGACTTTCTGTACCGACTTCGCTATCTTGTCGCCCAGCCCATTGAAAACTTGCAGACAGACAATGGCAGTGAGTTTGCCTCTGAATTCGAACGGGCTAGTGTCGGATTAGGTATTCAAAGGTATTTCTCCAGAGTCACAACCCCGAAGGATAACCCCGGGATAGAGAGATTCAACCAGACCTTAGAGTATGAATGGCTTTACAACTGCAATCTTTGTTTGGACCCTGAAGTGCTCAATCCGCGGCTGACTGAATGGCTCATAGAATATGACTTCCACCGCCCACACCAATCTCTTGCCTATCTCACTACAATAGCATATACTGAAAGAGAGCTTGCCAAAATCCGCAGCCCAGTGTAACCTATGTGGTCAGCCGGCACAAGGTATTGATATAACGTATATCGTCACGGTAATCTATAGTTAACTGCATAAAGTCGTATGGAGTTTCTCTCAGTAGAAAGAGGTCGCGAGCGAATCAGGAAAGGTGCGAGTGACCACCCTCTAGAATTCCCCCATCTCTAAGTCTCTCTCACTAGGGGAGGGAGAATTATGAGGACTTCTGCAGTTCACTATTTAGTGAGTTTTTGTATATGTGTACAGGGGAGGAGGCTCTATGAGTTAGGAATCTAGAAGTATTAAAAGGCGCTAAGGAAAGACTTAGTGACGCTCGGGAAAGACCGGTTAACATATATCGATAAATAGCCTGACCAGGAATGGCAGGCAAAGTAAAGAAGGAGAAACAGTGAAAAAGCTTAGGGCCATAAATACGGACGGCTTTGGTGTCGCTGACAATCTAGGTATTGTCCGTATACTTGATGCCGGAAACTATGTGTTTCTAGCTATTAGCAACCCAACCCTCGGAGCTACCATATACAGGAGCACAGATGGTGAAAACTGGGAACTGATATCTGGATATGGTATTGTTGGAAACAGTGCCAACCATTTAGTACTTTCTCTTGTATGGTTCAACGATGCCCTCTATGCAGGGACATGGCAGATTCTTACGCCGTCGCTTGGGGCACGCCTGTTCCGCGCCAATGCCAAAGCTGGAGATGTCAATGACATAGCATGGGAGCCAGTGACCTTGGATGGCTTTGGTAACCTGAATAATAGCGCCTTCACATCTGGCATAGTATTTGATGGCTACATATATTTTGGCGCCTTTAATCCCTCCGAGGGAACAGAGATCTGGAGAAGCAAAACTGGAGACCCCGATGATTGGGAAATGTGTGCACCGAAAAGCTTCAACCGCCCTGATAATAGCGATTCGACAACAATGTATGCTCACAAAGGCTATTTATATTTAGGTACCGAAGTGGCCAGGATCCCTAGTACGGGTACTGCTATTCCTAGTATGGGAACTGCTATTTATAGAACTGCCGGAGGAGGAGGAAAGACCACATGGGAGCAAGTCAATATTGATGGCTTTGGAGAAGTAGAAAATAGTAACACTGGGGCAATTACTGTATTTGGCAGATATATGTATGCTGGTGTCTGGAATCCCAACGGTTGCCAGGTATGGAGAAGCGATATGCAGGGCGAGCTTCCGTGGACCTGGGAGAAGGTAATGACCGGCGGTTCTGGTGCTCCCAGGAATCAATCTGTCTTTTCCGTGGCCGTATTGGATGGCCGCATTTACTTCGGATGTATTGGGGCCCACTTAGGTGTTCTGGGTTTAGACCTTGGGGAAGGTAGACTTCTTACATCCGAAGATGGAGTCGATTGGACGGAAATTAAAAGTGCAGACTTCATTAGTGGACGCATATGGGGTGTCGGTTCACTGGCTACATATCATGGTAAGCTTTATATAGGTTTACTCGCCCCATTACTACTCCCACTTGGAGCGAGATGTCAGCTATGGGTCTATGAGCCATTACAATAATTATTAATTGAGAGGAGAATTACATGATGGAATGGGGAATGGCAAATCGTTTATCACAGATAATACAAAGTGATAGGCATACATTGATCATGCCGGTTGATCATGGCTATTTTCAAGGACCAACCAGAAATCTAGAGGAACCACGCAAAACAATTGAGCCTTTATTGCCCTATTCTGATGCTTTATTCATCACAAGAGGAGTTCTACGGCATTCAGTAGATCCGGATAATACCAAGCCGGTTATTCTTAGAGTGTCCGGGGGCGCCACTATGGTGGGGAAAGACCTGGCGAATGAAGGAATTGCCGCTGCTATGGAAGAGGCTATTCGCTTGAATGTTTCTGCAGTTGGTCTTTCGGTTTTTGTTGGCACTGATTACGAGAAGGAATCATTATTGAATCTAGCAACACTTGTGAATGAGGGAGAGAGGTATGGTATACCAGTAATGGCGGTTACCGCTGTTGGGAAAGAACTTGAGAAACGAGACGCGCGCTATCTTGCTCTTGCTTCTCGTATCGCTGCTGAACTAGGTGCGCGAGTCGTAAAAACCTACTGGTGTGAAGACTTTGAAAAAGTAACTAGAGGCTGCCCGGTGCCTGTAGTTATGGCTGGTGGCCCACGAGTAGATACTGAACTTGAAGTATTTGATTTTGTTTGCGATGGCATGCAGAATGGGGCCATTGGTGTAAATCTAGGAAGAAATATCTGGCAAAATGCCTTCCCGGTAGCGATGATTAAGGCAATTCGCGCCATCATTCATGGAAATGCTAATCCTAAGAAAGCTCAGGAGATATACGATAGGGAGAAGGGGCAGAAGCTCAAGAAGCAATGACCGTAGTTATAAGGAGACCCAACACGAAAGTTGCTATGTCGCACAACACCCATGATGTGCGGATAGAGGAAAAACCAGCTCCGAAAATCGGTCCCGATGAAATGCTGGTTTGAGTGGAAGCCCAGCGGCATTTGTGGCAGAGATGTTATAGAATGGCACCGGATTGGCCGTGCGCCGTTAATATTAGGTATGAGGTTAGCCGGCAGATTGTAGCGACGGAGGAAGCAGTCAAATGATACAAAGAAGGCAACCGAGTAGTGTTATTGCATTATGTGAACCGTAACACTTGTCACTACTGTTTGAATGGGGCATCACATGGTCTGTGAAACCCTCCGAAAGGCAAGTTTTGACCCCGGTGGCTGGGTTGAATATGTCCGGATGCCAGTGATAAATGTAGATCGTGGCATATTTGTGCTACCTGACCATGTTTCTTACGAAGATGTGACATTTTTGGAGCTGTTGGCCTGCGTACTGCGCGGCCAAAGACTAGCGCACCTGCAGCCCGGTAGTAGTATAGGTGTTATCAGTAGTGGTATTGCCGGTCTGCTACACTTGATGCTTGCCCGTGCTTTTGCAGCGCACAGGGTAATCGCCACCGATATAAGTGAATATCGACTGGAAGCAGCACGTCGTTTAGGGGCTGATGTTACTCTACACCCACAGGAAGACTTACCCAGTCGTCTGTGCCAAGTTAACCAAGGCCTTTTGGCAGACCTAGTGTCAGCGATTGCCCAGGCTTTAGAATCGGTAAAGCGTGGCGGTAACATTTCCTTATTTGAAACCACAGACATTGGCTCCGCTACTCCGATTCCAATGAATGATCTATTCTGGCGCACAGAAATTACACCTACCGCATCCTACGGTGGTGGTCCCGGTGATTATCAGACTGCCCTGGATCTGACAGGAGCAAAGACTATCCCGATAACACAACTGATTACACGCGATTTTGGTTTGGCAGAAGCAAGCAAAGGTTTCGGGCTTGTCGCTGACGGTCAAAATTCTATGCAAGGCAATAATTGCACCACAGAAGCAACATGGAAGGTGACAAATGAGTTATAGGATGCTTGATAACAAGAGTGTAGTTGATTATGTTCTTGGTATCCCTTCGGTGAGGAAAATGTTTGGATCAAAGGAATCCATAGCAGCACGTGAAGTAGGAGATGGCAATCTCAATCTAGTCTTCGTTGTAGGTAATGATTCCAAAAGCGTGGTGATCAAACAGGCTATCCCTTACCTAAGAATCGCCGGCGAGTCTTGGCCTTTGGGAAGAGAAAGAATGAGATTTGAAAGTCAGGCACTCACGCTTCATAACCAGCTGGCTCCCGGCCTTGTGCCCGCAATCTATCACATCGACCTTGAAATGTCGCTGGTAGTGATGGAATACCTTGGCGGGCACATCATTATGCGCAAGGAATTGATTAAGCGGAAGCGTTTCCCGCTTTTTGTCGACCACATTTCGACCTTCATGGCAGAAGCCCTCTTTAAGACATCCGACTTGTACCTTACGGGAGCCGAGAAAAAGAAATTGCAGGGGGAATTTATTAACCCTGAGTTATGCAAGATAACTGAGGATTTTGTCTTCACGAATCCTTATAAAGAATCTCCGGAGAACAAATGGAACCGTGTTATCGACCCGGAAGTTACAGCGCTACGCAGTGATTCCCTTCTCAAGGTAGCTATTGCAGAGATGAAGGAGGGATTCATGACGCATGGTCAGTCGATTATTCACGGTGACCTCCATACTGGCAGTATCATGATTAACGAGAGCGACACTAGGGTTATTGACCCGGAATTTGCCTTTTATGGACCAATTGGCTTCGATGTCGGCGCAGTACTAGGCAATCTGGCGTTAAATTACTGCTCACATTTTGCACGAACATCCAATCCCTCGGAACGAAAAGAGTATCGGACTTACCTTATAGGGCTAATCAGAGGAACATGGAACGAGTTCGCAAGGAAATTCGATGATTTGTGGCGCACCAATAACCGAGGAGAGGTATGCCCACCAAGCTACTGGGATTTCCCCGGTGGGGAGCAGGCTTTTACCGAATATCGCGGCAGATATATGAGGCAACTGTTACAGGATACTGCCGGATACGGCGGATGTAAGATGATGCGTCGGATACTAGGAATTGCCCACGTAGAGGATATTGAAGGCATTACTGACCCACAAAAAAGAGCGGCTGTCGAGTTGATGGCTCTGCAGATAGGTGCACAATGGGTTACGGAAAGAGCCAATTTCACCAACGTGGAAGACCTGATAAACTCGATCGTCAGTTGTACCAGTAAGGAGAGGTAAGATGCAAGTCAATGGGAAACCATACCGCACTGTCTGGATGGAAGACGGCGCAGTTAAGATGATTAACCAGTTGCTGCTTCCACATGCCTTTGAGATCCTGAAATTACCAGACCACCGCGCGGTAGCAGAAGCAATTATCTCAATGGCGGTTCGTGGCGCTGGTGCTATCGGTGTTGCTGCAGCTTATGGTATGGCTCAGGTCGCGCGGGAAGCGCCGGAACAAGGTTTCTGGGATTACGTGGCTGATGGCACACTCCGATTACAGAAAACCCGCCCTACGGCGCAGAACCTATTCTACGCCGTGAAAAAAGTCAATGACGCGATGAGAGACGCGCCAAATATAAAAGAGGCACGGCGCGTGGCTCAAGAAGTGGCGCAGGGGATTGCCGATGCAGATGTGGCGCAGTGTGAATCGATTGGGTGTCATGGCGCCAAACTAATTAAGAATGGTGCTAGGATCCTGACTCACTGTAATGCCGGCTGGCTGGCTTTTGCCGATTGGGGGTCCGCACTGGCGCCTATCTACAGGGCAAAAAGACAGGGTAAGGATGTGTTTGTTTTCTGCGATGAAACACGACCACGTTGCCAAGGGACAATACTTACAGCTTGGGAATTAGATCAAGAGGGGATTGACTATGCGGTCATCGCCGATAATGCAGCTGGTTATTTCATGCATAGAGGTGATGTAGACTTCGCTATCACCGGAGCTGATAGAATTGCGGCAAATGGTGATACCGCTAACAAGATTGGAACTTACGAAAAGGCAGTAATCGCACACGAAAATCACATACCCTTTTATATCGCGGCTCCTTCTACGACAATTGATCTAAAATGCCCTTCAGGTGATCGGATTCCTATTGAAGAGCGTAGCGAGGAGGAAGTACTGGGTGCAATAGGGGTGACGGACAATGGAATCGTAACCAGCGTGCGAATTGCACACAAAGAAGCTCATGCTCGCAATCCAGCCTTTGATGTGACTCCTGCACAATATATCACTGGTATTATAACGGAATATGGAGTGTCCAAACCCGAAGAAATAAGGGAAAGAATACAATGATTTAGTTTAGGTTCTTTAGAGAAAGTGTATTGGGATTCATGGAAGACATCATTAAGCCATTTTTAATGCGTAACTCAGCACGAAAACCAAGAGTGAAAAAGGAGGATATAAACATGAAATTAGGCAATGGGAACATCTCTCTCTCCAATCTCGCCCATCTGGGCATTGTGGTCAAAGATGCTGAAAAGACTACCGAACTAATATCTTCGATATGGAACATCGGCACACCAGAAGTCTTTGTTTATTCACCCACTAATGAACTAGTTGATAGAAGACCATTTGCCGGAAAGCCATTTACAATGAAGGTTGTATTTATTAAGTTCGGGACCCTAATGATTGAGTTAATTCAGCCTTTAGACCAAGATTCACTATATTACGATTTCATCAAGAATAAAGGGGAGGGGATACACCACATAGCTTGGGGGGTATCTAATTATGATGAGATGGTGTCAATATTTAAGACACAAGGCCATAAGATGTTAATCGAAGCCACTTACAAAGGAGAGCGCTGGTGCTATTTTGATGTCAATCCAAGTGGTATGGTGCTGGAATTTCGGGAAGAGTATAGAAAAGTGTAAAAGAACATATACCGACTTGCGAACACTACAACATCCATAGAATTTACCCTGTTTTTGGACTTTCATAGAAGTCAGCCCACTACTTTCGGGCCGGAATGCGACGCCTCCCCAAGGGCAAGATATAATAGAACCAAAGCGGGATAATTCATTGCTAAGGAGACCCAAAGTCTGCGATTGAAAACTATTTGGTAGTATAACATTGGGATGACATTTCTCCGGGGTGGTGAAGTTTCATAATAGAATAGGGAGTATGACGTGCCCCCCAAAAAAGGAGTCCAACTATAATGTTAGTCTAGAAGGACAGAAGGGGGCGATAAATGGTCAGAAAGGGCTTCACTGCGGAGCGGAGCGGAGCAGCTCAGATCAGACAACCGGCCTGAGTTTACCGCACGGGTGATACGCAGATGGCTGAATCGTCTCGGGGTGAAGACCTTATTGATAGAACCGGGGAGTCCCCGGGAGAACGGGTATATAGAGTCATTCAATGGCAAGCTGAGAGACGAATTACTCAATCGTGAGACATTCTATACTCTGATTGAGGCGAAGATATTGATTGAGCAGTGGCGCAAGGAGTACAATCAGATACCTCCTCATAGCTCCCTGAACTATCGGCCACCTGCGCCTGAGACTAGAATACCACCAACACTAACTTAGGAAGTGGTATCCTTTACGGAGGCACATCACGACCTGTTAGAAAGTTGGTCCCTCTTTCAGGTAATTGAACGGGATGGAAAGGTTCTTCTCGGCGCAGGTGAGCTCACCATTAGCCACCCTTATCATCAGTTTGTAGATTTCTTGCCCGACCTGCTCAATAGATTTGTTTTCTTCAATGATAGTGCCGGCATTAACGTCTATATCGCCAGGCATATTCTTGAACGTGGTAGAGTTGCTGCAGACCTTGATTACAGGAACTGCCGGGAACCCTGCCGGAGTCCCCCGCCCCGTAGTAAACAGTATTATGTGGGCACCACCCGCGGCAAGTCCCGCCATCGAGTCGATGTCATAGCCAGGCGTGTCCATAATCACCAACCCGTGTTGCACAGGTCGACAGGCATAGCCTACGATTTCATTGATAGGCGTCGTGCCTCCCTTTTCGATGCAGCCGAGTGATTTCTCGGTGATGGACGAAAGCCCGCCTTCTATGTTACCCGGCGTTATCACCATTCCAGCCCATTCGCCAAGAGCGTGGCGTACCTTCTTTTCCTGGTTATTGACAAGTTTCTCAATCTGTTCACCCAGTTCAGGCGTGGCTGCCCTCCGTCTAAGTATGTGCGCCGTGCCGATCATCTCAGTAGTTTCGGCGAGGATAGTGGTTGCGCCTGCTTCAACAAGAAGGTCAGCGGCCGCGCCGACAGCCGGGTTAGCGCTAATCCCGGAAAAAGCATCCGAACCGCCACACTCCAGCCCCACCACCAGTTTCGTAATAGGAACAGGCACTCTTTTCTGTCCCCGGGCCAGTGACAGGAAACGCCCGGCCAGTTCGATACCTCTCTTTGTGGTGGCGGCACTTCCACCATCTCGCTGAATAACAAGACATTCAACAGTTTTTCCCTTGATGGAGTTTGCCAGGTGTTCTGCTCCCAAACCTTCACATCCCAACCCGATAACTAGTACTGCGGCGACGTTCGGATTGTTCGCAATTCCCGCCAGAGTGCGTAGCATAACCACAGTATCATGTCCAGAAGAACCACAGCCGTAGCCATTGATTACGGGTACTACTTCCGGGAGGGCGCGGTTAATCGCCTGCGCAACCCCACTGGCGCAGTTTACCGAACAAATGACCAGGACATGATTCCTGATTCCATAACCACCATGTTCGCGCGCATATCCATTGAACTCCATGCACACCTCCTGACTATTATACGGTCATATCACTCGGAACAGGGCGGGTGTTGTGGACGTGTACCCATTCACCGCGGTTTATTGTTCGAGTTGCCTCTACGATAGGCTCGCCGTAGCGATAGACCTTTTCGCCTGCGGCAATACTTTCCAGGGCTATTTTATGTCCCGCCTGTATATCTTCCATCACCTCGAAGATCTTCTGATTCTCCACTATTGCCATATCACCTTTTTTTAGAGCCTGTAGCGCAATGATAACATTGTCGGCTAGGTTTGTCCTCAAAGCGTTGTTTGTCATGCTCACCTCCGACTTTCTACTTTCCGGGGACACCATACTCATTTCCTATGCTCCATTTTACACTTCGTGCACCATTCCCACATCAGATCTATATATACCTTATGATCTTCGTCTCTGAAAAATACCTGTTGCCTGCGATTTCCACTCTGGGTTACAGCCTAGTCTATCTGAATTGGAGCACCACTGCAAAAGGCTAGTGTCTTACAATACAATATGAGCATGGAGAGGGTATTGATTTCTAAGATGAGGTGAGCCCGAGAGATTAAGGCAACTCGTTTATGATTGGGACATGCAACTAACCATGAACGGCGGGAAATTACATACGGTAGAACAAGCAAGGCAATCTCTGGAGGGGAGTGAGGTGGTAGAGTTCAGAGGGCTAACGACCAAGGAGAAATACTACTGGATAGAGCAGGTGCTGATAAGATTCAAATAGCAGCTTCCCAAGAGAGATGAGAAAGGAGTAATACAGTTTTTTGTGGAGCATGAAGATATAACAGCACAAACAGGAGTGAACTGCTCTTTTGCTCGTCTGTATGCCTCATGGCAGAGCAGAAAGGAACAAACGCACACATTAACGGGCTTGTCAGGAGGCGTTGTCAAAGGCAACTGACTTTGGTAAAATCCCAGATGAGCTGATTACTCGAATAGAGTGTCTGCTGATAAACAATCGCCCAATGAAGTAGCCCGGGGTTTAGAACGCCATTTGAAGTCGCTTCTAAGGCGGTTGCACTTCGATGTTGAATGTGGGCATGCTACTAATTAGCTCAAAGCGAAAAAGGAGGACAAGATGAATAAATCAAGTGGTTCAGCCAACAGCACAGAAATTAAACATGCTCAACGGAGATTGGAGCAAGTTCTCACCGCGAAGCGACAGCGAGACCAGTGGGATATCCGGACGGAATTAGCTCCTAAGGCCGCTGAACAGCTGGGACGTGATGGATTTCAAATCGAAAGAAAGAGTAACACCTCTCTGTTGGTCAAAGGGGCAGAAAGGTCCGGGGTAGCTAACAGCTTATACTATCTGGCGACCTGCTTTCGCTCGGGACGGCATCTTCCAGGTGTGGGAGAAACTCTTACCAGCAAGCCCCGCTTTAATCGCCGTGGTATGACTCTGGGGGCTTTTGCTCCATTGAGGCTGAGAGACCTGTCTCTGGATATTTTTACTCTTGAACAATACAAGGAGTATCTGGAGTTTATTCGAGAATTGGGGGGTAACCATGTGCTGCTTATGCCTGGGCCTCACCAGTGGTTCCACCCTGACCATCCTTCAACCATTGTGAACCGACGGACATGGGAGACTTTGAAAGAAGCGCTCGCCTATGCCAAAGAGCTGGGGATGTCTACTGCGGTGAATGTTCCCTATAACTGGCTGCCTACGGAACACTCCTTGTGTCATCCCGAAGAACTGGTGAGAAACGTTATGGGATTTGCATCTGTGTCCTGGGACAAGGCAAGAGAGAGCATCCGGCGGTATCATGACTACTTCTACCGCCATTTCCAGGCTGACGAAATGGTGATTATGAGCTTTGATGGAGGAGGAACTACGCTTGACCGATTTATTGAGGAGCCCAATCAGATACTCGAGGAGGCGTTTGAAGAAGCTGCTCATGCCTTTCGCTCTGCAGTGCCAAAGGGTATCATAACCTGGTGGGCATTTGGTGCCAGCCACTTCCAGACTGCGGCAAAAGCACTAGGCTATAACATGCAACTGGATATGGGGGAATTGATGTGTTCGCTGCCAGAAAATACACGCTTTATGGAAGCATCAACTAATGTGTGGCGGAAGAGAATGCCCGATGCACCTGAGTACTTGAGCATGGCCTCAGAAGCAGAGCTGCCGGTGGATAACTTCTTCTTTATCATGGACCCGGAAGGAGCATCTGAAGCCGCTTGCTCTACGCTACCGTATCCGAAGCTCGGTGCTATACAGGACGAGATGCGTTATACCGCTGAACACCTGTCGGTCGATGGAGTACTTGGCTATAGGATGTGTCCTCCTATTCAGCTCATCGGAGATTATGCTTTCTTTCGGTGGGCATGGGACCCAACCCTGGACAGCTCGGAGATTGTAGATGAAGTAGCCAGATACATGAATCGCGCTGGGGAAGGGGCAGGTGATATAGCCCATGCCATCAGATTGCTGGAAGAGTTCTGGAACTCTTGTGACTTAGGCAAGCTTGATGAATGCTGTGGAATTTTGGACACTCCAGGTGTGTGCTCTGCAACTACTTTGACCAACCTTCGTGAGGGAGTTGCCGCTCTCAGGATTGTAGCTAGAGCCGCATTTGAAACCGATCCCGACTCTGAGGAAAGAGGGCATAGGGTTCAGAAGCTTATGGAGACGATGCGTGAAATGCCTGTTTATAGGGGATATGTGAGTGATGAGACATGGGACGGCAGAGCACTCGATTTCTTGGCATTTAAGAGTGGGGCATGGATGAAATACCTGCGTTCGCTCAAGGAGGGCCAGTCTATCTTGCAGAGTTTCCTGGCAGCTCTTGGAATGGGGTGAACTCCTGAAGCCGGGCATGTCAGGTTAGGAGTATCAGGAAGGCTTGGCAGGGACAGGGTATGGATGAACGGCGGGTGCCTGAGTGAGGTATCCCGACAGGATTCTGATGTGATGCCAGCTGTGAAAGCAGTAAAGAGACGCTATTCAGCACTTGTTTACTGCCCACCCAGTGAATTCTAGGAGGTAGTGTTGAATCGAGAAACTAATGAGACACCCTGCCAGGCTCTCTTGACCCTACCTGTCCAATCATAAGAGTGCACTCCAAATAACTTAACACTTCCTCGAAACTAGATTCCCTTTTTCTGAGAAATTTACAGAGAAGCTCTGGGTTCTAATAAACTCTCCTCAGTTCCAGTCTTTTTCAAAAACTCGTAGTAGCGTTTATGCAAATCCTTTACTACTGAATTATTGTCACTGGCAACATTTTTCGCCTGGAAAGGATCAGATTTTATGTCATAAAGCTCTATTGGCGCATTTTCCCATGTATAGAGAAGAGTCCATCTATCAGTAACGATAGTAGCAGGGAGGAAATGTTTTAGCTCACGCTCTTTGCCATCTACAGCTCGGGTAACCGCACCCGGATTCTGTAACGGCATTGTGGACACTACAAATTCTTGATGAGTATCTTTTTCTCCCTTAATTACTGGCAAAAAGGAGCTG
>MGMS01000054.1:111989-115102 GCA_001796515.1 Chloroflexi bacterium RBG_13_51_36
AGCCGCGATCATAAGCGTAGCCGTTCCTGATAAAGAAGGGGGTATCCACTATACCCATCGTGGTGTACCCAGCATCGGCTAATGTCTGGGAAAGTATTACTTCCTTCTCGGGCAGGGGAGCCCAACTACGATACGTAAAGGTATACTTACCGGTCATAAGATCGGCACGCATGGGCATTGTAGGGAAAGATGCACAATACGCCCGGTCAAAAATCACGCATTTTTCCGCAAAGCGATCCAGATGGGGTGTATGCACCTTTCTGTCGCTGTAACAACCTAAGTTGTCACGGCGAAATGTGTCTGAGACCATTACTACTGTGTTCATAAGAACCCTCCTTGTTTAGTTTCTGCAAAAATACCGGATGTCCATTATACCTCATACCTCCGAGACTGAGAAACTCATAATCTGTCCGCAACAGTTGGGTTTTTCCAAAACTTCTAGCCTGTAGACTATAGTAGATAATCCTCCGAGGTTTTGTCACAGGTTGTAGAAATCCCAGCCTCTCTTCTCACACCACAACACATTTATGAAGTCTCTGTTAAGAAACAGCAGACATCAATGTTCGCCTTCAATCAAGGGCTGATACCACTGGCCCATCTGCCGTCCGGTTTCATAAACTGGCAGCGAGCCCCCGGCGGCTTCAACCGCCTGTTGAAACATTTGTCTTGCCACTTGAGGCGCTTCAGCGGCAATATTCCTGAATTGACCTCCGTCTGACCGCAGGTCAAAAAGAGACTGGTTGGTTCCATCATTCCGGGTAATAAAGGCGTAGTCCCGGTTCCGCATCCAGGTATAGTCCTGAAACCCAGAGATGACGTGGTCGCGCCCGCACTGAGATCCCATTATCAGTGGCATAAGGTCTCTGCCATCCAAGCGATAGGGAGGCTCAACCTTGAGAAGATTCAGTAGAGTGGCTATCAGGTCAACATTGTAAACCATTTCTCCGTTCAATTTCCCTGCCCCAATTCCATCTGGATGTCTGAGCATCATGACCAAGTCCAGAAGCTCCGGGTACATACCAGGCGGAATCTTGCCAACTAGTCCATGCTCACCAAACTGGTGACCATGGTCAGACAACAGAAGAAGCAGAGTATCATCCACCAGACCGAGAGAACGCAGTTTGCCTAAGAATTTCCCCAAGTACTTATCCACGAGGGTAATCTCCCCGGCGTAGTGCGCCATCATATTCTTGAGCTCCATATCACTCATGATGCCGCTCCTCCCGTATACGGGCGTAATCACCGGGATACCAGAGTAATCTGGGTCGTACTTCCGCCAGTAATCTTCTGGGGGGTCCCAGGGCTCATGTGGGTCAAAGGAGTCAATAAACAAGAAAAAAGGTTGGCGGCTTCTGTTTTCCTCCAGCCACTCACAGGCCGTCTGGAATACCTTTGGGCCGAAGTAGTCCTCCTCCCCCTTGCGATCAGCAACGTTACCCAGATACTTACCAAGCAGGGGTATA
Organism: Chloroflexi bacterium RBG_13_51_36; assembly: GCA_001796515.1. Lineage (GTDB taxonomy): Bacteria > Chloroflexota > Dehalococcoidia > GIF9 > AB-539-J10 > RBG-13-51-36. The sequence goes on from MGMS01000054.1 coordinate 113,453, forward strand.
ACATGAGTGTCGAGCATCCAAGGATGAAGAAAACCCTTCATTGCCTCGGGGGGTAGTGGCGCACGTAACATGTCTCTCTCCTGCCCCCGAATCCATATCCACTGGTCAAAGCCGCGATGAAAGTTCATTGACGGTTTAAAGCAATGATAGGTGTCACAGATGAATCCCGTATGATAACCAGCCGCCCGCAACATTTCGGCTACAGTAGCTTGTGCTTCCGGAATAGGCTCCCAGCCATAGATTTTTACGCTATCCCCTTTACGCGGATCATAGTTATAGAAGGGAAAGGTAGACATCCCAGTATGCATCGCCCGTCGCTGTGGCAATGTCGGCAAGGATTCCGGATAGGCGGCATCAAATACAACACTTTCCTTCGCCAGTGCGTCCAGGTTAGGCGTCTCAATCCATTTGTTACCATAACAGCCAACATGGTCTTTTCTCAAGGTATCCAGAATTATCAACACTAAGTTCATCCTTTTCTCCATATATCACTGATATTATATCGGCCCAGCCCTTTTCATACAAAATGACTACGGCGAAATTGCACAATCCCCCAGTTACAGTTTAGGTTTTCCCCAAAAGTTATGGCTGATAAACTATGGAGCATATCACCACTCCACACTGTCAAGAGCCAGTCTCCTTCCTCATCCACGACAAAAACACTGCTCTCGAAGTTTGTTGCAGCTAGCTCAAAGTTGCGGTAAAGAGAGACAATTGCTACTGGCCAGAGAGTGAGCTACCCAAGCGGTTGAAGACAATCCGCTTCGGGTTTATTAACCTGGCCGGTCGAGTGGTCCGCGGCGCCAGGCAGTTAGCCATCCGCCTCAACCAAAGCCAACCGGCCTATCAGCTTCTCCTGGAGGTACAGCAGCGACTCAGGTCTTTACGGGATACTGGTAAACCGGTTCACCTAGATGCCAAACTACCCTAAGCTCTGATGAGAAAATTGATAACGTAGGCGGTGGTCCTTAGACAACCACCCGCTAAACGAGCATATCATTTTTGAGAGTCGGCAACACTGACAGGCGCCTTGGATGATTGCCGGATCCAAGAATGTGCTCTCTGGTGCCATCGGAGAATGGCCCTGCCAGGTCGTAAGCGTCGGCAAATCTCATTTATTATCAGAAATTTTGGCAGACGGTGGATTTCGGTCACCATAGCCGCTTGACAGTGGGAGAGCCGTGAAATACTATAGTCTACAACCTGAAATTCTTGGGAAAACCAGAAACCAAACTGTCGCGCACAGGTAGGGTCAAGAGAGCCTGGCACGGTGTCTCATTGTTACCTCAACTATTGAATGAACCGGGGCAACAAAAGAAAGTATTTGACGAGATCTCGGAGGTGTAAAGGACATCCGGTATTTCTGCAAGAACTAAGCAAGGAGGGTTCTTATGAACACAGTAGTAATGGTCTCGGACACATTTCGCCGTGACAACTTAGGTTGTTACAGCGATAGGAAGGTGCATACACCCCATCTGGATCGCTTTGCGGAAAAGTGCGTGATTTTTGACCGGGCGTATTGTGCATCTTTCCCTACAATGCCCATGCGTGCCGATCTCATGACCGGTAAGTATACCTTTACGTATCGTAGTTGGGCTCCCCTGCCCGAGAAGGAAGTAATACTTTCCCAGACATTAGCCGATGCTGGGT
>MGMS01000055.1 GCA_001796515.1 Chloroflexi bacterium RBG_13_51_36
CTTAACCTCTTTCAACAGCATATTGCAGTATTTCACCCTTTCTTTTGCTCTGGTGTTTCCGGTGATGTGATGGCAGGCACCCTCTTCACACCCCATCACCAGCACTGCTGATGCGCCCTTCTCAAAAGCCTTCAGGATATGAAAGACATCCACCTGGCCAGCACAGGGAACCCGGATTATCCGCAAATTCTCCGGGTAATGAAGCCTCAATTTTCCCGCCAAATCAGCAGCAGGATAGGCAGAATGTTCACAACAAAAAGCTAGACTGCGCCCATTCAATGATTTTCCTATGACCTCAATCTGGGCCAGAATCTCCTCATCTCTATAACCTTGAAATCTTATGGCCTTAGCCGGACATATAGCGGCACAAATGCCGCAAGCATAGCAAGCGAGGTCTGAAATTCCAGCCACCTCCTTACTATTATCCGTTCGAACTAATTGGATAGCGCCATGCGGACACACACGAATACAAGTCAGGCACGCCACGCACTTTTGAGGATCTGCCTTTACTCTCTCAACATCCACCAGAGCTTTTCCTGAGGACAGAAGGTCGTGAACGTTCATCACCACGCTGGAAATATCTGCCAGTACGCGTCCCAGATCCGAGCCGCCCCGACATTCCCCGACAAAAAACATCCCTTTCTTCTCCGAGGCAACGGGGTAAAGGTGCACATTTTCATCCTGTAAGAAGCCTCTGGAGTCTCTCCTGACGTTCAGCAAGGAACTCAGGTTTTCAGCTCCCTCACCAGGGAGATAGAGTTCCTCAGCAACCAGAAGATCACAAGCCAGAGTTGTATCTTCCCCGAGAAACACATCCTTAGCCTCGATCTTCACCCGCCCGTTCTCGGCAGTAATCATGGGTGAAACTTCGGACTTCAAGAAGACTACCCCGCAGTCTCTTGCCTGCTGGTAAAGCCTTTCTATTCCTTCGCTATCTACTTTGACGTTTCTGTAAAAGACGTAAACCTCGCTGCCCCATTTCCTCTTTGCCTCCAAAGCGTTAGATAGAGTCGCAACCGTGGGGAAGCGAGAATATTCATCAGAAAAATCAAACACAAAACCTTGTGAAGGAGGCGATGGCAAACCTCAGGCCTTTCACAATATGGCTCGTGACGTAACCGAAGAGAGAAGATTGCAGGATAATTTGCAGTTCTACCTCAGGCAGGTTCTGCAAGCTCAAGAAGAAGAACGCAAACGCCTTGCCCGTGAATTGCATGACGATGCTTCTCAGCGGATACTACTCCTGACCCATGGCGTGGACAACATCGCTTCCAAGGCCGAGAAATACTCACCTCAAGAGCTGAGAAATGAGCTGGGTAAACTATACGATTTGTCCCGGGAGACTTACCAGAATATCAAGCACTACGCTCAAGCCCTGAGGCCAAGCATCCTAGATGATTTGGGCTTGGCGACAGCTATCAAATGGCTGGCCGAACAACTACACAACCTCAGTGGCATTGAGGTCCGAGTCAAGACAGATTCTGCACCACCGCTACCTCCCGAAACGCAGCTGGTTTTGTTCCGCATCGTTCAGGAATCCCTAAACAATGTTCACCGTCATTCCGGGGCCTCAGAAGCGAACATCACCCTGCAGTACCAAGGAGATGAAATAAGGGTGACCATTGGCGACAACGGCAAGGGCTTCAAACCTCCTCGGCAGTTAAGTGAGTTTGCCAGTCAAGGTAAGTTAGGGCTTACCGGTATGGCGGAACGAGTTCAACTAGTAGGAGGGAAACTTGAAGTCCATTCCCAAGAGGGACGAGGGACCACGATAGTGGTCAGAGTCCCAACAAGGCTCTATGCCGGGACCAGCACTTAGAGCAGCTTGAGACAGAATCGCCGCCTCCCCGTTGACGCCAATAATCTGGTTGCTTAAACTTGGCGGCGTTGTACTACACCGGGGCGATCCTCTTCACAACACCTCACCTGATCCCAAATTGTTCGCCTTCCCCTCAGAATGAAAATGGGTGACAGGCTCAGGATTGTGAACCAGACATGGTCTGAGCGTCAGCTCACGGTAATATCGATACTACCAGTGTGGTCAGAGTTTCTCCACTTTTACTGCCGCCACTTTAAGTTCAGGAATCTTGGACACCGGATCTAACTTGGGATTAGTGACGATATTAGCAGCACTCTCGGCGAAATGGAAAGTCATAAACACCACTCCAGGTGGAAACGAATCAGTCACTTTGGCTTTAACGATAACTTCACCGCGCCGCGAGCTGATTTTGACCTTGTCACCCTGAGCTATGCCGAGTCGCGAAGCATCCTCCGGGTTCATTTCCACCGCAGCTTCAGGCTCTATGATATTGAGCCCAGCTACCTTGCGGGTCATCGTCCCCGTATGAAAATGATACAAGCTACGCCCCGTGCTGAGAATTAGAGGATAGTCTTCATCAGGCATTTCTCCCGGAGGGGTGTATTTCAGTGGGATGAATCGGCCTTTCCCTCTAACAAAAATGTTCGTGTGTAGTATTGATGTACCTGGGTGATCTTCAGAAGGACAAGGCCATTGAAGTCCTCCATTCTCTAACCTTTCGCAGCTTATGCCACCATAGCTCGGAGTAAGCTTACGGATTTCTTCCATTATCTCAGACGGATGATGGTAGTCAAAGCCCCTGGCCTCCAGTCTCTGGGCTACCTGACAAACAATCCACCAATCAGGCTTGGATTCGCCAATCGGCGCAATAGCTTTCCTTACTCGCTGCACCCGGCGCTCAGTATTAGTGAAGGTACCATCCTTTTCAGCAAAGCTTGCCGCTGGCAAGACAACATGGGCAAACTTCGCTGTCTCGGAAAGGAATATATCCTGAACCACAAGAAACTCAAGTCGAGCCAGAGCCTCCCAGACATGCTGCAAATCAGGATCGCTTAACGCCGGGTTCTCACCAACCAAGTATAGTGCCTTGATCTCTCTACGGTGGGCGGCTCCAAGTATCTCAACCAAGCTCAACCCTGGAGACGAGGGCAACGAACATGACCAGGCAATTCCAAACTTTTCTTTAAGGGCCGGGGGTAATGAGCATCCCCAGGCAGTCTCGAACTTTTCTCTAATAGCTGGATCGGCGACAGACTGATAGCCGGGATAGACGTTAGGTAAAGCACCCATATCGCAAGCACCTTGAACATTATTCTGACCTCTGAGTGGATCGACTCCGGTGCAGGGCTTGCCCACATTCCCGGTCAGCATTGCCAGGTTGGCGGTGGCCAGCACATTATCAGTGCCATGGGAATGCTGGGTGATGCCCATGGAGTACAAGATGATAGTAGCCGGTTTGTCAGTGGCGTAGAGGCGGGCTGCTTCCGTTATCTTCTTCGAGGGCACACCTGTGATCTGTTCCACAAAATCGAGGTCGAAGTCTGAAAGCGAGTCCTTGAAGACATCGAAATCCTGGCAGCGTTGCTCGATAAAAGATGAATCAAGTAGTCCCTCATCAACTATCACGCGGGCCATTCCCATGAGCAGTGCGACATCGGTGCCGGGACGCAGTCGAAGCCAGACGTCAGCAAAGCGGCAGAGGTCAATCTTCCTGGGGTTGGCCACGATGACCCTAGCTCCATTCTGAACCGCCTTCTTTATCCCTAACCCGATTACGGGGTGGCTTACTGTGGTATTCGTACCTATAGCAAATATGCAAGCGGCGTCCTGGATCTCATCGATAGAGTTGGTCATAGCACCACTGCCGAAACTTTGCACCAGGCCAGCTACAGTAGGGGCATGACACAGACGGGCACAGTGGTCAATATTGTTGGTGCCTAACACTGCTCGGGCGAATTTCTGCATGATATAGTTTTCCTCATTGGTACACTTAGCCGAGGCGATGAAGCCCATTTCTTCGGGAGCATATTTTCGTAGTCTGTTCGCTACCAATTCCAGTGCTTCGTCCCAAGATGCCTGCTTCAGTTCTCCATTCTTTCTTATCAAGGGGCTAGTCAGCCTCTCAGAGTGGTGGACAAACTCGGCGATCCCGTACCGTCCCTTGACACATGCCTGCCCCTGATTAGCCGGACCATCTGGATCAGGCTTGGAAGCTATTATCTTCTCGTCCTTGACCTCAAGCTTTAGTTGACAACCAACACCACAATAGGGACAAATTGTGGTAACCACACGGTCAGGCTTGGCAATTCCGCGGGTAGCCAAATCAGTGAGGGCACCTGTAGGGCAGGAATCAACGCAGGCACCGCAGAACTCACAGCCAACCTCGCGAAGCGTCCGGCCCTGCAAGGGGGCAATAGCATGGCACTGGAGGCAGCGTCGAGCTTCAGCGACTGCCGCATTCCAATCCATTGCCTGTTCTATCTCAGAGAGACCCTTAATGCGTGTCTCGGGTGCAAGATGCGAAATGGCAGCTAATCTCTCTCCAACAGGTACTTCTTCTAACCATTCCGTAGCCTCCTCGGCAGGAACCAGATGCTCTGTAATGTCTCCCTTGCCGCCAAGATACCGGTCAATTGACTGAGCCGCCTTCCTTCCCGCGGCAATAGCATTGATGACCAGAGCCGGGCCGCTCTGGCAGTCGCCGCCAGCAAAAACGCCTTGCCGATTGGTCTTCAAGTCTTCGTTGACCTTCACTACGTTTCCCCGGCCTACTTCAACTCCCAACCCCCCAGGGACATCGGGTTGCTCGCCGATGGCCGCAATCAAGGTATCAAGGTCAGCAACAAACTCGCTTCCCTTGACAGGAACCGGACGGCGCCTTCCGCTTGAATCCGGCTCTCCTAACTCCATACGGACTAACTCCAGTTTCAGGTTACCATCATCTTTCAAAACCTTGGAGGGAGCCACGAGGAAGATGATTTCAATTCCTTCCTCCAACGCTTGTTCCACCTCTTCTGACTGTGCTGGCATTTCACTCTTCGTTCTCCGGTAGAAGATGGCCACCCTCTTAGCACCAAGCCGCAACGCGGCACGTGCGGAATCTATAGCAACGTTCCCTCCACCAATCACCCCTACCCTGTTTCCCACCTGCACCTTCTCGCCGAGGTTGAATCGGCGAAGGAATTCCACGCACCCGATTACCCCGGGCAAGTGTTCCCCATCAACCCCCAGCTTCATTTCTTTGTGGGCGCCAATGGCAAGGAAAATCGCCTGGTATCCCTGCTCAAAGAGGGAATCCAAAGACTCGATACGAGTATTCAGTTTGATTTCCACGCCTGCTTTTTCGATTTCTCGAATTTCATCACGAAGTATATCTCGAGGTAGACGATATCCGGGAATCCCTACTCTCATCATTCCACCCGGTTCGGGCAGGGCTTCAAATACGGTCACTCTGTGTCCCAGCTTGGCCAGGTAGTAGGCACAGGTGAGCCCAGCCGGCCCTGCCCCAACCACCGCTGCGCTTTTGCCTGTCGACGGGAGAAATTTGGCCTGTTTTCTCCAGCTATCATCGCCATTATCAGCAGCAAAGCGCTTGAGTATTCTTATCTTCAATGTCTCATCCACATCCAGACCACGTCGACACTCTTTCTGGCACGGGGCGGCACATACTCTACCCAATACGGCGGGAAAGGGAACCTTCTCTCTTATCACTGCCAAGGACGCGCCTGGTCTCCCTGTGGCAATAAGACGAATATAACGAGGAACGTCTATACCGGCAGGACAAGCTTTGTGACAAGGAAAGGCAATTTCAATTACGCCATTGCCTCTTATTTCATCACAGACCCGAAGACAACGATTACACAAAATGCAAAAACTGGAATTACGAACAAAGAAGGGGTTATCTTCTAGCGGAGGTAAAGACCTGGGTACATGGACAGGTATCTCTCCTAGACCGACGTAGTCGATAGCTTTCTGAAGCTCGCATTCTTTCTTCTCAAGACAGATATTTGTGGGCTGTCTGGCCAAAATGGCAAGCAATTTCTTCCTTCGCAGTTCCTGTACTTGTGGCGTATTAGTCTTGACTATCATTCCCTCAGACACGGGAGTCACACAGGACAGAACGACACGGCCGTTTGCCTCTAATACACAAAGCTGACAAGCCTCATCGGGAATTACCTGAGGCAGCGGTTTCAGGCCGGGATAGTAACAGAGACTGGGAATGTAAATTCCTGCATCCCTCGCAGCCTCCAATATCGTCCGCTCTTGCCTCATCTGCACATCCCTACCATCTATATTGAATGTAATGATGCCTTTCTCAGCCATTGCCTACTCCTCTTCTAACCTCTCTCTGTTAAGCACATCGATCTGTTCTTCATGCCCAGAACGGTCAGGCGGAGGGAATACTTCTGACTAGTTTCCAGATGATAGTCTCACACAGCACAGTCACGTCTTCAGTGGAGAGATAATCAGAAATATTGGCATCGAACAGTATGTTCCCGTTGGGCGCAACCTCCTCATCGCCTCTCCACAGCACCAAAGTTATGGGCACGTGGGGAAAAGCGCTAACGGTTACAGATACATCCCCGTGGTCCGCCTCATGGCCTCCCAACTTTGCTGCTGCCCTCATCAGCAGCTCGGGACTTTTGCCAAAGTTCTTCACTAAAGGAGCTATCGCCCTTTGGGAAAATGCCGGGAAATAGCTGACACCTCCTGGGAGCTGTTTATACGCAATCAATTTGCCCGTGGCCGCCGTGCCCTTCGCCCCAATGAAATAATGAAGTATCAGGATCTTGTCTCTCAAGGGAGCCTCCATGTCGCCCTCTTCCAACAAGATTTTGCACTCGGGAATCATGATGTGATACGGTCGATTCAGATAATCGATGATTATCTCATTGGCTCCTATGCACTGGGCACTACTTTTGCGGCATTGTTGTCGTACGTCACTAATCCTGGCCAGTTGCTCGCAAGCAAGTCTATAAGAAAGATCAAAACCGCGTTCCCAGCAACCACCCGATGAAGAACTGTGATCGTGTGTCATGTCACAAACTTGGGGCGGGGCAAAAGACCAGCTGCTTCTACCATCTCAGGCACTGCCTCTTCCCATTCGATAGCCATAAGATGGATACCTGCTACACCTTCAATCTCGCGTACTTGGTTGATAATATCAATGCAAAGCTTGATGCCCTCCTTAGACACTTGCTCCTTGGGCACCCCTTGAAGCCGCGCAACAACACCGTCGGGTACATCCATTCCGGGGACTCTGGTCTTCATATATCTTGCGGCACCCACCGACTTTATCGGAGCAACACCCGCAAGTATCTTCACTTTCTCATGCAACCCTTTGTCCCGCACCATTCTCATCCATTCAGCAAACTTGTCCACGTTGTAAACAATCTGGGTCTGGATGAAATCTGCCCCTGCTGTTGCTTTCTTGCCGAGACGTACAGCCCTGAACTCCAAAGGGTCAGCAAAAGGATTCTCAGCAGCTCCAATGAAAAGATGTGGCTCGACAGCCATCACTTCGCCACATTGAAACTTCTTTTCGTCCCTCATGTCCTTAACCATCTTGACCAATTGAACAGAGTCAAGGTCATAAACGCCTTTGGCAGTCGGATGATTGCCAAATTTCTGATGGTCTCCCGTGAGACACAACACGTTATTCATGCCCAGCGCTGCAATACCCAGCACATCCATTTGCAGGGCAATGCGATTGCGGTCACGGCAGGTCATCTGCACAATAGGGTCTAAACCTTCCTCCTTAGCTATCAGGCAAGCTGCCCAGGACGACATGCGCACTACCGCAGTCTGACCATCGGTAACATTACAGCCATCCACATGACCTTTGAGTATCTTCGCCTTCCTCCGGATCACATCAGCGTCTGCGCTTTGTGGTGGCCCCAGTTCACCCGTGACAGCGAAGATTTTGGATTCTAACACCCGTTCCAAGTTGCTTTTCGTCTTCATTGCGCCTCCAGTTATTTCGCTCACGGTCACGTCTGGGAAAATCTCTTTACCGGTGGCCCTGAGGTAAGGCTCACACTCCAATTCTTCGGCCCCACAAGCCTTTCCAACTTATCAAGTCGTCCCAGTTTGGCAAGGTGATCCACAATCTGTTGCCAGACACAAGGTATGCCTGGGTCAACTTCGCACTTACCACCCTGCGAGCCACCACAGGGACCATTGAGCAGATGCTTAGAACATCGGGCGATGGGGCAGAGTCCGCCGGTGAACTCCAACACACAATCACCACACTCAAGACAGCGCTCCGATTCTTTCCACTCGGCATGACCGCCACCTGAAGACAGAGTGTTGCAGCCAGGATGTACTACTTTATTCACTACTTCTGCTACAGTCTGAACTCCAGCTCCATCAGTCAGAACCAGGATAGAATCGGCAGCAGCAATCTCCTTTTTGTAAGATCTGAGCTGCAACTTGGTTAATGCAGCATCACACAGCATATCGATGACTACAGAACCGGTAATCACCTTGCCTTTCTCCTGCAAAGTGCTTTTCATCTCTGCTACTTGTTTCTCTCCCCCGCTACCCCAACCCTCAGCACAGCCCTTACAACCAATGATAAAGATATTTTTGTCGCCATCGGCATAGGCTAGGATTTCTTCAAGCGGTTTTTGCTCTGAGATTAACATTTCATCTCTCCTTTAGGATTTGTATTATTGAGCTCCTCCAAAATGGCATGTATTATCTGGGGCATTCTCTCCTGAAGCTCCGGCGATAATTCCAGTCCCCAGCTAAGCTCTCTCGGTTCGACCCCAATAATGACAGTCTCACCTACGTTGTGCCAAAGCTGCATCAACCTCAAGCTATCTGTCAAGCTCGTATCGTGAAGTGACAAGACGAGCTTCCGTTCCAGAGTTATATCCTCAGGGCGAAAACGGTAAATTTGTCCAGGCATTCCCCCGCCCTCCACGGCATCCACTATGACCAATTTATCAGCATCCCCAAGAAGCTGCAGTACATCGGGGCATGTTCCCCCATCTATTATTTCCACATCTGCAAGGGCGCTCTCCTCCAGGGCATGCACCACATGGCAACCAATCCCCTCGTCCCTCAACAAGACGTTTCCTATTCCCACAACAAATTTTCCCATTCCTGGACCTTTCTCCGAGTTTCGATTAACAGACTCTAAATCTCCCCAGGTCATGTCCTTTCGGGCTGAGCAAATGTACCGAACAGGCAAGACAAGGGTCGAAGGCCCGAACAATCCGCACTATCTCAAAGGGGTTAGCCTCATCCTTTATCTTGGTTCCAGTGATAGCCTGCTCCAAGGGTCCGGGCTGGTTTCTGTCATCCTTGGGAGAAATATTCCACGTGGAAGGGGTAATGACCTGGTAATTGGCGATCTTGCCCTCTTTTATCTGTATCCAGTGCCCAAGCGCGCCCCTCGCGGCACCTACCAGTCCCATTCCAGTAGACTCTTCCGGGAGTTTATAGCTTATGTAAGCCGGCTCACCGGGCTTAAGCTGCAAAATCCAATCAGTCATGGCATCGGCTATGAACTTAGTCTCCAGCGCTCGAGCGAGATTGCGCCCCATGACAGAGAACATAGCTTTTGGTTTTAGATTCGCCTGCGACAAAGTAGAGTCAACCAAGCTCTTGACTCTGGAATTACCACCGACGTAGTTCACCATGATTCGAGCCAGCGGCCCAACCTCGAAAACCATTCCATCATAGCGAGGAGATTTCAGCCAGGAATAAGCTCCTTTCTTTCCTTCTTCAGGCACAACGTCTCCCTGGGATGGATGTCTGCCGCTGATAGAATCAGCATACCAGGAATGCTTCACCTCCTCAGTGATCTTAGCTGGATTGAATCCACCAAGCTTGAGATCGGTGGAGGTGGTCCCGGGTTCAAAAAACCTTTTCCTCTTGGTGAGGTCGGCTTCCTTTCCATCCAGTTCATAAGAGCCGTAAGCAAGTAAGTTCCCACAGCCACGACCAATCTCAAAGTAGTCTGAGTAAACTCCGGCTACCGCCAGTACGTCCGGGAGGTAGACATTATCGATAAACTCCTGAAGCTCCTTCAATCTCCACAGGAAGGATGTCATATTATCAACCGTGGGCACAGAGGTAACTCCGCCGGGCATTACTGCCATGTTGTGAGGCATCTTGCCACCAAACAGGGCAAGCATCTCTTGCCCTTTGCGACGCACGTCGAATGCGGCGACATAGTGCGCCACAGCCTGCTCATTAACTTGGTCAGGCAGGCGATAATCACCTTCGTAACGAGGTACAAAAGGCCCCAATTCGCCTCGAGCAATGAAGCTCTTTATGGAATTCAGGGCGGGGTTATTTCCCTCATATTTCGCCAACCTGGCCACATCTACATAATCAAGCGCCACCAGGTGATAAAAATGAAGGATATGGTCGGCGATATGGGCTGCCCCCAGAATTAGATTGCGGATGATTCTGCCGTTGTCGGGAATTTTGTCTGCGATGCCAAAGGCACTATCCAAATTTAAAGTGGCGGCGATAGAGTGACTTGTCGGGCAGACTCCGCAAACACGTTGCGCTATTCGCTGGGCATCACGGGGGTCCCTGCCTCTCATGATTAGCTCCAGCCCACGGAACAGCGTCCCCGAGCTTTTGGCCTCTTTTACCCTGCCGCCATCGACTACCGCCTCAATCTTCAGATGTCCCTCAATACGAGTAACCGGATCAATAACAATCTTGCCCATTAACTCAAACCTCCTCTGGCAAAGCAGCTTCGCTAGTCTTTTCATAAAGGGGGGCTATGTCAAAGAACCCTGGCTCGGTGCAGCCAATACAGGTGGCACCACAACCCACACACCAACTAACTTTGTTGTTCCACAACCTGACAGGACAATCAGCATGGGTTATGGGTCCCCTGCATCCTAATTCATAATTGCACCCGGGGTCGCCAAACTTCTTCGCAAACTTGTTCTCATCATAGTAGGCTCGCCGCGGACAGTTCTCGTGAATTGTCTGTCCATAGAAAGCCTTGGGACGCTTATGTTCATCCAAATCCTCCGGCCTAGGGAGACCGGATAGCAGGATGCTCGCTACGGTACCGACGAACCAATCGGGATGTGGCGCACAACCAGGGACATTTACCAATGGAGTATTGATGCCCTTGGCTTGCAGAATCTCACCCACGCTGCGACACTCGGTGGGGTTGGGGCGTGCAGCAGGAATTCCCCCGAAAGCAGCACAACTGCCCAAAGCAACCACTGCCAAGGCATCCTTCGCCAATGTCTCCACCCACGATTGCATAGTCATTGGCTTACCATCCTTTTCGCCAGTCACCCCATGAATTCCGCCTTTAGCGGTAGGTATAGCGCCTTCCACAATCAGAATATAACCTTTCTTTTTCTTCTGTGCGGTGTCCACCATAATCTCAATTGCAGGCGCTCCGGCCCCCGCCATTACAGTGGGATGAAACCTCAGGTTTATGTGACTGCCCGGGAGCACTTCATCAACTAACAGGTTTTTGATAGAGGGATTTATCACATTGAGAAGAGAGACTGAGCACCCAGTGCATCCGGCAGCTTGTAACCATATCGCCGGATATTCTTTTGTAGCCATACGCCATTACCTGCCTTTCAACTTAATTTCTCAGTTCCCCCATCAGGAGGATACTTCCTCAATCACAAATGCAAGCCCGCAGCTATCTCCCTGACCTTCAGTAGAAGGGGAGATTCTGGGGGAAGTTCGGTCACAGGCTTTCCCTGCATTTCCAAACCCGCCATATCCGGGTCTTCTGGAATCAGGGCGATAATCTGAAGGCCAGTATCTTCGATTGCCTTTTTTATCTCCGGGGATAGTTCCCCTCTAACGCGATTGACCACAAGCCCAACTTTGCCCACATTTGATCTCATCTCCTCAATGAGCTTCTTCATTCGACCCGCTGTAGTCACGCCCTTTATTGTTGGGTCGGACATAATGAGCAGAACATCCACATCTCTGGTTGTCTGGCGACTGATGTGTTCCATGCCTGCTTCACAATCCATAACAATATAAGCGTACTTATAATCCTTTACTATCTTATCTAGCGAGCCACGCAGAAATTCATTAGAGGCGCAATAGCATCCAGGCCCCTCCGGGCGCCCCATGGTCAGAAGGTCAAATCCTTTAGATTCAGCCAAGGATTCCACTATCTTGCTGAACAGATACTCCGGCTTGGCAATGGTGGGGCTCAAACGCCCTTGGGAGATGTCCTCAGCCATCTTTTCCCGTATTCTACCCACAGTCCTACTATCATCCAGAGGTAGGCCCAATGCCTGACTAAGATTGGTGCTAGGGTCAGCATCCACAGCCAGGACCAATCCTTTTTGGGAAAGGAGCTTGATGAGCAAAGCAGCTACAGTAGTTTTACCTGTGCCACCTTTTCCTGCGATAGCAATCGTTTTGATCATTTCTGTGCTTCCTCCGCGGGCGATTTCGAGGAAGGCAATAAGCTAACAGGCGACAGTTTGACCACTGCATTATACTCTGGAGGGCATACTTCCAGGCAAGTACCGCACTTGGAACACTTTTCTTGATCTATGGTTTTGACTTCCCCTTTTTCTCCTTTAATCGCCTCGGTGGGACAGGTCAAAACACAGTGTTCACAAGCTCTATCACACTTTTCGGGAAGGATATAATAGACAGTGAGTTCGGGACATACTCTGGCAGAGCAACGCTTCTCCAGAATATGAGCCTCGTATTCATCCCTGAAATAACGCAACGTCGTGAGGACAGGATTGGGAGCCGTCTTTCCCAGGCCGCAGAGCGAACCCATCTTGACATCCTCAGCCAACGCCAGAAGAAGGTCGAGATCCTCTATCTTGCCGCGACCAGCCGTGATGTCCTCCAACACACGTAGCATCTGCAACGTCCCCAAGCGACACATGGTACACAGGCCACAAGACTCCTTGGTTGAGAAATCAAGAAAAAACCTCGCAGCATCCACCATGCAGTTGTCCTCATCCATGACAATCATTCCCCCTGAGCCCATCATCGATCCAGCCTCCCGAAGGGAATCGTAATCGATAGGGATGTCCAGCAAGGCCTCGGGAAGACACCCCCCCGAGGGCCCTCCTATCTGCACCGCTTTAAACTGCTTATCTTTGGCAATTCCACCACCGATATCATAAACAAGCTCCCGAAGTGTAGTCCCCATCGGCACCTCAGCCAACCCTGAATTGACCACTTTGCCTGCTAGCGTGAACATTGCTGTGCCTTTGCTTCCTTCAGTGCCGATGGAGCTAAACCAATCCCCTCCTCGCTCCACTATCAGTGGGACATAGCCGAAGGTCTTGACATTGTTTAACAGAGTAGGTTTACTCCATAAGCCAGACTCGGCAGGATAAGGCGGCCTGGGTCTCGGTGTACTCATCCTTCCCTCAACAGCCGCTATCAGTGCTGTTTCCTCACCGGAAACGAAAGCACCAGCCCCGGCTGCTATTTCGATCTTAAACCCAAAATCATTCCCCAAGATATTGTCTCCCAGAAACCCCATTTCATTCGCTTGTCTCAAGGCAATCTGGATGCGCTCAATAGCCAAAGGATACTCAGAGCGAACATAGATGTAGCCTCGCTCGGCACCTATGGCATAGCCCGCAATAATCATCCCCTCGATGACTTCATGCGGGTCACTCTCCAAAACCACCCGGTCCATGAAAGCACCGGGGTCTCCTTCGTCAGCATTGCATATGACATATTTTGGCCTGCTTCCAGCCTTGCGACATAGCTCCCACTTCGTATGGGCAGGAAATCCAGCCCCTCCCCGCCCTCGCAACCCAGATTTCTTCAGTTCCCCAATTATCTTCGCCGCCGACATCTTCAACGCTTTCTCCAGCGCCCCGTAACCACCATTAGCGATGTAGTGATTTATGTTTTCAGGGTCGATGTAGCCACAGTGGCGCAGTATAAGACGAAGCTCACGCTCAAACCTGGGAAGCTCGGGAATAGAGATTGTCTCTCCGTCACCTCCCTCCACAGTGCCTAGAGCAAGCTCAAGGCATGGGTCATCGCCTGCAACATAACCTTCCACAAGTCTGGGTACGCTGTCCGGAGCTACATTGGCATATGCAACACGAAGAGAGCCCGGCTTAGCTATAGTGACAAAGGGGTCAGCATGGCAAAGACCCGTGCAGCCAACTTTAACAATCGGAACCTCCAGCTTGCGCCGTGCCAGTTCCTTATCAAAAACATCAACTACATCCAAGGCACCAGCAGCCCGTCCACAAGTAGCTGTGCCGATGAGAATATAGACACCGTTCTGCAAGGTTTCCCATTCCGACCTTGCTCTATTCCTGATTTCCTCGAAAGTCATCATAGCCAATATCCAAATTCAAAGGTAAGAATGCGCAGCAGAGCAAACATCAAAGATCAGGCGAATCAGACCATTTCTGCATCCAGGACGGAAGCCTTAATTTCTAACTTTTGCTTTCCGATTTCCCTTCTTCAAGCTCACCCCGGGCTTCTTGCTTATAGGGTATTAAAGCCTCTTCCACCCTAAAAGGCGTCATCTTGGGTTGAATTTTGTCCTTTATTACCACTACGGGAGCCAGCATGCAGCACCCAATACAAGCAACCCTTTCCAAGCTGAACTTGCCATCCTCGGCAGTCTCGCCTACCTTGAGATTCAACTCGCGTTCCAGGGCCTCCAGAATAAGTCTACCCCCAGCTAAATGACAGGCAGTTCCCATGCAAACCGTGGTATGGTATCTTCCTAACGGAACAAAGCGAAACTGATTATAAAAGGTAGCAACCCCCCAAACCTCAACATCCGGCATCTTCAAGAAGTCAGCAATTCCTTGCAGTGCTTTCCTGGGTAGATACCCCAGCGTCGCCTGGACTTCCTGCAAAAGTGGAATTAAGTTCTTCTTTTCCTTCTTATAATGTCCCAGGACCTCACCTACCGCTTTGCCAGCTTGTTCCTCTGTAATCATTCCTTTGCCAAAGTCAGGACTAGCCTTTAAGCTGCTTAGCAAGTCCGGGCAGGAAAGCCCCTATTCCGGTCGTTTCGCGGGGACCGATTATTACCTCCCATTTAAGGTTCAAGGCATCTTCAAGTTCACCCTTGATTCTGGCCACTTTCCCCGGGATAACTAACTTCCTGTGTTTCACCTTATTCTCAATGCCGCACTTTTTGATAAATGTTCCCACGGAGTCGCCGCTAAACTTACCTGCCGCCCAAGCAGTCAGGACACCGAGCCCTTCTGCATCCTTAACACAAATGTAGGCGGGAACCTTTGCAGCCTCAACAGCCGATGAGACAAGGAAGTAGGTCAAGGCCCAATTTGAAGTAACAAGAACCGGGGAGGATTCATCAGGTTCTCCCACTTCATAATACTTCTCCTCTACTGCCATGGGAAAACGAGGATCGGTATAGATGTTCAGCCTCTGAACCAGCAGAGGAAGCAGGGAATATTTGTCGAAATCAGAAAAGACGATAATGCTGGCCCATTTATTTATGAATGCCGAGCCCACCAGCATTTCCTTCAGCCCATCTTTGGCCATGAAGGCAGGAAAGGCAATAGTGGGATAGCCCAGAGGCCTGAAGCCCTGCTTTAACGCTGCCTTCCTGATAGAAGTCTGGTCTCTTATCGCCTCCAGTAAATTCTTAGAACCAGGGTCCAGAACCAGTTCCTCGATCCCGGCCTCTTTCAGTTTAATAGTCAAAGGAATAAGTTGTTCAACACTCTCCCCACGGAGGCCAACAGGAGTAAGATTTTCCTTAATCCTGGGGATGGCCTTATCAATGTCTCCTTTCGTTATGGGGTAAAGAAGTGGATGTCTATCCGCGCATATATCCCGTGCCGCAAATAGGACATCCAGGTCTTCCGAGATCAAGATTATGCCCGCATCTGTTGAATTATAGACTTTCTTCACCAGAGCCAGAAACTTGTTTTTATCTCCGGATGCAAAATGCAGTGTCAGAAGATTTGCCTTAAGGTTTACCCCGACCCACGGGAACTGCAATTCCTTTATCTTTTTTATTTTCTCCTCGACTTCGGCACCATCTTCTTTATCTGAGATAAGCAGTGCAATGCCTGGTGAATGAACAAACGTCTTCTCGTGACGATATATCACTTCTTCATTCCCGACCTTAACGGCATTCTCTCCCGAGCCTACAGTGACGAGTTTTATCGGCGGCGCCAGCAGATCCACCAGCTTGGCTTTTACCTCCTCGGAGAGGTAGGGACATTTGTCCACAGTAGCTCCACCCGACGCCAGCTTCATGGCAAAGGCAAAACAGGTAGGGAAGCCGCAGTCCTTACATGGCTTCTTGCCGGGAAGCATTTTTACAATCTCAGAACCTGCAATTGGCATAACAGACCTCCTTCTTTGGTTATCAGTTTACTATTGACTGACTACTGACTGCTCTCTACTCTTCTATCTATGTTGGAAGCTGTACTTCCCCCTTCAACCAAGGATGCCCTACCTTTTCCAGGAATGCCAGAAGCTCATCCACGTTCTTAACATCTCCTTCTGAGGCTATCTTATCGTAGAGTCCTTTCGCTTCCAGCGCATCCTTGAACCTTTCCTTTAACTCCTTGGGCATCCAGACTATACGGGCCAGGCCACCATCCGCCTGTATGAATTTAGGAGACCTTAGTTGCTGTAGCCCGGTCCCCAATCTTCCTTCTATTTGCTTGCCTCCAGAAGTCTCACCGGCCATGTGGGAAAACGTTTCCCCAATCACAGTTTCGCCCTTGAACTCTCTATGCACTACTCCAAAAGCATCTGTTTCAGGAATGTAATAGACAATCGCCTCGAAGCAGCCACAAGATGTGTGCGGGTGCTCAAATGCACTATAAAGATAAACCCTGTCGTAGTTTCCCAGAGACTTTTCAGCTTCAACTGCATTCACGCCTGAATATTCACCCTTCATAGAATCGATGAGCTCGCCTTTGGGTATGGCAAATATAGGTCCTTCCGGGTCAATCTTGGCAGCAGCTCTGCCGTCGAACCAGTTTAACGCCCCACAGTTGGCGATCCTGTTGGGCGTTATGATAGAGCAATGGGTCGGAGCGAAGCTCTGGCATAGGACACACCCGTAGAAAGTATCCACGTCTTCGTCATTCAATTTCCTTGCCCGTTCATCCCTAGCGGCATAGACCTCCAAGGCATGGGGCAGAAGTTCCTTGACTTTCTTTTCGTCGGTAATGATGGTAACCTGGATCTTCTCGATGATAGGCATCTCTGACGTATAGAGCAAGATATAGATTTCTCCCAACTCTCTCAGCGAGGTGAAGCCCTTCTTGTAGCAGTCCTTACTTATCCTCATCCATGTATCCTGCCTCTGATTCATGTGATACCAACCCTCAACCATGTTAGTGAACATATGGATCCTTCTCTCGATGATTGCTTCGGCATCCTTGTCGAGTTCTCCTCCGGCAACATCTACCAGAATGGCAATAGGATAGCTACCACCACCTTTCTCTTCATCGTAAGGTTTCAAATCACCTATGTCCGGGCCGATAATTTCCACTTTCTCATTCTCTATTTCATCGGGGTTCTTGACTGTTGCTAGTTCGAACTTATGTGCTACTTTTGGCCCACCGAACTCGATGTAGAGGTCTTCCTTCCTTATTACCTCGCCTTCATACTGGGGTCCTATATCCGCATGAAATTCGCCTGCCATCTTCCTTTAGTCTCCTTTCCTCAAATTTGCTATCAAGCCTTCTAGAAACTCCAGCCACTTCTCATCCTTCTTGAAATTAGGAACTGAGTAACTGGCATGGGGGAAGTAATGCTTGCACAACGTCATAGTCTTTAGATGAGGCGCAAAGTGTTTCAGTGTAGAAAGACCCTGGTTGCCAAGATCAGACCTTATGCCGAAGAACATCACCAGGTCATGGTTCCCTTCCTTCTTGACTCCCTTCCAGTCCGGGTCCTTAAGAGCATTCACTATCTCGACGACATCGTAAACGCAATCTGGCTGCACCCCCAACTCCACGATTTTTCCCTTAGTCTGAGCCGTCGCACATATTGGAATATTGCAGGCCTTAGCAATATTCAAGGCATATTCCATAAGGATTTTGCCATCGGGAGTTGATGCCAGCAAGAGAGGACCAACCACGAGAAGCGGCCTTTTAGCCTTCTTAATCAGATTGGCATACTCCACCGGGTCCTCAATCAGCTTGGCCGATTTGATTCCAGTTAAGACATTTACTCTGTGGCGCGGTATTACTGCACTCATTCTTCCCTCCTTCTAATGTATCACTGCATCTATAGGAACCTTGGTGGGGTAGGTCCCAATAAGGGTCGGCAATCCAATGGGCTCCCTGGGCTTCCACCCGATCTTCTGCAGGTACTCTCGGACCTCCTTTTTATAGACCAGCGGAATATCGGCATCTCGCCGCACGAAGAGGTGCAGATCTTCGGGGAGGCCGGGGCTGATATATTTCTTGTATAGAGAAACATAGTGGTTCAGTTTTATCGCTCTTCCCTGCGGAGTATCGTTTCTTCTTATACAAAGCTTGGCAATCATAGGCATGGCTTTTTCCTTCGTTTCACATACATAAGCTAGG
This sequence comes from Chloroflexi bacterium RBG_13_51_36, assembly GCA_001796515.1. GTDB lineage: Bacteria > Chloroflexota > Dehalococcoidia > GIF9 > AB-539-J10 > RBG-13-51-36. Next base: position 18,319 of record MGMS01000055.1, read on the forward strand.
TGCTCAGGTGCTGGCTCCACCGTATCTACTATCTCCCTCTTCCGGGCATCCATAACCTTCCAGTCGTCCTCTTCCTTCCTGGAGAGGTATAATCTTCTATACTTGGAGGAATGAGGTCCCAAAACAACAGGAACACCCAGCCTGTTAAATCCCGTGCCGATGGAAGCCGCCTTCTGCGAGTATGCTCCCCAGGCCACCCCACAAGCGCCTACGCGATTGAGCACGTAATCAGCCATTACCTCATAGTTTCCTCTCAAAGGCAAAGCAGCGAAAATGTTGGCAATCTTTAGCGCTGCTCCAGAGATGTGAGCATTCGCAACGCAAGAGCCGATATTGACTACCCCTCCAGCATCGAAATTCGGAGAGTATTTCTCGTACACCGTCAACCCATCCTTGTCCTTCTTCATGCCCGCAGCCATGGCGGCACAACCTGTGAGCACCACGATGTATCTTCTCTTGGCGAACTCCTCCACCATGTCGGCAATATCCCCTATATCAGGGTAATTAGAACAGCCCACAATAGCGATGACTCCCGGAATTGTGCCCAAAGTTATAGGCGCTCCAACGTTTCGTATCTCGGTATCCATGACTGGGCCACGCCCGGCTCTACACTTCCAAGTCTCGGTGCCTGCTGCTGTCTGCATTATCTTAAAGATAGGAACATTGTTGGGACATTCCTGCTCACATTTACCGCAGCCAATACATTGCAGGAATTGCTGCCTTATCAAGTCGAAATTGCCTTTGGCGACCTCAGTTATACCGCCGCCAATATTAAAGAGGTTAGGACACACCTGCTCACACATTCTACAGTTGGTGCATTTCTTAGCCAGCTCTATGGCCTCTTCCTCCGTTAACCATCCCTTCTTTCTCTCGGGGGCTATCTTCATGGCGACTCTAACCGCCACCTCGGCCGCCTTCGCCGGATCCAGGATAGCAAACTGCTCCTTGTTATCTACCATTCGCCTTACTATCTCATCCGTATCCGTTTCAGTGGCATCCTCAAGTCCATACATGGCCTTGTCCAGGCAGGCAATCATTGCCGACCCCACCTTGGCTGCTTCCTGAGGCGTATCCGTTCTGATGCACTGCTCATCAGTCATTATCACATCGGCGACGCCGGTCCTCATGAAGAAAAGCGCGCGCGAAAGAGGACCGACTATTTTGGCTTTGTCCGAATACCTGGTTGTTTCCAGCGCGGTGCAGCACAAACCACAAACCTCCACCTGGTCTTCGAGGTTGTGTTCCCTGAGGTAGTCGATTAATACTGTCGAGGTAGCCGGGTTATGTCCCGACACCAGAATCACGGGCTTGGTCTTGTCTATCGCCCCCCAACCCAACTCAACCAGTGGTGTATCGGCAACTGAAGTGGGATATCCAAATCCCACAATCTGAGCGATGTCAGCTACTTCCATGCCGACATGGTCCAGCATGCTGGCATGTAAGGCCTTGGACTCATAGTCCAGAGCGCTTCCCTCCTGTCCTGTATGGCAGGAATCAAGTAGATGTCCGATCTCCTTGAAGACATAGTCCAAGGCTATTACCAGGTCTCCCAGGGTCTCAGGCTTCATGCCCACAACTGTTCTTATATTCGGTGCCTCCACTTCGATAAATGTTCCTAAGTCTATCTTCTTATCAGGACCGTGCCGTTCAATCAAGAACTCCAGAATGTGCCCACCATGAGCAGCATGAGCAGAGCATCCCATCAAGCAGGCCAGAAGCACAAACCTTGCTTGTTGGGTAGCTATATCAATACCACAGGCGCCTCTTCTTCCTTCTGTAAGGTCACATTTACCGTAGGTACAAAAGCAGCACAAATCACAGAACGGTGCGTAAAAAGGCGCATATGTTTTCAATAACCTCATGTCCCATTGTCTGAGGTCAGGAATCTCTGGCATCGGAGTGGGACCTACTGGCTCCCAGGGAATCTCTGCCTTTATCTTCTTATGAATTTCTTCTAATTTCCGCGTTATTTCTTTTACTTGTGCCATTTTTTACCTCGCTTCTATCGTTTCCTTTATTAATTTCAAGGTCTCGGGATGCCTTAAGACAAGGATATTTGCCCCAGCCAGTAAAAGCGATAGCGCTGTCATCCCTTCCCAAAGCAACCCCTGTTTCTTGTTTTCCTTGGCCTGTTTTGTCTTCCAGCACTCCCCACCAAGATTGGCGATAATCGGCATCATGGTCATACTGTCTTTGGTGATAACTCCAATTTGCTTTACCCGCTCAATCAAAGAGAAACTATACTCCATACCATAGCCCAGTGCCGAAGACAAGGGGTCGATCACAATCCTATCCGGAGGAAATATCTTACTGAGCTTAACATTCAGTTCCTTCAGCAAATTGATATCCAGAGGGCTTTGAGCAATAGCCGTATGGCCATGGTCTAGAATTGCCTTGCCCACCGCTTCGTAGTTTTCCTTAAGCACAGGGCCTATGAGGAGGTTCATGCCATCGCACACCTCAGCCACCTTGGAAAGAACTTCAACGTCCTTCTTTTCGTCTCCCGAGCCATAGACAATCAAAGGCACATCTATGGCCTCGGCAACTTCTCTGGCCAATGCCGCTGCTTTGTCAGCAGGGGCATTCTTGACCGCAGGGTCAGTGCTCATAAGAAAGAGTGAAACCGCATCCACAGCAAAGCCCCGGCATTTCTTAGCCCAGCTAACCGGGTCAGAAATTACATCCTTAAATGGCTCGACCGCATGCTCTGGCCAATCCTCAGGTTTCATATCAAGAATCTCCAGAGCAAATTTCACCGGATTGGGATTCGAGCCCTGATCAAAAAAATGAAGGGGAAGAATGTTCTCTCCCCCAATCTTCAAACTCTTGTTGCCTTTCCCAATAGTTACTTCTCTAACTACCCCTGTATACGCCTCAACTGGTGCTTTGTAGTCCATCGTTTACCCTCCTTAACTTTCAAGCCAGGCATCCGAGTACAGTGTTTGTCCCATGAGAACTCTGGCTGTCTTAACATATTCAACTTCCTTTTGAGATAGAATGGACAGGTCTATGTCCTCCCCATCCATGGTCTTATGAATAAGCTCGGCAATTTTGGGCATCTCTCCCTTGGTCAGACTCATGAGCTCCTTGTCCAAAGGGTCAGCGATGGCAGAATACAGACCATTCCTCCCCAGCATGGCCAGGTAAGTGCGGTTGAGAGGCGGCCTGAGTTCCTCGGGCACTCCATTCGATACATTGGAAAGCCCTACCGTTGATTTGACTCCCGGCAAAACGTCCTCGAGTATCTTGATAAACTCCAGATTTGTTACAGCGAACCTCTGCCCCTCACCGGCAGTACTCACGGGAAGAATTATCGGGTCAACCCAGATGTCTTCGTTGGGAATCCCCAACTCATTGGCATGGGTCACAGTATCCATAATACTTTCTATCTTTGAATCAACATCGGGAGGCATTCCCTTGTCCGTCATCACCGAAATTACCACATCGCAGTTATATTTCTTGGCCAGAGGAAGCATGTTTTCTTTAGAGTCAGTCTTCCCTGAAGCAGAGTTAAGCAAGGGCCTTTTCTTACAGTGCTTCAAGCCGGCTTCCATAGCTACCGGATTCATAGTATCTATGGACAAAGGCAGATCGGTGACTTCTTGGACTGCGTTGACCAGCCATTGCATAGTATCTTCAGGGTCCTTCTTCATAGGGCCGACATTTAGGTCAATGTAATTAGCTCCTGCTTCAGTTTGGGCTTTGGCCAGAGCCTGGATCACTTTGGCGTCTCTCTCCCTTATCGCTACGGAAACTGCTTTAGCTATGACATGTATGTTTTCGCCGATAATGACCATTTCGAGTACCTCCGATTTATTGGTTTGGGGGCCGAAATAAACCATCGAAATATAGCAAGGAAAAAGCTATTTGTCAAACCTCCTGTTGGCCTCTGTCGTCACAATTGCGGGGGTTGTACCGACCTCTTTGCCTTGCCAACGGAGACCGGTTGCCAAACATCCCTGGTTAACGCCGATTTCAGCGCTTTGTTATAATTTTCGCGCACAATTGCGAGCAGGCACACCACAAGATTTTGGCAATCGGCTCGGAGTAAATGGCTAAGGACTATTACGGGATTTTAGGAATACCCAGGAATGCCTCGGTTACAGACATCAAGAAGGCCTATCGGAAACTGGCCATGCAATATCATCCCGACCGCAATCCCGGCAAAGAGAAATGGGCTAATGAGAAATTCAAGGAAATCAACGAGGCTTACGGAGTCCTTGGCGACCCTCAGAAGAGAAAACAATATGACCAGTTTGGCACTGTTGGCAACATCGGCGACATCTTCGGCAGTCCTTTCACCGCAACCACTTTCGAGGAAATGATGAAGGATTTCGGCGGGGCTGGCTTGAGATTCGACTTCCTCGACGATATATTTGGCGACCTATTAAAGGGCAGAGGTTCATCTTTCGCTTTCAGGAGCTTCGGTGGCAGGCCTGGGAAGCTAAGATTTGAAGGTCAGCCAGGGCAGGAAATCAACCTGAATGAAGTATTCGGCCAGGCTCGGAGACCTCGGCGTCAGGAAGTTCGTTATGAGCTTGCAATTAGCCAAAAAGAGGCTCTGCAGGGGGTGAAGAAGATACTCAAGAGAAAGGGGAAGAGATTGGAGGTGAAGATTCCTGCCGGGGTAAGAACGGGCGATGTCGTGAAATATAGGAATGCCCTCCAGACAAGCGATGGCTTGCCCGGGGATATATTGATTAAGGTCACAGTCAAATAGGAAGGAGTCTTGTAAGGGAACAATGAAAGAGACCAGAGTAGACTTTCAATCCGGTGAGCTTACCCTCGAAGGAGTGCTGGCTATACCCGAAGGTGTCCCACCTTTCCCGGCGGTGATAGTCTGCCACCCTCACTCTCTCTACGGCGGCAGCATGGACAACAATGTGGTCTGCAGCCTGACTGAGACGCTGACGGAAGCCTCGTTCGTTTCCTTCAAATTCAACTTCCGTGGAGTGGGTGAGAGTCAAGGAGAATTCGGTCAGGGAATAGGTGAGCAAGAAGATACAGAAGCCGCCATCTTCTTCATAAGTATGCTGAAGGAAGTCGATTCCAAGACGGTCGGGCTTGCGGGCTATTCCGCTGGAGCTGGTTTCGCCTTTCCCGTCGGCTTCAAGGACACTCGAATCAAGGCGTTGGCGGCAGTTTCGCCCGCATTTGATATGTTCGATTTCAGCTATCTCAAGAAGTGCCTCAAGCCAAAACTGCTAGTATTAGGCAGCAAAGATAATTTCGTGGCCACCAGTGACTTCCTTGAATTCTGCCAGACTTTGCCTGAGCCCAAACAGTGTGAAATCATTGAAGGAGCCGACCATTCTTGGTGGGGATACGAATCCCGCATGGCCGCTGAAGTGACTAACTTCTTCGTCAATGCACTGTAGCTTTGGACCGGCCTGGGCAAAACGTTCCACCATGGGCGAAGTTCTCTACGACTTTGGTCCGAATGAACATCCATGGCCTAGTGGTTTTCGGTGAAACCGAGGCTGCTATACTATGATTCATCAAGGGTGCCCACTATCGAAGATGAAGGACATCCTCCAGAATGCAAGCAGCATCATAGACCAATCCATGGCACTTCTCCTCAAAGACGCCGCTCTCTCGCGCTGCTTTAAGTCCAGCCGGACTACTCAGGTCATAACCAATCAGTTCTCTGCACTCGATAGAGCCGTGAAGTGCCGTGAACTTGTCAATGAATTCCTTCACTAACTTGTGGGTTTCTTGTCGAGATTCTTCGTCGCCCGCATTCGCCTGACCATGCTTCAACCCAATCACCATTACTGCTCCGGTCACAGCTCCGCAGGTTCTGCCCATACGTCCTATTCCACCGCCAAAGCCACAGGCAATCTTCAGAGCTAATTCTTCATCCAGACCAAACTGTTCGCTATATGTCGACAATACCGAGGGAGCACAAGAAAACCCTTTCTCAAATTGCTTTTCTGCTTCCTTTGCTTTACTCAATTCTCCTTCCTCCAGTCATGTGGCAGGACGATTGCCGTAATGCTGTCGTGCCAGCGCTATTCTCAAGCCGGACAATGTAGTTTGCGACAGACCGTATCGATGCATACCAGCGCCTCATCGATATCTGAGGACGACACCATCCAGTGAGTGACCGCACGAAACGGACGGGTATCACGCAGGCCTACCTTTACCCCTGCCTCTTCCAGACCCCTCATGAACTTACCCACCGACAGCTCCGGCGCCAGTTCGAACATCACGATGTTCGTAGGTACATCGTCCTGAGCCAGTGTTATTCCTTTGATGTCAGCCAGCCCCTGCGCCAGACGCTTGGCATTGGCGTGGTCTTCCGCCAGCCGCTCTACCATTGTTTCCAGGGCCACGATGCCGGCAGCCGCGATAACCCCCGCCTGCCGCATACCACCACCCAGCATCTTACGAAACTTGCGGGCTCGCCCAACAAGATTCTCACTTCCGCACAGCAGCGATCCAACCGGCGCGCCCAGTCCCTTCGAAAGGCACAATGCTACCGAATCGACATTTTTGGCCAGTGCGGACGCCTTGACTCCCTGAGCAACTGCGGCGTTGAAAATGCGCGCACCATCTAGATGCACCTTCAGCCCGTGTGTATGAGCTAGGCTGCAGACTTCATCCGTGTAGGCGGCAGTCAGCACCATCCCACCACAGCGATTATGCGTGTTCTCAAGACAGAGGAGCGTAGTCTCCGGGTAGTGGACATCCTTGGTCCGGATTATCCGCTCAACGTCATCCAGATTGAGACGGCCACAACTATCATTGGGCACTGTGCGCATAGTTACACCGCCCAGAGCGGCCGCTCCACCCACTTCGTACCAGAGCATGTGTGCCTCGTCTCCCACAATGATTTCGTTGCCATGGTGAGTTTGAGCCAGCACAGCAATGAGATTGCCTTGGGTACCGGAGGTAGTGAACAGTGCAGCATCCTTACCCATCATCATCGCCGCCATTGCCTCAAGTCGGTTGACCGTCGGGTCTTCTCGATAAACGTCGTCACCCACTTCCGCCTCAAACATTGCTTTCCGCATCTCAGGCGTGGGATGAGTAACAGTGTCGCTGCGCAGATCAATTACTTTCATCGCCGCCGCTCTCAGGACCCCACCAGGTCGATTGATGGGTAGCCACCCGACTGCTGGGCTTTCTCAAACAAGAGCTTAGCCACAGCTATGTCCTCAACCGCAATTCCAGTCGAATCAAACACGGTGATAGCTTTGTTGTCTGTCCTCCCTTTCTTCTTGCCCACAATCACCTCGGCGAGTGTTCCATAGACTTCGTTGGTACTATAGAGGCCTTTCTGAATGGGGACATTAATCTCCCCGCTGTGGCTTGCCTGTGTCAGGTCATCAACGACCACAATCGCGTCCTTCAATAGGGAAGGGTCCAGCTCTTGTTTGCCCGGTGCATCGGCACCCACCGCATTGATGTGAGTCCCCGGGGTTATCCATTCCTTTTTGACAATAGGGCTGCGAGAAGGCGTCAGCGTGCACACGATATCCGACGCCGCCGCCTCCTGGATGGAACAGCTTCTGATCGAAATCTGCGGCAAAGAATGGCCGAGTCTGTCCACAGCAGCTTTAGAAATGTCAAAGGCTTTTATTGAGATGGGGCTAAACAGCTCAGCATGGCCCAGTATTTGCGTGTATGCTTGATACCCGGCACCGATAACGCCCATCGTATGCGGACCTCGTCGCGCCAGATACTTCGACGCGATAGCCGCTGCAGCGCCGGTCCTGTAGGCCGTGATCTCAGTTGCGTCCATTATTGCCAGGGGATAACCTGTTCCAGGGTCGCTGTAAATCAGCACAGCCATAACCGAAGGCAGACCAAGGGTTGGATTCCGAGGGTGAACGTTCACCCATTTCACACCCGCACATCCCGGCAATGCGGCAGGCATTGCCCTGAAATCACCCTCCTCAAGCGACAAGTATACTTTGGCTGGCATCTTCCCCCTGCCCTCCCCACACATTCTGAAAGCCTCTTCCACCACATTGATAACGTCCACCATCCTCATCAGGGCCTTTACGGCGTTTCTATCTAACACAAGTGTAGGCATAAACCGCTAAACCTCCTGACTGCTATGAGAATTTCGCCTATTGAATTTACTCCACTTCGACCGCGAAATCAAGACGCAAATTCCTTCGCACCTGCTCGTGACCTGCCAATCTAAGGATACTCTTCTGCCGAGAATCACAGCTTGAAATCGTAAGTCCCGACATTCCCTTCATGGTGACATTTGCCTGAGACGTCCGATATCCAGTTGACTACTCTTCGCTCAGATGCTAGCATTCGCCTATAAACATCCGCTCTGCCAAGATTTAGGCAAGAGGCAAAACTAGGAGAGGAGGCTATGTATGAAAGCACTGAAAACTACTAGGACTCTGTTGCATGTACTGCTCGTTCTGACCGTCGCGGTCTTGACCGTCACCGGATGCAGTGCTCCATCAGGGGCGCCTACCATCCCTCCGGAAGACACTTTCGTCATCCCCTTTGACGACTTTGAGAATAGTGGTACGGACGGTTTGATCTCCCTCGCAACGGGCAATCAATCCAACTGGAACTTCGCGGCGCTGGTCGTAGGTGTCTGGAGCACCGTAATCCGAGTCGGCCTTGCGGTACCGGTAGCAGCTTTCCGTGCGTCCTTTCACAATATCCCGCTTCAGCTGCCCGACGGTTCATGGGTCTGGTCATATTCGGTAAATGTCGGTGGCTCCATATACACCGCCAAGCTACACGGACAATTCATCACAGAGGGAGTCCACTGGGCTATGAACATATCGAAAGAAGGCGAGTATGAAGACTTCCAGTGGTACTATGGTGAACACAACCTCCCCGGGACCGACGGCTTCTGGATTCTCAAGAAGAGCCCGGCCGACCCCACCGACCTGGTGCGAATAGACTGGTCCCGTAATATCTCGGCGGGCACACACGCCATCACCTACACAAACATAGTGCCCGACGGTCCAGAGAACGGAGGCTATATAGATACGCAGTATACCAAAGGCATTCCTTACGACCATATCTGGGACCTGTACAACAAGAGCCAGGACAACCATACGTATATCGAGTGGAGCAGCACTACTGGAGAGGGGCGTGTCAAGAACTCCAATTACTTTGGCGATGATGATTGGCACTGTTGGGACAGTGATCGAATAAACGTTGACTGTCCGTGATAGCCGGCGGGATCCCCGCTGGGATACAGCCCTGGGAGTGCAGAGGGTAGTGTGCCGCTCAGGGGCCTTAGCATTGTGTCCGCAGTCATCGGCTATCTTCTCCATTCCTCAATCTGGGACAGGACATTTTTCTCCGGCAAGAGTATAATCTCAGGATAAAATTCATCCCCATCTGACGCGAGAGGAGGTTGCCATGTCTAACGTCTATGAGAGACTTCGTGAAAGACTGGATATGTTCCCCCAGGGATTCCCTAAGACTGAAAGTGGTGTGGAGCTGGAGATACTACAACACCTCTTTTCTCCCGATGAAGCTGAGATAATGTTGCACCTGAAACCCTTCCCACCAGAAAGTGTAGTGGCTATCGCAGAGCGGGCAGGGAAGGACAAGGCAGGACTGGGAGAAACCCTGTACGGGATGTCGAAGAGGGGGCTAATAATGCGTTATACAGCGCCTGACAATGAGCTTTACTACGCCTTGATACCCTGGGTAGTGGGAATCTGGGAACTTCAATTGAATAACCTGACCCACGAAAACATCAAACTCTACGAGAAGTATTTCGAAGAGGGGATGGTGCCTTCACAGCGAAATCGAACACTGGGCGGACTTCGCGTCATCCCTGTCGAGAAAGAGATAGAGGGTAGCACTGAGATTCAGCCCTACGAAAAGGTATCACAAATTATCGAATCACATACCAGATTTGCCGTTGCCGACTGCATCTGCCGGAAAGAAGCCAAAATGCTTGGCCAGGGCTGCGACAAGCTGCTGGAGGCCTGCATGAGCTTCGGAGCATCAGCGGATTTCTACATTGAAAACCGAATCGGCCGGGAGATTTCGAAGGAGGAGGCCAAGAAGATACTCCTGAAAGCTGAGGAGGATGGCCTCATTCACTGCTCCACAAACAGCGCTGGCAACAAAGTATTCATATGCAACTGCTGCGGCTGCTGCTGCAAGTCCATGGCAAACCTCACGAAGTATGGTAATCTGCAGGCCGTAGTAAAATCAAACTACTATGCCACCAAAGACGAAGAGACCTGCACCGACTGCGGTACCTGCGTCGAGCGATGCCAGGTAAGTGCCATCCGAACTGAAAACGACCATACCGTCATTGATGAAGAAAGGTGCATTGGCTGTGGCCTCTGCGCATTTACGTGTCCCACCGGGTCGATCACCATGGTTCGCAAATCACCCGAAGAAGCTTCTCCCATTTTCCCCGGTGGTAAAGCATTGCTGCAGGCGATGGGAAAGGAAACGGGCAAGGTATATCCTTTCGAATAGGACTGGAGACCTGCCGCCCAAGAATCAGTCGAGGAATCGCCGCGCGGTCGGAGATCGGTGTTGAGTACACAGCTTCCCGATACGGTCATAGGACCTGCCACTTCGTACCCACGGAATACATGTTGCCCGATGGCGGTTATCTCACTATAATATTCAAATAGGACTGGACCAAGGTGTACACACTTACTACTCGAGTGCCTGGTGATTAACATGCGAAAGCGTTTCCCATTTGTTGTCTATTTAGCTATTGGGTTCGTGGCGCTTTCCGCAATCCTATATTTCGTTCATTACCTCGTTTTTCGTGATATTCACCATATATTCATTTACCTGCTCGGCGACCTTGCCTTTCTGCCCCTCGAGGTCCTGCTGGTGGTAATCATCATCGAGCGTGTTCTAGCCCGCCGGGAGATGCAAGCAAAACTGGAGAAGCTGAATATGGTGATGGGAGCTTTCTTCAGTGAAATAGGCAACCGCTTGCTTCGAGACCTCCTGACACACTTTGATAACCGCGAGGACATTTCCAGCCGCCTCAACGTTGCTGCCAGCTGGACAAAGAAAGATTTCCGAAAAGCCGACCGCTTTGCTTACCAGCTCAGAGTTGAGGTTGACTGTCGAAACATAGATCTGGGCGGCCTCAAAGCGCTCCTCGAAGAGAAGCGGGAGTTCCTGCTAACGCTGCTCGAGAATCCCAGCTTGCTGGAGCATGACCGCTTTACCGATCTACTCTGGGCGGTTACTCACCTGGATGAAGAGCTTGCGGTCAGGACATCGCTTATCGATCTTCCTGAGAAGGACCTCGAACACCTTGCCGGTGATGTTCGAAGGCTCTACGACCACCTGGCCAGTGAATGGCTGGATTACGTTCAGCACTTGAAATCGAAGTATCCCTTCCTTTTTTCGCTGGTCCTGAGAACGCATCCATTCCAGGAGCATCAGTCGCCCGTAATAACTTGACAGAACCTCAGCACCCCCAGAGGGACACCCTCCCAATCGGACCTGCTACAACTGAGATACTATCTCCCGGAATACTCGCAAACCATCGTTAAAATGATGGCGCCCCCTGCTCCATAAACATACACGGGCCGGGGATCCCCGGCCCGTGTATGTAGTGATCACACCGGGATTATCTGCTCGGTCTGACTTTTCTGTAGCAATCGCTGCAATAGA
>MGMS01000056.1 GCA_001796515.1 Chloroflexi bacterium RBG_13_51_36
AAAACACGCCCCATTTCTGGTCGACAACCCGCCGGCCAGTACCTTTATGCAAGTCGCCGGTCTGGGAAAACATGAATTCTTGGTCGAGATAGACGTAATTGGTGTTGTTTCTAGGGAGTAAACAGCATAAGCTGATACAGTTAACTTACGGCGTGGGCCATGACACTCCTGCATATTCAAGGTGAGATTGCTTGAGGCCTAGGGTCGAACTGGTGAGAACTAAGTAATTAGAATTTAAGGAGGTATATATTATGGGTAAAAAAGTATTTGTTTCTCTGTCGCATCCCTTCGGTGCGGAAATTCCCCGCTGGCCCTATTTTGACAAGCCGATAATCGATAATACGCACACTATGGCAAAAGGCGGCGTTCTGACGCAGAAGATCACCTGCACTATGCACACCGGTACGCATTGCGATGCTCCCCGTCACGTTATGGAAATCGAGTTCGATGGCAAAAGAGCTCGTTACACGCACGAATTGCCTATTGATGCCTACACTGGCGATGCCGTTTGCCTTCCCATCGAGATCGAGCGCTGGGGACTGATCCTCCCGAAGCATCTTGAGGCTGCCTGCGAAAAAGTAGGTATCAAGCCGAGCGAACTGGAAAACATGGTAGTTTGCCTGAATAGTGGCATGCATCTCAAGTTTGACGACTCCAAGGAGTATTATCATTATTCCTGCGGTACTGGTGTCGAGGCCGGCAGGTGGTTTTTAAAGCACAAGGTGAAGTGCGTTGCTCAGGATATGCAGGCGTCGGACCATCCTCTCCACACTGCTATGGGCAACAACGGCATGACCCGTATGAACCTCCTCGGTGCTTCTGGCAAGCCTATCACCGAAGAGTACATTGAGCAGTTCGGTGAAGAAGCATATGCCGAATTTGATAAGTTCACCTACATCAAGGTGCATGGCAAAGAAGCTTATGACAAGAAGTTCGGCGACCTGGAAGCCATCGGCTGCTGGGGCACTTGGGAGCCCTGCCATAAGATACTGCTGGGTCACGGCATAACCGGCATTGAAAACCTCGGTGGAGATCTGGAAAAGGTTTCCGGTAAACGCTTCAGGTTCTACTGCTTCCCGATCCGCTGGTACATGGGCGATGGCTCCATGGCTCACTGCGTTGCAGAAATTGACGAAGACGATCTGAATGATGTGCCCGATAGAACCTACACCTACTGCGGCGTCCTCGCTTAAGCATATGGCTGTTTGTTTGCCCCGATAATTCAAAACTAAATATGGAGGATATATGAAAAAGACTACTCTGGCTCAAGTCAAGCCCTATGAGGCTGCCGGTCATTTCAAGATGGTTGCGTTTAGGTTAAGCGGCAAAGAGGAGACCGGGGCTGAGAAATTCTGGGTAGGCATGTCCCACTTCCTTCCCGGCGGTGGGGCCGAATTCGGCGCTACGCCAGCGGAGAAATACTATTTCGTGCTGGACGGAGAAATCACCGTTAAGACCAAGAAGGAAGAGATTACCCTGGGGCCGTGGGACTCGGTATACATTGGTCCGAACGAAGGCAGGGAAATCATCAACAAGACCAATAAACCGGTGAGTATGCTGGTAGTCATTAACTATTAGTAATCTTTTCTATTCCGAGCAATTATCACAGTTCCTACCTGAGTAGGAAAGGGGGCGACTTATAAAAGCCGAAGGAATTAATCACGTTGCTTTGCTGGGGGCGGGCATGGTAGGGCACGGACTGGCACTGCATTTTGCCAAGGCCGGCTATCAGGTATCTTTATACTCCCGAACTCAGCAAACCCTGGACAAAGCCATTGAGAATATTGAGTCAAATCTGTCCGTTTTACTGCAAGGACAAACCGGCGTAGAGGATGAAATAAAGAAGATCATAGGCAGGATACGAACAACAAGAAACATAGACGAAGCAGTGGGGAAGGCCTCCATTATTATCGAATCAGTGGCCGAAGACCTGAAGGTAAAACAAGACCTATTCAGGCAATTGGATCAGATGTGCCCTAGGCATGTAATTCTGGCCACAAATACATCGGTAATCAGTATAACCGCAATAGCATCTAAAGCCAAGAACCGGGATAGAATTGTTGGGACACACTTCTGGTTTCCACCATACCTTATCCCTCTGGTTGAAGTAGTGAAGGGAAAGGATACCTCTGATGAGACGATGGAAATAACCTATCAATTCATGAAAAAGGCGGGCAAATATCCCATCAAATGCTTGAAGGATGTCCCGGGATTCGTCGCAAACCGTCTCCAGCACGCCCTTTGGCGAGAAGCTATCTCAATTGTAGAAAAGGGCATTGCTGATGCAGCTACAGTAGACGATGCTATCAAGCAAAGTTTCGGCATCCGGATCCCAGTTCTGGGGCCAATTGAGAATGCCGACATGGTGGGGCTAGATTTGACTCTGGCCATTCACAATACGGTTTTGCAGGATCTAGAGGCTTCTCCCAACCCCTCCTCACTCTTGAAGGATAAGGTGAGCAGAGGTGAGCTTGGGTTTAAATCTGGCAGAGGTTTTTATGACGAATGGACATCGGAAAGCATAAAGCGCACCAGAGCAAGGCTTATGAAACACCTCATTGATTACTCCCGAAGACAACAGATCTAAAACAGAACATATGATATTAATAATCAACAGTGTAAGGAGAAACGCATAGAATGGAGAAACTTATCATAACCGCAGCTTTAACAGGTAACATTACGCTACCGACGCAGACTCCTTATCTGCCTCTTACGCCACAACAAATCGCCGATGAGGCGGTGAGGTGTGCCGATGCAGGCGCAGCTTCGGTGCATGTCCATGGCAGAGACCCTCAGACCGGCAAACCCACTACTGACCCGGCCGTCTACCGGGAGATTGCCAGTCTCATTAAGTCAAAAAGCAGCGTTGTCGTCTGCGTAACCACGGGTGGCACCATGGAAATGACGGCGGCGGAAAGGATAAGGGTTGTCCCGGCTCTCAAACCGGAGCTGGCGACATTCAACATGGGCTCGATCAACTTCTCAATTCACCCGATTGCAGAGCGATATAAGGACTCGGACTACAAGTATCCCTGGGAGAAGGATTTTGCCGCCGGAACCATAAATTTCATATTCCGTAATACCTTTGGTGATATCGAGCACTTCTGTAAGACCATGATTGAGAATGACACCAGACCCGAACATGAGGCATACGACGTAGGGCACCTGTACAACATACAGTATTGTATCAAGAGAAAACTCGTGCAATTCCCGATCTGGGTGCAATTCGTCACTGGAATTCTGGGAGCGATCGGCGCTGATTTAGAAAACATTATGTTCATGAAACAGACAGCTGACCGGTTATTCGGGCCACAGAACTACAAGTGGTCGGTAATTGGCGCCGGCTATCCTGCCGAGTTCCATCTGGCGACGCTATCCATAATGATGGGTGGGCATGTCCGCGTGGGCTTTGAAGACAATATTTTTGTCCGCAAAGGAGTATTGGCCAAGAGCAACGCCGAACTAGTGGAGAAGGTGGTCAGAATCGCTCGGGAGCTCGACCGTGAGATAGCTACGCCTGACGAAGCAAGAGCGATCCTTGGCCTCAAAGGGAAGGACAAGGTCAACTACTAGAGGCACTGGACTTACACCCCGTAGAAAAGTCCCTGCCGCTCTGTTTTGATTTCTGAGCCCGGCAGCCTTTTGTGCGTGACTGCTAGGTGGTTACTTCACCGCTTCTGCAAACTGCGGTCGGACACGTTTGAAGGGGATTGCGTCAAATCAGCGACGACCACAAATTCATACTGAGGGAAATGCCTCCGAAGTGCTTCTTTTAGCGAACTCCTTACTACTAGTAGGAGATTCACTGCTGATGCTAAAGCTAATTCGACTGCGGGCATAAGCCCCTTGCCGCGGAGTTCCAATGGGCCGAACTCGTCGATAACCACCAGGTCACATCTGCTGTCAACCGCCCCTTTGATAGTACCGCAGGCAAACGATATCCCCTTTCTGCTGATGGTATAGTCACCAACCTTCTCTTCTCCCTTGAAAGACCTATAGCGTGGCAGCCGGGCAAAAGGAACCTCTTGGCCAGTAAGGAGATCAAGTGCGTTAGAGCCGATCCGTTGCCCCTGCTGCTCAATCGCCGGACAGAGGATTCCGCCGACAATGGAACCACACTTCCGCCGCTCGTCGATGTATTCCCTGCACCAACTGGTCTTGCCTGACCCTGGTTCACCTACAACGAGCAGTCTCACTAAAGCCCTGACGCGAAGGCAACCGCCGCGCCAATCCAGCAGAAGGCCGTGATGGCTATGGTGCTAGCATAGAAGGCCTTGGGCTTCACAGTCATGAATTGCCAGAAATTGGGTCGGAGCTTTGTACCCACCAGATGTCCCAGAAGCAGCAGGCATGTACCTGCAATAGCCAGAGCTGTGCCATCGGTGAGCGTCGAATTGAGGCTCTCAACAAATCCCCAGGATGCCCACTTACCCATACCCGCCGCTGATGCCAGGATGGCGTAGAGGATGATGCTCAGGTATCCCGCTACAATACCAGCGCCAATGCGTGTCTTGATACTGCTTTGAAAACGTTTAAATAGCAGGCTGACCACCAGGGTGAAAGCCAGCCCTTCCAGAAGGATTGCTGAGCCGGGATTGACCACGAAGGGAGAGAAGACGGGTTGACCATAAATCAGGGCACTCAGAGGCTTGACCAGGGCGGCGATGACTCCGATACAGAATACGAGTCTGGGCCTCCGATAGATGGCGACAAATGTCGCCATGAGTGCTATACCGACACCCCCTGTAATTGCCCCTTTGTAGGTGAAGTGGATAAGGTGTAAAGCCCCGCCCAGGGTAGCTTCCACAAGCCCCCAGACCGAACCAATGACCAGAATCCCAATGATCACACGTAAAATGGCCCCTGACTCCAACGGTGTCTTGAGCTTGTTTGGTATCTGCATACTTCACCTCCCCTTTCGTAAGCTTGCCTACGTTTGCACTTAAGTATATCACATAGATATTTCCAGTCAATACGGCGTTGACTGTTTTGAGTCCACCGTATTAGAATGAATAGACTAAGTCAGACGAAAAAAGAGGAGGACGAATATGGCCCGTTCTACGAAAGACGAACAAGTTTTCACGAATTGTACCGTCGGCGGCCCGCTTTTTGTGCACGTGAAAAACGGGAAAATAACACGCGTTGAACCCTTGGAGCTCAGTCCCGACGATGCTGAATCCTGGGTCATAAAAGCGCGGGGAAGGAAGTTTTCCCCTGCCAGAATGGCGATGGTAGCAAATTATGCCTTGGCTGAGAGATCGAGGATATATTCCCCCGATAGGCTTCTTTATCCCCTTAAGAGAGTTGATTTCAATCCGAAAGGAGATAGAAAAGCTGAGAACAGGGGTACGTCAGGTTATAAGCGAATCAGCTGGGACGAGGCCTTAGATATTCTGGCCAAAGAAATAGAGCGTGTCCACAAGACTTATGGGCCTGGTGCAGTTCTTACCACGCCTTCTTCACATCACAATTGGGGCAACATAGGTTACAGGCACAGCAGCCTCTTGAGATTCATGGGAATATTGAACGCTACGTATGTCGACCACAATCCGGATAGCTGGGAGGGGTGGCACTGGGGGGCAATGCATATGTGGGGGTTTGCCTGGAGACTAGGCATTTCGTCGCAATACGATCTCCTGGAAGATGCCTTGAAACACGCCGAGATGGTGATCTACTGGTCTTCCGACCCTGAAAGCACCTCCGGAATCTATGGAGGGCAGGAGTCAAATCAGTGGCGTTCCTGGCTGAAGGAGCTGGGGGTGAGAATGATTGTTGTAGACCAGCATTATAATTCCACGGCTGTGAATTTTGCTGACAAATGGTTTGCTCCCAGGCCGGGAACTGACACAGCGATGGCAGCGGCCATCGCCTATGTCTGGCTTACGGAAGGCACATACGACAAGGAATATATTAAGGAACATGCGCACGGATTTGAGAAGTGGAAAGACTATATACTTGGTGAAGAAGATGGTTTTGCCAAGACGAGTGAATGGGCTGAAAAAGAAACAGGAGTACCAGCTCGAGATATTAGGGCACTAGCGAGAGAGTGGGCCAGGCGTAAGACTATGCTGGCCTCTGGGAGCGCACTTGGAGGAGGAGCCTGCAGGACGGCCTATGGGACAGAATGGGCAAGGTATATGGTTATGCTGGCAGCCATGCAGGGGATGGGCAAGCCAGGGAGCAACATATGGACCACAAACTACGGTGCCCCCCAGAATTTTGACTTCTTCTTCCCGGGATATGCTGAAGGGGGAATATCAGCTGACGCACTGAACTCTGCCGCGGGCTTCCAAATGATCGCACGAGGAATAACAAAACATCCGATAAGGTCTGAAGTGAATGATCCTGGGGGACAGCATATCCCCAGGATTCTACTTCCTGAATGCATTCTGAATCCGCCTCAGGAGTGGCGAGGGAAGGGCTTTTGTGGCACTTCGCCTGAATATCAGCTCAAGAAATACAGGTATCCTGAAGATGGGTTCTCTGAGGTGAAGATGTTCTGGCGGTATGGCGGTTCCTATATCGGCACCATGAACAACACAAACAGGTGGGTCAGGATGTACCGGAGTCCTAAGCTTGAGTTTGTAGTTAACCAGTCAATCTGGATGGAAGGTGAAGCGCAACTTGCTGACTTGATACTTCCGGCTTGCACCAACTTTGAGAGGTGGGACATCGGCGAGTGGGCCAACTGCTCTGGCTACATTCCTCATTGCCACTATACAGTCAACCATCGGACAATAGTGCTACAGAAGAAATGTATTGAACCACTGGGAGAATCTAAGGCAGATTACGACATCTTCGCTGCGGTAGCTGAGAGGCTTGGCTTCTGCGAGAAATTCACCGAGGGAGGCTTGACAGAGCTGGACTGGGTCAAGAAGCTGTTCCAGGTAACTGACCTGCCAAAGTACATTTCGTGGGAGGAGTTTGAAAAGAAAGGCTACTTTGTTGTCCCACTGCCAAAACCTTATAAGTCGACACCAAGTTTGAGGTGGTTTGCCGAGGGACGAAAGAACGATACACCAGACTGGGGACCTGTGGGTGGAGGGGTAGCAAGCATACCGGATGCGGAAGGTAACCTGGCTACCCAGACGGGTAAAATAGAGTTTGAAGCGGAAAGCCTCAAACGATTCGACCCCGATGACTGGGAAAGGCCACCCGTGGCCAAGTATATACCTTCCTGGGAAGGGCATCACACAAAGGAGCTTTACTCCAAATACCCCCTTCAGCTCATTACGCCTCACCCGAGGTATAGTTTTCACACCATGTATGATGGTAAAGACAGCTGGATAAATGAAATACCGGAACACAGAGTCAAGAAGGAAGACGGACGGTACTACTGGGTGATTCGGATAAATTCCAGAGACGCCGAGAAAAGGGGCATAAGAGATGGTGATTTGGTCAACGTTTACAACGACAGAGCAGTTGTCATATGTGCAGCGCAGGTTACAGAGCGTGTTCCGTACGGTATGGTCCATTCGTATGAGTCCTGCGCTGTATATGATCCAATAGGAGAGCCTGGCGAATCGCCAGATAGAGGTGGATGTATCAACCTGCTGACACCTCATCGTTTCATATCTAAGAATGCCTGTGGCATGGCTCCGAATTCCTGTCTGGTTGAAATTGAGAAGAGGAGGGAATAAACATGGCTAAATGGGGTATGGTAATCGATATTACAAAGTGCAATGCTTGCTACAGCTGTTTCATAGCCTGCAAAGACGAGTACTGGGATAACGATTATCCTCCCTATTCCGCGGCCCAGCCCAGGCATGGACAATTCTGGATGGACGTCGTCAAGAAGGAGCGCGGAAAATATCCCTGGGTGAAGGTCGCATATATACCTGTACTTTGCATGCAGTGCGATAACGCGCCCTGTGTTAAGGCTGCCAAGAGTGGTGCGGTATATAAAAGACCCGATGGGATAGTGATAATAGACCCGAAGAAGGCAGTCGGACAAAGACAATTAGTGGACGCCTGCCCCTATCACGCAATATTCTGGAACGAAGAAAAGCAGCTCCCGCAAAAGTGCACGTTCTGCGTGCAAAGGCTTGAGGAGGGGAGGATCCCCAAGTGCGTGCAGGTATGTCCCAGTCAGGCTCTGATTTTTGGCGACCTGGAGGACCCTAAGAGTGACGTTTCTAAGATCGTGGCTTCCGGGAAAACTGAAGGCCTCAACCTTGAACGCAAAGCCAAGCTAAGAGTGCACTACCTGGGCGTGCCGAAGCTTTTCATTGCTGGCTCCGTTGTATATGGTGACCTGGATGAATGTGCTGAGGGAGTGTCGGTAACCCTGACAGAGCAGTCTACAGGCAAATCGACGGAAACCTCAACAAACAACTTCGGAGATTTCGAATTTGATGGCCTCGGCGCGGGAACGTACTCCGTCAAGCTTAAATGCAAGGGATATGCAGCGAAGACGATCCATGTTGACCTGAAAACCGACAAGTATCTGGGAGTTGTAAACCTAACCAAGAGACCGTGAGACTGCCGTTTGTTTTCGCTACGGGAGTGGCGACCCGAAGGCAAGACTGCAGACGGTATTCAGGTCCTGTTCCATAGAGCAACCGGTACGTATCGTCTTCCACAGGCCGGGTGGAACACGGACAGCGCGCTTTCGAGTCAAGATTTTCGAGCCTTCACTTTTCTGTAAAGCTTTATGTCCCCGACGTTCACGTCCTTTGCTGTGCGTATGTCGTGTATCTCCTGTGGATCGTATTCGTCCTTCTCTATCCTCAGGGAATAACTATGGTTAAGCTTCATATCTTCAAACCAGAAGTCCCCGTAGTTGTCAGTCTTGACGGTGAATTCCTCACCGGTGTCGGAGTCCGCCAACGTAGCAGCTGCGTCCTGTATACATTCGTCCTCTTCCGGGGAATAGACGGCTCCAGCTACGAAGCTCCTGGGTAGGCCGATGTAATATACACGCGGCTTGGCTTCGAACTCGGGGTGTAGTATCTCGGATTTGCTTATCTCGTCCTTGAGATCCTCTTCCTCACCGAACTTGAGTGCTCCCGTCGGACATGCGTCCACGCATCTGGGTTCTTTCCATCCCGCATCCATGAGGTGAGCACACATGGTGCATTTCTGAGCTATGTTAAGACCCCAGTTGAAATAAATCACTCCATAAGGACATGCATCGATGCAATTCCTGTGGCCGCTGCATTTTTCGGGGTCGATGATAACTATGCCATCGTCCCTCTTGTATATCGCATGTGCTGTACAGGCGGGGATGCAGGGCGCTTCATCACAGTGCTGACATAGGTCGTGGAGATATGTGACCCTGACCTTGGGGACAGTCCCTCTGACCATGTCAGTAACTTTCATCCAGAAGTGCCCCGTCAAGGGCTGAGGCTTGGCATAGGGAGTCCAGTCGTTGCCTACGTGCTCGTCCTTACAAGCAATCTGACAGTTGTAACAACCATTGCAGATGTCGTAGTTGATAATCAGAGCCTTACCCATTATTTACCTCCTTCAATCCAACCTTCTATATCGGGACCTGCACATGGGTGAAAGGGACGCTCAAAGGCTTCTGGATAATTCCGCTTGAGTGCTTCTATATCGGTTTTCTCGACCTGTGCCAGGAAGCCGCTGACTGCATGACCAACTGCATTCTTCGAAGTAGTGTTGCGGGGCACAATGGTGTTGATGGCACCACCGCGGTCGATCTCCCCAACGGCAATTGGGTCCCATTTCGCACCGTGATCTATATACACCACGCCAAGCATGATGCGCTCGGTTATATATGCACCCGCCAACACTGTCCCCCGGTCGTTATAGATTGAAATGACGTCCCCATGCTTAATGCCCCTCTTCTCTGCCTCCAAGGGGTGCAGCCAAGCTGGGTGATACTGGTAGCCATCAGGGCCCTTTAACTTGCAGGTCTCGATTTCACGTAGCCAAATCATATCCTTGTGCTCTGAGTGCACGCCCCAGCGCGGGTGGTTGGAGCACACAAGCAGCGGGTACTTCTTGGAGCGTTCGGTGCCGATAGTCTCCTCGTGGCTGATGCCTTTGGCAATCCACTTGGGCACCGGTGGCCGCTCCAGATCGTCAGGGAAGTGCTTGAGAAGGCCCGTAGCCTCGAATTCGAGCTTACCAGTCGGTGTCGAAAGCGGATGCTTCTCCGGGTCCTTATAGAATTCGTAGAAGCCGGCCGGCACATCCTCCCAATTATCGGCTGTAGGTACTACATAATATCCCTTCTTATTGATCTCCTCCCAGCTAATGAGGTCGGCACAGCGGGAAGTTTCCCAGCCGTATTTGATCCACTCGGGAACAGACCTGCCCTCGGTGTACTTTTCCAACAACCCCAGCCGCTCAGCAAGTTTACATACGATCTCGTAATCACTGTACGATTCACCGAGAGGGTCTATGCACTTATGTTCCGGAAATAGCAGATTGTACTGCCCGCTAAAGATATCGACGGCGATGTCGTCCTCTTCGAGCTTGGTATTCACGGGGAGGATGATATCGGCCAGCAAACACTCGTTCTCCAGACATATATGCTGGGCAAACATGAACTCGATATCGGGATGACGCATGGCCCGGATGTAGTCGTTGCCGCAGTTCCAGCTTGTGATCCACGACGGTGAGTCGGTCCAGACCATGTGGATCTTGGAGCAACCGTCGGCCGGGTACTTGTAGTGCACAAACTGGTCTTGGCGGGGGGCTGTCTCCGATTCGACGCCATACCAATCGCACTGACCTTCGAGAATAGCCTTCGGTATATAGGTCTTCGGGATAAATGAGGGGTGATTGGTCTCATCCGGATGGCCGCCCCTGTAAGCCTTGCGCAGGTTGGGTACACGTAGGGATTTGGGTTGTGCATACTGATCCGGCTTGTCAAAAAGTCCCCACTCTATCATCTTGGCCTGGTTAACGCCCGGCTTGCCAAGCCCTTGCATGGCCAGACAAATATTCTGCAGGCGGGCTGCCTCCGTAGCGTAGGGACCCCGAATGCCAGGGCCACCATTGCCGATGACCACGGTAGTGCGTTTGCTCGCCCACTCCTCGGCCAGTGCTTTGATTACGCGAGACGGCACACCGGTGATAGGCGCCGCCCACTCGGGCGTCTTGGGCACTCCGTCTTCTTCGCCCATGACATAGGCCTCGTACTTCTCGACGCCAACGGCGTGAGTCTTGAGATATTCTTTATCGTAAGTCCCGTTCTTGAACCAGTGATAAGTAATTGCCAGATACATCGCCGCATCGGTGTTTGGTAGGATCGGTATCCATCGGTCGGCGTGCACGGCGGCGGCATAGTTAAGGTCAGGGCACACGTAAATCTGCTTTATGCCGATTTCCGTCCACCAGTAGCTCAATCGGCTCGGCAATTGGCCCTGCCAGCCCCATGGCGTAGTCTCTTGGTCGCAGCCCCAGAAAAGGAGCAGTTCAGCGTTCTTGGCGATATCGTAGAGCAGGTTGCTCTGCTGTCCCTGGCCGACCGGCTCACAGCCCCAGAAGTGCTTACTCCCCCACCACCAGCCTTCCCAGCTGTCTGGCTGGCGGTTCTGTTGTGTGAAACCACCCCACAGGCGGAGCAGCCTGCGGCCGGCGCCATGGCAGGCCTGCACAACCTTATTCTCTCCGTGCTGGTCGCTCTCATAAAGAAGAGCAGTGGGCCCGTACTTCTCCTTGATGCGATTCATCTCGCTGACAATGATGTCAAGAGCCTTGTCCCAGGAAATGCGCTTATACTTGCTTGTGCCGCGGTTTTGCGGATTGCGGTTGCCGTTGGGATCGAAATCGACACGCATCATAGGGTAGAGGATACGTGCCGGCGAATAGACACGGTTCTTATAAGCAATCGAGTACGGCGGCAGCAGGGTCTTCATGCTGGGTTCAAAAATCTTGCCCCTCGATTCCATCTTCCAGGGGTTCATATCCTTGGGATCATACTTCCAATCGTAGTGCATCGGGCGGATACGTATGATTTTGCCATCCTTGACGTCCACCATCGAAGCGTTGGAACCATTCTCAGGTACGCCGCAAAAGCTGATATCCCTGATGAGCGTTTTGCCAGCAACATTCAGCACACTGCCTTTCTCTTTGGGTCGTCTTCTAGATTGCTTTCTTTCTACCATCTTTCCCTCCATCACTCGTCCTGAATTTCGGCCAATACAATGCAGAAGGTTGACACTCCAGGCGAACTGTATTGGACCGTCGATCGGCTCTCTGTAGTAGAGTGTAGTGGACTCGGGTCAAACTTGTCAATCACCTGCGCTCGCCTGATGTGATAGGTCCTAACAACTCTCCTTGACACTGGGCTGGCGACGACTATAATTTAGAAACTAACTGAGTTCATTCATAAACAGGAGGTGATGAAAGTGAACCGAGAAGTGAGACACTATCCGGAGTATTGGGGTGGCAAGAAGCTGGCCTATCCTCACGTAGCTCCCGAAGCACCCAAGTTCTCCAGGTCTGTCGTGGTCGGCAATCTGATCTTTGTATCTGGCTGTCAAGGCATGAACCCGGAGACTCTAAAGACAGAGACCGGCGTTTTTGAAGAGCAGATGGTGATAGCCCTAGACAAGGTCAGGATGGCTATGGAGGAGGCAGGAAGTTCCATGAATAACATTGTCAAGACACTCATGCTCCTTAAGAATCTAGAGGATTATCCTCGCAGGCGAAAGACAGAACTAGAGTATTATCAAGAATACGCCCCGTTTCTGGTCGATAGCCCGCCGGCCAGTACCTTCATGCAAGTCGCCAGTCTGGCAAGACCTGAATTCTTGGTCGAGATAGACGTAATTGGTGTTGTTTCTAGGGAGTAAACAGCATGGGCTGATACAGTTTGATAGCTTCGAGCTCACCAATGATTCCCGGCGTTGGGCACGACATTATTCCATGCTCTGGGCGAGATTACCTGAAGCTTAAGGTTGAACTACTGAGAACAGAAAAGGGGGTATTTATGAATTATGATGATTTCCTCGAACTTGCCAGAAAGAGGAGGAGCATTCGCAAATTCAAATCTGATCCTGTGTCCGATGAATATATCGACAGAATCATAGAAGTGGCTCGACTCGCTCCCTCGGGTGGTAACTCGCAACCCTGGGAATTCATTGTCGTTAGGAAAAAGGAACTAAAGGATCGGATCACGGAGTTGGTTAAAGGCCAGTATGCTATCACACACAAAATGGAACTTACTAGAGGGCCGGAGTTGAGATTTCCTAAATATGCCAAACCCATCACAGAAACACCTGGTTTTGGCAACGCTCCTGTTTTCATAATCCTGTGTGGTGATCTTAGGACGAAGGAGGCCTACCCGAAGGATGTCGTTCTGGTGCAGGGCGATTCAATCTTCACGTCAAGTTTGGCGAGTGCATTTGGCTATATGAATCTGGCAGCTACCAGCTTGGGACTAGGTGTGCAGTGGGTGTCTGCGGTTGCCTCGCCCTATGTTCAAACCCTTATCAAGATTCTTTTGCACATACCAAAAGAATTGGAGATATACCATATGATGGCAGTGGGCCATCCTGATATGGTGCCACCACCGAAATTGGTTAGAGCTAGGGACGAACTGATTCACTATGATTACTACGACGTGGCTAAGTTGCGTACGGAGCAGCAAATCGCAGAGTTTATTTCCGCCTGTCGTACCTAACCATTGACTACCATGCAGGAGAGTAAGAAGCTGGGTAGCTGCATGCGCAGGAACATCCCAAGATGGGCCGGGCCGGCAATAGGTATGTGCGACACCTTATCTGGATGCTCTCCATGGTAGCTGTTGGAACCGTGGCGCATTATCGTGCCCATTTCATACGCCGAAGTATGCCTTCTTAACCCCCTCGTCCTCCCGGAGTTCTCCCGCAGTGCCGCCCAGGGTAACACGCCCCGCTTCCAGAATATAGGCCCGGTCAGCTTCCTGCAGGCTTCGTTTCACATTCTGTTCCACAAAGAGTATGGTAATGCCCCTCTCTCTGATTTCCTGTAACGCTTTGTAGAGACTGGTAATAATAATAGGGGCAAGGCCGAGAGACATCTCATCCAGCAGCATAAGCTTAGGGTCCGCCATCAAGCCCCGCCCTATTACCAACATCTGCTGCTCTCCCCCACTGAGCGTTTTAGCCGTTTGTTTCTTCCTTGTTTCCAGTATCGGGAAGTGTTGATAAACGTTTTCCAGGTTTTCTCTTC
>MGMS01000057.1 GCA_001796515.1 Chloroflexi bacterium RBG_13_51_36
TTGGATACTGCAGCTACCAGCTCCGCCCGGGAAAGCCACATCATTCCGCCCTGGGTAATAGGATACTTGATACCCAAAAGCTCGGTTATGCGTGTCTTGAACATCGTATTTCCTCCTTGTGATAATTGTCATTATTATAGCATGTAGGCGATCAATCCAGTGCATTCATGCGGCACGAGTGTTCTTGTTGTCCCTTAAAGACAGGCTCTCTTTTCTCCACAAAAGCCCGCCGCCCTTCAAGACACTCCTCTGTTTCGGTGCAGAAGGGGGTAGGCTATTTGCCCTTCCAGCGAGGCTCCCTTTTTTCGAAAAAGGATACGATGCCTTCCTGGACATCTTCTGTCCTGCAGCTCAACTGGAAACAGTAGCGCGCAGCCTCCTGGTGCGCTTCCATCGTTTGCTCGAGGCCCCTATACATCAGCTGTTTAGCCATCTGGACCGCTAGAGGGGCACCCCTGGTCAGCTTCTTGGCCATTGTTCTGGCTGCTGACATCAATTGTGCATCAGGCACGACTTTGCTTACCAGTCCTATTCGCAACATCTCCTGGGCGTCGATGATGTCCCCCGAGAATACCAGTTCGCATGCTTTGGCTAGCCCCACGATGCGAGGTAGAAGGTAGGTTCCTGCGCCGGTGTCCGGGGTCATGCCCCTCAGGACGAACACCTCTCCCCATCTGGCGCTTTCCGCGGCAATCCTGACATCGCAGTGCAGTGTAAATTCGGCTGCGATGCCTACGGCGGCCCCATTGATGGCGCAAATCACCGGCTTGGGAATACTGTTGAAGAACCACATTGACTGGCGGAACTCTGTGGAAATCCTCTCTTTCATAAGGTTTATCTCTATCTCCACTGCCTGGGGCACTGCGCCTGAGATATCGGTCCCTGCAGAGAAGGTACGACCGACTCCCGTTAGTATGACGGCTCTCACCTTGTCATCCTGCTTAACGTCTTCGATGATGGAATTAAGGCTGTGGAGCATGTCGTGTGTCAGGGCATTCAGCTTCTCCGGACGGTTGAGCGTTATTATGCCGATGGCATCCTCCTTGGTGTAGAGTACTCCCTGTTTCGCCATTATGAACCTCCTTCGTTTGTAGCTATCTGATAGCCTGTCAAGTCTCCAGTGTTTCTCCGGCATTCCAGCGACAAAGTGCCGTCCAAGCCAGGAATGGCTGCAGTGCTGATCACCTGCTCCTATTTAGGGAATCCAGCAATTTCGCCAAGGGCAAGGTATTTAGTATATGCTGCGGCTCACACCACGCCCGCCGGGCGACGCCAATCCCGAATCGCATGAGGCCCAGATGGGCAATGCTATGGGCGTCAGTCCCGATGGCGAGCTTCACTCCTAATTCTCGGGCACGAAAAGCATGAATATCCTTTAAATCGAGGCGGTCGGGCATGGCGCTAATCTCCATGATCTTATTGTATTTAGCTGCTGCCTGAAAGACGGCTTCCAGGTCCATGGACACGGGCTCACGCTCTCCTATGAGGCGGCAGGTGGGGTGGGCAATCATATCAACATCGGGATTTTCCAGGGCTTTTATTACCCTTCGGGTCATCTTCTCTTCACTCTGGTTCATGGCGGAGTGCACAGCAGCGGTCACCATGTCCAGCTCAGACAAAATTTCGTGTGGCAGGTCTAGGCTGCCGTCCGCCCGAATGTCAACCTCGATGCCCGTGAGCAGGCGGATCCCGCTTAAACGGGCGTTGAGAGCTTTGGTTTCAGCAACTTGTTCCCTCAGCCTGTCCACATCAAGGCCGTGAGCAATAGCGCGTCCTACCGAATGCTCTGTGATTGCGATATATTCATAACCCATAGCTTGGGCAGCGAGGGCCAGTTCTTCGATGGAATCATGTCCATCGCTCCATTCAGTATGAGTATGAAGGTCTCCCTTTATATCGGATAGCTCCACGAGCTTGGGTATAGCTCCCCTCTCAGCTTTTTCTATTTCGCCCTGTGCCTCTCTGATCTCTGGCGGGATGTACTGCATCCCCAACCGGTGATAGAATTCCTCCTCCGTGGCATATTTTTCCAGCTTGCCTGTGGCTACGACAGTTATCCCATATTCACTCAGCTTCAGCTCCTGCTTACGCCATTTTTCTCTCAGGGAGATGTTGTGCTGTTTATTACCGGTAAAATACTGAAGCAAAGAACCGAAGGAGTCGTGTTCCACCATCCTCAAGTCAACCTGTAAGCCGCCGCTGACAATAACGCTGGCTTTGGTTGACCCCTGGGCCAGCACCTGCCTTACTTGAGGCAAGGCGACGAAAGCATCTATAGCCTCCTTGGGAGCGTCGGCAGTGCCCATCAAGTCAATGTCACCCACTGTCTCTTGAAAGCGTCGTAGGCTGCCCGCTGGAGTGAGATTCTTGACGCCGGGGATAGTGTGGAGGGCGGCTATAATCTCCTCGACGACGGGCAAAGCTTCGCCGATGGGGATGCGCTGGTCCTTGCGGCGCAATGCCTGGATTTGGTGCAGGATATTATCGGCAGTCTTTTCGCCCAGGCCGAAGAGCTGAGCTACCCGCCCGTCGTTGATTGCCCGCTCCAGTTCATCTACCGAGCTTATCCCCAGTTCGTTGGAAAGCTTGCTAGCCGTCTTGGGGCCGATCCCGGGTATAGCCAGGAGATTGGTTATACCCTGGGGAAACTCCGCCTTCAGATTTTCGTAATAACCCAGTCGGCCGGTTGTCATAAGCTCGGTGGTCTTCTTGGCTATCGCTTCACCCACGCCTGAAATACTGTGCAAGTCCTCTCCCTCGTTAATCATGGCCTCCAGTTCTCTGGGGTAATGCTCAATGGCCCGGGCTGCCTTCTGATAGGCGCGAATCTTGAAGGCATTCTCTCCTTTAAGCTCGAGAAGGTCGGCAATATCCTGAAATACCTTGGCCACCTCGCTGTTTTTCATGACTGTGCTCGCCTCCTCCCTCCCTATTATACCCTTGTTTCCTAGCCATGTAATACAAACCCCTTCAGAGTCATCGCCTTGAGTGGTGGAGCACATCGTGCATCTCTCTGCCCTGGTCAACGCCGCAGGAATTGATGTTGTTGCCTAATCCACGAAGCTCCTGCCTTCTGTCCTAGCGTGCACTTGAAAGGCCCTCAGCAATCTCGTCGCCAATCATCAGAGTTGATAAACTGGTCAGCATCGGGTAACAACGAGAATAGAAAGAGCCGGCCGTGTCTAACGCGGCCGGCTCTGAGCATTACAAGTATGCTGTCTTGCAGGGTCGGTGTCTCACCCCTGTGCCGGTGCTCGGCACACCATATCACCCTAGTTCTGCCATATGCTTCCTGTAGCTTCAACCAGCCAGACGATGGGGTCAATCAGGAGCTCCCTGACCAGGGTTCTTACGACGCCATGTTCTGATATAAATTCTGCGATAGGGGGGCTGATCTGATAATAGAGGTCGACTAGTCGAGCGCCCACGGTGCTGTTCAGGAGCACGACATCGCGGAACTCTCGCAACACATCCATCTGCTCGGCGGTAGAAGTTCCATAGGCCGCGGTGGCGATGAAGCACCCGCCGGCTGGAGGCTCCGTTGACTCAAGTTGGAAATTGGCTTTGATTTCGTAATCTTGAGGGGTTACGTCCGGGTTAACAGTGATGGTGGTTTCGGCGGCATTGACATCGGCGATAGTACTCACGTCGCCAGTCCAGTTAACAAACTCGTAGCCAGTCTTTGGCGTGGCCACAAGGTCGACCACGGTGGCGCCGCTGCCGGGATAGAAGAACATAGTAGCTCCGTCGCTCATGATATTGGCGAATGTCGAGTGGCCGGGAGTGGCTACCGAGCCGCCGAGGGATTTGCGTATTGTCAGGTAATACTTTTGCGGTGGTAGATACCTCCATACTTGTGCACTGCCGTCAATGTGTGTGGTGACTTTGCCAATTGCCATCTCGGATGCATACTGGGGTCCGCCGGGCCAGGTATGTCCGCCCCCATCGACCTTGAACAATATCACCTGGGTCCCGTCCGTTCCTCCGCTGTAGACATAGCGATGAACTTCGGTCAGGTCTGTGAGAGTGCTCCCCCATACGGTTTCCACCGGGGCGGCGCTTATACCGTCGACCCCGCACCAGTAAGCGATAGTCTCATCGACAGAGTAGGTCACATTGCCTCCCAGGCCGCCATAACCATAATAGGAAAGGATTGGGTCGGCCGTGCCCATCTCCAGAATTACGGTTATGGGAGAGGTAGCGGGGGTGTCAAAACCCCATGGCATCGGTCCGCAAACCGGTGCGATGGCTGCAAACGTGCCCGTCAGGTTAAAGGCCAGCAGGTACGAAAACAGGGCCCCGTCGGACATCCCAGTGGAGTAGATTTGGCTTGCATCGATTTCATAGTTAGTTTCAAACCAGCTAACCATGTCCGAAACAAATCCTACATCATCAATACCTGCGCAGTACTGCAGTGACTCTCCACCCAGATTCCATTGGATTTCTGCGCCCCCGAGCGGTGGCAAAGTGAAATTCCCTGCGCATTCGTACCCTGTTAAATCTGTGGCATCGGGAAACACGGCAATAAACCCTTCTTGTTCGGCAAGTTGATCAAATCTGGTTAGATCTCTTTGCTCATCTCCGCTGCTGCCCAGGCCGTGAAACGAAAACAACAGTGGAACAGCTTCTGAACCGGTATAACTGGACGGGACATAGTATTCAAATGTGCGGTTATACGAGATGTTGTCGCCACCGAGCTCCATCATCCAGCCCGTGTGAAGCCCGGATGTGTACTCAGGTGAGGACTCTTGAGCGACGACAATAGCTCCCTCCACGGACAGCGCCATCACCATAATTGCCACGAGAGCAATGGTGCAATATCTCTTTAAAGCCATTCTTTTCCCCCTCCCTTTTAGATTCTTCTTACATGAGAAGTCCTGATAAAACCCATAGAATCATGTTCACCCAATAACCCTCACCTCCTTTGCCGCATGTATCTACAAAGACTAATAATTATTGACTATAGGCTAATGCTGACAGGTTTTCAGGAGCCTTGATGTTACGGCACCCTACAGATTGGTACAGATGGCATTTGTTCATCACAGAAGGGACATTGCGACAATGTTGCGAGTTGAATAGCTCCAAAAGATATATTGTAGCAGATTACAGCTTCGAATGTCAACCACTGACGCTGCATGGTCGCCGCTTGAGTGACCAAGCTGATTGGTTCCCTATGGTACACTAATACCGTTGGAAAGCACTTCGGAGTAGCGCATTGACAGGAAGGCCTGATCCCCGGCAACTGAGATGAAAACCTACATCAGGAACAGGAGACTGGGAGACTACGACCTGAACCTTGTTGCCGTGATTGGCATATCCACACTGGTATTGGTCCTGCAACGTTACCATCCCTTAAACATCGATTTTCCCTCGGCAACGCAGCTTTTCTACTACCTGTTGGTTCCCCTGGCGGCGGGCTGGCTGCTTTTTCGGGATAAGCCCGGGGATTATGGCATCCGCATTGGCCGCTGGAAACCGGCGATAATTCTAGCCGCAGTCTGCCTTGCTGCCATGGCACTGATTCTTTACGGGGTCGGTAAAATGCCTGACTTTCGCTCTTATTACTACAGGTATGCTATAGACTGGCCTGAGTTGCTGCTCGACAACGCCCTATTCATGTTTGCCTGGGAATTTTTGTTCCGCGGATATATGCTGTTTGGTCTGGAAAAATCGATAGGAAAAAGTGCCATCTTCGTGCAGACCATTCCCTTTGTGTTGCTTCATTTTGGCAAGCCCTTTTTGGAGACGCTGGCTTGCATCCCCGGCGGCTTTGTTTTTGGTTACGTGGCATATCGAACAAGGTCGTTTTTGCCTTGCTTTGTTATACATGTTGGCATCTACGCAATGATGGTCTTTTTCGCCAATTGCTGAAGTGTCGTGGCGGTTCCCTGTTCCGTTGCGAATGCCAGCTACTAACGCGGCATGGATGTTGCTTGAGCGGATTGTCGAAACAATCGTTTGTGGTATACTGCTGCAGTTAGAAAGAACTTCGGGACTAAGACTAATAAGCGGGCGTAATCCGTCGCGATCGCAATGCAAAAGTATATCGAAGATATCAAGAACATCAGAAACAGGACGTTGTGGGGCTATGACCTGAACTTCATTGCGGTGGTCACCATATCCACGCTGGTATTAGTTCTGGACCGTTACCATCCCATAGATGTCGTTTTCCCTCTATCGAATATGATCTATTACCTGTTTATCCCGCTGGCGGCGGGCTTCCTACTCTTTCGGGATAAGCCCTGGGACTATGGTATGCGCATCGGCCGCTGGAAGCTGGCGATAATACTGACCACAGTAACTCTTGCCATCTTTTTACTCATTGTCTATGGGGCCAGTAAAATACCCGAGGTTTACGCTTACTACCACAAGCACTCCATAAATTGGCCTCCGTATATCCTCGGCCGGACGCTATACATGTTTTCCTGGGAATTCATATTCCGCGGGTATATGCTCTTTGGACTGGAAAGATCGATAGGCAAAAATGCCATCTTCGTGCAGGCCATTCCTTTTGTGCTGCTTCATTTTGGTGCGACCGATTTGGAGACGCTGGTTACAATACCCGAGGCCTTTATCCTGGGCTATGTAGCATACAAAACAAGGTCGTTCTTGCCCTGTTTTATCATACACATCGGCATCGACATACTGATGGACGTTCTTACTTACTAGGCCAGGGGTACAGTTCAGGCGTTCTGCCTAAAATGGAAAAAAGGGGCGCACATTGGCGGGGAACAGGAGAAGGA
This sequence comes from Chloroflexi bacterium RBG_13_51_36, assembly GCA_001796515.1. Classification (GTDB taxonomy): domain Bacteria; phylum Chloroflexota; class Dehalococcoidia; order GIF9; family AB-539-J10; genus RBG-13-51-36. The sequence continues at coordinate 6,744 of MGMS01000057.1, forward strand.
GGATGCCGATAAGCGCCGGCCACTGAGCAAGATATATCACCAGCGGATGTCTTCCCGGCAAAGTCAATGCTGAGACAACCCTGTTGTTGAAGTCAGGAATACTGAACCTTCTGTTTCCCTTCGGGTAGAGAATCGTGCCGCAAAACATCCCCACAAGAAAAATGCCGAAACACGGCAACAGTGGCCAGTAATCCATCGTACTAAAGCTGTATGGCATCAGCCAGAGCAGCCACGGGGAGTTAACAGGAATCCCTTGTTCCCCAATGTAAATGCCTGCTGCTATTACAACAGCACCCAGTATCAAATTGATGTAGCGGAATCTTACAAAGAAAGGTGCGAGTATGAACGCAACCCCAAAGAAATGGAGTATGCCGAATCGGACATATTCGTGCGGGGCGATTATCCATGTAAGCAGGGTAATCGCCATGCCCCATCCGAATATCTTCAAGCCTCTGAGCATAAACCCCCTCATCGCCTTCCCTCTGGAATAAGTGATTGTGAGCGATACTCCGGCGAGGAAGGTAAAAAGGCTGACGATAACTACGGGAATCCACCACCATAACCCGTGATACGGGCCGGGTACGCCGGTGGATTGGATACCGAAGTAGTCAAGCAGATATAGGACGTGGTAGGTTATCATCATTGCTATGGTGACGGTGCGCAGGAGATCTATCTCCCAGAAACGGCTCCGCCTGGTTGTGCTGGTCTGAGTGGTGCTTGCCATCTGTCAGTCTTTCGGGCACGATTTTATCATGTTTCGGTCATTATTGTATCGGGCACCGGCGTCTCTAGGATTCCG